>CAUSOG010000012.1:0-71565 GCA_963533195.1 uncultured Streptococcus sp. | reverse complement strand
ACAATGTCAGCATCATACATGTATATCCAAGGATTCATAAATCCGACCATTAACAGTCCACCCTTTTTCAATACTCGAGAGGCTTCTTTATACATGTTTTCTAAATCTTCTATATATACATTTGAAACCGGATTAAAAATAATATCAAAAGTTTCATTTTCAAATGGAAATGGTTTTGTCATATCGCCTTGAACTGTATTGATTTTTAAGCCTTCTCTTTTAGCAACCAACTCATCTCTTTGTAATTGTGATTTAGAAAAATCCATTATGGTTACATCATAACCTTTTATAGCAAAAACTGGTCCCTGCTGTCCACCACCACAAGCTAAACCTAATATCTTTTTTCCGTTTGCTTTTTCAAACCATTCTTTTGGAACTTTTTTCCCAACAGTTAATGCAACAGAAATTGGATTATTTCTAACTTCTTCTAATTCTTCATGTGTCAATGGCTCAGTATAGTCATTTTTTACATTATTCCATCTATCTTCATTTAATTTTATATAATTGTTCATCTTATAATCTCCTCGTAATTTTATACTATTTCGATTTAAGTTGAATGTGTTGCCATTACATTTTTCTCACCTCTACAAATTCTAATTTGTTTTATTCGATATTTGTAATATTATATCATTAGTAATCATGTATAGAGATGTTATTGCCAAACTCTAATTTGACGCACTGTAGATGAACCTCATTTCACATATTACATCTGAAATGCTGTTATCCAAAAACATATTGCAGCTATAAGTGAAAGAGGAGTCATAACATATTTTTCTTTCTTACTTTTTGAAATCATGTTCATAATCGTATTCAAGGATAGATAAGCGGCAAAGAAGAAACAAATATATTTAGTAATCTTAAAAGAAAACCACAAGGGAAGCAAACCTCCAGCTTGCAAAATAATGATCATGGCAAAAATTTGGATAGCTACCGAAACGACTGCCGCAAGTCTAAATTTCTTAGGTAAGATTTTATGTTGACCACCCATTGTATATTCGCCCAAAGGCAGACCGCAAGCAACAAGAACTGTCATAATTGCTATAACTCCAAATAATACTGCACCTAATATTGAAAACATAAATCGCTATTCTCCCTTCGCAAAATACAAAAAATTTTAATTACAAATTCAACTTTGTTTCACTTAGTATTCCTATAAAATTATAACAAATTCTTATCAAGTGTTCAAGTTTTATAGGTTTTTCTCAAGCTGGTCTGTTGATTTCCCTTTTCCTTTGTTCTTCCACCAATCGCTCAGGTCGACTAAGGATTGAGCGGCGGAAGGGATGAGAAGAAGGACATAGATATAGACATACTGGCTCTTGGTTTCCCAGAAGAAGTGGAAGAGGCCGCCCCCCAATAGAAAGATGAAGGGATAGAGGTCAAAAGGCGTCAGCTTTTCCTCGGCGACGAAAAATTTATGCAGGATAAAGAAACAGGAGAGCAGATAGATGCTGGCTAGCAGGGTTAAGAGCAGGAAATTAACAATCTGATAACCTTTTCTTTCCTCATAAATGCTGCGCAGGACAGCTGGCTTCATGTATTGCTGGCGCTCAATCTGAGGCCCAGTCCAAATAGACTGAAAAGTCGGCTCAGTCCAAGTCGACTTGACCTTTTCGTAGAAGAATTTGAGCGCATAAGCAGGATGCTTACTGAAGTGAATCAAAATATCCTTCAAATCCCGAGTGGCCATTTCTGTAGCCAAATTTTCATCATATTTGTTGCGCTTGAGAATCTTGGTATTGTAGGCATCGTACCAGCCTCCCAAGGTCTGCCGATTGGGATCATCCCGCAGGCCCATAGTGATGTAGGCGATTTTTGGGGTACCGACACCAATCTTGCCCCCAATCAGCTGCTCATAGTAGGCCGTCAGACCCTTGTTTGAAAGAAGGATGCCAGCTAAAATCAGGATGATGGTTAAGGGTTTCTTCCAAGACCATTTATAAAAAATGGACAGAAAGCAGACTCCAATCAGCATGATGGCAAAGATGATGTAGTTGTTGCGCAGGAGGCAGGCCAGACTGATGCTGGCAGCTCCCAGCAAGGCATAGAGCAGGTTTCCTTTCTGCTCCAGCTTGATAAAAGCATAGAGACTGAGCAGACAGAAGCAGAGCCCAGGAATGGTACCGTAGACAAAGAGGATGAAAAAGAGTTGTGGTAAAAATAGAAAGGTCAGCAGAATCGTGTATTTCTGAATCATTTCTCTGGCATTGAGCAGGGCAGTAATCTTGTAAATCAAGAAATGACTGAGTAAAGTCCAGACGACATTCATGCTAAAGGCAAATTGAGTCGTCGGAGAAATAAAAGCGTAAAGTCGCTCCAAAGTCATCAGTCCTAACTGATGGGGATTGCGATACATGTAGCTTCCGACGGTTGTCAGCGAGCTGTAATCTCCTCGGTTAAAGGCCAGCGCTGCATTGAAAACATGTTTGGCGTCAGCTCGGATACGGCCATCGTATGCCGTTATCAGAAAAATCGCTGCTGCTATAAAGATGAGGGAAAGAATCCAAAAAAGATGCTTGGTCTGAACCTTTTCCAGCAGGGGCCGGATAAAAAAGAGGCTGAGGAGAAAGAGCAGGAGGATAGGGTAGAAATACCAAGGATTACTGACGAATTGGACTCCTTCAGCAATTCTCAAAGGGATGTAAGTATGGGACAGCAGAATCTGCCCTGACAGGAAAAGCAAGGCAATCGCAGTCATGGTCAGAATCAGGAAGTAGCCCAGATTGAAGATGGTATTAGAAAATTGCTTCATGAGGACCTGACCTCCACCTTGATGAAATAACGGTCTTCTCCCAGCTCAATCAGCTCGACTGGTTGGGGATAAAATCGATCCATGACCTCTTTTTGAAGTATGTCTTCTTTGGGACCTTGGGCTATGATTTCACCTTCTTTCAGGAGCAGGACATGATCCATAGCTTCAGTAATTTCTTCTACATGGTGGGTGACATAGAGGATGGTTGGAGCCTGCTCCATCTGCGTAATCTTACCAATCTGTTCCAGCAGGCGCTCGCGGGCAAAGAGATCCAGACCGCTGGTCGCTTCGTCTAAGATAAGCAGTTCTGGCTTTTCCATGAGACTGCGCGCAATCAGCAAGAGCTGTTTTTCCCCTTGAGACAGACTGGCGTAGCTTCGGCCAATCAATTCTTGCCCGCTAATGGAAGCCAGCATTTCCCTAGCTTGATTCAGCTCAGTTTGCCCGTAAGAAGCATAGAGAATACTGCTTTTATACTTGCCTGTCAGGACGATTTCTTCGGCAGTGAGATGGCTGGGCAGACGCTCAGCAATGAAGGATCCGACTACTCCAATCCTAGTTCTCAGCTGAGGAATGTCGCCGGCACCAAATTCCGCACCGAGAACCGTTACCTTGCCCTGAGTCTTCCAATGCTCAGCCATGAGCAGGCGCAGGAGAGTGGACTTTCCTGAGCCGTTTAGGCCGAGAATAGCCCAATGCTCCCCCTTTTTCACCTGCCAGTTGAGATCTTTTAAGATAGTTCGGCCTTGTTTAGCCAAGCTTACATTTTCCAGTTTGATAATCTTTTCCATTTTTACTCTTTCTTTCATTAAATCTCCTTTATTATAACAAAATTTATGGTAAAATAACTGATAGGAGGAGTCAAATGTTTCATAAAAGTAAGCTGATGTTTTGGACCAGTGAGGTCCTTTTGCTAACGATTATTTTCTTTATCTGGCGTCAAATGGGGGATATGATAACCCCGATTGTTAGCGTTGTGAATACAATCTTGATTCCCTTTCTTGTGGGAGGATTTCTTTACTATATTACGAATCCGCTGGTGAAATTTCTCCAGGAAAAGCTCAAAATCAACCGAATGATTGGGATTCTGATGACGCTCAGCCTTCTGTTTGGCTTGATTGCTTTGGGTGTTATTTATCTCTTGCCGATTTTGATTAATCAGCTGAGCAGCTTGATTAATTCAACGCAAGGACTTTATTGGGAAATTCAAAGTTTTGTTAATCAATTATCTAAAAATCCGCTCTTTCGGAATCTGAATATCCAGTCCACCATCCAGCAGCTCAACCTGTCTTATGTGGACATTCTTCAGAATATCCTTAACAGTGTGACCAACAGTCTAGGCAGCGTTCTGTCAGCAGTTGTCAATACGCTGATGATTTTAATTATGACGCCGATTTTCTTGGTTTATTTCCTCATGGACGGCCATAAGCTTTTGCCCATGTTGGAGCGGACGGTCCTCAAGCGCGATAAGCTTAATATCTCCAGCTTGCTGACCAATCTCAATGCTACTGTTGCCCGCTATATCAGCGGGATTTCAATCGATGCCCTGATTATCGGCGCTCTGGCTTATATTGGCTATAGCGTCATTGGACTCAAGTACGCTTTGGTCTTTGCTATTTTCTCCAGTCTTGCTAATCTGATTCCTTATGTAGGACCGAGTATCGGCTTGATTCCCATGGTCATTACGTATGCCTTTACCGATCCTCAGAAGATGGTGGCGGCTTTGATTTACATGCTAATTATCCAGCAGGTCGATGGCAATATCCTCTATCCCCGTATCGTTGGTGGTGTGATGAAAGTCCATCCCATTACTATCATGGTGCTCTTGCTTCTATCCAGCAATATTTATGGCGTGCTGGGGATGATTGTGGCAATCCCGACCTATTCTATCCTCAAGGAAATCGCCAAATTCCTGGCCAACCTCTATGACAATCACAAGGAAGCCCAGCAGCAGAAGAAGAACGAAGAATTTGGGATTATTAATAAATAAGGATGAGTTTCGGAGTCGATTGATTCCAGAGTCTCAAGATTAGAAAATAAGACGGAAGGAAGGCCTTCCGTCTTATTTTCATTTCCTGTGCACTAAATTTAAAAATATGATATAATCAGATTTATCTATACTTTTCGAGGAGAAAGAATCAATGGAAGACCCTGGCAGTCAGAATATGTTATGGCAAGCCTTACTACTGTTTATATTGACTTTGTTAAATGCCTTTTTCTCAGCTGCTGAGATGGCAATGGTATCGCTCAATCGGGCGCGTGTGGAGCAAAAAGCTGAGGAGGGCGACCTCAAGTATATCCGCCTCTTGGCTGTCTTAGAAAGCCCTAATAATTTCTTATCAACCATTCAGGTTGGGATTACAGTTATCAATATCCTGTCTGGGGCCAGCTTTGCGGATAATCTGGGAAAACTTTTCTCTTCTTGGATGGGAAATTCCGAAACAGCACGTGCTATCGGAACTTTCTTGGCTTTGGTTCTATTGACCTATATTTCTATTGTTTTGGGTGAGCTTTATCCCAAGCGCATTGCTATGAACCTGAAAGACAATCTAGCTGTGCGGGCTGCACCAGTCATTATCTTTCTTGGCAAGATTGTCAGTCCCTTCGTCTGGTTGCTATCTGCTTCAACCAATCTGCTGAGCCGGATAACGCCGATGAAGTTTGATGATGCAGACGAAAAGATGACTCGGGACGAGATTGAGTATATGCTGACCAAGAGCGAAGAGACCTTGGATGCGGACGAGATTGAGATGCTGCAGGGGATTTTCTCTCTGGATGAGCTGATGGCGCGTGAACTGATGGTGCCGCGGACGGATGCCTTTATGGTGGACATTCAGGACGATACCAAGGAAATCATCGAGAGCATTCTCAAACAGAGCTTCTCGCGGATTCCCGTTTATGATGGGGATAAGGACAATGTCATCGGTCTGATTCATACCAAGCGACTGCTTAATGAAGGATTCGTCAATGGTTTTGACAATATCGTTCTGCGCAAGATTTTGCAGGAGCCACTCTTTGTACCGGAAACCATGTTTGTCGATGATTTGCTCAAGGAGCTACGCAATACGCAAAATCAAATGGCGATTCTCTTGGATGAGTATGGCGGTATGGCTGGTCTGGTCACACTGGAAGATCTCTTGGAGGAGATTGTCGGTGAGATTGATGATGAGACTGACAAAGCTGAAATTGAAGTCCATGAAATCGGTGAGAATACCTACATTGTCTTAGGAACCATGACCCTTAATGATTTTAATGAATACTTTGAAGTCGAAATCGAAAGCGATGATGTGGATACGATAGCTGGTTATTACTTGACTTGTGTAGGGACTATTCCAGATCCGAAAGAACGCATTAGCTACGAAGTCGAAAGTCAAAATAAGCAACTCATTTTGACCAATGACAAGGTTAAAAATGGCCGTGTTACGAAGGTGAAAGTTGAAATTTCTGACATTATTGAAGAAGTGGAAAAGGCTGAGAAATAAACTCAGCCTTTTAAGTTTCTTTCAAGTTTTTTATAAGTCTGTCTTAAGTTTCTGGGATTATACTATTAGCATCAAAATAGAAATGAGGACAGTCCAATGACATCTAAAGTTACCCTATATGATAAGCAAGTATTGACATTCTCACAGGCGCAAAAGTAGGAAAGGAAGTAATAAGAATCAGTAACGTTTAAAAAGCAGCAGAAGCCCTTAACTAATTTTTTCATATAAATCTCCTAAAACAAGTAAAAAGAATTTTGAGGCTCTTTGTCGCTCCAAAACAAAGCAGCCTTAGACTACTCATAAAAGAAACCACCTCTGCCAACTGGAAGGCAGAGGTGGTTTTGTGGTCTGGATGGAACTCAAGGTTATTCTTTCTGACGCTTAGCGAAATCCACAAAGCGAAATTTGTCTAGCTTGTGACGGCTCTCGGTATATTGAAACTGGCGGCCGTCTGCCAGATAGACCTGGGATTTGACAGAGACGACCTGCTGATCCTTGCCTAGGTCCATGAGAATCTTGTCTCGGTCATTGGCGTGGTCAATGGTAAATTCCTTTTTGGCATAGGCAATGTTAAGCTTTAAATCATTTTCCAAATAGGCATAAATGGACTGCTCAGCGATTTCCCTTGTCAAGTCAGGGACGATGCCCTTGTCTAAATAGTCAATATCTAATACAGAGGCGACTTGGTCTACAACGCGCTGACGGACGATTCGCCAAACCAGTCGGTAGGGAGGGAAGCCAGTGATGTCGGATAGTTTCTGATCTACGGTAATCTTTTCCAAGCTGACAACATTGGTTTTGGACTGCATATTATTCTGCTTGACCACTTCTTGATAGCTGGTCAGCTTAGACACTGGAAAGTCGAACTGTTCCTGTTTGATGATTTTGGAACCCTGTCCGCGGACCTTTTCAATCAATCCTTCTTCCTGCAACAGAGCCAGAGCCTTGCGCACAGTGTCGCGGCTGATCTGGTAGTCTTCTGTCAGCTGATGTTCGCTGGGCAAGAAGTCCCCGACTGCATATCGTTCCTCTAAAATATCTTTCTCAATCTGTTTGAATAATTGTTTGTATTTCTTCATCATAAACTTCACTTGTTTTCTTTTTTGCATACAACATAGAAAATTTTATCAAAAATGAGGGATATTTTCAACAAACAACTTGCCTACATCTTTGAAATCGATTACAATAATTTGTAGAGATGTGTTGAAAAACTAACTCGTAAAAAATATAAGGAGAGTGCTGGATTCTCATTCAGCCAGTAGTCAAATGGGAAAATTTGAGAAGGAAGCTAAAGATCTGCTAGATGCAATCGGCGGCAAAGAGAATGTCACAGCAGTTAGCCACTGTGCGACCCGGATGCGCTTTGTACTTGGCGATGATAAAAAAGCCAATGTCAGGGCCATTGAGGCAATCCCAGTGGTCAAGGGAACTTTCACAAATGCTGGGCAATTCCAGGTCATCATTGGAAATGATGTGCCAATCTTTTACAATGACTTCACTGCTGTTTCAGGTATTGAGGGAGTATCAAAAGAAGCAGCAAAGTCTGCTGCTAAGAGCAACCAAAATCCCCTTCAGCGGGTTATGGCCACTCTGGCAGAAATTTTTACCCCTATCATTCCAGCTTTGATTGTCGGAGGGTTAATCCTTGGCTTCCGCAATGTCCTTGAGGGCGTGCATTGGTCTATGTTGGATGGGAAAACAATCACAGAGGTATCCAAATTCTGGTCTGGAATAAACCATTTCTTGTGGCTTCCAGGAGAAGCAATTTTCCAATTCCTGCCAGTTGGAATCACTTGGTCTGTTTCTCGTAAAATGGGAACTAGCCAAATTCTTGGTATTGTCTTGGGGATCTGTTTGGTGTCCCCACAATTGCTGAATGCTTATTCAGTAGCATCGACACCAGCAGCTGAAATCGCTAAGGACTGGGTTTGGGATTTCGGTTTCTTTACTGTCAATCGTGTTGGTTACCAAGCTCAGGTTATTCCGGCACTTTTAGCAGGTTTATCTCTATCTTATCTGGAAATCTTTTGGCGTAAACATATTCCAGAAGTAGTGTCTATGATTTTTGTGCCATTCTTATCATTGATTCCTGCTCTGATTCTGGCTCATACTGTCTTGGGTCCTATCGGTTGGACAATCGGTCAGGGACTTTCAACAGTTGTACTTGCAGGTTTAACTGGCCCTGTTAAATGGCTCTTTGGCGCAGTATTTGGTGCTCTTTATGCTCCATTTGTTATCACAGGTCTTCACCATATGACCAATGCCATTGATACTCAGTTGGTAGCGGATGCCGGTGGTACTGGTCTTTGGCCAATGATTGCTCTGTCCAATATCGCTCAAGGTTCAGCTGTATTTGCTTATTACCTTATTAAACGCCATGATGAGCGGGAAGCGCAAATTTCCCTGCCTGCTACCATTTCAGCTTACCTTGGTGTTACTGAGCCTGCTCTCTTCGGGGTCAATGTCAAGTACGTTTATCCATTTGTTGCGGGAATGATTGGTTCGTCTATTGCGGGTCTGCTTTCTGTAACCTTTAATATAACGGCAAATGCTATTGGTATTGGTGGTTTACCAGGTATCCTTTCTATCCAAGCAAAATATATGATTCCATTTGCAGGAGTTATGCTTGTAGCAATTCTTGTACCAATGTTCCTGACTTTCTTCTTCCACAAGACTGGCTTTTTGACTAAAACGGAGGAAGACCCAGAATTGCAAGCAGAGTTTGCAGCTCAGGAAGAGGCAGAATTTGCCGGGCCATCCAAAGCCGAGTCATCTCCAGAGGTGAAAGCAGCTGATTTATCAGCTCCTGTAACGATTACTAGTCCGCTGGCAGGAGAAGTCAAAGAATTGAGTCAGGCAACAGATCCTGTCTTTGCGCAAGGTTTGATGGGGCGCGGAGTTGTCATTGTTCCTAGCCAAGGTGAGTTGGTTTCACCAGTCAATGGTAGAGTAACAGTCTTCTTCCCAACCAAGCATGCAATCGGCATCTTGTCAGATGAAGGGGTTGAAATCCTCATGCATATCGGAATGGACACTGTCAATCTGGAAGGCAAAGGCTTTGAAGGTTATGTGTCTCAGGGAGATAAGGTCAAGGTTGGCGACAAACTCATTTCCTTTGATATAGACATGATCAAGAAAGCGGGCTATGTAACGGAAACACCAGTCATCATTACAAACTCAGACAGTTATCAGGTGGAGGAACTTGAACAACTTCCTCGGGCAGTTGAGCGAGGTAGTCAGTTGATGAACGCTAAGCCACTTTAAAGAAAAATGAAATGACTATAGAGAGGGGCGGTGCTTTAAAACCTGTCCCTTTTCTCAAAAAAGGAGAAAATATGACACTTGATAAAACAAAGGTTGTCTACCAGATCTATCCAAAATCTTTTAAAGACACGACTGGCAACGGTCTGGGAGATTTTCGCGGGATTATTGAAAAACTTCCTTACCTGAAAGAGCTGGGAGTGGACATGATCTGGCTCAATCCTTTCTATCCGAGTCCACAGCGGGACAATGGTTATGATATTTCTGACTATACTGCGGTAGACCCTATCTTTGGAGATATGGCAGATTTTGAAGAGATGGTAAAGGTTGGTCAGCAGCATGGTATTGACTTTATGCTGGACATGGTTCTCAATCATTGCTCAATTGAGCATGAGTGGTTCCAAAAGGCACTGGCTGGGGATTCCTACTATCAGGACTTCTTTATCCTGCGGGATGAGCCAACGGACTGGCTGTCCAAGTTTGGTGGCAGTGCCTGGGCTCCATTTGGCGATACGGGCAAATATTATCTTCATCTCTATGATGTGACTCAAGCTGATCTTAACTGGCGCAACCCCAATGTTCGTCAAGAGCTCTTCAAGGTGGTGAATTTTTGGCGGGACAAAGGAGTCAAGGGCTTCCGCTTTGATGTCATCAACGTCATCGGAAAAGATGAGGTGCTGACGGACTGTCCAGAGCAAGAAGGCAAGCCAGCCTATACCGATAAGCCAATCGTGCATGACTATCTGCGTATGATGAACGAAGCAACTTTTGGGCAGGACGATTCCTTTATGACGGTTGGCGAAATGAGCGCTACGACGATTGAAAATTGCATCCTTTACACCGCACCAGACCGGCAGGAGCTATCTATGGCTTTTAATTTCCATCATCTCAAGGTGGACTATGAAGCTGGACAGAAATGGACGCTTAAGGCTTTTGACTTTGAAGAATTAAAACGCCTCTTCCATACTTGGGGCAAGGAAATGAGCGATCATGATGGCTGGTCAGCTCTTTTCTGGAACAACCACGATCAGCCGCGAGCTCTCAATCGCTTTGTTGATGTAGAGAATTTCCGCAATGAAGGGGCAACCATGTTGGCAGCCAGTATTCATCTGTCGCGCGGGACACCTTACATCTACATGGGTGAGGAGATTGGCATGGTGGATCCTGACTACGACTCCATGGAAGATTATGTAGATGTCGAGTCTCTCAATGCTTACCAGAGTCTGCTTGCCGAAGGGCAATCGCCAGAAGCAGCCTTCAAGATTATCAAGACTAAATCTCGTGATAATTCTCGGACACCTATGCAGTGGGATAATTCAGTCAATGCAGGTTTTACAACAGGAACTCCATGGCTGAAGGCGGGCAAATCCTATCCTCTTATCAATGTGGAAAATGAAATCAAGGGACCGATCTTTACCTTTTATCAGAAATTGATTGCCCTGCGTAAGGAACTACCTATCATCGCAGAGGGCAGTTATCAGCCAGCCTATGAGGATAGTCCTCAGGTCTATGCCTTTGAGCGGGAGTGGCAAGGACAAAAACTTTTAGTCCTTAACAACTTCTATGCTGATCCGATTACTGTGGACATCCTGCCGGATTATCAAAATGGTCAGGTTCTCCTGTCCAATTACGGCAAGAATCAGGTTGACCATGTGATGACTCTGCAGCCATACGAAACCTTGGCTATCTTAGTAGGAGAAAACTAAAGTCTCGAAAGAATCTGGGAAAAATTCCAGATTCTTTTTCATGTGTTGGGCCAGCCTAGACAAGTATTTCTCTGAAGAGAGAGAAACTAATACAGAATTTTAAGAAAGCCTTTGCAAAATTTGATTCTTTTCTTTATAATAAAAATTAAATAGGATAATATACATTTATACAGAAAAGGAGAAGTTCATGAAAAAACAAGTTTCTTACAGGCAGCTCTTTCCCATAGCGGTCTTGCTAGCTGCTTTTCTGTCTCTGCTTTTTTCTGTCCGACCGGTCGGAGCAGAAGAAGCGGTAAGTTCGTCGACTTCTGAGGCGGCTGCTCTTACAGAGAATCCGGCTGTAAGCGATGCCTCGATTGCTAGTCAAGCTGAGAGTCCATCTGCAGAATCGGGAGAGTCAAGGCCGGCTTCTACAGAGACAGTAGAAAAGGCAGACCAAGCCCCTGCTGCAGCACAAGCTGCGGCTAGCGGACCAGAAGCTGTGCCCAATGTGGGAACCATTCAGGGAGAATCACAAGCCTCTCCCTATGAGGACAAAGAAGTTCAAGTTTCCAATGTAGTTGTGACGAAAACAGACCGCTATGGTTTTTATGTTCAAGACGTGACTCCTGATGGAAATAGCAGGACTTCTGATGCCCTTTATGTTGTTTCTAAAGAAAAAGTCGATGTTGGAGACAAACTTAGTCTTGAAGGTCGTGTCAAAGAAGGCTATATGGAAGAGCTCAGCGTTCGTCAGGGGCAAACTTTCAACAAGCCCAGTGGTAGTTTGACAGTCACCATGCTTGTCGCCTCCAAGGTGACCAAGGAGGGGAAAGCTGACTTACCTGCTCCAGTTGACATCGTGGCTAATATGCCTCAGGATACGGTCGATAACGATATTAATAACTATCAGCCTCAAAGTGAAGCTTTGGACTACTGGGAAAGTTTGGAAGGAATGTTGACGACGGTGAAGAGGCCCCGCGTTTTAGGCCCGCAGTACCGCGGAGACATTTATCTCTTACCTGAAGGCTACCAAGCCTTGCCATTAAACAATATCGGAGGTCTCAATCTTCGTCCAAACGCTCAAAATACCTCAACCATTCCAGTCTATGTTGGCAATAAATTCATTGCCAAGGCCAAGGATTATTTCAATGGTGATGTGGTTGGAGTCGTGACTTATCGTGGGAAGATTTACAAGTTGGAGCCGACTCAGCTGCCTGATTTGGTGGATGGTGGCTTGCAGAGACAGGTCTCTCCTATCTATCCAAGCGAGGACAAGCTGACTATTGCTTCCTACAATATCGAGAATTTTTCTGCCAATGCTAAAAAAGGTGAAACACCTGAGGAAAAAGTGACTAGAATCGCCAATTCCTTTATCAATGAAATCCACAGTCCAGATATCATCACACTCATCGAGGTTCAAGATGAGAATGGCAGTGTCAATGACGGAACGACCAGCGGTGTCAAAAGCGGTGAGAAACTAGCGGCCCGCATCAAAGAACTGGGCGGAAAAACTTACAAGTACACCGAAATTGCCCCACTTGACGGTCAAGATGGCGGCAAGCCTGGCTCTAATATCCGCGTGGCCTTTCTCTATGATCCAAACCGGGTGAAGTTAGTCGAAAAAGAAGCCGGTACGAGTGACGAAGCAGCTAGCTTTTCCGGTGGCCATTTGGTTAAGAATCCTGCCCGGATTGCTCCAACAAATCCTGCCTTTACCAAGGTTCGTAAATCCTTGGCAGCTGAGTTTGAATTCAAGGGACAGCATATCGTCGTTATCGCCAATCATTTGAAGTCCAAGATTGGGGATGATGCCGTTTATGGCTCCGCTCAGCCAGCAGTTCAGCATACGCAGGCAGCCCGAGTTGAGCAGGCTAAAATTTTAAATAGCTTTGTTCAGGAAGGGTTGAGACAAAATCCTAACCTTAAGTTTGTGCTGACTGGTGATTTCAATGATTTTGAATTTTCTGAAACAGCTAAAGCACTGGCAGGTAATGAACTCATTAATCTCATGCAGGAACATGATGCGGCTGACCGTTATTCCTACTTCTACCGCGGCAGCAACCAAAGCTTGGATAACATTTTCATTTCGAAGAACCTGGCAGGCAAGGCTGTCTTTGCGCCTGTACATATCAATGCCTCTTTCATGGAAGAACATGGCAGAGCTTCAGACCATGATCCAGTAGTGGTGCAGCTGGACTTTTCTAAGGATGTTGCAGCTTCAACATCTGACAGCTCCCAACCGTCTCAATCAACTGGACAATCTTCTGTAGCAGCAGACCAAGGAGCTCCGTCTCAGACCAATCCTCCATCGTCCAATCAAATTGGACAAGGTCAGACAGCTAGCAGCAAGAAGAAGGGACTCCCGAAGACCGGTCAAAATAACAGTGGCTGGGCAGTCTTGGGATTGGCCCTGCTGATGTTTGCTTTTACTCTCAAAAAGAGAAGTCGAAATTAACTAAAATCATTTTAAAAAGTGAAATCAGGGTGGAATAAAGATTCTGCCCTGATTTTTTATTGGCCGGCATCTAAGATCAAGTCTGTTCCCGCTTTCGCCCTAAAATTTCATCTGTTGTAAAACACTGAAAATGAAACTGAAAAACAGTTTGTTTTCTAAAAAATAGGCAAATTAAGTCTATTTTTGCTTTAATCATGTTATAATGTAGTTAGTTATAAAACGTTTTCAGAGTTAAGAGGTTGCGTAATGGTTGAAGAGAAAATTGAAGAAGCAGTTGATTATGGAAAGGTAACGGGCATGGTCCACTCCACTGAAAGTTTTGGAGCTGTTGATGGACCGGGTATCCGTTTTATTGTCTTTTTACAGGGCTGCCATATGCGCTGCCAGTATTGCCATAATCCGGACACGTGGGAAATGGAGACCAACAAATCTCAACTGCGGACCGTGGATGATGTCTTGCAAGAAGCTCTCCGTTATAAGGGTTTCTGGGGCAACAAAGGCGGCATCACCGTCAGCGGAGGAGAAGCCTTGCTACAGATTGATTTTCTGATTGCCCTCTTTACCA
This sequence comes from uncultured Streptococcus sp., assembly GCA_963533195.1. GTDB lineage: Bacteria > Bacillota > Bacilli > Lactobacillales > Streptococcaceae > Streptococcus. The sequence continues at coordinate 57,362 of CAUSOG010000012.1, read as the reverse complement.
AGGCTAAGGAGCTGGGCATCCACTGTACATTGGATACCTGTGCCCTGCCTTTTAGAAATACGCCTCGCTATCTGAAAAAATTTGACAAGCTTATGGCAGTCACTGACCTTGTCCTACTGGATATTAAAGAGATTAACGAAGAACAGCACAAAATCGTGACCAGCCAGACTAACAAGAATATCTTGGCTTGTGCCAAGTACCTATCTGACATTGGAAAGCCAGTCTGGATCCGCCATGTCTTGGTTCCAGGATTGACCGACCGTGATGATGACCTGATTGAGCTAGGTAAATTTGTAAAGACGCTGAAGAATGTAGATAAGTTTGAAATTTTACCTTACCATACCATGGGAGAATTCAAATGGCGGGAGCTGGGCATCCCTTACAAGCTGGAAGGAGTTAAGCCTCCGACAGCTGATCGGGTCAAGAATGCCAAGGAACTCATGCAGACTGAATCCTATACAGAGTATATGAATCGGGTGCATAATAGCTAATCTACTTTGAGTATGAATTAATGGGCTGGTGGGTTGACCAGTCCATTTTTCTTAAGAAAATGTCCTTCTGCTTTTGTGAAATGCCTGTAATTGTGGTAAAATAAATGCAATAAGTTTATATAAAAGAAGAGGTTTATCATGTCTAAAATTTTAGTTTTCGGTCATCAAAATCCTGATTCAGATGCTATCGGTTCATCTTACGCTTTTGCTTATTTGGCTCGCGAAGCTTATGGCTTGGATACAGAAGCTGTTGCTCTGGGTGAGCCTAATGAAGAAACAGCCTTTGTATTGGATTATTTTGGCGTGGCTGCGCCGCGCGTGATTACATCTGCCAAGGCAGAAGGGGCTGAGCAAGTCATCTTGACAGACCACAATGAATTCCAGCAGTCTGTGGCAGATATTGCTGAAGTTGAAGTTTATGGCGTGGTGGACCACCACCGTGTTGCTAACTTTGAAACAGCTAGTCCGCTTTACATGCGCTTGGAGCCAGTGGGATCTGCTTCCTCTATTGTTTACCGTATGTTCAAGGAGCACGGCGTAGAAGTTCCAAAAGAAATTGCAGGATTGATGCTGTCTGGTTTGATCTCTGATACTCTCTTGCTTAAGTCACCAACAACTCATCCAACTGATAAGGTCATTGCACCAGAATTGGCTGAGCTGGCTGGTGTCAACTTGGAAGAGTATGGTTTGGCAATGCTTAAGGCAGGTACAAACTTGGCTAGCAAGTCTGCAGAAGAATTGATCGACATCGATGCGAAAACATTTGAACTGAATGGAAATAATGTGCGTGTGGCACAGGTCAACACAGTTGATATTGCTGAAGTTTTGGAGCGTCAAGCAGAAATCGAAGCGGCTATTGAAAAAGCAATCGCTGATAATGGCTACTCTGACTTTGTCTTGATGATTACAGATATTATCAACTCAAACTCAGAAATTTTGGCTATCGGAAGCAATATGGACAAGGTCGAAGCAGCCTTTAACTTTGTTCTTGAAAACAACCATGCTTTCCTAGCAGGCGCTGTTTCTCGTAAGAAGCAAGTGGTGCCTCAACTGACAGAAAGTTTTAATGCTTAAAGAGCTCATTTGAGGAAATAAGTTACTAGATGAGGGCTATTCCCCTCATACTTAAAAAGGAGTCTCGGCTCCTTTTTTGATAGGCGAGAGAAATGAAGATTCAAGATTTACAAGACGGAGATTTGATTTTTACAGTCGGATCTTCAGAAATTGCAGCAGCCATCCGAGCAGCAACTGGCTCATACAGCCATGTGGCCATCTTTTTTAATGGTGAGATTTATCATGCAACCCATGAGAAGGGGGTTGTCAATCAGGATTTATCTGATTTTTTACAGGATGAGGATGTTTATGACGTGTATTGCTATCCAGCTATTGATGCAGATGCTGTCTTTAAAAGGGCCAAATTGCATCTAGGAAAGCCATACAATTTCAGCTTTTATCCGCAGTCCGATGGTTTTTACTGTTCGGAGTATATTGCGGAAATTTTGCCGATTTTTGATACGATTCCCATGCAGTTTGGCGATGAGGAAAATCTGATTTCTGATTTTTGGCAGGAATATTATCGGGACTTGGGCTTAGCGGTTCCCCTAGGTCAGCCCGGGACGAATCCTAGCCAGTTGGCTCAATCAAGAAAACTCATCTACAAAGGAGAACTCCATGATTAAGATTATTAACTCCAGCCGTTTGACGCGCCAGCCTTTTTTTCAGGAGGTGATTGATTATTTGGATCAGCATGAGGCAGTGATTCTGCGGGAGATTAAGAGAGAGTTTGAGGGCGTGGCCAACATTGACCGCTCGATAGAAGAGTATATCAAGGCAGGCTATATCCGGCGGGAAAACAAGCGATATTATCTGACGCTGCCTTTTGTGGAAAGTTTGGAGGACTTGCTTTTGGATCAGGAAGTCTTTATCCGTGATGACACTCCCCTCTATCAGGAACTGTTGGAGCTGCGCTTTGAGACTCAGCTTTCCAATCAGACTAATGCGGCACTCTTGCTGGAAGAGACAGATTTTCAGCGGGATAAGCTGACCTTGGCTAATTATTTTTACAAGATGCAGCGCCAATATCCCCTGTCTGAGGCACAAAAGCCCCTCTATGATGTCTTGGGCGATGTCAATCCAGAGTATGCACTCAAGTATATGACGACCTTTCTTCTCAAGTATGTCCGCAAGAATGAGCTCATGCAGAAGCGGCGGGACATTTTTGTCGATAGCCTAGTAATTTTAGGTTATATTCGACAAAACGAAGTAGGTAAGTATGAGTTACAGGCCAGCTTTGATAAGGAGAGATTGACTTTCCAGCTGGACTGATTTTTCCATAGAATGAGCAGAATAGTTGACCTTTGAAAAGAAAAAACTTATACTACTGTAAACGGTATCAGAAACCGTAAAAAAGAATGGAGGCAATCATATGTCATTAGAAAATAAATTCGATCAAGCTAAGGGCGCTGTTAAAGAAGGCGTTGGCAAAGTTACAGGAGATAACAAGACAGAAGCAGAAGGCTTTGTAGAAAAAACAGTTGCCAAAGCAAAAGAAGTTGCTGAAGATGCTAAAGAAGCTGTAGAAGGTGCCGTTGAAGGTATCAAAAACAGCTTGGATAAATAAAAAAACAATCAGTCGATTATTCGGCTGATTATTTTTTTTGCTGATACATAAGGTAGAGGAAGTAGGGAGCTCCAATAATGGAAATCAAAATGCCTGTCGGGACGGAGCTTCCGATGAGAAAGGTTCTTGTGACAGTATCTGCCCCTGTCATGATAAAGGCGCCTAGCAGCATGGCGGCTGGAAAGAGTAAGCGATGATCGCTAGGCAGGAATCGTTTGCTGATATGGCTAGCCAACATACCGATGAAGACAATATTTCCAGCTAGAGATAGGCTAAAAGTGACGAGAGCACTGGCTAATAACAAGATTATCTGCCGCTCTCTTTTTAGATGAAGCCCAAGACCAAGAGCTGTTTCATCATTTAGGCTGAGGATATTGAGCTTGTGGGAGCGCAGATAGGTCAGCAGCCAGAATAAAAGCAAGAAGGGGCCAGCAATAGCTAGACTTTCCCAGTTATTACCCGTAATCTTACCAGCTAGCCAGCTAACCACATAGGTCAGTTTGTTCTGATTGACACGGCCGGTGATGGCAATCATACTAGAAGACAGGATGGTTGACAAGGTCACGCCAGCGATAATGAGCTTGACGGGGCTTATAGCATGGCCTTTTTGATGTGAGATCAGGTAAATAAGGGCTACAGTCAGCATACCGCCAAAGGTTGCGATAAAGGGAAGATAGCGAATATAGAAAGGATCGGTCACTTCTAGCTTGCTGATAGCAAGAGTAATAATAACACCAGCTCCGGCATTGATTCCCAAGGTTCCTGAATCGGCAAGTGGGTTTCGGGTAAAGGTCTGCAGCAGTACACCGCTCATCCCTAGCGAAGCTCCTGCTAGAAGGCAGACTAGAATTCGAGGCAGGCGGATCTGCTCCATGATAAAGGCGCTGCCATCATCTCCTTGCCCCAGCAGATATCGAAAAGCTTCTCCGACGTTAAATTCCTGATCGCCTGATGATAGAGACAGTAGGAAAATTAGGAAAGTCAGTATGATGAGGCTTACTAGAACCAAAAGAATCCGTTTTTTATCTCTCATAGAAAGTCCCCTTTCTCATCAGCCACAGGAAGACTGGCAGCGTAACGAGACTGATAATAGAGCTAAGAGGCAGACCGACCATATGACTCGCAGCAAAATCACAGATTAGTAGAAAGAGCGCTCCTGCTAGCATCGTCAGTGGCAGGATTTTTTGGTAGTTCTTTCCGCTGATAGTTTTGACAAAGTGTGGAATAATCAGTCCGACAAGAGCTAGACTTCCTACTAGGGCAACGGCTGCCGCTGATAACAGTAGAACAAGACTTAGAAAGAGCAGGGTTATATGAATCGTTCGCTGACCCAAACCCTTAGCTACTGTCTCATTGAGGCTGAGAATGGTTAATTGGTGAGAAAAGAGCTGAGCCAGTAAGAGGCCTAATAAGATAAAAGGAGCAATGATTTGCAGCATTTTCCAATTGGTTCCTAGAAGCCCTCCAGCTTGCCAACCGATGACAGCATTGGTCAGGTTGAGGTAAATGGTCAAGCCTTGTCCGATAGCAGTCAGGAGTGTTGTTACCATGGTACCGGATAAGACGAGTCGTAGTTGCTCAAAACCTTTTCTAGGATGGTAGGAAAGACTGAAAACCAGAATACTGGCTAGACAGGCTCCTGCAAGCGAGAGCAGGAGGATGCTACTGTAGTGTATACTCTTAGAAAAGGCATAACCGCAGATGAGCGCTAGGCCAGCTCCAGAGTTGATCCCCAAAAGTCCCGGATCAGCAATAGCATTGCGGGTTATCCCCTGCATGATGGCACCTGAAACGGCCAAGCTAGCTCCGACTAGCAGAGCTGCTATTCCTCTAGGTAAGCGCAGATCTATGATGATGTTCTGGGCTGGACTTTCCTTGAAAGGATGGCTCAGCGTTTCTATCAGTTGCTGATGGGAGTAGCTGGGAATGCCAAAGCGGAGGTAGAGATAGAGTCCGCCAATCAGTAGGAGAATGAGGGCGAAAAAAACAAGCCAAAAGATGTTTGGCCTATTTTTTTGAGTGAAGAGTGTATGAAGCGTCATCTGGTGTCCTTTATATAGTCGAAAATCAAATAGCTGTCATGAGATATATCGTATACTAGCAATGTTTTTTCACTAGTCTAAGTTTTCTGCAAGGCATGGCCTAGTTCATTTTTTCAAGGCCATCTTGAATGGTTTTGAGTTCGTATTCAAGTGTCAATGGATCGTTGAAATAAAAGGCGTTGGCATCCACTTTTAAAATATGGTTCTGTTGGACAGCGGGAATGGATTTCCAAACATCGCTTTCGTAAAGAGCACTGCCCGTTTTATCATCTTCAGCTGCAACCAGGACATAATCGCCAATGTACTCACTCACCGTTTCTTGGCTGACTTGCAAATAGCCACTTGGGAATACTTCATCCTTCACCTTTTGCGGAGCATCAAATCCCAGAGATTTGTAGATAACTTCTCCGCCTCGTCCCCAGTTGTTACCGAAGAGGTAGATTTCCTTTTCATATAGTCCGACAACGGTGAAAGTGACATTTTGTCCCAGCTTTTCTTTTAACTGCTTGCCAATATCAGCTGTTTTGCTTTTCCAATCGGCAATCCATTGATCAGCTTCTTTTTCCTTGCCAAAGATTTGGCCAAAGCGATTCAGGATTTCTAAATAGTCATTTTTTCCATAATCAATGGCAATAGTTGGAGCGATTTTCTTTAGTTCATTGATATTTTTGTCACTGGCATCTACCACGATAAGGTCTGGCTTTTGCTTGGCGATAGACTCCAAATCTTCCGGCATCAGAACCTTGGCACTTTTGACTTTTTCCTTGAGGACAGGGTTTTTAGCATCATAGGATGTTACAGTGACAGGGTTGAAGCCTAGTTGTAGCAGATAGCCGGTGTAGGTTGAGGAGAGGCTGGCAATCCGTTTTGGATTTTTAGGAATGTCGCCGTAGTAGTGGAATCCGTCAATTTTGGGCTTGCTGGATAGCTCGACCTTGTCTGAAGAGGCAGAGTTTTCGGATTTAGATGAGCTGCCGCAGGCAACTAAAAGAAAGATGGTGACAGTAAGGGTAGCAAATGATAAAAACTTTTTCATTTTTTCCTCCAATTCTATAAAAAGTTTAGAAGCTGTATCCACGAAGAAGATATGGGAAACTTATCTATGAAGGCATTGCTTATTTAAGGAGTTGATAGCTGAGGCAGAGCGGCTTATCCTGAATAGGATCCCGAATAATCTGGGCTTCAATCTGAAAAATGTCTCTCAGAATATCCGAAGTCATGACCTGCTCAACACTTCCTTGATATCGGATATGCCCATTTTTCATAGCGATCAGCTGATGGGAGAAGCGGGCAGCCAAGTTGATGTCATGCAGAACCATGATAATGGTTTTTCCGCTGAGTCGGTTGAGGTCATTCAGCAACTCCAAGATTTCCAGCTGGTGATTCATATCCAGATAGGTGGTCGGCTCGTCCAGAAAAATAGTCTCTGTATCTTGAGCTAAAGCCATAGCAATCCAGACGCGCTGGCGCTGACCTCCAGACAAATCATCCACCTGCCAGTCCGAAAACTCGCTGACCTGAGTTGCTTCCATAGCCCAGCAGATTTTTTCCCGGTCTTCTATACTGATTCGCCCCAAGCCAGTTTGATGCGGAAAGCGGCCATAAGAGACCAGGTCATAAACAGTGATGCCATCGGTCGCCTCCATGGTTTGGGGTAGCAAGGCAATCTTTTGCGCCACCTCCTTGGTCGGCAGTAGGGCGATGGACTGTCCATCCAGGGTTATGCTGCCGGCTTTTGTCGGCAAAATACGGGTAAAGGCCTTGAGAAGAGTAGACTTACCGCAGCCATTGCTACCGATAATAGTTGTAATCTTTCCTTCGGCGAGTTGGCAGTCCAGTCCGTCAATAATAACCTTTTGATCGTAGGCGACCTGTATACTTGCTGCAGAGATAGTGGACATAGACTTCCTTTCTGGCTGATTCTTCTATCAGAATTACATCTTTTATTATACCATAAAAATTTTTCTAAAAAAAGAGTTTTCTGACAATTTAATAAAAATAAGATAAAAAAGTTTTATAAAATTGTAAATAATAAAAATTTAAGCTTTTCATGCTAAGATAGAAATATAAAAAAGAACCTGCAATGGTGATATGAATTTACAGGTGGTGAAAGGAAAGATGATGAAACGATTGACACACCTACGCCCCTCAAAGCCTTTGAAAGAGTTGAGGTGGTTTGATATTGCTGTGATTACCCTGCTTATGTTTGGGCAGTTTATTTACCGCTCAACGGAGCTTTATCTAGCTAGCTTTGCACCAGCCGCCAGCTCAGGAGCGACTGAAACGGTGACCAATACAGCCACTGAAGGAGCGGCTTTTTCTAGCAATTTCAATTTTCAGCTGCTGATGCTGGTCTTGACCATTCTTTATCTATTGCTTCGGCGCTTTGACTTTAAGCAGCTTCCCATCCGTATGAGCTGGTCGGTTCTCCTTTGGACTCCTCTTATTTTTGTAGCGGTAGGGTTCTTTGGTGACATTGTAACGACGCTGAGCGGCGAGTATAATTACTTTGATCCAACTCTCTGGTCTTATCTAGATGTGCTAGAAATCTTCCGGAAGTTTGCTGAACTGACACCTATGGCTATTCTCTACGGACTTCTCAATGGCTTCTATGAAGAATTCTTCTTTCTGGGTCTTATGACCTCTGTTAAGGATAAGTATAAGTGGTGGGCGCTGGCCTATTCTACCATCATTCGGATTTCTTTCCACACCTATCAGGGCATGCTGTGGGCCTTGGTTATCGGAGTGGTGTATGGTCTCTTTTACTATTTCCTTTACAAGTACAAGATCAAAAACCTCCTGCCTTTCTTTCTCATGCACGCCTTGGCGGATATGTTTGGCTCCAGCTTGATGTACGTTCTGATTAAATGGCGGTAATTTTTACAAAACGACAATAAAAAGGCGATATGCTCGCCTTTTTTATAAATACTTTTCTGCTAGGGCATAGTCTCCTGGATAGGCTACTTTTTCTCCTTCTACGATTTGGTAAGCATCCGCTCCTTTACCGGCCAGAATAACGGCATCTCCCTCTCGGTCTGTCAGACTGAGAGCTTTTTTGATGGCTTCTTCACGGTCGGCTATTTTTTCCACTGGATAGGAGATGTAGGATGCGATTTCCTCCGCAATAGCTAGAGGATCTTCATAGTTGGGGTCGTCCGCAGTTAAGATAAGGGTCAGCTCAGGATGCTGATTAAGTAGGAGACCAAAGTCTTTGCGGCGACTTTCACCCTTGTTTCCGGTAGCACCCAAAAGGAGAATAATCTTTCCTTTCTGGTGTTCTTGTACCACAGACAGAAGGTTGCTTAGGCTGACGCCATTGTGAGCATAGTCAACGAAGACCTTGGCGCCATTTTTCTGAGTCAGAACTTCCATGCGGCCTGGGACTCGGGTTGCGGCAATTCCTTTTTTGATGTCTTCGAGGCTAGCACCCAGACGCAGACAGGCAAGACCAGCCGCTACGGCATTTTCCTGATTGAAGCGGCCGATGAGCTGGATATCGTAGAGGCCAGCTAACTTGCCAGCAGCTTCAAAGCTGAAAGCCTGAGAATCTATGATGGTATTGCTAGAGTCTGCTCCATAGAAATCGTGTTCCATAGAAGCGACTTGCTCTTTCACGATTTGGAAATGGTCCATGCCGCTATTCACAATAACTGCTCGGCTATTGTCCATCAAGAGCCGCTTGTTGTAGAAGTAATCTTCAAAGGTGGGATGCTCGATTGGACCGATATGGTCGGGGCTGATATTGAGAAAGACACCGACATCAAAGGTTAGGCCATAGACCCTTTTCTTGAGATAAGCCTGACTGGAAACTTCCATGATGAGATGAGTCCGGTTGTTGGCAAGGGCTTTGGCCATCATTTTGATAAGATCCAGACTCTCTGGTGTAGTCAGTGTTGACTTGAAGAAAGTCTCGCCATCCAAAGTAGTGTTCATAGTCGAGAGCAGGGCAGGACGATGGCTTTGGGAAAGGATTTGATAGGCAAAATAAGCTGTAGTTGTCTTGCCTTTGGTGCCAGTAAAGGCAAGCAGTTTGAGCTTTTTCTCCGGATGGCCGTAAAATTCCATGGCTAAGAGACTCATGGCTTGCTTGACATCGTTGACCAAGAGAACCGGAATGCCCACTTGAAAGTCTGTCTCGCTGATATAAAAGCGCAGGCCAGCTGAGACGGCTTTTTCTAGAAATTCTTTCTTGAAAGCCTCACCCTTGACAAAAAAGAGGGTAGAGGCATCCGCTTCCCTGCTGTCATAGCTGATACTATCGAAAGTTAAGCTGTTATAGGAGAAAAAGTATTCTCCGTCTTTGACAATATCACGAAAATTATGGTCTTCTTTTAAAATAGCTAATACGGTTTCAATTTTAATCATAAATCTATTGTAAACCTTATGGCTGGGTTTTACAAGAGGCAAGGAAAAGTTTATAATAAAAGAAGAATAAATAGAAGAGGTTTTCTATGAGCCAAGAAACAACAAGCCAGCAGCAGCAGATGCTGCGGGGAACTGCCTGGTTAACTGCCAGCAATTTTATCAGTCGTCTTCTGGGTGCCATCTATATCATTCCTTGGTATATCTGGATGGGCAAGCACGGCGCCGAGGCCAACGGCCTTTTTACTATGGGTTATAATATCTATGCTTGGTTTTTACTGATTTCGACAGCCGGCGTGCCAGTGGCAGTGGCCAAGCAGGTAGCTAAGTACAATACCATTGACAAGGAAGAGCACAGCTTTACTCTCATCCGAGAGTTTCTCAAGTTTATGTTGCTTTTGGGAGCTGTCTTTGCAGTGATTATGTACCTGCTCTCACCAGTTTTTGCTTCTATGTCAGGGGGCGGAGCAGACTTGGTTCCTGTTATGCAGAGCCTCTCTTTGGCTGTTTTGATATTCCCGTCGATGAGCGTTATCCGAGGTTTTTTCCAAGGGTTTAACAATCTCAAGCCTTATGCCATCAGTCAGATTGCGGAGCAGGTTATTCGGGTTATCTGGATGCTGCTGACTGCCTTTTTTATCATGAAAATCGGTTCTGGCAACTATGTAGAAGCGGTTACCCAGTCCACCTTTGCCGCCTTTATCGGTATGTTGGCCAGCATGGTTGTCTTAGCCTTCTATCTTTGGAAGACAGGAATGCTGACTTCTATCATCCATAAGCCTGCAAATGCCACAGAGATTAATGGCCGCGCCCTCCTATGGGATACTATTCGTGAGGCCATTCCTTTCATTATTACAGGATCTGCCATTCAGCTTTTTCAGATTATTGACCAATCTACCTTTATCCATGTCATGAGTTGGATTAGTAAGCACAGCAGGTCCGAGCTCTTGGTTCAGTTTGCCTATTTCTCAGCCAATCCTAATAAAGTCACCATGATTTTAATTGCTGTGGCGACCTCTATTGGTGGTGTGGGGATTCCGCTTTTGACTGAGAACTATGTCAAAGGTGATTTCCGTTCAGCTGCCCGCTTGGTGCAAGACAATCTCAGCATGCTGATTTTCTTTATCTTGCCAGCAACCATTGGTGCTGTTTTGGTGGCAGAGCCACTCTACACAGTTTTCTATGGCAAGCCAGATAGTTTAGCACTAGGCCTTTTCATCTTTGCTATGCTGCAGACCATTATCCTCAGTCTATATACGGTGTTAGCTCCGATGATTCAGGCCCTTTTCCAAAATCGAAAAGCTATTATCTACTTCCTCTATGGAGTAGCAGTCAAGCTGGTTCTGCAAGTACCCTTGATTTATATTTTCAAAGCTTATGGTCCTCTTCTTGCGACGACAGTTGGCTTGATTATCCCAATCCTGCTTATGTATCAGGAAATTCGCAAGGTAACAGGTCTGAATCCTAAGAACCTCTTTAAGCGGAGCCTCCTGTCAGTGATTCTGACAGTTCTGATGACCATATTTATATTGGTAGCAGAGCTTCTTATCGGTCTCTTCCTTCATCCTAGCGGACGGATTTCCAGCTTTGTCTATATCGCTCTGATTGGCGGTATCGGCCTCGCTGTTTATGGCGGTCTGGCGCTCAAAGTTCGCCTTATGGATCGCTTTATCGGTTCAAAAGCAGCTAGTCTGCGCCGACGCTTTCATATCTATTAAAAAGCCACATGGCTTTTTAATTTTTAGCTTTACTATGTCTAAAACATCAACATTATAGTTTCAAACTATAGCTAGCTCTTGAAAAGAGAAAAGAAAAATGTTTTCAAAAGATGTTACAATAGAGGGTGAAATATTAGCGAAGGATTGGAAGGTTAATATGAGTAAGGACGTAAAATTAAATACACTACTGGCTCAGGCTGGGGTTAAAAAAGATGAAACAACTGGTGCTTTAACAACACCCCTGCATTTTTCAACGACCTACCAGCACCCTGAGTTTGGCCAGTCGACAGGTTATGACTATACTCGAACCAAGAATCCAACAAGGGTTAGCTTGGAAGAGACTCTGGCTGCTATCGAAAGTGCAAATTATGCCCTAGCGACTAGCTCTGGTATGTCGGCTATTGTGCTAGCCTTTAGTGCCTTTCCAGTTGGCAGCAAGGTTTTGGCTGTTCGGGATCTCTATGGCGGCTCTTTCCGCTGGTTTGCCCAAGCTGAAGCAGAAGGGCGTTTTGCCTTTACATATGCCAATACAGAAGAAGAACTACTCAATAATCTGACAGAGGATATAGATATTGTCTATATCGAGACACCGACCAATCCTCTTATGGTAGAGTTTGACATTGCTCGCATTTCCCAAGCAGCTCATGAGCGAGGAGCAGCTGTCATTGTGGACAATACCTTCTACAGTCCTATTTATCAGAGACCGCTGGAGGATGGAGCTGATATTGTTCTGCACTCTGCAACCAAGTATCTAGGCGGGCACAATGATGTCTTGGCTGGAGCTATCATGACCAATGACACTGCTATTTATGACAAACTTTTCTATAATCTCAATACAACTGGACCAGTCTTGTCTCCTTTTGACAGCTATCTGCTTTTGCGCGGTCTCAAGACACTGGCTCTCCGTATGGAGCGCTCTACTCAGAATGCACAAGAAGTAGTCGCTTTTCTGAAGCAATCTCCTGCGGTAAAAGAGGTTCTCTATCCAGGTAAGGGTGGTATGATTTCCTTTAAAGTTGTGGACGAAGAGAAGATTCCTCATCTCTTAAATAGCCTGAAAGTCTTTACCTTTGCGGAAAGTTTAGGAGGAGTGGAGAGCTTGATTACTTATCCGACGACCCAGACTCACGCAGACATTCCGGTGGAAGTGCGTCATTCTTATGGTTTGACTGATGATTTGCTGCGCCTGTCGATTGGAATTGAGGATAGTCGAGATTTGGTCGACGATTTACGCGCAGCCTTGGAGAATGAATAATATGGGAAGATATAATTTTGAAAAAGCCCCCTGTCGTGTAGGACATCATACTTATAAATGGAAAGAAGCGGAGAAGGACAAAGAAGTCCTGCCAGCCTGGATTGCAGATATGGATTTTGAAGTTCTGCCTGAAATTCAGCAAGCTGTTCATGATTACGCTAATCAGTTAGTCTATGGCTATACCTATGCTAGTGAAGAGCTAATCAATGCCGTGCTAGATTGGGAGCGGGATGAGCACGACTATACCTTTGATCAAGAGGCTTTGGTATTTATAGAAGGAGTTGTTCCTGCTATTTCGACGGCTATCCAAGCCTTTACCAAGGAAGGTGATGCCGTTCTAATCAACACTCCTGTTTACCCACCTTTTGCTCGCAGTGTTAAGCTCAATAATCGTCAGCTTATTACCAATTCTTTGATAGAGCAGGATGGTCTCTTTCAGATTGACTTTGAGCAGCTAGAGCGTGACATTGCAGACAATGAAGTCAAGATTTATGTTCTTTGCAATCCGCACAATCCCGGAGGTCGAGTTTGGGAACGGGAAGTGTTAGAGAAAATTGGCCGCCTCTGCCAAAAGTACGGCGTCCTTCTAGTCTCAGACGAAATTCACCAAGACTTGACGCTGTTTGGCCATGAGCATCAGTCTTTCAATACTGTCTCGCCTGACTTTAAGGACTTTAGTCTGATTTTAGCCAGTGCGACTAAGACTTTTAATATTGCTGGGACTAAAAATTCCTATGCAGTGATTGAGAATCCTAGCTTGAGACATCAGTTTAAAAAACGCCAGCTGGCCAACAATCAGCATGAAATTCCTGGTCTTGGTTTTTTAACGACTGAAGCAGCCTATCGTTACGGTTGGTCTTGGTTGATGGAGCTCAAGGAAGTTCTTGAGAAGAATGTGAATTTTGTGGTTGATTATTTTGCCAAGGAAGCGCCGCGCCTTCGGGTCATGAAGCCTCAAGGGACTTATCTGATTTGGCTGGACTTTTCAGATTATGGCCTGACAGATGACCAGCTCTTCCAGCTGCTGCGAGAAGAGGCAAAGGTCGTCCTGAATCGAGGAAGTGATTTTGGCCAAGAAGGTAAAGGTCATGCTCGCTTAAATGTTGCTGCTCCAGAGACGATGGTTGAAGAAATCTGCTCCCGTATTGCAGAGGTATTGCCAAAATAAATCAAAAATTTTTTTGATTTATTTCTCAAATACCTTTATATTATGTGTTATAGTCTACGGAAGTAAAGTGCAGAAAATCCTTGAAAAGGCTTGCTTATGGCAAGCCTTTTCACTCTTTTTTTGATATAATAAGAAGAATAAATTGAAAGAAGGAAATCCAATCATGGGAAAACTTGAAGTTATTGCTCATCCGCTTATTCAGCATAAATTGTCTATCTTGCGTCATACAGATACCTCTACCAAGGCATTTCGTGAATTAGTAGATGAAATCGCAATGCTCATGGGATATGAAGTTTTGCGCGATTTACCACTTGAAGATGTAGAAATTGAAACACCGATTACGAAAACCATTCAAAAGCAGATTGCAGGGAAAAAATTGGCTATTGTTCCAATCTTGCGAGCTGGTATTGGCATGGTGGATGGACTTCTGAGCTTGGTTCCAGCAGCTAAGGTCGGCCATATCGGAATGTACCGTGATGAGGAAACCTTGAAGCCGGTTGAATATCTGGTCAAGCTGCCAGAAGATATTGACCAACGTCAGATTTTTGTTGTAGATCCAATGCTAGCTACTGGTGGTTCTGCGATCTTGGCTGTGGATTCTCTCAAGAAACGTGGTGCTAGCCACATTACATTTGTATGTTTGGTTTCAGCGCCTGAAGGAGTAAAAGCTTTGCAGGAAGCTCATCCAGATGTTGATATTTTCACAGCGGCTCTAGATGACCATCTCAATGACCATGGTTATATCGTACCAGGACTGGGAGATGCAGGAGATCGTCTTTTCGGAACCAAGTAAAAGTTTCTATTTGACCTTTTTTGACCAAAAGGATATAATAGTTCCGTAATTTGAAATTCTATTCCCTATTTTGATAGAAAATTTTAAAAAGAGAAAGAGAGAAAACTATGATTCCTGTAGTTATTGAACAAACCAGCCGAGGGGAGCGCTCCTATGACATTTATTCTCGGCTATTAAAAGATCGGATTATCATGCTGACTGGTCCAGTAGAGGATAATATGGCTAATTCAGTCATTGCCCAGCTCCTTTTCTTGGATGCACAGGACAATACTAAAGATATTTATCTCTATGTAAATACGCCGGGTGGATCCGTTTCAGCAGGTCTGGCTATTGTGGACACTATGAATTTCATCAAGTCTGATGTTCAGACCATTGTTATGGGTGTAGCTGCCAGCATGGGAACGATCATTGCTTCCAGTGGTGCTAAGGGTAAACGCTTCATGCTGCCAAATGCAGAATATCTGATTCACCAGCCAATGGGCGGAGCTGGAAGTGGTACTCAGCAAACGGATATGGCCATTGTAGCTGAGCACTTGCTTAGAACTCGTAATACCTTAGAAAAAATCTTGGCCGAAAACTCTGGCAAGTCCGTTGAGCAAATCCATAAGGATGCGGAACGCGATTACTGGATGAGTGCTCAGGAAACCTTGGAATACGGCTTTATTGACGAAATCATGGAAAATAGCAATCTGAGCTAACAGAGGAGGAGCCAAAAGCGGCTCCTTTTTTGCTGTTTTGAATCTGACAAGCTAGCAAGTTCTGGTGTTTTAAGCTGACTATAAAGCTTTTGAGGGCTAGTTTTTTTGACCTATCTTTGCTATAATCATCTAAGAACTACATGGACCGGAAAGGAGTTTTATGATAGAGAGAGAAGAAAGGGTGGGCTTGATTGTCTATCTTTACTATAATCGAGATGCCAAAAAGCTGGCAAACTTTGGGGATATTATTTATCATTCTAAGAAGCATCGCTATCTGCATCTCTATGTCAAGCAAGAGGAAGCCCAGAACTTACAGGAGAATCTGCCCAAGGAGCGCTATGTTAAGCAAGTTCGGATTTCTCACATAAAAGAACTAGATCAAAACTTTGTTGGAAGCCTGTATAGAGAGCAAGAAAACGTTATCATTTGATAAAATTTCTATAAAGGGTTGACAATTGTCAGATAATTCGATATATTCTTACTATATCATCAATCAAATCACTTAAGGAGATTTCCTAATGAAGAAAAAATTTGCACTATCCCTAGTAGCTTTTGCTAGTGCGGCTCTTCTCGCAGCTTGTGGAGAAGTATCCAATAACAACTCAACAGCAACTGGTACAGAAATTGGCGATACGATTAAATTTGGTTTCAACTTTGAAGAATCAGGTGAAGTAGCAGCCTACGGTACAGCTGAACAACATGGTGCTCAGTTGGCAGTTGATGAAATCAACGCTGCTGGCGGCGTAGATGGCAAGAAGATTGAAGTTACTGATAAGGATAACAAATCAGAAACAGCTGAAGCATCTACCATCACTACTAGCTTGGTTACCCAAAGCAAGGTAAATGCAATCATTGGCCCTGCGACTTCTGGAGCTACAGCTTCAGCTACTGCAAATGCTGCTAAAGCAGGTGTACCAATCATTACACCAAGTGCGACACAGGATGACCTGACCAACAAGCAAGATTATCTTTTCCGTGCTACCTTTATTGATAGCTACCAAGGTAAAATCATTTCTAAGTATGTCACTGACAACTTGAAAGCTAAGAAAGTTGTTCTTTACTATGATCAATCCAGTGACTACGCTAAAGGAATGGCGGATGCCTTCAAGAAGGAGTTCAAGGGTGAGATTGTAGCAACAGAAACTTTCCAATCCAAGGATACTGACTTCCAAGCTGCTTTGACAAAGATTAAAGGCAAAGAATTTGATGCTCTGGTTGTTCCAGGTTACTATACAGAAGCTGGTAAAATTGTCAATCAAGCGCGTGGTTTGGGCATTGACCAAACAATCGTTGGTCCTGATGGCTTTGGTGATGCTAAGTTCGTTGAGCAAGCAACTCCAGCTGCAGCTACAAATGTTTACTATGTATCTGGCTTTACAACTTCTGGTGAAATGTCAGAAAAAGCTAAGAAGTTTGTTGAAGCATACAAAGCTAAGTACAAAGAAGAGCCATCTATGTTTGCAGCTCTGGCATATGACTCTGTTTATATGGCAGCAGAAGCAGCCAAAGGTGCTAAAACTTCTGTAGATATCAAAGACAACTTGGCTAAGCTTAAAGATTTCAATGGAGTGACTGGTTCAATCACTATTGATAAAGATCACAATCCAGTGAAAACAGCTTTGATGATTGGCTTGAAAGACGGTCAAGTAGATACTGTAGAAACAGTTAAAGCGGAATAAGAGTTATGAGGCTGGGGCTATCCCAGTCTTTGACTTGTTTTCTATTTCTAGTTGCTTGAGCAAGTTAGTAAATGATTTCTTTCTGAATCTATGGATTGAAAGAGTATTGTTTTATAATCTATTTTTCTTCGTTTCTCAATCAACTATTATTCGTATTTTGGGAGTGGGATGATAAAATCACGACCTAGTCTGCTGATTTTTGTCCCATTCCTTATTTTATTATAGAAAGAGTGGTGTCTAATGCTCCAACAATTAGTCAACGGTCTAATCCTGGGTAGTGTTTATGCGCTTCTGGCTTTGGGTTATACCATGGTTTATGGGATTATTAAGCTGATTAACTTTGCCCATGGCGATATCTATATGATTGGTGCCTTTATGGGTTATTACTTGATTAATATCCTGAAGTTTAATTTCTTCCTTTCTCTCATTTTAGCGATGATTGGGACAGCGATTCTCGGAGTGGTTATTGAGTTTTTAGCCTATCGTCCTCTGCGAAATTCGACTCGGATTGCGGCTTTGATTACAGCCATTGGAGTTTCCTTTCTCCTCGAGTATGGCATGATTTTCTTTGTCGGTGCCAATACCCGTTCCTTCCCGCAGGTTATTAAAACGGTACGCTTTAACTTAGGGCCGATTTCTATTTCAAATATTCAGCTGCTGATTTTGGGAATTTCGATTTTCCTCATGGTAGCTCTGCAGTTCATCGTACAGAAGACAAAGATGGGTAAGGCTATGCGCGCTGTATCTGTGGACAGTGATGCTGCTCAGCTGATGGGAATCAATGTCAATCGCACGATCAGTTTCACCTTTGCTTTGGGTTCAGCTCTTGCAGGAGCTGCTGGTGTTCTAATTGCCCTCTACTATAATTCATTGGAGCCTTTGATGGGGATGACTCCAGGGATTAAGTCCTTTGTAGCAGCGGTTCTCGGTGGTATTGGGATTATTCCTGGTGCAGCGCTTGGTGGATTTGTTATCGGACTTTTGGAAACTTTTGCGACAGCGCTTGGGCTATCTGATTTCCGAGATGCCATTGTCTATGCGATTTTGATTGTCATTCTTCTGATACGTCCAGCTGGTATCCTCGGTAAAAATGTGAAAGAGAAGGTGTAAGGTATGAAAAAGAATTTAAAGGTAAATATTTTCTGGCTTGGCCTTGTCTTAATCGGCTACCTGCTGATGACAGTATTGGTTAGTGCCGGTGTTCTCAATGCTTTTTACATTCAAATCTTAGAGCAGATCGGAATTAATATTATTTTGGCTGTGGGGCTCAATCTCATCGTCGGATTCTCAGGTCAATTCTCTCTTGGGCATGCTGGCTTTATGGCTATCGGTGCCTACGCTGTAGCCATTATTGGCTCTAAATCGCCAACTTATGGAGCTTTCTTTATTGCTATGTTGGCAGGAGCTGTCATTGCTGGTATTGTGGCTTTGGCAGTTGGTGTGCCGACCCTGCGCCTTAAAGGGGACTATCTTGCCATTGCGACTCTTGGTGTCTCAGAGATTATCCGGATTCTGATTATTAATGGCGGTTCTTTGACGAATGGCGCAGCTGGTATCCTATCTATTCCGCCGTTTACTTCTTGGCAGATGGTCTATGTCTTTGTTGTTATCACAACTATTTTGACCTTGAATTTCCTGCGCAGTCCGATTGGCCGCAGTACTCTGTCTGTCCGTGAGGATGAGATTGCTGCTGAGTCTGTTGGAGTTAATACTACTAGAATCAAGGTGACAGCCTTTGTCTTGGGAGCTATCACGGCTTCTATTGCTGGCTCTCTTCAAGCTGGCTTCGTTGGTTCAGTCGTTCCTAAGGACTATTCATTTACCAACACTATCAATATCTTGATTATTGTCGTTTTTGGCGGTCTAGGCTCTATGACTGGAACCATTGTAGCGGCAGTAGTGTTGGGCATTCTCAATATGCTGCTGCAGGATGTATCCAGCATTCGGATGATTGTCTATTCTTTGGCTTTAATCTTGGTCATGATTTTCCGTCCAGGCGGACTTTTAGGAACTTGGGAGCTCAGTCTGTCTAAGCTCTTCAAAAAGAATAAGGAGGTCAAAGAATAATGGCACTTCTTGATGTAAAAAATCTAACTAAAAACTTTGGCGGTCTGACTGCTGTCAGCGATGTGACCTTGGAACTCAACGAGGGTGAGCTGGTTGGTTTGATTGGTCCTAATGGTGCAGGAAAAACGACTCTTTTCAACCTCTTGACTGGTGTTTATGAGCCTAGTGAAGGGACAGTGACACTAGATGGTCATTTGCTCAATGGTAAGGTTCCATACAAGATTGCTGCTTTAGGTCTAGGGCGAACCTTCCAAAACATCCGGCTCTTTAAGGATCTTAGTGTTTTGGATAATGTTCTGATTGCCTTTGGCAATCATCATAAGGCTCATGTGTTGGCTTCCTTCTTCCGCCTGCCAGCCTACTACAAAAACGAAGAAAAACTCAAAGACAAGGCTTTGGAGTTGCTGAAAATTTTTGACTTGGATAAGGAAGCTGAAACCTTGGCTAAGAACCTAGCTTATGGTCAGCAGCGTCGCTTGGAGATTGTTCGGGCCTTGGCAACAGAGCCTAAGATTCTTTTCTTGGATGAGCCAGCTGCAGGAATGAACCCTCAGGAGACAGCAGAGCTGACTGCATTGATTCGACGGATTAAAAACGAATTTAACATTACCATCATGCTGATTGAGCATGACATGAGTCTGGTAATGGAAGTCACTGAGCGAATATATGTTTTGGAGTACGGCCGCTTAATTGCGCACGGAACACCTGATGAAATCAAGAATGACAAACGCGTTATTGAAGCTTATCTAGGAGGTGAAGCCTAATGTCCATGCTTAAAGTTGAGAATCTCTCTGTCCATTATGGCATGATTCAGGCTGTCCGTGATGTCAGCTTTGAAGTAAACGAAGGAGAAGTCGTTTCCCTGATTGGTGCCAATGGCGCTGGGAAAACGACAATTCTCCGGACTATTTCAGGCTTGGTTCGTCCAAGTGCTGGTAAAATTGAATTTGTAGGCAATGAAATTCAAAAAGTTCCTGCTCAAAAAATCGTAGCAGCTGGACTTTCGCAAGTACCAGAAGGCCGTCATGTCTTTCCAGGTTTGACCGTTTTGGAGAATTTGGAAATGGGCGCCTTTCTCAAAACAAACCGCGAAGAAAATCAAGCCAATCTCAAAAGGGTCTTCTCTCGTTTCCCACGCTTGGAAGAGCGTAAAAATCAAGATGCTGCAACCCTTTCAGGTGGTGAGCAGCAAATGCTAGCTATGGGACGGGCGCTGATGTCTACTCCTAAACTTTTGCTTTTGGATGAACCTTCTATGGGCTTGGCGCCGATCTTTATCCAGGAAATCTTCGATATTATCCAAGATATCCAGCGACAAGGAACAACTGTGCTTTTGATTGAGCAGAATGCCAACAAGGCTCTCTCTATCGCTGACCACGGTTATGTCCTTGAAACAGGCAAAATCGTTTTGTCCGGAACTGGTCAAGAACTCCTCGCTTCTGACGAAGTCCGTAAAGCATATCTAGGTGGCTGAAACAATCCGGTGGATTGTTTCAGGTTGCAGATGGGAATTCGCGAGAGCGAATTTTCTTTAAAATGTCTGGGAGACATTTTTAGGCTGTTGATAGAAAGTTACGATAGTAACTTAACATTTTGAAAAGGTCCAATGGATCTTTTTAAGTTGTAGATAAAGAAAACAAGGTTTTCGTCAAGTTGGCCAGGGGATTGTTTCAGGTTGCAGATAGGAACTCGCGGTAGCGAGTTTTCTTCAAAATTTCTGGGAGACATTTTTAGGTTGTTGATAGAAAGTTATGGTAGTAACTTAACATTTTGAAAAGGTCCAATGGACCTTTTTCTTATCTTAGATGCTGAACATAGTATAGCTAGTCATTGTCTATCTTCAATTTTTCCAATCGTAGGATTTTTCTAAATTTTGAAAACTTAGGCAAAGAACTTGGAAGCGTTTGAAATCAGCTGTAAAATAAAGTATAATAAGTATAAGAATTTTGGATAGGAAGAAGAGGGACTCTTATGGCAGTTAAAGATTTTATGACGCGTAAGGTGGTTTATATCAGCCCAGATACAACAATTGCTCATGCGGCAGATATGATGCGAGAGCAGAAGCTTCACCGTCTGCCGGTGATTGAGAATGACCAATTAGTAGGACTAGTGACAGAAGGAACGATTGCAGAAGCTAGTCCATCTAAGGCAACAAGCCTGTCCATTTATGAGATGAACTATCTTCTCAACAAAACCAAGGTTGGTGATGTTATGATTCGTGATGTGGTCACGATTTCGCAGTTTGCCAGTCTGGAAGATGCGACCTATCTGATGTTGAAAAATAAGATTGGCATCCTGCCTGTCGTGGACAATGAGCAGCTTTACGGAGTTATCACAGACCGTGATATTTTCAAGGCCTTTTTAGAAGTATCTGGCTATGGTGAAGAGGGAGTTCGGCTGCGTTTTGTCACTGAGAATAAGGTGGGGGTTCTTGAGCAGATTATCCATCTTTTGGTGGAAGAAAATCTCAACATCTCCAATACAGTCAATATCCCACGCAAGGATGGTAAAGTCGTCATTGAAGTACAGTTAGCTGGTGATATAGACATGGAGCTTCTCAAGAAAAAATTTGAAGAGCATGCTATTAAGCTGGCTGAGATTACACATACTGCTGCAAAAGCCTTATAAGTCATAAAAAAACCTCATCGTTAGATGAGGTTTTTAACGTACAATAGGTTGTTTGTTGGAATCTAAAGTGAAGCCTTCGCCCAAGATTTCATGGGCTTCGGTAATAGTAGTAAAGGCAAATGGGTCGACTTGGTTGATGAGTTTCTTCATTTGCTGCATTTCATTACGAGAAACGACACAGTAGACAATTTGCAAATCCTGCTTGCTATAGAAGCCTTGCCCCTTGAGGTAGGTCACTCCACGATCCAGCTTATCATTGATAGCTTCAGCTAGTTCTGTCGGCTTACTGGTAACAATAAGGAATCCCTTACCAGCAAAACCTCCTTCTGCAATCAGGTCAATGACGCGGGAGGTGATAAAGACAAACATCAGGGTGTAAGATACCATGCGTAAGTCTTTGAAGACTAGGAGAACCAAAGTAATGACTACAAAGTCAACCGTCAGCATGAGTCTGCCCATGGAAATGCTGGTGTATTTATTGAAGATGCGGGCTACAATATCGGTACCGCCAGTTGTTCCGCCAGCATTAAAGATGGTGCCCAGTCCAATCCCCATAATAATCCCCGTTCCAAGACAGGCTAGTAAGACATCGCCGTCCAGAGCTGAGATAAAATAGTCTTGCAGGTGTTTGGAGGCAGGTATAATTTCAAAAATCTTGAGCCAGGCTGACACAGAGAAAGTCCCTAGAATACTGAGGTAGAGGGTTCTCGAACCCAGTAGCTTCCAAGCAATAATAAAGAGAGGAATGTTAATAATCAGGTTGGTCGTCGAGACAGGGATTTTAAATAGATAGTAGGCAATCAAGGTCAAACCCGTCGCGCCACCTTCATATAAATGAAAGGGAATGACCAAATAATGAATCCCAAAAGAAAAAATTCCAGCCCCAAAAATGATGGCCAGTACGTTTTTTAATTTAAACATAACATCCTCCTAAATCTATTTCCAGAAATTTATTCTGAATATATTTTACCAAAAATTTAGCCTTTGTGAAACATTTTGAAAAAATATTTAAAGTTTTTTCTTATGATGGGCTTTTAGCTTTTTTTTTGGTAAAATAAACAATAGATAAAAAAGAGTGTGATGAAAATAATGAGTTGACGGAGTCGGCTCTTATCAGGCTACTCAGCAAAGTGGACGAACTCTGAAAAGTAGCTTATTTCAAGCTTTAGGGCAAGTCTTATCTGCATTTTCTTATAAAAATTAAAAAATAGAAGTTAGAGATTAAAAGTAAAGATGAAAAATGGTATTTTGATTTCGCTGGAAGGTCCAGAAGGGGCTGGAAAGTCGAGTGTGTTGGAAGCCTTGCTTCCTTTTTTGAAAAATTATGGCACTGGCCTGATTACGACGCGGGAGCCGGGTGGCGTCCAGATTGCTGAGGCTATCCGCGAAGTGATTTTGGAACCTAGTCATACGGCAATGGATGCTAAGACTGAGCTCTTGCTGTACATTGCCAGCCGCCGTCAGCACTTGGCTGAGCGGGTTTTGCCAGCTTTAACGCAAGGAAAGCTTGTCTTGATGGATCGTTTTATTGATAGTTCAGTGGCCTATCAGGGATACGGCCGAGGGCTGGATGTAGCAGACATTGAATGGCTCAATCAGTTTGCGACAGATGGACTCAAGCCTGATTTGACCCTCTATTTTGATATTGATGTGGAAGAAGGGCTGGCGCGGATTGCTAAGAGTGAAAGCCGAGAGGTGAATCGGCTTGATCTGGAGGGGTTAGACCTGCACCAGCGGGTTCGGCAGGGCTATTTGGCGATTCTTGACAAGGAGCCTGAGCGCTTTGTCAAGGTAGATGCCAGTCAACCTCTGGATAAGGTAGTGGCTGATAGTTTGGCCGTCATTCAGGAACGATTTGGAAATCCGTCATGAAGATAAAAGAGTTACAGCAAAGTCAGCCTAGCTTGTTTGAGCAGTTTCAGCATATTCTGGAACAGGGGCGGCTTAGTCACGCCTACTTGTTTACCGGAGCTTTTGGCAGTTTTGAAATGGCCCAAATCCTGTCTCAGAGTCTCTTTTGCGAGAATAAGCAAGGCGTCTGGCCTTGTCAGTCCTGTCGTTCTTGTCGTTTGATTGCAGAAGAAGACTTTTCTGATGTAACGGTGGTGCGACCGGTTAATAACATTATCAAAACTGATCGAGTTCGGGAGCTGGTCCGAAACTTCTCTCAGAGTGGTCTGGAAGGCAGTCGGCAGGTTTTCATTATCTGCAATGCCGATCGGATGCATGTGAATGCAGCCAATTCCTTGCTCAAAGTCATTGAGGAACCACAGAGCGAGATTTATATTTTTCTCCTGACTGCTGATGAACAGCTGATTCTGCCGACGATTCGGAGTCGGACTCAGGTTTATCATTTTTTGAAAAATACAGCTGCTCTGCAGCACAGTTTGGAACAGGATGGCTTGATTAAAAGTCGAGCGGAGCTACTAGCTGCTTATAGTCAGACTCAGTCAGAAGCGGAAAGCTTGGCTCATAATAACGCCTTTTTTGAATTAGTCAGCGAATGCGAGCGCTTCGTCAAGGATTTTCAGACTCGCTCCAGTCAGGCATTTCTGCAGGTTTCGCGTCTAGCAAAGCTGGCTGATGATAAGGAGAAGCAGGAACAGGTCTTCAAGCTCTTGGAAGTGTTATTTTATAAGGAAATAGCAACAGAAAACGGTCGACAGGCCTTGGAGCAGCTTTTGCTGGCTCGGAAGATGTGGCGGGCCAATGTATCTTTTCAAAACGCTTTAGAATATATGACTTTGAAGGGAAAGTAAAAAGAGGCAGCACAGGAGTATAAAATGGATAAAAAAGACTTATTTGACGCCTTGGATGATTTTTCACAAACGCTTTTAGTGACACTTGCTGAGGTGGAGGCTGTCAAGAAAAATCTCAAGAGTGTGGTAGAGGAAAATATTGCTCTGCATCTGGAAAATGATAAGCTGAGGGAGCGCTTGGGAGAGGTGGAGAAGGAAGCTCCGACCAAGACCAAGAAAAACCGGGATAATCTGCGTAAGCTTTACTATGACGGCTTTCATGTCTGTACTGATTTCTATGGTCAGCGCCGGGAGAATGACGCAGAGTGCATGTTCTGTGATGAATTGTTATTTAGGGAGTAGCGATGCAGGTTCAAAAAAGTTTTAAGGGCGAAACTGCCTACGGCAAGCTTTATCTGGTCGCGACTCCTATCGGCAATCTGGATGATATGAGCATCCGCATGGTCAATACCCTGAAAGAGGTTGACAGGATTGCGGCTGAAGATACGAGAAATACGGGCCTTCTGCTTAAGCATTTTGGGATTGAGACCAAGCAAATCAGTTTTCACGAGCACAATACCAAGGAGAAAATCCCAGTTCTCTTGGACATGCTTCAAAGTGGAAATGATATAGCCCAGGTTTCAGATG
Source organism: uncultured Streptococcus sp. (assembly GCA_963533195.1). GTDB lineage: Bacteria > Bacillota > Bacilli > Lactobacillales > Streptococcaceae > Streptococcus. The sequence goes on along the minus strand of CAUSOG010000012.1, from coordinate 32,455 downwards.
CTGGTCTGCCCAGCATTTCTGATCCTGGACATGATTTGGTTCAGGCAGCGCTAAAAGCCGGAATTACTGTAGTGCCAATTCCTGGTCCTAGTGCTGGAATAACGGCCTTGATTGCCAGCGGATTGGCTCCCCAACCGCATATTTTCTATGGTTTTCTACCTAGAAAGGCTGGCCAGCAGAAGGAATTTTTCACTAGCAAAAAATCCTATCCTGAAACTCAGATTTTCTACGAATCCCCTCATCGAGTTCGTGCTACGTTGGAAAATATGCTGGGAGTTTATGGTGACCGCCAAGTCGTCTTGGTGCGCGAGTTGACTAAGATTCATGAAGAGTATCAGCGAGGTTTGATTTCAGACTTGCTGGCCTATACGGCTGAACATCCGCCTAAGGGAGAGTGTCTCTTGATTGTAGCTGGGGCGGCAGAAGATGCTCCACAAGAAATTTCTCAAGAGCAGATCCTAGCTGAGATTGATCTTTTAGTTGAGGCCGGCAGCAAAAAAAATCAGGCCATCAAGGAAGTTGCTAAAAAATACGGCAGGAACAAGAGCGAGCTCTATGCGGTTTATCATGAAAATAAGGATTGATAGAAGCTCAGAAATTTCTCAATACAACCAGTTGTCTCTTTTAGAATTGGAAAAAGCGTAACTCAGCTTTTTAGTAAGACTATTTAATCCTGACTTAAACTCAGGATTTTTTTTGTTATCTGGATTAGACAGTTGGTTTTGCTTATCTATATTTCAACAATGTTCGGGAATTGGCTAAAAAAGTGCTAGATTTCTGAAATAAAATAGATATTTTCTAAACTTTGTGATATGATATACAAAATAAATTTTGGAGGTAGGATATGACGATTTACAATTTTTCTGCTGGACCGGCAGTATTGCCCAAGGAAGTCTTGAAAAAAGCTCAGGCTGAGTTTTTAGACTATGCCCAAAGTGGCATGAGTGTGATGGAGCTGTCCCACCGATCCAAGGAATTTGACGATATTATCAAAGAAGCTGAGAACTTGCTGCGTGAGCTCATGGATATTCCGAACAATTACCGCGTGCTCTTCTTGCAGGGTGGAGCTTCTACTCAGTTTAGTATGATTCCCCTTAATCTAGCCCAAGGCGGCAAGGCCTATTACCTAGTGGCTGGATCTTGGGGAAAGAAAGCTCACACCGAAGCAGTCAAGCTGTCTAAGTTCATTCCCTTTGAGCCTATTCTTTTGGCTTCGTCAGAGAATTTAAATTACACGGAAATTCCTTCTTTTGATGAAAAGGAGATTGATCCGCAGGCGGCTTATGTGCATCTGACAACCAATAATACTATAGAAGGAACGGCTATTTATGACCTGCCTGCGACCAATGGCGTGCCGATTGTGGCGGACATGTCTTCTAATATCCTGGCTGCTCAATACCGAGTAGAGGATTTTGGTTTGATTTATGCTGGGGCTCAGAAGAATATCGGACCTGCCGGCGTGACGGTTGTCATCATCCGAGAAGACTTGCTGGATGACGAACCAGTTCTATCTAGCATGTTGGATTACCGCATTCAGGCGGATAATGGCTCTCTTTACAATACACCACCGACTTTCGCCATCTATATGGCCAAACTGGTCTTTGAGTGGGTCAAGGAGCTGGGTGGCGTGGCAGAAATGGAAAAGCGCAATCGAGAAAAATCTGGCCTTTTGTACGACTTCATTGAGCAGTCTGACTTTTACCGCAGTCCAGTCCGTTATGAGGAGCAACGCTCAGTCGCCAATATTCCCTTTGTGTCTCCTAGCCCAGAGCTGGATGCCAAGTTTAACAAAGAGGCTGCAGCAGCGGGATTTAAAAATATCAAGGGGCACCGCAGTGTAGGCGGCATGAGAGCTAGTCTCTACAATGCCTTTCCGCTCCAAGGTGTCAAGGACTTGATTGCCTTTATGCAGAAATTTGAAGAAGAAAATTCTTAAGAGAGGGAAACTATGGTCTTTAGTGTCAAAACCTTTAACAATATCAATCAAATCGGGCTCAAGGAGCTGGGTAATGCTTTTCAGATTGACGGAGACAAGTCTGACAATCCAGATGCTTATATCCTCCGCAGTCAAAACCTGCATGGACAGGAATTTCCAAGCAAGCTCAAAGCCATTGCGCGGGCAGGTGCAGGAACCAATAATATTCCTGTCGACCAGGCAACGGCTCAGGGAATTGTGGTCTTCAACACACCAGGAGCTAATGCCAATGCGGTGAAAGAAGCGGTCTTGGCTTCCATTCTCCTGTCTGCCCGTGACTATATCGCAGCTAATAGCTGGGCTAATGGTCTTTCTGGTGATGATGTTCCTAAGCAAGTGGAAGCTGGTAAGAAGCAGTTTGCTGGGACAGAGATTGCAGAGAAGACTTTGGGAGTCATTGGGTTAGGAGCTATCGGCGGCCGTATTGCTAACGATGCCTATCGTCTGGGGATGAATGTCCTTGGCTATGATCCTTATGTATCCATTGAAACGGCTTGGAATATCTCTAGCCATGTCAAGCGGGTAGCAGACATTAAGGAAATCTTTGAGAAGAGTGATTATATCACTATCCACGTCCCTCTGACTGAGGATACACGCGCTACTTTTGATCAGGCTGCTTTTGGTCTTATGCAAAAGGGAACAACCCTCATCAACTTTGCTCGTGGCGAGCTGGTGGACAATGCTGCCCTCTTTGAAGCCATAGAAGTTGGTGTTATCAAGCGCTATATTACAGACTTTGGTGTAGAAGAGATGCTCCGTCATCCACAGATTTCAGTCTTTCCGCATCTGGGCGGCTCGACCGAAGAAGCTGAGCTAAACTGTGCTATTATGGCTGGGAAAACGATCCGCCGCTTCATGGAAACGGGGGAGATTATCAACTCTGTGAATTTCCCTAATGTCCGTCAGGCTCTCTCAGCCCCTTATCGGATTACCCTGATTAACAAAAATGTACCGAATATTGTGGCTCGGATTTCAACAGCGGTCAGTGATTTGAATATCAATATTGACAATATCATCAATCGTTCCAAAGGCGATTATGCCTATACTTTGTTGGATCTGGATGAGTCGGACGAAAGCAAGATTCAGGAGCTAGTTGATAAATTTGAGAATAGCGACAATATTGTGCGCGTGCGTTTAATTAAAAAATAATCGAAAAATAGAGGTGTTTCTTTATGGAATGCGTCTGTACCAGCCGATGAGCCTTTCGCTTGTCGGCTTTTTCTAATGAGTCTCGGCTTGACAAGAAGGAGCTAGCTGGGCTATCATAGGGACGGAGGAAAAACAATGTTACAATTTATCGAATACCCCAAATGCTCTACCTGCCGCAAGGCCAAGGCTGAGCTCAATCAATTAGGAGTGGACTTTGAAGCGGTGGATATTGTCCAAAATACACCTAGCCGGGACCAACTCCTAGACTGGATTCAGAACTCGGACTTTGAGCTCAAGGCCTTTTTCAATACTAGCGGTCTCAAATACCGTGAATTGGGTCTAAAAGAAAAAGTTCCGCATTTGTCTGCTCAGGAAGCTGCAGATTTACTAGCGACAGACGGCATGCTGATTAAACGACCGCTTCTGCTTCGAGACAACCGAATCTTGCAGATTGGCTACCGGAAGGCGTATGAAGAGTTAGGTTTATAAAGAAAACCGAGGTGACTCGGTTTTTTGAGTTGTCTGGCTTGGGTCGCATCGGCTTTCATGATATACTGTTAGTATCTCAATCTTAGAAAGAAGAATCATGGTTTTATCAAAAAAACGGGCTCGTCATGTCATTGAAGAGATTATTGCTCTTTTCCCTGACGCAAAGCCCAGTCTGGATTTTCGCAATCACTTTGAGCTTTTGGTAGCGGTCATGCTGTCGGCTCAGACGACAGATGCTGCTGTCAATAAGGCAACGCCAGCCCTGTTTGAACCCTATCCGAGTCCACAGGACATGGCTGCGGCTGGTGAAGCAGACATTGCTAAATACATCTCTCGCCTAGGGCTCTATCGCAACAAGGCCAAGTTTTTGAAGAAATGCGCCCAGCAGCTTTTGGACGACTTTGACGGCCAAGTCCCGCAAACACGGGCTGAATTGGAAAGTCTGGCCGGTGTTGGCCGTAAGACGGCTAATGTAGTCATGAGTGTGGGCTTTGGTATTCCAGCCTTTGCTGTCGATACTCATGTGGAGCGCATTTGCAAGCACCATGATATTGTTAAAAAGTCAGCAACGCCACTAGAAGTAGAAAAGCGAGTTATGGATGTCCTTCCACCGGAACGTTGGCTGCCTGCCCATCAGGCCATGATTTACTTTGGCCGGGCCATCTGTCATCCTAAAAATCCCGAGTGCGATCACTATCCACAACTCTATAACTTTAAAGACATTTAAAAAGCGAGGTCTGATGACTTCGCTTTCTTATTCACTAAATCTTAAAAAATAACCATCAGGATCCAAAATCGCAAATTCATGAGGGTAAATAAAGCTATCTCCCACTCGAAATTCTCTTTTGGTCAGCGGACGATGGATAGGATAGTCAGCTTCCAGCAGTTTTTGGTGGAGCTGAGGGACATCTTCAATGCCAAAGGAAATATTGACACCGCGCCCGAAAGGATAGGTTAGTTGGGCTAATTCTTCTGCGCTGCCTTCTTCTAGCATAAGTTGGCAGTCTTCAAGCGAGAGGAAGAGAAATTTCTCCTCTGGACGCTCGTATTCGACAGAGAATCCTAGCAGGTCGCAGTAGAAGTGGCGTGATTTTTCGATGTCAGATACCACAAATTCAGGAATGACAGCTTGATAGTCCATTCGTTTTCTCCTTAGAGTTCAATCTCCATGACAATGGGTGTGTGGTCTTGGCGCGCACCGGAGTCAATCATATCAGACTTGGTTACCTTGTCAGCTACACGGTTACTGGTCAGCCAGTAGTCGATTCTCCAGCCTGTATTGTTGATTTTAGAAGTCTTGCTGCGCTGTGCCCACCAAGTGTATTGGTCAGGGATATCGCCGTGTAAGTGGCGGAAGGTGTCGGTGAAGCCTTTAGCCAGCAGGTTGGTAAAGCCAGCGCGCTCTTCGTCGGTAAAGCCTGGTGAACGGCGGTTGCTGGCTGGATTGGCCAAGTCGATTTCCTTGTGGGCCACATTGTAGTCGCCAGTAGCGAGGACTGGTTTTTGTCCATCTAGTGTTGCCAAGTATTCAGCGTATTTGGCATCCCAGACTTGACGGTCTTCTAAGCGTTTGAGTCCATCACCAGCATTAGGCGTATAAACTTGAGTGACGAAGAAGTCGTCAAATTCTAGCGTAATGATGCGACCTTCAACATCCATGGTTGACGGAGCGCCGATTTCTGGGAAAGTTACGGTTGGTGTCAGTTCTTTTTTGTAGAGGAACATGGTTCCTGCATAGCCCTTACGAGCAGGCTCTTGGGAGGAGCGCCAAGTGTTTTCATAGTTTGGAAAAAGATTTGTCAAGATTTCCAAGTGCTTTTTTGTCGGACCTGTCGAAGCTAGTTTTGTTTCCTGAATGGCGATAATATCCGCCTTTTCTGCCTGAAGCGTCTGAAGAACAGCCTGAGAAAGCTGAGCGCGGGCAGAATCACTGGTTAATGCAGCGTTGAGAGAGTCAATGTTCCAAGAGATGAGTTTCATAAAATTTCCTTTTCTAGTAAAATTTCCTGAGTTTATTATAACAAAATTTAGAACTGATTTATAGCAAAGAGATTGTAAGAGACTTGAAAAAGTAGGAAAGATTTTCTATAATAGAGCGAGAAAATAGGGGGAAACCATGAAATTCTATTCTTATGATTATGTTTTGAGTCAGATTAGCCAGCAAAACTGGGTGACAGTTGCACTTTCTGTCTTGCTTCTGCTTGTGACAGGATTTTTTGCTTTTAAGGCCTATCGCAATAAGCGCGATTCAAAATTTCGGGAACTAGCCATCATCTCTGTTTTGGCCTTGGTGGCTATGGTCTTGATTGGCATTAGCAATTTTCAGACTGACCAAGACTCTAACAACCAGTTTCAAACCTCTCTGCATTTTATTGAGGTCATTTCAGAAGACTTGGGTGTGGATAAGTCGGAGGTCTATGTCAATACTTCAGCCGCGACGGATGGAGCAATTTTGAAGGTCGGAAAGAACTTTTATCGGGCTATGAGCGGCAGTGAGCCGGATAAATATCTGCTTGAAAAAATTGACTTGCATAAGACGACAGATATCGAAATAGTGGAGGTTGAAAAATGACATTGAATTTTCTTGAAATCCTAATTAAACTAGCGTTGGGGCTTTTCTCACTGGTTTTTGTTATCAACGTGACGGGAAAAGGAAATCTGGCGCCAAATTCAGCGATCGACCAGATTCAAAACTATGTTCTTGGTGGTATTATCGGTGGGGTGATTTACAATAGCTCCATTAACATTCTTCAGTATGCAGTCATTCTCATCATGTGGACTATCTTGGTTTTGACCCTAAAGTGGCTCAATAACAATGTCCGTGCGGTTAAGCATTTGATTGATGGCAAGCCGACAACGTTGATTCAGCATGGAGAACTGAGTCCTGAAGCCTGCCGTTCTGTTGGTCTTTCAGCAGCAGATGTAGCTTTGAAGTTGCGCAGCCAAGGCATTTTCCAGCTCAAGCAGGTCAAACGGGCGGTTATAGAGCAAAACGGCCAGCTGATTATTGTACAGGCTGGTGAAGAGAATCCTAAATATCCCCTTATCACAGATGGTGTTGTCCATATTGATATTTTAGAGTCTATTGACAAAACAGAAGAGTGGCTGGTGGAGAGACTGGCTAAAGACGGATACACCGATATTTCGAATATCTTCATCGCAGAGTATGAAAGTGGAAACTTGAATGTTGTGACCTATTAAGAGAGTGGGACAGAAATCGGTAATTCGTTAGAATTCGATTTCGTCGTCCCACCTCCGCACAGTTGAGTAGGGCTGTAAAAGCTGATGAAATCAGCGTAGTAGAGCCCACTCAACCACTGCGTCTTGCTCGACAATCCAAAGACAATTGAGAGGCTAGGACTTTTGTCCCAGCCTCTTTTTAATTGATTTTATTGTAAATGAATGTCTTTTCGCAAACTTAACAAAATATGATATAATGAAGTGCTATTAAAAAAGGTTTCATTAGCCTTGAAAGGATTAAAAAATGACTGAAAAACAATCGTTTTATATTACAACCCCTATCTACTATCCGAGTGGTAAGCTCCACATTGGGTCTGCCTATACGACCATTGCTTGTGATGTTCTGGCTCGCTACAAGCGTCTCATGGGCTACGATGTTTTCTATCTGACTGGCCTTGACGAGCATGGACAGAAGATTCAGCAAAAAGCTGAAGAAGCTGGTATCAGTCCTCAAGCTTATGTCGATGGTATGGCGGTTGGGGTCAAGGAACTTTGGAAACTGCTGGACATTTCTTATGATAAATTTATCCGGACGACTGATGACTACCATGAAAAGGTTGTAGCTGATGTCTTTGAAAGACTTTTAGCACAAGATGATATCTATTTGGGTGAATATTCAGGCTGGTATTCTGTATCTGATGAGGAATTCTTTACTGAAAGCCAGTTGGCAGAAGTCTTCCGTGACGAAGCTGGAAATGTAACGGGCGGAATTGCGCCATCTGGACATGAAGTGGAGTGGGTATCAGAAGAGTCTTATTTCCTTCGTCTCAGCAAGTACCAAGACCGCTTGGTAGAATTTTTCAAATCTCACCCTGACTTTATCACGCCGGACGGACGTCTTAATGAAATGCTGAAAAACTTTATCGAGCCGGGTCTAGAAGACTTGGCCGTATCTCGGACAACCTTTACTTGGGGTGTGCCGGTGCCATCCAATCCTAAACACATTGTTTATGTCTGGATTGATGCTCTTCTCAACTATGCGACAGCCCTTGGCTACGGTCAGGACGACCATGCTAATTATGATAAATTCTGGAATGGCACAGTCTTCCACATGGTGGGCAAGGACATTCTGCGTTTCCACTCTATCTACTGGCCAATCCTGCTCATGATGCTGGATATTAAGCTGCCCGACCGCTTGATTGCTCACGGTTGGTTTGTCATGAAGGATGGCAAGATGTCCAAGTCTAAGGGCAATGTGGTCTATCCAGAAATGCTGGTAGAGCGTTATGGTTTGGATGCTCTGCGTTATTACCTCATGCGCAGTCTTCCGGTGGGATCTGATGGAACATTCACACCTGAGGACTATGTGGGTCGTATCAACTATGAGTTAGCTAATGACCTAGGCAACTTGCTCAACCGTACGGTTTCTATGATTAACAAGTACTTTGACGGTCAGGTGCCAGTCTACGAAGAAAATGTGACGGATTTTGACGGAGCTCTGGCTCAGGTAGCGTCTGAATCCATCACTGACTACTACAAACACATGGATGCAGTTGACTACCCACGTGCTCTGGAAGCAGTCTGGACTCTCATCTCCCGCACCAATAAATATATAGATGAAACAGCTCCTTGGGTTCTGGCTAAGGATGAAGCTAAGGTCAAAGAACTGGCAGCAGTTATGAGTCACTTGGCAGCTAGCCTCCGTGTTGTGGGACACATGATTGAGCCTTTCATGATGGAAACTAGCAAGTCTGTCCTCGGCCAACTTGGCTTGCCTCAAGCAACTTCGCTGGAAAACCTAGCAATTGACCAGCTCCCAGCAGGCCTGACAGTTGTAGAGAAAGGGACACCAATCTTCCCTCGTCTGGATATGGAAGAAGAAATTGCCTATATCAAAGAACAAATGGAAGGCAACAAACCTACGGTTGAAAAAGAATGGAATCCAGAAGAAGTCGAGCTCAAACTCAACCGCAAGGAAATCAAGTTTGACGATTTCGATAAGGTGGAAATTCGTGTCGCAGAAGTTAAAGAAGTTTCTAAAGTTGAAGGCTCAGATAAGCTTCTTCAATTCCGCTTGGATGCAGGAGACGGTGAGGATCGCCAAATCCTCTCTGGTATTGCTAAATACTATCCAAACGAGCAAGAACTGGTCGGTAAGAAAGTCCAAATCGTAGCTAATCTCAAACCGCGCAAAATGATGGGCCGCATCAGCCAAGGTATGATTCTATCAGCCGAGCATGGCGACCAACTGACTCTCCTTACTGTGGATGAAAAAGTCCCAAATGGAAGTTTGATTGGATAACAATCTTTGATCGGTAGATGAAGTCAACAAAAACTTTCTTGACTTCATTCAATGACATTCCCCTAGCAGGAGGCTGCTGGGGGATTTATTAGTATTTCCCATTTAGAAATAACTCATATATTTATTTTAAGGATTTACAATTCTAATTCAAAAAGTTATAATAACATTGGTTTTGTAAGGGGGTTAAAAATTACTAAATAAATCGGAGAGAAATATGAGAAAAAGTTACAGGGAAACAAATAGAGTTAAAAAACAGAAATTTATATTTTGGGGTTCTATTATTTTTATAACTATCCTAGGATTAGTTTGTTTTTTTGTCTATAAGCAATATAGTTCGAAAAATACTAAAGAAGTTATCGAAAATACATATAGTTCAGATAAAGTTGATATTACAGGGGAGTATATTTCTAATACTGGCAGTAAAGCTATAATTAGTTCCCTTGACCATAAGTGGAAAATAGACTATCAAACATCCGATGGTATGGTTTCTGGTATTTTTGAGACTAGTTGGAAAGAAGAGGAAAAGAAAAAAACATCCACTAGCAAAATGAAAAAATCTGATGGTTATGATAGTTTTAATATTACTATTGAAGTATTTGATGAGAAATCTAAACTTGTTACAGTTACTTTATCTGATGGTGATTTAAAGCATGAAATGATATTTTCCAATCAAAAAGATTTTTTTAAATCAGATAATGCCAAAGACCAGGACTTAGTACTCAAGGGGAACTTATCTTCATTTGACGGTGTTTATTCCAATGACGATTTGGAACAATCAATAGCTGATTCAGGATTTACTTTATATGCTTATAAGCCTGAAGATTATTTTCAAAATCGAACCAGTGTATTCCCAAGAATTACTGGAAAAGGCAATGATTGGAATTTTTGGAGTGGCTCTTCTCATATGCAATATAAGTTGAATGAGAATAAACTGCCTAGAAAAATAGGAGATTATTATGAAGCATATTTTATTGGAGTAAACCAAATAGCTGTAGAGGGTAAAGAAATTTCAGTGTTTTTGGTTCCAGAAAATATTGAGGGACCAAATGGAGATATTAGTTCAGAAAAAAGAATAATATTTGGTCAAACAAATCAAATTAGTTTTAGAGAATATCAAGATAAGTGGTGGGAAAAATATACTACTGACTCAGTAGAGAAACAAGATTTGGACATTGAAGCCATTATGAAAGGTGATTATGCGACTTTAGCAGGTGTCTGGAAAAACGGAGAAGGTCTGGAGATAATTATAACCGCAGATGGAAAAACGAACAGAAATGAGAGTATCTCACCAAATTCGATTTCCAATTCCAAGTTTCCAACACTCAACATTCGGTCAGGGAATTCAGGAGCTATGATTGCTTTATTTAAAATAGGCTTTAGAAATCCGTATGGTGATCAATCTGATAGTAGTAGACCGAGATTAGTTTTTGGTCAGAATATCGGAAATGTCCCTGCTGATCAATACTACTATAAACAGTAGGAAAAATTAAAAATCCGAGAACAGAAACAGTTACTGTTCTCGGATTTTTATATAATATTTTGTTTAAAACAAACAAAAAATATGGAAAAAAACAGAAAAATGAGTTATAATAAACAAAACTAGAGTGTAGAGAGGGAATAGTATGGGTAAAAATCAGAGACAGGATGAAGTAGTAAAACTGGTGGATCGAGCTGGGACAGTGACGGTTGCTGAGATTGTAGAGAGTATGAAGGTTTCAGACATGACGGTTCGGCGGGACTTGATTGAGCTGGAAAGTAAAGGGCTTCTGACTCGTGTTCACGGTGGGGCTAAAAGTAATCAGCACCTCAAGTACAGAGAAATCCCTCATGAAGAGAAGCTTTATCAGAATATCGAGGCCAAGCGGACTGTTGCCAAGAAGGCTGTGGAGCTGATTGAAGATGGCGATACTATTTTTCTTGGACCAGGGACTTCTGTAGAAGTGCTGGCTGAGGAAATCAGCAATCAGCACTTGCGCGTGATTACCAATTGTCTGCCTATTTTTCACGATCTTTTGAAGAAGAAGTCGGATACCTTCAAAGTCTTTCTTCTAGGCGGAGAAATGCGGGAAGCGACTCAAGCCTTTGTCGGCGAGATGACCAATGCCATCATGGATAAAATGTACTTTACTAAAATGTTTTTCAGTGGCAATGGTATCAAAAACGGGCAGATTATGACCTCTTCTTTTGAAGAGGCCTATACTCAGAAGCTAGCTTTGGAGCGCTCGACAGAGACTTACCTATTGATTGATTCTTCTAAGATTGGCAAGGAAGACTTCACTTCTATCTGTCCTTTGGCTGATATTACAGCTGTTATCACGGACCAGATGTCTGAAAATGCTCAAGAAGAACTGGAAGTTTATACCAAGATTATTTCCTAGTTTATTTTAAATGGATGAAAAAATTATCAAAAAGCTCTTTTTAGGGCTTTTTTGTTTATTTTAATCATATTTAAAAATATTTTGATTAAAATAAACAAAAAATCTGTTGACAAATAACTTTTAAAGGAGTATAGTATACTTATAGGAAACAGAAAGTGTTTTTTATAAACAATATTCTGTGCAAAAAATCAAACAAAGGAGAATGCTCATGGCAATTATTATTGGAGCAGATGCTGCTGGAAGCAAGCTGAAAGATGTGGTCAAGGATTTTCTCGTCGGAGAAAACTTTGAAGTGGTGGATGTGACGAAAGAAGGTCAGGATTTTGTTGATGTGACCCTTGCAGTTGCAGCAGAGGTGAATAAACATGAGGAAAATCTTGGTATTGTCATTGACGCTTATGGGGCTGGTCCTTTCATGGTGGCGACCAAAATCAAGGGCATGGTTGCGGCAGAAGTCTCAGATGAACGATCTGCCTATATGACTCGTGGCCATAACAACTCTCGCATGATTACGATGGGAGCTGAAATCGTTGGTGAAGGGCTGGCTAAGAACATTGCCAAAGGCTTTGTCAATGGGAAATACGACGGCGGCCGCCACCAAATCCGGGTCGACATGCTCAACAAAATGTGCTAAGAAAAGGAGAAATCAAATGAAAATTGCAATTGGATGTGACCATATCGTTACCAATGAAAAAATGGCAGTCTCAGATTTTCTAAAATCAAAAGGCTATGAAGTTCTTGATTTTGGTACTTATGACCATACACGTACTCACTACCCAATATTTGGTAAAAAAGTAGGGGAGGCAGTCGTTAGTGGACAAGCTGATCTTGGTGTTTGTATCTGTGGTACAGGTGTCGGTATCAACAACGCTGTAAATAAAGTTCCTGGTGTTCGTTCAGCTTTGGTACGTGACATGACTTCAGCTCTCTATGCTAAGGAAGAACTCAACGCCAATGTTATCGGTTTTGGCGGAAAAATCACTGGTGAGCTCCTTATGTGTGACATCATCGAAGCTTTCATTCATGCGGAGTACAAGCCAACTGAAGAAAATAAAAAATTGATCGCAAAAATTGAGCACGTTGAGACTCACAATGCTCATCAAGCAGATGCAAACTTCTTTACAGAATTTCTTGAAAAATGGGATCGTGGAGAGTACCACGACTAGTGAGGTAGCTAGATGATTCTTACAGTGACCATGAATCCTTCTATCGATATTTCCTATCCCTTAGAAGAATTGAAAATAGATACTGTTAATCGTGTTGCGGAAGTCAGTAAGACAGCAGGCGGCAAGGGGCTCAACGTAACCAGGGTCTTGGCGGAAATTGGAGACAATGTCGCTGCGACAGGACTGATTGGTGGGACTAATGGTGAATTTCTCTTGCAGAATCTTCATCAAGCTGTGCGGCCATTATTTTATAATATTTCAGGAGATACGAGAAATTGCATTGCTATCTTACACGAAGGCAAGCAAACAGAAATCCTGGAAGCCGGTCCGACTATTACAGCAGATGAGGCGAGGGATTTCCAAGAACACTTCCGGTCTTTGATGGCTGAGGCAGATGTTGTCAGTATCTCGGGCAGTCTGCCAGCGGGCCTGCCGAAAGACTACTATATTCAGCTGATTGAAATGGCTAATCAAGCTGGCAATAAGGTGGTGCTGGATTGCTCCGGAGCAGCTCTGGAAGCTGTACTCAAATCAGATGTCAAACCAACTGCCATCAAACCAAATAACGAGGAACTTTCTCAGTTATTGGGTCGCGAAGTTTCCAAAGATTTGGATGAGTTAAAAGCTGTCCTTTCAGAACCGCTCTTTGATGGAATCGAGTGGATCATCGTATCACTGGGTGCAGATGGTGCTTTTGCCAAACACTGGGATACTTTCTATAAAGTAGATATTCCTAAAATCCAAGTGGTCAATCCAGTTGGCTCTGGAGACTCAACTGTTGCAGGGATCTCTTCAGCCTTGAGTCATCAAGAAGATGATGTCTCTCTGCTCAAAAAAGCAAATGTTCTGGGCATGCTCAATGCCCAAGAAAAAATGACTGGTCATGTCAACGTTGAACACTACGACGGCCTATACAATCAAATCACAGTAAAAGAGGTATAAAGAATGGTATTAACAGAACAAAAACGCAAGTACATGGAAAAACTTTCTGATGAGAATGGCATCATTTCTGCTTTGGCATTTGACCAACGCGGTGCTTTGAAACGCCTCATGGCTCAACACCAGGAAGCAGAACCAACAGTAGCTCAAATGGAAGAACTGAAAGTTTTGGTCGCAGAAGAGCTGACTCCTTATGCTTCGTCTATGCTACTGGATCCTGAGTATGGACTGCCTGCTACTAAGGCTTTGGACAAGAATGCTGGCTTGCTATTGGCCTATGAAAAGACAGGCTATGATACTTCTAGTACCAAGCGCCTGCCAGACTGTCTGGATGTTTGGTCAGCAAAACGCATCAAAGAACAAGGTGCGGATGCGGTGAAATTCCTCCTTTACTATGATGTAGACAGCTCTGAAGAACTCAACCAGCAAAAACAAGCTTATATTGAACGTGTGGGTTCTGAGTGTGTGGCTGAAGATATTCCTTTCTTTCTTGAAATCTTGGCTTACGATGAAAAGATTGCGGATGCTTCCAGCGCTGAGTATGCTAAAGTCAAGCCTCATAAGGTTATCGGAGCTATGAAGGTCTTCTCTGATCCACGTTTCAACATTGATGTCTTGAAAGTGGAAGTTCCAGTCAATGTTAAATACGTTGAAGGCTTTGGCGATGGTGAAGTGGTTCATACTAAAGAACAAGCGGCTGCCTTCTTCAAGGAACAGGATGAAGCAACTAACCTGCCATACATCTACTTGAGTGCGGGTGTATCTGCGAAACTTTTCCAAGAAACACTTGTGTTTGCTCATGAGTCGGGTGCTAATTTCAACGGTGTTCTTTGCGGACGTGCGACTTGGGCTGGCAGTGTCAAAGATTACATTGAGCAAGGCGAAGAAGCAGCTCGCAAGTGGCTTCGTACAACAGGATTTGAAAATATTGATGAGCTCAACAAGGTTCTTCAAAAAACAGCTACCTCTTGGAAAGAAAGAGTCTAAAATTTGTTAAAAAATAAATAAAGTAAGGGTTTACATTCTGAGACTGATATGCTATAATGAAATCAGAAATTGAATAGGGTGAGCGTTACTAAGTTGGATTAGGCGTGACCACAAATAAATTGAGGGAAGATATAGCCTCGGTTTGTTTGTGGTCTTTTTGTTTTGCCAGAACCCTAGAAAATGAAGAGGAGGAGATATGTATCGAATCATACATCCTATGAACAACAATGTTGCTCTAGCCAAACATGAAAATGGTGAAGAGGTTGTTCTGATTGGCAGTGGCATAGCTTTTAATAAAAAGAAGGGTGATATCGTTCTGGAAAGTAAGATTGAGAAAATCTTTCGCCTAAGAACGGAAGAGTCTAAAGAAAACTTTGTGGCCTTGCTCAAAGATGTTCCGCTGGACTTTATCACAGTGACCTATGATGTGATTGATACCCTTTCTAAGAAGTATGATTACCCTGTCCAGGAGTATATTTATGTCACGCTGACAGATCACATCTACTGTTCTTATCAGGCTGTGCAGCAGGGGCGGTACAAGGAAAGTGACCTGCCGGATGCTTCGGACAAATACCCTGTCCCTTATCAGATTGCTCAGGAAGCGGTAGCCATATACCGCGAGCGGTTGTTGGATAATTTCCCTAGCGACGAGGTCAATCGCATTGCCTATCACTTTATCAATGCCGAAGGAGAGACCAATCCTGAGGGGCAAAGTCACTTGGGCAGGCGAAAAGATATTCTGGCTGTAGTTGAAGAAGAGCTGAAGAAAAATGGCATTAAAAGAAGTGCAGAAAACAGCAACTTTTATGACCGTTTTATGATTCATCTGAACTACTTTTTAGACTATCTGGACAGAAGCCGTGATGACAATGTTTCCCTGCTGGAAATGGAAAGTCAGATCCAGATGACCTACCCTCAAGCCTATCAGGTTGGAAGCGATATTTACCAAATCATTGCCCAGAAGACAGGCATTGATCTCTACCGCAGCGAACGAGTTTACCTGGTGCTGCATATTCAACGTCTTTTATAATCGATAAAAATAAAATTTTATACATAAATATAAGGAGGATCTCTCATGAATAGAGAAGAAGTAACATTGCTCGGTTTTGAAATTGTAGCCTACGCTGGTGACGCTCGCTCCAAGCTCTTAGAAGCTTTGAAAGCTGCAGAGGCTGGGGATTTTGCTAAGGCAGATGCTTTGGTGGAAGAAGCCAATGGCTGTATCGCCGAAGCACACCATGCTCAGACCAGTCTCTTGACAAAAGAAGCTGCTGGTGAGGATCTGGCTTACAGTGTGACCATGATGCACGGCCAAGACCACCTCATGACTACCATCTTGCTAAAAGACATGATGCACCATTTGATTGAACTATATAAAAGAGGAGTAAAATAATGAATAAACTCATCGGACTTATTGAGAAAGGGAAGCCTTTCTTTGAGAAGATTTCTCGGAATATCTATCTCCGTGCTATTCGGGATGGCTTTATCGCTGGTATGCCAGTCATCCTCTTCTCATCTATCTTTATCTTGATTGCCTATGTGCCAAATGCTTGGGGTTTCCACTGGTCTAAGGATATTGAAACATTCCTAATGACCCCTTATAGCTATTCGATGGGGATTCTGGCTTTCTTTGTGGGTGGGACCACTGCTAAGGCGCTGACAGACTCTGTCAATCGCGACCTGCCTGCGACAAACCAGATTAACTTCTTGTCTACTATGCTGGCTTCTATGGTCGGCTTCCTCCTCATGGCGGCTGAACCTGCCAAGGAAGGTGGCTTCCTAACTGCCTTCATGGGAACCAAAGGTCTTTTGACAGCTTTCATCGCAGCCTTTGTAACGGTTAATGTCTATAAGGTTTGTGTGAAAAATAATGTTACCATCCGTATGCCAGAAGAAGTTCCACCAAATATTTCCCAAGTATTTAAAGATTTGATTCCATTTACTGTTTCAGTCGTTCTACTCTACGGTTTGGAACTGCTTGTTAAAGCAAGTCTAGGAGTAACCGTTGCAGAATCCATCGGAACGCTTCTTGCTCCACTCTTCTCAGCAGCAGATGGCTATCTGGGAATCACGCTTATCTTTGGTGCTTACGCTTTCTTCTGGTTCGTGGGAATTCACGGTCCGTCTATCGTTGAGCCTGCAATTGCTGCCATTACTTATGCCAATATCGATGCCAACTTGGCTCTGGTACAAGCTGGTCAGCATGCGGATAAGGTCATCACTTCTGGTACTCAAATGTTCATCGTTACCATGGGTGGTACTGGTGCGACCTTGATTGTTCCATTCCTCTTCATGTGGATCTGTAAGTCCGAGCGTAACCGTGCAATTGGACGGGCATCTGTTGTCCCAACTTTCTTTGGTGTCAATGAGCCTATTCTCTTTGGCGCTCCAATCGTACTGAATCCGATTTTCTTTATTCCATTTATCTTTGCACCTATCGCAAACGTATGGATTTTCAAATTCTTTGTTGATACTTTGAACATGAACTCCTTCTCAGCCAACCTTCCTTGGGTGACACCTGGACCTCTGGGAATTGTGCTGGGTACCAACTTCCAGCTTCTGTCCTTTGTTCTTGCAGCCCTCCTTGTCGTAGTAGATGTAATTATTTACTATCCATTTGTCAAGGTTTATGACGAACAAATCCTAGAAGAAGAACGTTCTGGTAAAGCTAACGATGCTCTTAAAGAAAAAGTAGCAGCTAACTTTAATACTGCTAAAGCGGATGCTATCCTTGAAAAAGCAGGAGTGGATGAAGAAGCTCCATCTCAAAACAATATTAGCGAAGAAACCAATGTTCTGGTGCTCTGTGCAGGCGGCGGTACTAGTGGATTGCTGGCCAACGCTTTGAATAAAGCAGCAGCTGAATACAATGTTCCTGTCAAAGCAGCAGCTGGCGGCTACGGTGCTCACCGTGAAATGCTGCCTGAGTTTGACCTGGTTATCTTGGCTCCTCAAGTTGCCTCCAACTTTGAAGACATGAAGGCGGAAACTGATAAATTGGGTATCAAGCTGGCTAAGACTGAAGGCGGCCAATACATCAAACTAACCCGTGATGGCAAAGGAGCACTGGCCTTCGTTCAGGAGCAATTTAACAACTAATTTGTTAGTTCATTTGAGGTGAAGCAAAGTTCAATTCCCCTGTTATTCACCTATTTACTTACTTGTTTCACCTCAAATGCTATTGAAAGGAAAATAAGATGACAAAAAGCTTACCTAAAGATTTTATTTTCGGCGGCGCAACAGCGGCCTATCAAGCTGAGGGAGCGACCCACACAGATGGAAAAGGACCTGTTGCCTGGGATAAGTACCTAGAGGATAACTACTGGTACACGGCAGAACCTGCCAGCGACTTTTACCACAAATACCCTGTGGATCTGAAATTGGCTGAAGAGTATGGTGTCAATGGGATTCGGATTTCCATTGCTTGGTCGCGGATTTTCCCGACAGGCTATGGCGAGGTCAATCCAAAAGGTGTGGAATTTTACCATAATCTTTTCGCAGAATGCCACAAGCGTCATGTAGAACCTTTTGTGACCCTTCACCACTTTGATACACCAGAGGCTCTTCATTCAAATGGAGATTTCCTCAATCGGGAAAATATTGAGCACTTTGTGGACTATGCGGCTTTCTGTTTTGAAGAATTTCCAGAAGTTCGCTATTGGACGACTTTCAATGAAATTGGTCCTATTGGTGATGGTCAGTACTTAGTTGGAAAATTCCCTCCAGGTATCCAGTATGACTTGGCCAAGGTTTTCCAATCCCATCACAACATGATGGTCTCCCATGCTCGTGCCGTTAAGCTTTATAAGGACAAAGGTTACAAGGGTGAAATCGGTGTCGTTCATGCACTTCCGACAAAATATCCTTATGACCCAGAAAATCCAGCAGATGTCAGAGCAGCAGAGTTGGAAGATATTATTCATAACAAATTTATCCTAGATGCGACTTATCTGGGACACTATTCAGATGTAACTTTGGCAGGAGTGAACCATATCCTTAAGGTCAATGGTGGCCAGCTTGACTTACGTGATGAAGACTTTGCGGCTTTAGAAGCAGCTAAAGACCTCAATGACTTCCTTGGCATCAACTACTATATGAGTGACTGGATGCGCGACTTTGACGGTGAAACAGAAATTATCCATAACGGAAAAGGCGAAAAGGGAAGTTCCAAGTACCAGATTAAGGGTGTCGGACGCAGAGAATCTCCAGTCCATATACCGAAAACTGATTGGGATTGGATTATCTATCCGCAAGGTCTCTATGACCAGATCATGCGGATTAAGAAAGATTATCCCAACTACAAGAAGATCTATATCACAGAAAATGGTCTGGGTTATAAAGATGAATTTGTGGACAATACGGTTTACGACGATGCTCGGATTGACTACGTCAAGCAGCATTTGGAAGTTTTATCCGATGCGATTGCGGACGGGGCTAATGTCAAGGGCTACTTTATCTGGTCTCTGATGGATGTCTTTTCTTGGTCTAACGGTTATGAAAAACGTTACGGCTTATTCTACGTAGACTTTGAAACTCAGGAACGCTATCCGAAGAAATCCGCTCACTGGTATAAGAAACTAGCCGAAACACAAATGATTGAATAGGCAAATAAAAACTCCCGTCCTAGCTGAATGGAATCGGCTAGGACGGGAGTTTTTTTATTCTTCATCATCTGTAAATTCTAGGATGTCTCCAGGCTGGCAATCAAGGGCCTGACAGATAGCATTGAGGGTGCTAAATCGGATAGCCTTGGCCTTGCCCGTTTTGAGGATGGAAAGGTTGGCGTTTGTGATTCCGATGATATCGGCCAGTTCACCCAGTTTCATCTTTTTCTTGGCCAGCTGGACATCAAGATTAACGATAATCATGATAGCAGCCCCCTAGATGGTAAATTCATTTTCTTCAGCAATGTCAATCCCCTTTTCCAGAATTTTCATCATCAGCCAAATAATCAGAGCACCCAAGAGAGGTGTAAAGCTCATACTGGCGTTAAAAGAGAAGGGGAGGGTGATGGGATTGCCTGATGCAGCAACCTTGACGGAAAGAAAGGTCAGAGCCAAAAAGACTTTCCATGCCTTATCAGCTAGTTGCGTGTTTGATGAATCAAAAATCTTTCCACCAATCAAATTTTTGATGAAATTACGAGCAAGATAGATGAGATAAATAGTCAAAGAAGCTGTGAGAAGATTTATAACAAAGGCTAGAATACTCCACCAATTTGAAAAATCTGCTGAGGGCAGAAATTGAACATTGAGCTTTATTTCCAACCTGTCGGAAAGACCAGTGTAAGAAATCACACTTAGGATAGTAAGAAACACTAGAATAGCTGCATAACCCACTATGATAAGATTCAGTAGAGTAACGATATCTTTGAGCAAAGAGTTATTTTTTAATTCAATCTTTTTCATGATGCTTACCTCTATCGAAAATCAGCCGGCAGTAGATTTTCTTTTCCTTTTATTCTTATTATAATCTATTTTTTATTGTATTTCAAGAAAAATATATCGAAAAACGATATTTTTTGAGACCAAAAGGATATCTTATAGAGGATTTGGTATCGATGAAAATTTTGATACAATATGTATTGAATATCAAAGCAACGAGGGAAATAGTAATGAATCCTATGATTATGATTGTGGCGCTTGGACTACTCTGGTTAGTCATTGTTTTTCCACTCTATCTACACTATCAAAAAGAAATTTCCATTATAAGTAAATCTACATCTTTAATATCAGGCAAAGTAGTAGGGTATAACAGTTCCATCTATACTCGCCATGGTGAGCCACCACAGGTAGCCTTGCCTCTTATAGAATATACTGTCGGTGGAAAACCCTATCGAAAAAGACTTGAGTATAAACAGTTTATCCCTGCATCTTCAGGAAGAATCCAAAAAGATGTCTTTTCAAGTGACTATGTTTACGGCTCGGATAGAAGTCTAGAGTTGAAAAAATATTTCCCGTCGGCTCAAATATGGCCGTTTACTATAATCCTAAGAATCCTGAAGAAGCGTATGTTGAGCGCTGCATCAGCAATGAAAAGTATTTTAAATATTTGTTTATCGGATTTTCTATTTTCTTGCTCATTCTGATTGGAATTAATCTTTTCCGTATATTTTTGTAGTCTGAAAAGTCTATTTTTGGATATTGAGTGATAGAAATTTTATCTTTTTCAAAATTTGTTGAATCCAAATAGACTAAAAAAGAGGATTGAACTCCTCTTTTTAGCTTCTTTATTTAAATTTAAAGCCTTCATAGACCAGATCTGCTTTAGGATTGGTCTTTTTAAATTCGTTGGCTAGTTTATCCATCATCTTGACAGGTCCGCACATGAAGACGGTGGTTTGGTTGTCCAGAGGATAATTCTTGAAGTCCAAATAGCCAGAGACCTTACTATCAACCAAATGAAGGTTGAACTGCGGATTCTTGGCCGCGTAGTCTTTGAGTAGGTCAAGGTAAACAGCATTTTCTGCTCCAGTATAAGCGTAGTAGAAGCTGACTGGACGATTCAGATTAGGATTTTCACGGATATAGGAAATGAAGGGCGTAATGCCAATCCCACCAGCAATCCAAATCTGCTTTTCCTGCCCCTGGTCAAGAATCATGTGACCATAAGCTCGGTCGATGGTGACCTTGGTTCCCTCTTGGATATTTTCATAAAGTTTCTTAGTGTGATCTCCAGAGTTCTTGATAGTAAAGTAGACGATATTGTCATGACCGCCAGAGATAGAGAAGGGATGCGGCGCTTTTTCAAATCCTTCTTGGAAAATCTTGACAAAGGCAAACTGCCCATACTGGTAGTCTAACTTTTGACTGAGCTGGATCTTCAACTCTACGGTATCGTGGTTGAGGCGTTTGACCTGCATGATTTTTCCCAGATGGCGAAAGGCCAAACTTTGATAGAGGAAGATGATGTAAAAGCCAGAAGCTAAACCTACGATAGCGTAGAATCCGACTACGAAGCCTAGCAAGGTCGGTGTTAGGAGTCGACCGCCCATCAGCATATAGGCGTGGAAGAGACCAAAGATATAGGCCAAATAAACAAAGCGGTGAATCCAGCGCCAAGCCTCATATTTGATTTGCTTGCCGAGATAGGCCACCAGAACAATGCTGACAAAGAGATAGATGCCGACATTTCCAAGCTGGGCTGCCAGATGAGAGCCCCAGAGACTGCCGCCCATGGCAACATTGTGGAGAGCAAGAAGAACGACGGAAAAGATAGCTGTAAACTTATGATAAGCATACATCTTTTCGATGCCATGGAACCATTTTTCCAAAAGGGCATTCCGAGTCGCAAGTAAAAAGGTCAGCGAGAGGGTAGTCAAGGCCAGACCGGGTACGATAAAGTTGGTCATCCCAGCTGAAGCCCAAGCATAGATGGTCAGGATTATGCTGACAGCGATAAGAGCGATTCCTTTGATAGATTTCATGATGGTATCCTTTCTATTTTTATCACTACCTAGTTGTAAATAAGTTTGTTACATTCTAACAAAGAAAAAACAAGCTGTCAAGATAAGAGCTTGTTTCTTTTTTGGTATGGAAAGGCCAAGTTTTCTGTTGGATAAGATAAAGAGGACTTTTGCGATTTTACTCGTGAACTTCTGTAGCAGTCTCTTCCACTTTATCAGTCTCAGACTGGCCGAAAGGTAACTGCTTACTCCAGCGTGATAGATTTTCTCGAATATCTTTGCCAATTTCAGAAAGATTAGGTATGCTAATATCATCCTTCCAGCTTTGAACACGCATATTCAGCAGGAGCTTGGACAAGCGCAGCAGCATGTCACGTTCTTGGTCTGTTAGAGATTGAGCATTTTTCAGGATATCGAGGACTTTGTTAAAGTTTTCAACATTGGACAGTTCGTCGACAGACTGGATACCAGCATCTAAAATCAGTCCGAAAAAGAGATCGAAAAAGTCTTTGAGTTCTTCATCTGAAACGGTGCTTACCCAATTCTTAAACGTTTTGTCTATCTGCAGGCTCTCTGCATCTAGTGTATCCAGCAATAGGAAAGAGTCTCCCTTGGTTTTCCACGAAAAGGTATCGTGCTGGGCAAAGCCGCCGATGGCACTGCTTTTGACAATCCTTGCTTCCTTAGGTGTTTCCAGCATCATGCCGACGATGGAGTTCTGAGGCAGGTAGCGTTTCATCCTTTCAACCACGGCCTGATAGCCATCGCTTTCGATGACAGAGTGATTGAGACCGGGAGAGTCATAGCTGTAGATGGCTTTAATACGGTCTTGGAGCGATGCTTCCATCTGACTGGCTGCATAAGAAGCTAGATTTCCTCCTTTGGAATGGCCGGTTAGGATAAAGTTACCGGGCAGATTTTCTAAGGCTTTCTGCAGGTAGCGGGCGGCCATTTTTTGAGCAGGAATCTGCTCCATATAGGTCATGTGGAAGTCTTCCTTCCAGCCGACGATGGAGTCGTCTGTGCCGCGAAATACTAGGACATAGGTATCAGGCTTGATTTTGAAAATCAAGGCAGCGAATTGC
Source organism: uncultured Streptococcus sp. (assembly GCA_963533195.1). GTDB lineage: Bacteria > Bacillota > Bacilli > Lactobacillales > Streptococcaceae > Streptococcus. Next base: position 9,400 of record CAUSOG010000012.1, on the reverse strand, counting down.
TTCTGGATATCTTGGTCAACGTCATTGACATAGCCCATCGGTTTTAGATTTTTAAAGCGGGTAGAGGCTGCGGCCAAATCTAGCAGTTTCAGTCGGTTTTTGCTAACCATCATGGAGAGGTCGCGCGGTACTTGGTCGGCCAAATCCAGCAGTCGGCAGTCGCAGTAGGGGGACATGTCTTCATGCACTAGTTGGTCAAAAGGCAAGTAGGTCAGCTCTGTCAGGATTAGCAGATCAAGTTCATTGAAAGGTTTATCATAAATGCTGTCATGCTGAACTTCTTCAAGGTAAGTAAAAATATTGCTCATGTTTTATCTCCAATTTCTACTAGTTAGTATAGCATATTTTTCTAAGAGATTTTGACTTTTCCAGAAAAATCCTACCTTAGACTGAGGATGATAAACAAGCAATCGCATTTTTTGGTATAATGTTACTAGCAAGAAATCGGGAGGGAAAGATGCACAAGATTTTACTAGTAGAAGATGATCCGGTCATTCGTCAGATGATTAAGAAAATGCTGGAACAGTGGGGCTTTCAGGTAGTGGCAGTTGAGGACTTTATGGATGTGCTGACAGTCTTTGTTCGAGAGGAGCCGCATCTGGTGCTGATGGATATCGGCCTGCCCTTGTTTAACGGCTATCATTGGTGTCAGGAAATCCGCAAGATTTCAACAGTGCCCATCATGTTTTTGTCTTCCCGCGATCAGTCCATGGACATTGTCATGGCTATCAATATGGGGGCAGATGACTATGTGACCAAGCCTTTTGACAATAATGTCTTTCTGGCTAAGGTTCAGGGATTGCTGCGCCGTTCCTATGAGTTTGGAAACGACCAGAGTCTCTTGGAGCACCAGGGTGTCATTCTCAATCTCAAGTCAACAGATTTGGTTTTTGATGGGAAAGTGGTGACCTTGACCAAGAACGAATTTCAGATTTTGCGGGTCCTCTTCGAGCATTCGGATGGTATTGTGGCGCGTGATGATCTGATGAAGGAACTCTGGAACAGCGACTTTTTCATCGATGACAATACCCTATCGGTCAATGTCGCTCGCCTGCGTAAAAAGCTTGAAGAGCACGGACTGAAGAATTTCATCGAAACCAAAAAAGGAATAGGATACGGTCTCATCAATGGACACACAGGATAAATTTTTCTTTTTTAAGTCTTACCTTTATTCGCGGCGATTTTTTCTAGCTCTGCTGATTCTGCTGCTAGGCTTTATTCTGCTCTTTGCCTTTGTCTTTGATACTTACCGCAGTCTGCTGGAGTATGTCGCGCTCTTGCTGGCTTTTCTGTCTTTCTTGTTTATCGGAGCAGATGCTTGGACGGCCTTTAAGGGCTATCGCAGCCAGAAGCTGCAGGTTGCTGCTCAGGCTCAGACTCCTCTAGAAAAGCTCTTGCAGGAAAGAGTGGAGGAGCTGGAGTACGAACAGAAGAATCAGATCTTGGTTGAGCAGGAAAAATACAATGATTTGCTGGACTACTACACTCTTTGGGTTCATCAAGTCAAGACTCCTATTGCTGCCAGTTCACTTTTGATTGGAGATTTGAAGGATAAGGAAGCCAAGTCTCAGTTGGAGCAGGAGCTCTTCAAGATCGAGTCCTACGTTCATCTGGTGCTCCAGTATCTCCGTCTGGAAAGCTTCCATGACGATTTAGTTCTGAAGCAGGAAAATTTGACTGATTTGGTCAGGGAAGTGGTCAAGAAATACGCCCTTTTCTTTATTCAGCAAGGACTCAGTCTCAATCTTCATGACCTAGATCACACGATTGTCACTGATAAAAAGTGGTTTCTAGTGATTTTGGAGCAGGTCCTGTCCAATAGTCTTAAATACACCAAAGAAGGCAGCATAGAGATTTATTTTCAAGAGGGCAGCCTCTACATCAAGGACACGGGTCTGGGGATTCAAAATGCTGATTTGCTGCGGGTTTTTGAGCGCGGTTTCTCAGGCTACAACGGTCGTCTGACCCAGCAGTCGTCAGGCTTAGGTCTCTATCTATCCAAGAAAATTGCTGATCAGCTGGGACACAAGATTGCTATAGACTCTCAAGTTGGTCAGGGAACGACGGTTTCCATCGCCTTTCCTGAGAAGAAATTGATCTTTGAGTAGGAGGAAGAAAGTTGCTAGTAGTGGTTTATGATAGTCTGACTGGTTTGGGTAAAAAGTTTGCTAAAAGTCTGGAAATGCCTAGCCAGTCAGTCTGGAAAAAGCTGGAGGAACCCTGTATTTTAGTCAGCAGAAATAGCGGAGCAGGCCAGATTCCGTGGACGACCAAGCGCTTCATCAGAAAGTGCAGACATCTAATCAAAGGCTTTGTCATCAATGGCAATCAGAAGCGTTATCCGCGGACCTTTTGCGGGGCAACGGATAAGATAGTGGAGCAGTATGGCCTCCGCCACATTCGTAATATTGAGGGTTCTGGAACGGAAGCAGACAGACAAGCAGTCAAAGCCTTTTTAGAACAGTTGCGGACGGAAGAAAGTTTTCATAAAAGCCACTAGGTTTTGTGCTATTTAGGTAGATGCTTTGTAAGATTTTTAAAAGTGACAAAATTGTAAGAATAAAACTAGCAAATGAAAGGTTAGGTTATGGTACCAGCCTTTCTTTTTTATTATCATATAGGTAAGAAATAAGAAGGAGACAGAAAAATGAAATCAAAAGGTTTGAATGCTTTTCAGTTGAAGCTCTTTATGGCATTTCTTATGGTTTTTGACCATATCAGCCAGATACCGGGGCTGGTGCCGGATGGCTGGGATGGCGTCTTGCATGCCCTAACCCGCTGTGTCGGAGTAGCATTTGCCTTCATGGCAGTGGAAGGTTTTCTCCACACTCGCAACCGCCTGGCTTACAATATGCGGCTCTTCTTTTGGGCGGCTCTAATGCAGACAGGAAACTGTATCCTGACGCTCCTCTTTCAGGAAAAGGGCATCTACCTCACTCACAATATCTTCCTGACCTTGGCCTGCGGGGTTCTCATGCTGAGTCTTTTCTTTGGCTTTTCTGACAATGGCGGAGCTGCTAAGGATAGGAAGCGTGGTTTGCGGCTGACGGCAGGAGTATTAGTCTTGCTGGCTGGGCTTCTCTTTAGCGAAGGCGGCATGGCTCTGCTTCCATTCATGCTCTTGACCTACCTTTTTAGAAATCAAGTCTTTTTCAGAAACTTGTCCTATGTAGTTTGGGCGGGAATTCTCTTTGCCATGAGTATTCAAATTTATCCAACCTTGCAGGACACGCTATCAATGCTGCTCTATAACTCAGACTGGCTCTTTATCAGTGTTCTTCCTCTCTTGCACTTCTACAATGGTGAGCGAGGATCCAACAGCAAGTGGAGCAAATATTTCTTCTATATATTCTATCCAGCCCACCTTTGGCTAATTGCTTTGATTGCCTTTTGGGTAAAATAAAGCTCATCTCATCTTACAAAAGTGTAAGATTGCACTTTAAAATGTAAGCTTAGGTTATGGCAGGGCGGTTGGTATTGAGATAAAATAGACTTATCAATTAGGAGGCAGTTCATAAAACTGCTAAAAGCAGGGCTTTGATAGGTGCCTGCTAGACAGAAAGGATTAAAGATGACATTATTAGACGTACAGCACGTGAAAAAGATTTATAAAACCCGCTTTCAAGGAAACCAAGTAGAGGCACTGAAGGACATTCACTTTACGGTAGAAAAAGGCGAATATGTCGCCATCATGGGGGAGTCAGGCTCCGGGAAATCCACCCTGCTCAACATCCTAGCCATGCTGGACAAGCCGACTGAGGGCCGCGTCTTTCTCAACGGAACTGACACGGCAACCATCAAAAACAGCCAGGCTTCCAGCTTCCGCCGGGAGAAATTAGGCTTTGTCTTTCAGGACTTCAATCTGTTGGATACCCTGTCGGTCAAAGACAACATTCTCCTGCCGCTGGTCCTCTCTCGCCGTCCCATTACTGAAATGATGCAAAAGCTGGTCACAACCTGCAATGAGCTGGGGATTAACAAGCTGCAAGAGAAGTTTCCTTATGAGATTTCCGGTGGTCAGAAGCAGCGGGTTGCAGTGGCTCGGGCCATCATCACAGACCCTGAGATTCTGCTGGCGGATGAGCCGACGGGAGCCTTGGATTCCAAGTCTTCAGCAGCCCTGCTGGATGTCTTTGACGACATCAATGCACGCGGTCAAACTATTCTCATGGTGACTCACTCAACAGCAGCGGCTAGCCGCGCCAAGCGTGTGCTCTTTATCAAGGATGGGATTCTATACAATCAAATCTTCCGTGGCGACAAGACCGAGCGGCAGATGTTCCAAGAGATTTCCGATACTCTGACAGTTATGGCAAGTGAGGTGGGCAATTATGTTCAAACTAACGAGTAAACTAGCTTTGTCCAATCTGGTTAAAAATCGCAGTTTGTATTATCCATTTGCTTTGGCGACGGTACTGGCAACAGCGATTTTGTATAGTTTTGTCTCACTGGCTCATAGCCCCAACATGGAGAGCTCTTATGGTGGTACAGCAGCTCGCATGACCTTGCAGTTTGGTATCTATGTCGTTCAGATTGCTGTCCTTATCCTCATCACCTATGCTAATAGCTTCGTCATGAAAAACCGCTCCCGAGAGTTGGGAGTCTATAGTCTGCTGGGCATGGAGAAAAAGCATTTGCTAGTCATGACCTTCTTTGAGCTCTGTGTCTTTTATCTAGCTACAGTTGGTCTGGGCATCTTGTCTGGCCTAGCTTTAGACAAGATGCTCTACGCAGTCCTTTTGAAATTGTTGGGAATGCCGGCAGTTCTTGCCTCGACTTTCCAATGGCAGAGTGTCTGGATGACTCTAGCCAGTCTGGGTGTCGCTTTTGCGGTGATTTTGTTGCTCAACTCTACCCGACTTCTACGCTATAGTTCTCTTAACTTAATGAAAGAAAAGAAAGCAGGCGAGAAGAAGGGACGCTTCCTTTTTCTGCAAACCTTGCTGGGGCTCCTGCTCATGGGTGTAGCTTATTATATGGCTTTGACCGTTACCAAACCTGTCGCTGCTATCGGCAATTTCTTTATAGCTGTGATCATGGTTATCCTAGCAACTTATCTGCTTTTTAATGCAGGTTCGATTACACTATTGCAATTTCTCAAAAAGCGCAAAGGCTACTACTACAAAACGCAGAATTTCATTTCTGTTTCCAATCTCATCTCGCGGATGCGTAAAAATGCAGCAGGATTGGCAACTATCTCCATTCTATCTACCATGCTCTTAGTGACTCTGGTTGGTACAATCAATATCTATGTTGGGGGTCAAGATTATATTACAACCTTGCATCCAAAGGATTACAATGTCAGCATCGTCTTGCCGAAATCGACTGATCAGAAGGAGGCTCTGTTGGACAAGGTCCAGCAAGTCGCTCAGGACACAGGTCTGAAGAAGCCAAGCTATACTACCTATCTCTACCAATCAGCCTTCATCATGAAATTAGCTGGTAATGATGTGACAGTTCCAATGCAAAGCGAGCTGGAGTCGGATACAAGTATCTTGACTAAGTCTGCAGGCACGATTACGGTCATCAATCGTCAGGATTATGAAAAAATGACAGGGGAAAAGATAGACTTGGCAGACGATGAAACTCTTGTCTATGGAAAAAATATTTCCTTAAATAAGGACAAGCCTCTCCGAGTAAATGGTAAGGACTGGAAGATTAAGCAGCTTTTATCGTCGAATTTCACGCATGGGGAAATCCCTAATCCAAACGATGTGGCCATGGAGCAGGGTCTCTATATGGTGGTCAATGATAGCAAAGAGGTTAATCTTGATGTGGATCATTACTACTACATTGGAGTTGCTTCAGAGACTAAGGACAGTAAAAAGTTTGTCGAGCAAGTCCAGCTGGGGTTGAGGGACACTTTGGATCAGGAACAAGCACAAGATGGTAGCTTCGCAATGGCTAGTGACCGTTACAGCGCAGAAAAGAGCTATCAAGAACTTACTGGAACCTTGCTCTTCATCGGTGTCTTCCTCTCCGTTATCTTCCTTCTAGGAGCTGTTCTCGTGATTTACTACAAGCAAATCTCTGAAGGATATGAAGACCGAGATGGCTTTATCATTTTGCAAAAGGTTGGCTTAGATGAAAAGCAGACTAGAAGTACTATTCGCAAGCAGATTTTGACTGTTTTCTTCCTACCTCTCATCTTTGCTTTTCTACATGTAGCAGCAGTCTTTCATATGTTGCGCTTGATTGTTGCTCTATTGGGTGTGACCAATCTTCCTCTCTTAATTCAGACAACACTTGCAACTTGCGGAGTCTTCCTCCTGACCTATATTCTGGTCTTTCTTCTGACTTCACGAAGCTACCGCAAGATTGTCGCCCGCTAAGAGCAAATCCCTGACCTCTGGTCGGGGATTTTTTGGTGGCTGGATTTTTACCACTCATCTTCTTGATTTTACCGCTTGTCTAAAAAGCTGAGATTTTTCAAAAAAGACTTGCTATCATAGTTTCAGAAGTTAAGGACAGGAGAAAAGATCATGTTAGTAGAAACGAAAAATCTTAGCAAGGTTTATGGCGATAAGGTGGCAGTCAATGGTCTCGATATTCAGATTGAGAGAGGCAGTTTCACAGCTATTTTAGGACCAAATGGCGCCGGAAAATCCACGACTATTCAGATGCTGATAGGGCTCTTGCAGCCGACGTCAGGGCAGATTTGCTATGCTGAAAAGTCTAGGCTGGGTGTGGTTTTCCAAAACAGTGTGTTGGATGCCCGGCTGACAGTTTTAGAAAATCTGACCATTAGAGCCAAGCAGTACAAGGAGATGCCGGCAGGTAGAATCGAGCGCTTGGTGTCTCAGCTGGGTTTATCAGCCTTTGTCAAGCAGCCTTATGGGACACTGTCCGGTGGTCAAAAGCGTCGGGTGGACATTGCGCGAGCCCTGCTCAATAGTCCCGACCTGCTCTTTCTTGACGAGCCTACGACAGGCCTGGACATTCAGACTCGGGAGAGTATTTGGAGTTTGCTCAAGCAAATTCAGAAAGAAGAGCAGATGACCATTGTCTTGACAACCCACTATCTCAATGAAGCTGATGATGCGGATCAGATTTATATCGTAGATCATGGTCAGGTCATTGCCCAAGGCTCTGCAGACCAGATTAAGGGAAACTACGCCCGCAATGTCTTACGGATTTTGAGTCAAGATGTAGCAGGTTTAGAGAAAAGTTTGCCAAGAGACTGTGCTTGGGAGCAAGTCAAGGAAGGGGAATTTATTCTCCACCCTAAAACGACTCAAGAAGCACTGACCTTATTGGCTCAGGCAGCTCCCTATATTGAACAATTTGAATTCCAACCCGGAACCATGGACGATGCTTTTATGGCACTGACAGGAAGAGAGGTACGCTAATATGCTCGCTTTGATAAAACGTAATTTTTTACTTTATTTCCGAAACCGCAGTGGGGTAATTTTGTCCCTCTTCGGAGCTATTATTCCCTTTGCGCTTTATATCGTTTTTTTGAAAAATAATTTCAAAGGCTATTCCAGCCAGCTGATGGACTTGTGGCTGATTGGCGGTGTGTTGGCAGTTACAGGATTAACGACTACCCTGGCAGCTTTCTCTCGGCAGGTCGAAGACCGAGAGCGGAAGGTGACAGACGACCTCTTTATCACAGACTTGGGATCATGGGGCTTGCAGCTTAGTTATCTTGTCAGCTCTGTTATTATCGGCTTTTTGATGCAGGTCATTATGTTTGCCTTTATGCTCAGCTATTTTAGGCTGGCGGATAAAATTTCCTTTGAATGGGGGATTCTTCCTTACCTGATGCTTCTGATGCTCTTGAACAGCCTCTTAGCCACACTGATAAACGCTCTGATTGTTCAACGTTTCAAATCAGTGGATAGTCTGGGTAGATTGTCGTCAGTAGTCGGAGCAACCTCTGGTTTTCTAGTGGGAGCCTATATCCCCATTGGAGCGTTGCCGAATATGGCGCAAAATCTAATGAAGCTTACGCCTTCTAACTACATGGCATCTCTTTTCAGACAGGTTCTCATGAAGGAAAGTTTAGCAGATACTTTTAGCAATAACAGCCAGCCGCAAGCAGCCTTTGAAAAAACAATGGGAATTCGCATTGAATGGCAGGAACTCTTGACAAGGACAGAAACTTTCTATATAGTTGGAATAGTTTTAGTTGCAATAGCGCTTATTTGGATGGTGCAAAATATGATTGCCATCCGCCGGCTGAAACTACGATAGAATGTGAATAGGGAGCTTCCTCTTGCAAGCAAAATTTGAAACAGATCCAACCATTTCATCCAAGGATCCACTGGTTGTGGTTAAGGCAGACCAGCTAGGGGCAGAAGCCAAGGCCATCTTAGATTATTTAGAGCAGTACAAGGCAGGACCAAGTGGAGTCCTGCCTATCAAGTCGGATGATAAGCTAGTCATGCTGAAGACTGAAGATATCATCTTAGCAGACATCAACCAGACAACTCTGATGATTTACAGTAGAGAAGGCATTTACCAGACGACAGAGACCTTGACTCGCTTTCAGCAGCGGATTAGCAGCTCAAACTTTATCCAGGTTTCCCGGCATGCTGTCATCAATATTGACCATCTGGAGTCCTTGTCTGACAGCTTTTCTGGCAATATGACGGCCAAGCTGACCAATCAAATCAAAACCGAAGTCAGCCGTCGCTATGTCAAACTCTTAATGGAATATCTGGGAATCTAGGAGGTAAGTGATGAGTATAAAAAAATGTCTACACGCTATATTAATGGGCATCCAGACAGGGAGTGCAGTCTATCTGATTGTCCTTGCTCTCTCTATTCAAAAAAATCCGCCCACAACAAGTAATATCGTCAGTGTCATGGTGATGAGCGGCTTGATTGGGATTATCAACTCAATTTTAAAAACTCTTGAAGACCGCTTCTCTTTTTCAGTTTCGGTTTTACTTCACTTTGTTGCGGTCGCAGTCTTGGTATGCTGCTTCATGGTCTACAATAACTGGGGATTTTTAATTGCCAACTGGCATTTCTGGCTGGATTTTATTCTGATTTATCTCTTTTTATGGCTCTTTCATTACTTGGATACAAATCTTAAGACCAAGAAGATTAACAGCGCCTTGGCTAAGCGCAGAAAGGAAAAAGAAGGCAAGTAACTTGCTGAAAAACGTTCTGACAAGCATATCATAAAAATAAATGGAGCTGGATTGTATCCTGCTCCTGTCTTTTTGTATCTAAAAAGAGGCTGGGACAAAAAGATTTTGATTTTAGGAATTCTTTATTATAAATTTTTAAAATCTATAGATTAGACAAAAAAGTGAACAAGACAGAATTCTGAGTGTCAGATAACTCCGTTTTGTTCGCTTTTTATATTTAAAGTTAGACTTTTGTCCCAGCCCCTTTATGTGCTATTACACTCCCAATCTGATATGAGGGAAGTGGTTGTAGAGATAGT
>CAUSOG010000011.1:0-74351 GCA_963533195.1 uncultured Streptococcus sp. | reverse complement strand
GGTCTCAAAGAGACAATCAAGTGGTACACCGACAACCAAGACTGGTGGAAATCAGAAAAAGAAGCAGTCGAAGCCAACTACGCTAAGACTCAGGAAGTTATTAAGTAAGAATAGGCGATCTATGATGAGCCTTGCATAACTAGCGCTATGTGATTGAAAGGCTGGGATGATCTGTCCTAGCCTTTTCTCACAGGATTGTTAGCTTTTTAATATGTTTGTTACAGAAAATTATGCAAAAATAGTGTAAAATAAGATAAATCCTTGCTGTGTTTTTAGCTAAAGGGATTTTCTCAAATTAAAGGAATACAAACATGAAAATGGTAAAAAGAGTAGTTGGAATTGCTTTGGTGCTGTTGCTTGCAGCGGTGCTATTTCTGGTTCCTGCATCTGTTAATCAAAGTGAACAATTAAAGAATGTTCAAGGCAGTGCTTCCTGGATGAGTATTATTGAGCCAGCTTTGAGCAATGCCAATGTGACGGCTCAGGGAGTCAGCACGGAAGTTTCTCTCAATAGCGTCCAGCTTAATCAGGTGCTCAAGTCTTCTCTGGCTGACTCTGAGAATCAGGAGTTGCTGAACAGTGTTTACAGTATTGAAGGCAATAAGCTACGCATCCAGTATCCAGTCAAACTGCTCTTCATTGACAGTAAGCTGGACCTAGAGGTGGATGTGACGGTGAGAGATAATGTCTTGCACATCACAATTGATAGTGCTAAGTTAGGCTCTCTTCCTATCTCTAAATCTTGGGTGACAGGCATGCTGAAGCAACAAATGCAGGCTTCTAATTCATCTATCACGACGGAGGGAGATAGTTTCCTTCTAGCTTTGCCGCAGAGTCAATTCAGCATTAATAAAATCAGCTTCCAGAATGGAGCTGCTAAAATTCAGTTCAGCATGGGTTATGGAATCTAAAAAAGAAAACTTCATTTGAGGAAGAAGTCTTCCGAATCAAATGGAGTTTTTATACTATTATTTGAACAATAGCATTGTGAGGGAGAAAAGATGCCTATTCCTAATATCCAGCAAGAGGAGTTGATTGTTATTGATGACAATCTACGTTTGCGGGTCTATGATGGCAAGTTTGAGTTGGCCTTGGACTGGTACCAAGATCCAGATATGATTTATATGATTGATGGCAGAAGAGACCCCTATCCGCCGGAGCGAATTCAAAGGATGTATGAATATCTTGCCAGGCAAGGTGAAGTGTATTTTATTGAAGTATGGGAGCAGGAGTGCTGGCTACCCATTGGGGATGTGACCTTTTGGCAAGATGATTTGCCGATTGTCATTGGAAAAGCGGGCTACCGCGGGAAAGGCATTGGCAAGAAAGTTCTTTCTGCTTTGATACAGCGCGCACGCAATCTAGGTTATCAGAAACTAGCCGTTCAAGAAATTTATGATTTCAATCAGCCCTCTCGCAGTCTTTTTGAGTCTGTTGGTTTTTACCAAACTTTTGCTAGGGAGAAAGGCAGATCTTATGCACTTGATTTGGTCTTGCCCTTGGATCAGATTCAGCCTAGTCAGTTCTATCTTTCACGGGAAAAGCTGGACAGGATTTGTATTGATTTTGACCAACAAGAACTTGAAGCTTTACCTGTCAAGCGCATGGATGGCAAAATTTTCTTTACTGATGGACATAGCAGAGCCTTTAAGGCATATCAGGCTGGCCTCTCTCATATCCCCATCTATTATGATAGGGATGAGCTTAATTGGGACTTTTATCAATACTGTGTTCAGGCTTGTCAAGAAAGAGGTATCTTCTCGATAGCTGATTTACAGAACCACATCTTGTCCAAGGAAGATTATCAGATCAATTGGCTTGATTGGTGTAAGAGAGAAGCTGGAAAATTTGATAAGAGCTGATATCGCAAAGTTCTTGTGTTATAATAGATAGAGGGAATCAATATATTAAATCAGAGGTGAGATGATGCTTTATGAATTTTGTGCTGAAAATATAACCTTGTTAGAAAAGGCTATGAAGGCGGGAGCGCAACGGATTGAGCTCTGTGATAATCTGGCTGTCGGTGGTACGACGCCTAGCTACGGCGTAATTCAAGCAGCAGTTGACTTGGCCAAGCTTTATAGTGCGACTGTGATGACCATGATTCGGCCACGAGGCGGTGATTTTGTTTACTCAGATCTTGAAATTGAGATTATGTTGACAGATATCCAAAAAGCCAAGGAAGCTGGCAGTCAGGGAGTCGTTTTTGGTGTCTTGACGGAGAAGAACGAAATAGATGTTCCGAAGATGCAGCGACTGCTAGAGGCTTGCAAGGGACTGGAAGTAGTCTTTCACATGGCTTTTGATGAGATACCGGCTGAATACCAGTTTGGCGAAATGGACTGGCTAATTGAGAACGGTGTCCAGCGAATTTTGACCCACGGAGGTCCTGCTAGTGAGCCGATTGAGGAGCACTTTGCTTGGCTGGACGAATTAATCGAGCATGCTGCTGATCGGATTGATATCATGCCGGGCGGTGGCATTCATCTGGGCAATCGTCAGGAAGTTATAGATAGTCTGGCAGTAGACCAGCTGCATGGAACTAAAATTGTATTTTAAGGAGGGGTAAGCTGCGCTAGCAGCGGCTAAGTAGATGTTGGAACTATTTGAAAAATACAAGGCTAATCTAGACAAGCTTCAGACTTACGGCTTTAAGGAGTCTGATGGAGCTTACCGCTTCTCTCAGAAGATTATGAAGGGTGACTTTCGCTTGGAAATAACTATCAGAGATGGGAAGCTGGACTATCAGGTTTTTGACTGTGATACTGATGACGCCTATCTGCAGGTCAAGATGGAGCAAGTGACGGGTGAGTTTGTCGGTCAGGTTCGTGAAGCTTGTCAGGCAGTACTGCTGGCTATCCGTCAGCACTGTTTTGACGAGGTTGGCTTTCTCTATGAGCAGAGTAAGCGACTGCGGGATCATGCGGCTGAGGTTTATCAGGGTCAGATAGAGTACCTCTGGGAGAAGTCGTCCAGAAAGAGCTCGACTAAAGCTGGGGTTTTCCGCCATCAGGACAGTAAAAAATGGTATGGGGCTTTTTTGACTACAGACTGGTCTAAGTTTGAAGCAGAGCGAAGCGGCGCTATTGAGGTGCTGAATGTTAAGAATGACCATGTGGCAGAGCTGATTCAGAAAAAGGGGATTTACCCGGCCTTTCACATGAATAAGAAATATTGGCTCAGTCTGCCTTTGGATGATAGCCTGAGCGATCAGGAAATCTTTGATTTACTGGCTGTTAGTTACCAGCTGACCAGTAAAAAATAGAATCGAAGCACAGCGCTCCAATCCGCTGTGTTTCATTTTTCCTCAAAAAACAGTATAATAAAAAGACTAGTAAGAATAGGAGAAATTATGAATCTCATTAGAAAATTAGCCTGGTTTTTTAAGTTGGAAAAGCGGCGCTATATCATCGGTATCTTGGCCTTGTCCTTGGTCAGTGTCTTCAATCTGATACCGCCCAGAGTCATCGGTCAGGTTATTGACCGAATTGCTAGCAAACATCTGACTTCTCAAGAGCTGCTCTTTAATTTGCTGTTGCTGATTGCTTCAGCTTTTATCATGTACGGCCTGCGTTATGTCTGGCGCCTTTATATCTTAGGGACATCCAATAATCTTGGACGGATTCTGCGCTCTCGATTGTTCGAGCACTTTACTCACATGTCTCCCTCTTTTTATCAGAAATACCGTACAGGGGACTTGATGGCTCATGCGACCAACGATATCAATGCAGTTGTCAGTCTGGCTGGTGGCGGAGTCATGTCAGCTGTGGATGCTTCTATTACAGCCCTGGTGACCCTGCTGACCATGTTTTTCATTTTGGACTGGCGTCTGACTTTGATTGCCATTGTGCCTATGCCCTTCTTGTCGTGGGGAACAGGCTTGATTGGCCGAAAAAATCATGAAAGTTTTAAGGCTGCTCAAGAGGCATTTTCGGATTTGAACAATAAGGTTCAGGAGAGTGTTTCAGGGATTCGAGTGACCAAATCCTTTGGCTATCAGGAAGCTGAGACTCAGTCTTTTGCCAAGACAAATCAGGAAGTCTACGAAAAAAACGTTTTGGCTGCCAAGTACGATTCTCTTTTTGACCCCTTGGTTTTGCTTTTTATCGGCCTTTCTTATGTTTTGACTTTGATTTTCGGTGGAATTTTTATCTCCCAAGGGCAGTTTACCATAGGAGAGTTGGTTACTTTTATCACTTATCTGGATATGCTGGTTTGGCCGCTGCAGGCTACAGGCTATCTTTTTAACATCGGCCAGCGGGGGGCCGTTTCCTATGAACGGATTGAGAAACTGCTAGCTCAGGAGTCAGATGTCAAGGAAACTGAACAACCCCTTTCTCATGCGGAAAATGGTCGATTGGATTATGACATTCAGAAGTTTTCTTATGCCGAGGAGACTAGTTTATCGGATATTCATTTTTCCATTGAGCAGGGACAGACACTGGGAATTGTTGGACAGACTGGCTCAGGGAAGACCACTCTTCTGCGCTTGCTGCTGCGGGAGCAAGATATTCAGGAGGGGGCTATCTATCTGAATGGACATGATATCCGAGAGTATCGCCTCAAAGACTTGCGCCGTCTCATCGGCTATGTACCACAGGAACAGATGCTCTTTGCTCTGTCGATTCGGGATAATATCCGCTTTGCTAACCCCCAGCTGACAGATAGCAAGGTTCTAGCTGCTGCTCAACTCTGCGGTGTTTATGAGGATATTCAGGCTATGCCAGAGGGGCTGGATACGGTTGTCGGTGAGCGGGGGTTGTCCCTGTCTGGTGGGCAGAAGCAGCGCTTGGCGATGAGTCGGGCTATTATTACCAATCCTGAAATTCTGATTTTGGATGATTCCCTGTCGGCTGTTGATGCTAAGACGGAGCATCTGATTTTAGAAAATCTAAAGTCAGAGCGTGCTGGCAAGACAACTATTATCACAGCTCATCGGCTGTCGGCCTTAGTACATGCAGACCTGATTTTGGTCATGGAAGAGGGACGAATCAAGGAGCGGGGCACTCACCAAGCGCTATTGGAGCAAAAAGGCTGGTATGCTCAGACATACCATAATCAGCAGCTGGCAGAAAGCTTGAAGGAGGAAGATTAACATGAAAAAGAAAGCAACTTTTCATCGCCTCCTAGGCTATATGTGGCGCTACAGGATAGTGAGCAGCATGGCCTTGACCTTCATCCTGCTGACGACTTTGGTCACAACAGCATTGCCGCTTCTGGCCCGCTATTTTATTGATCAGTTTATCGGCCGCAATCTAGCCTGGGCTGGCCTGCCTTTACTGGCTCTTTACTATGGTCTTTTCCTCTTGCGGGTACTTTTTACCTTCTTGGGAAAGTATTTCTTTGCGCGTGTGGCTCAAAGTGTGGTTCGGGACTTGCGACAGGAAAGCTTTGCCAATATCCAGCGTCTGCAAATGGCTTATTTTGATAAAACGCCTGCAGGAGCCATCGTTTCCCGCCTGACTAATGATACTCAGGCAGTAGCAGATATGTTCAGTGAGATTTTTTCTAATTTTTTGAGCTCTTTGCTGATTTTAGTTGTTACTTTGAGCGCTATGTTTGCCCTCAACTGGCAATTGACCCTGATGATCGCTCTCTTTTTGCCTCTGATGGCAGCCTCAATCTTGCTCTATCAGCATTTATCCAATCGTCAGCTCAAGCAGGTCCGGAATAAACTCAGCGATTTGAATGTCAAGCTATCTGAGAGTATCGAGGGAATGCGGATTATTCAGGCATTTGGACAAGAGAAGCGCTTGCTGCGGGAATTTGAAGAAATTAACGGTCAGCATTTAGGCTTTACCAATCGCTATCTCAATATCAACAGTCTCTTTCTGAGGCCAGCTATGTCCCTGCTGAAAATCTTGGCTTATGGAGTGATTCTGACTTACTTTGGCTTGACTTGGCAAGTGGCGGGTATTACGGCAGGTATTATGTATGCCTTTATCCAGTATGTTAATCAGCTTTTTAATCCTTTGATTGATGTCATGCAGAATTACTCTGTTTTACAGACATCTATGGTTGCTGCAGATCGGGTTTTTGAAATCATGGATCGCACAGACTATGAGCCTGAGCAGGCTAATCAAGACCTGCAAATCCAAGATGGCAGTATCGAATTCAAGCATGTTTCCTTTTCTTATGATGGGAAGCGTGATGTTCTGCGGGATATCTCCTTTTCTGTCAAAAAAGGCCAGACCATTGCCTTTGTCGGCTCGACTGGCTCTGGCAAGTCCTCTATTATCAATCTCTTCCTGCGTTTTTATGAGTTTGAGCGGGGGCAGATTTTGATTGATGGCCGTGACAT
The DNA here is from genome assembly GCA_963533195.1 of uncultured Streptococcus sp. Taxonomy (GTDB): domain Bacteria; phylum Bacillota; class Bacilli; order Lactobacillales; family Streptococcaceae; genus Streptococcus. The sequence continues at coordinate 68,050 of CAUSOG010000011.1, read as the reverse complement.
TAAAGACTTTAGTCAGGAGGAGCTGCGGCGAAAGATTGGCCTTGTTTTACAGGATCCCTTCCTTTATCACGGTACCATTGCTTCCAATATTCAGCTTTACCAAGAGCAGCTGACGCGTGAAGAGATTATAGAAGCGGCTAAGTTTGTAGATGCTCATGGCTTTATCAGTCAGCTGCCTCAAGGCTATGACGCCCCTGTGACTGAGCGGGGAGCGACATTTTCCAGAGGTCAGCGTCAGCTTCTAGCCTTTGCCAGAACCATTGCAACCAAGCCTAAAATCTTGATTTTGGATGAGGCGACAGCCAATATTGATTCGGAAACAGAGGAGCTGATTCAAACCTCACTGAGAAAGATGCGGCGGGGACGGACAACCATTGCCATTGCCCACCGTCTGTCTACTATTCAGGATGCCGATTGCATTTATGTTTTAGACAAGGGTCGCATTATCGAATCCGGCAGCCACGAAGAATTGTTAGCACAGGATGGCACGTATAAGAAAATGTACCAACTGCAGGCTGGAATGATGGAGTCTTGAAAAGCCTGATTATAAATAAAAGGTGTAGAATTCATTTGGAATTCTACACCTATTTTAAATAGTCTTTTAATTTCTCTAGATTTTCTTCTAAGTTATCGTAAGGCAGCTTGGCATACTGGTAAGGGCAGCTAGCAAGGTAGCTCTGTTCAAAGAAGTCAAGCGGCAGGCTGCTGTGTTTGAGAGCACTGACGGAAGGAAGTGACCTTAAGTCTAGCAGAATGCCGTCCTTGGTCAGATAGCTGGATAGTGGCAGCTGAGCTTGCTCTAGCAGTATTTGGGCTTTTCTTGCTTTCTCTTCTTGAAGCTGCAGCAGCGCCAGTCTATTTTTTTCAAACATGAGACTGTCAATGTAGAGCGATAGGGCCTTTTGCATGATGAGGTTGCTGTCGTAGTCCACGGCGCTTTTGTAAGCGATGAAGGTCTTTTGAATCTGGGGCGGAAGGAGCAGGGCGGTAATCCTCAGGGCTGGGAAAAGGCTGGTAGAAAAGGACTTGATGTAGATGACCCGCTGGCTATTGTCTAGATAATGAAAGGTTAACTCCCGCCGGCTATCAAAGTCTGATAGGTAGTCATCCTCTACAATATAGACATCATAGAGCTGGGCTAGCCGAAGAATCTCTTCCTTGTCCTGCCGACTGTAGGAGTGGCCCAAGGGATAGTGAAAACGCGGAATAGTGTAGAAGAATTTGATTTTTCCGCTTTGAAAAATCCTCTCAAGTTCTTGCAGATTAATCCCTTGCGGTGTCCTTTCAATGGTTTCATAAGGAAGTTTTTGTGCTAGCAGAAGATCATTAATCCGATGGTAGGTTGGCTGCTCCACCAAGATACGCTCTTTTTGATTGGGAAATTCAATCTGTGAAAGGATATAGAGGGCCTGCTGGGTGCCGGAAGTCAGTACCAGCTGATTCCTAGAAGCATAGACAGCAGAGTCTAGCATTAGCTTTTGCACAGAGCGGCGCAAATCCTCCAGTCCTTCCTGCTGAGGGTAATAGTTGAAGAGATAATTTTCCCGGCCAATCAGAGTTTCATTCACACAGAGGCGGAAATCCTCATAGGCTTGGTGGCGGTCATCCCTCACAGGCAGCTCCAAATCCTGCTTTTCTTCCTGAGCATTTTCCAGCACATAGTAGCCGCTTTTGGGAACGGCATAAATATACTTCTGATATTTGAGCTCAATCAGAGCCTTCTGCGCGGTATCCTTACTGCAGTGGTAACGCTCTGCCAGCTTGCGGACAGAAGGGATTTTCTGACCAGTAGCCAATTTTCCCTCTTTAATATCCTTAGTAATCTTATCAACGATGCGTTGGTATTTTGCCTTGGTCATAAAACTGTCCCCATACAGATTTGATTTTTTCATATTGTAACTCATTTTCAGATATTTTACAATAGAGAACAAGTAGGAGGAGTCATGAAAACAAAAACAGTCATTCTGGCCACAGATATTTCTGGCTTAGGTAAGGTTGCCGCAACAGCTGCCCTGCCGCTTTTTGCAATTTGCCAGCTAGAAGTCACCCTTTTGCTAACTATGATTCTATCATCCCATACAGGTGGTTTTTCAAACATCTATATAGATGATTACACGCATGGGATGCTTGCTTTTTTGAAACAATGGCAGAGCTTGGAGTTCGACTTTTCAGCTCTGATAACAGGATATTTGAAGTCTGATATTCAGGTGGAAAATTTGCTACGCTTTAAAGAGGAAAAAAGCTTGCCTCTTATCGTGGATCCTATCATGGGGGACAAGGGAACTTTTTATCAGGGATTTTCAGATGCCCATCTATGCCATATGCGTCGCCTCTGCCAGCATGCTGATTTGGTTTTGCCCAATTTGACGGAAGCCTGTTTGTTATTGGAAGAACCCTACGAAGCGAGTTTATCAGAAGATAGATGGGAGGATTACTGCAAACGTTTGGCTGAGTTAGGACCGAGCAAGGTCTTGCTAACTGGCTTGCCCATGAAAGAGAATCAGATTGGTGTGGCCTATTTTGATGAAGCAACAGAAGAGTTTAACCTCTTTTCTAGTCCATTTCTGCCCCAGCATTTTTTTGGAACGGGTGATATTTTGACGACACTTGTGGCTGCGGCTTTTATTCAAGAGGTTGACATCAAGAAAGCTCTGCCTGTGATTTTGAAGTTTATTGAAAAGAGCTTGGCACTTAGCTTTAAAGAGCAAATAGATCCAAAGAAGGGCGTTTTTTACCAGCCCTACCTAGGAGAGCTTTTTGCTGATTTTCAAGCCTTAATGGAGGAAAAAGATGAAGAAACAAACACTTGATTTGCAAACCTTATCCATGATTAGTTTATTTGCTGCTTTGATTTTTTTGAGCATTCAGTTCTTTAAAATTCCTGTCGGAGCTCAGTTTATTCACTTTGGAAATGCACTTGTGGTAGTGGGCTGTCTGATTTTTGGCAGTAAGCTCGGTTTTTTAGCGGCTGCTATTGGATTGGGAATATTTGACTTGCTAAATGGTTACGCAGCAGAAATCCCAATTATATTGTTAGAAGCACTTGCAGTAGCCGTGGTGATTCATTTTCTGTATGAAGGACTCTTTCAGAGAAAGGACCGACTAAGAAATATTCTTGTGACAGCAGTAGCCGCAGCTTTGGTGAAGATTGTGCTTAATATCCTCAAGTACACTCTGACAGGAACACTGCTTGGCGGGAGCAGTTTGCCAGCAGCCTTTTTACTGGCAGTAGCTAAAATTACTGGTACATTTGGCTCTAGTCTAGCGACAGTCATCGCTGTTCCAATCTTATATCCAATCTTTAAGCAAGTCAGAAAAGCGCATAAGCAAAGAAGACCACTGAAAAGTAAGGATGAATCAATAATCAGCATAAACAAAGAAACCGTCTGAGAATTCTCAGACGGTTTTTGTGTTTTTCTCTTACATAAAGTAAACGATAGCAAGGTATTGAAGGGCAGAGGCCGCTAGAATGAAAAGATGCCAAATCATGTGGAAGTAGGGCTTTTTTTGAGCATAGAAGCCGGCTCCTACAGTATAGCAGAGGCCACCAGCTAGCATGAGCCCCCAGAAGACAGGTCCGGTTTGACCGATAATCTGCGGAATGATAAAGACCACCAGCCAGCCCATAATCAAATAGAGAGCTAAGCTGAATTTTTCATTGACCTTCTTAGCGAAAATCTTGTAGAGAATGCCAAAGATGGTCGTTCCCCACTGGATAGCAATGATGAGATAGCCAAACCAGTTATTCATCAGCGACAGCACGACTGGCGTATAGCTGCCAGCGATGGCGATGTAAATCATGGAGTGGTCAATAATGCGCAAGATATACTTGTGAGTCGAGCCATAGGACATAGAGTGATAGACTGTCGAGGAGAGGAACATGAGAAAGAGGCTGATGACAAAGATAGAAGTTCCGACAGCAGCCACCAACCCATGCCCCTCATAGCTATAAATTGCTGAGATAGGCAGCAGAATCAGCATTAGAACAGCCCCTACCGCATGGGTAACAGCGTTTGCAATTTCCTCTCCGAAGGATAGTTTTTTACTGAGTTTAAGCGCGTAGTTCAAGGTTTTCTTCCTCCTCATTTGGTACTTGGATTAGGGATAAGGTCTTTTGATAGAGTTTGACTGTCTGGCAAGCAGTGGAAATGATGGGTGCCACCTCTAGCTTGCTGCCGTTCATATAGTCTACGAAGTCGTCATAGAGTTCTCGCGAATCTGCTTCTTTATGTAGCATATTTAAAGTAGCTGATATTTCCTGGATAGAAAAGACCGTTTTTAAGGTTGTAATGGCAATCAAGCGAGCTACTTGGCGGCGTTGATATTTTTTCTTGACTGGCTTGGAAATATAGCCGTGCTTGACATAGTTGTTAATCATAGAAGCGGTCAGTCCCTTGTCAGCAGCTGAAATGGAAGAGCCACAGACATTGTTTACATAGAGTAGCACCTGATCCAAATATAGGTCTAGTTCTGGTATTTCGTCCCACTTGGGAAAAACTTGTTGAGCTTTCAAATCTTTATCACTTTCTTATCTAGTCTTTATAACTAGATGATAACATCTCTGTAAATCAAAGTCAAGCAAAAAATAGAATGTCCCATTAAAATTTGATATAATTTTAAAAAGAAGAAAGGGAGGTTTTAGATGAAAAAACAAACAATCTTTGATATGGCAGCCTTCCTAGGCAGTCTGATTTTTTGGTCTTGGCTCTATACGCGCTTTTTTTATGCCTACGTAGCCGTCGTCTTTTACAAGAATCAGCCAGAGTGGAACCTGCTGATACCAGCTTCTATCATTCTGACTTTGACAGCTATCAGCTCGCTTTTTATTCGCAGCCTCTACAGTCGGCACATTCCTCGTTGGCTGGTGCTAGCCAGTTACACCCTCTATTTTCTCATTCTATTCTATGCCCTCTTTTTGAAAAATATCGGCAGGCAGGGCTTTAGTCTGGACCTGCAGTCTTTTACCTATAATTGGATTTATGGAGATAAGCTGGTACCAACCATGAATATCATTATGTTCATTCCGCTGGGCTTTCTCTGCAAGCTGTCATGGAAACATGTAGCTTATTTTACCTTGGCTATCAGTCTGGTTGAGGGTAGCCAATATCTCTTTCACCTGGGCATTTTTGACTTGGGTGATATCTTGACCAATCTGCTAGGCTTCATCATCGGCAGCTATCTACTAGAGACAGCCTTAGGCAAATGGGTTGTCCGTCATATTCACTAAATGAAAGAAGGAAACTATGAAAATTCTTATTCCAACTGCGAAAGAGTTGAATCTAACTGCGCCATCCGCAATCCCGAATCCACTTTCAGCACAAACTCAGGCTGTGTTGGGTGAGTTGGCAGTCATGCCAGTAGCTGACTTGGCATCATTTTATAAAATCTCCCCAAAAAGAGCAGAGTTAGAGTGGCAAGCCATTCAGGCTCTGCGAGAAGGAACTGCGCAGCATGCTCCAGCCCTTTATCTATTTGATGGCCTCATGTACCGCCATATCAAGAGAGAGGTTTATACCGAAGAAGAGAGTCGGTATATCGAGAAGCATCTTGCTATCACATCAGCGCTTTACGGTGTCATCCCGGCCCTGGAGCCCATAGCGCCCCATCGCTTGGACTTTATGATGCCACTCAAACTAGATGGGAAGAGTCTCAAGGCATTTTGGAAAGAAGCTTATGACAAGGCTCTAGCAGAAGATGAGATGATTTTCTCCCTCCTGTCCAGCGAGTTTGAAACGGTCTTTTCCAAGGAAATCCGCCAGCGCATGATAAGTTTCAAGTTTCTGGAAGACCGAGGCGGCAAGCTGAAAGTCCATTCGACCATTTCTAAAAAAGCACGAGGTGAGTTTTTAACAGCTCTAATAACTAACCAAGTGACAGAAGTTGAACGGATGAAGAAATTAAACTTTGCTGGCTTCACCTACCGACCTGATCTGTCCAGTGACCAAGAGCTGGTTTATGTGAAGGAAGTGTGAAAAGGAAAAATCGACTTTTGTAATATCTACGTAATATTTTCGTGATAAAATTGTTATAAAAAAATGAAGTTTCTAAGGAGTTTCAGAACTATGGGAAAAATTAAGTCGAGTACTATCTCTGCTCAGAATGCTATTAGTGAATTGGTTGGGGTAGATACAAGTGACAAGCAAAATCAGCAGGTAGAGTTTAGCTATACTACTGAGATTGCTGGAATGGAAGCAGGCCGTCAGGCATGCAATCAAATGCTGCAGGCTGTCAGTGACTTTTGCGCAGCAGTCCTGACTCAGGCTAATAAATTTCCTGATATAGCTTATAAAATTGAAAAGCGTGATGTAGAGCAAGCGCAACGTTGGAGCAACTGATGATAAAAGATAAAAATCAAGAAAAACGTGAGCAATTGCATAAGCAGATTATTCAGCTTGAGAATCAAGAAGAAGATCTTTTAGTTCTCAAAAGGCGTTATGAAGAGAAGGTAATGGATTTTCGTACAGATATTTGGACGATGAATGCCCAAATAGAAAATTTGATAGATCCCGTATCAGAGACTATTTCTACCAATCGTAAAATATGGGAAGAAAACCAAGCCTTGCAGCAAACAATTGACAGCTACGTAGAACAAGAGTTGGACAATGTTTCCAAACAAACAAGGAAAGTTCAGCAAAAATTAGATGAAAATCGAGAAAAATTGACGAAAGAAAGGAACTCTTTACCATGGGAGTAAAGTACAGTGCTTCAGAGTCTTCACAGCTGATGGAGGCTATGTCTAGTAATATTCAAGTGGCCAATGAGGTGACAGACCGATTGTCTCAGGGATGTGACCACCTAATAGCTACCCTAGACTCAGGAGAACTCATGGGAGCAGCCTATACAGCAGGGAAAGGCCTCTTTTCAGAGATTATCATTCCTGCCATTAAGAAACTGCAGGAAGCAGTGGACGACATTCAAACGGAGTTAAATTCATACAGAGCTGCAGATGCTCAGGTAGCTGAGTACGGAAACCTCGACCTGGATCAGCTGAAGAAGACAAAAGAATTGAGAGAGCAGCAACTAGCCTCTGTCAAAAAGGCTATTGAAGCAAAAGAATCATTCTTAGAGCGCATGAAGTCTATTGCTACATTTAATATCGTTTCTCACATGCAGTCTCTGGTGATTCTCTCTAGTGCAGAGTCGCAAATTGAATCACAAATCAAAGAATTGGAAGAAAAGATTGAAAAGCTGGAGTTCTTTGTTGCTCAAGTTTCTCAATATTTCAGCGATAGTCTAGAAGTTCTTCGTCTAGCTATCCAAGGAGCCAGCCAGCTAAGCCAAGTCCTAGTAGACAGTAATGGAAACTACTATGTTGACGGAGTGGATATGAGCTGGGTCAAGAAGATGAAAGAGCAGAAGATTGAGAGCATAAAATATGATTCTTCTAAGAATGCTAAGTATTTGGCCAAAGAATATGGAAATACTTTGAATAAGATAGAAAAAGCGACAACTATTACTGAAAAGAAATCTGCAGTAGAAGAATTTTTAAATAAGAATTTTCCAAATCTAGATGAAGAGGTACGGAGTAATCTAATTAGTGAGATTACAGAAGGAGTTGATAAACAGTTAGCTAACAATCCGACTGTGATCAAAAATTTACAGAAAGCTGGCCTTACCTGGGAGATGATTAAACAACTTAAGGCCTATTCACTTGGTCTAGACAGTCCAAATGTAGGCATTGGGTCAAATTTTGTAACGACAACAACTGAAGTTGTTGAGACTGCAAATGGACCTGAACTACAAACTAATTCCACTATCTTTGGTGGATTGCTTTCTAGAGGCGTTAACGCTGCTTTAGTTGCTTGGGACTATCAAAGTCAGATTGATGATGGAGCTGACATTGAGGATGCGGCTCTTAAAACGGCGGGACATTTCGGTATAGGAATTGTAGGTGCGAAAGTAGGCGCAAGCATAGGATCGTTTCTTGGTCTTCCTGGTACAATAGGTGGTACAGTTTTGGGATTTCTATTTGGTACAGCATATAGCTGGATGGGAAATCAAGTATTCGATGAACTTTATGATAGTTATGCAGAGCCTGTTGTGGAAAATGTTAAAAATTATATATTGGATGATGATAAGGGAACCCCAGGTACTGAGAGTTATTTGAATAATTTGGGACTTTAATAATATATTAATTGTAATTTTACCTTATAATCAAATTTTTTAAAAATAGAAAATAGGATATAAAATGAAGAAAAAAGAATATTTAACCGAACTCTTAGCTTTTCAGGGTAGAAACTATTATTTTGACCCAAAAACTAATAAAATCTATGTCAATGTAGATAAACCAACATTCCATCTGGATCTCACGAATTATGTTCCTGCAGCTAGCATTCTGCTGCTACATGGATTTACTTCTATTTCGAATAGCCAGTTTTCCTTCCTGTGGAAGTTGATTTCTCTAGTATTGGGTTATATTATTCTTGGGTATTTAGTAGAATTACTTGTGAGAACAAAGAAGGAACTGTCATTTAAAGAGTTTCGCTTTGAAACGCTCCCCATTAAGGATGAATTTTTATATATTTTTAGTCGAAATGTATATGCGAAGCTTGTATTCGGTTTGTTTTTTACCTTTTTTGCAATTTATCATGCAACTGAGTATCTAAGCAGAGGTGTCTATGTCTCTTATTTGTTAAGTGATATTGGCTTCTTGATTGTTTATTTTTGTCTCATAAGGTCCCATTTATTCAAACAGATAAAAGTTCTAAAAAGATTAAAAAAGAAAAATACTTAGAATTCGAGAAGATTTTTAAAGGAGGTTTCTAATGACTGAGCTACTACCGATAGGGAGTGTTGTCCAACTTAAAAATGGACAAGTAAAAATTATGATTATTAACCGTTATCCTCTTTATGATAATAAGGGTGAAATTGGTTATTTAGACTATTCCGGTTGTGTATATCCTTTTGGTATGACGGATAATCAAGCTTGCTTTTTTAACCAAGAAGATATTGAAAAAATTTGGTTTGAGGGGTATATAGATGAATCAGAAGAGAAAATGCTAGCAAAAATAGAAGATAAATTATCTCAAATTCCTTATCCTAAATATTCTTTAGCTGATTTATAATACCTGTTCCTGTCAGTAAAGCATTCTAAAAACCCCTCGCAATTATTTGCGGGGGGTTAGTGTCTTATAAGTTTTCTTTTCTTTTTATAATCTTCTCTTTTTAGTTAAGGGCTGCTAAAAGAGCATCAGCCTGTGCTGAGAGTTCAGCAAGTTTGTCTTCTGCGACAGTCAGTTGACCAGTTCCCCATGCTTCTGGGTTGATACCAACACCTGTGAATGGTTCTACCACATTCATACGGATGAAAGGCAGCAGGCTGCGGTAGTGCTTGAATACTTCATCTGGTGATGTGCCGTTAGCTACAGATGAAACAGTAACAACCTTAGCATTCAGAGCAGATGGGCCAGTTGGATCTGACAGATCCAGAGCGCGTGAAGCCCAGTCCAAAAGGTTTTTCACTACTCCTGGAATAGCCCAGTTGTAGACAGGTGAGAAAATCCAGATAGCGTCAGCGGCCAAGATTTCTTCACGAACCTTAGCAACAGCAGCTGGAGCAGGGCTTTCGATGTCTTGGTTGAAGAATGGTACATCTTTGTAATCAAGATATGAAACTTCTGCCTTACCAGCCAAAGCTTTTTCAGCTTGCTCAGCCAATTGGTGGTTGAAAGAACCTTGACGAAGCGAGCCGACGATGAATAATACTTTAGACATTGCATTGTCTCCTTTTTTATAAAATAAAGAGAAATTTCTCTTGTTACAATATATGTTACAACATTAATCACTAGTTAGCAATTATTTAGCTCATTTTTTTGAAATTTTTTAGAATGCGAATCAAATCTTGTTTATCTTCTTCTTCGAGAATGGAAAGAGCTTGCTGAATATTTTTGATATGATCAGGCAGGGCGGCTTCAATTTTAGCTCTGCCTTGTTCTGTCAAACCAATCAAAAAAGCCCGGCGGTCATTTGGGTCGCAGGTGCGGACAATCCAGCCGTCGCGTTCCATATTTTTGATGACAACAGTCATGTTGCCAGAAGTTGCCAATATGCGGTCAATCAGGTCCTGAATACGCAGTTCCCCTTTGCTGTACAAGGTTTCTAAGACGGAAAACTGAGTAGGAGTCAAATCATGCTTTTTAAAAATCTGGGCTTCAATGGCACGTATGGTTCTTGCTGCTTTATGAAAGACAATCATGGTTTTCAAATCAAGCAGAGTTTCTTTGCTTAAATCGTCTATAATCTTCATAACAATATTTTACCAATAAATAGTATCATATGCAAGGATATTGCTTTAGAATTTTGAGAATATTCTCATCAAAAAAAGATAGAAAAATAGGAGTATTTGTAGTATAATGACGGAGTGAAATATAAAAATAGAAATAAAGCCAGTTTTCCAATTTGGCAGTACCTTATCGGTATTTTTATCGTTCTCAGCGTTCTTGTCTTTTCATTTTTTGCAGTTTTGCAAGTATCTATGCAGCCGAGACAGTCGGCTAAGGAAGCAAGCAGACGCTTGGCCAAGGAATACGCAGATCTTGAAAAAGTGGATTCTTTTGCCATCTACAATGGGCAGGAATCTTACTACAGTCTGCTTGGTAAGACTAGTAAAGGTGTCGAAAAAGCTGTTTTGATTGCTAAAGATTCCAATGAGATTCGGGTCTATCGACTGGACCAAGGCGTCAGTCAGACAGAGGCGGAGAGCATTGCCAAGGAAAATGGAGCAGGAACTATTGATAAAGTGATCATGGGCTATTTTAAAGATCAGCCCATCTGGGAAGTCAAGTCGGGAGGCACCTACTACCTGATTGGTTTTGAAAGCGGACAGTTGGTCAGCAAGGAGGGACTATGAAATTATCAAATCGTGTCTTAAAGATGGAAGAAAGCGTGACTTTGGCAACAGCAGCACGAGCTAAGGCTTTGAAAGCGCAGGGGCGGGATATTCTGTCTCTGACTCTGGGAGAGCCGGATTTTCCAACGCCTAAGAACATCCGAGATGCGGCTGTAGCAGCTATTGAGGATGGCCGTGCTAGCTTTTATACGGTGACCAGCGGTCTGCCAGAGCTAAAAGAAGCTGTAGTAGAGTATTTTGCCAACTATTACGGCTACACAATCCAGCCGAATCAAGTGACGGTTGCAACCGGAGCTAAGTTCTCCCTCTACACCTTCTTTATGAGTGTGCTTGACCCAGGTGATGAAGCTATCATTCCGACGCCTTACTGGGTCAGCTACGGCGACCAGATTAAGATGGCCGAGGGGATTCCTGTTTTTGTCCAAGCTACTGAGGAAAATAATTTCAAGGTAACGGTGGAACAGTTAGAAGCTGCTCGTACTGACAAGACCAAGGTCTTAGTTTTGAACTCGCCATCCAATCCGACGGGTATGATTTATACAGCAGAGGAGCTAAGGGCAATTGGGAACTGGGCTGTAGAGCATGATGTTCTGATTTTGGCAGATGATATTTATGGACGTCTGGTTTATAACGGTAATAAATTTACGCCAATTTCCAGTCTGTCTGAGGAGATTCGCAAGCAGACGGTGGTCATCAATGGTGTCTCTAAGAGCTACTCCATGACAGGTTGGCGGATTGGCTACGCAGTTGGTGAGCCAGAGATTATTGCGGCTATGAGTAAGGTTGCTGGTCAGACGACTTCTAACCCGACAGCAGCGGCTCAATATGCTGCTATCGAAGCTCTGACTGGCAGTCAGGAGACAGTTGAGACTATGCGTCAGGCCTTTGAAGAGCGTCTCAATACCATCTATCCTCTCTTGGCTCAAGTGCCAGGCTTTGAAGTGGTCAAGCCACAAGGCGCCTTCTATCTCTTTCCAAATGTTAAGAAAGCCATGGAAATGAAAGGTTATACAGATGTGACTGAGTTTACGACAGCTATTTTAGAAGAAGTTGGCGTGGCTCTGGTGACCGGAGCAGGCTTCGGTGCTCCAGAAAATGTCCGTCTTAGTTATGCGACTGATCTGGAAACACTCAAAGAAGCCGTTGGACGTCTACAGCATTTTATGGAGAGTAAATAAAGCTCGCAATCCGGCGTTGCTTGCTAAAGATAACCTACAAAAATTTATAAACAATAGATAAGGACGGACTCAGAGTTCGTCCTTTTCAGTTTCTCTAAACTGCATTGGCAAATAGTTTAACAAAATGGTAAAATAATATAGAATTCATAAAATCGCTTTCATATTTTCTGGTCGAATTGAGAAGATTTTGTTCAGAAAATAAAAGCTGGGAGCAGTTAGAATTTAGCTGGTAGAGTTTGCAAATAGGAGTGAAAGGAGAAGGATATGAAACGACATTTGATTTTCTTATTCATGGGAGTCAGCTTGGTTTTATTGGCCGCTTGTTCTTTTGTTGATTCAGAGCAAGGGTGGACCACAATTTCTCAGTCTAAGCCGGGTGAACCAAGCTACAGCCTACAAGCAAAAGATAATCGGTATCGTATCCTCTTTGAAGAGAATGCCTCGACTCGTATGGACTGGTACTTAAATAATTACCAGCCAGGTTTAAATTTAAAGATGTGAACTCTGAATAGTGAGCAATTAAAAAATACTGAGGGGAGGATCTGCAAAGCAGGAACTTTCTGGGACAGGCTATGCGGATTTTACGATGGTTTATGAGACTCGTTATAATCCTCAGATTGAGCGAACCTATTTTAAGGTCCGTATTGTAGTTAATGATAAGGGAGATGTAGACACTAAGAAAAGCAGTATGAACTACTGGAAGACGGAAGAAGAGGTAAAGGATAATCCGCCTATTGATTAAATAGCAGCTATAAATGCTAGATTAACTATATATAAGTCACTTTCTGATAGGAATCACCAGACGACTTAAAAATTTGAGGAGTATTTAGTTGAAGACGATGGTGTTTCGGTGTATAATAAAAGAAGTCCATTTGGTCTAGCCCTGCATGCTATTCACATGCAGTGTGTTCCTCATGGTCTTTTTACTTAAGTAATAATAGGGATGAAGATTATTTTGTACAAAAGGAGATAAAATGGGTTTTATCAGAAAGGAAATAGGGGAAAGAGAGAAGAAGCTTCTCGAGGATTTTTCTATTGAAGAAAAAGAACTGGCTCTGCCATTTTTACTAGAGGATGAGAAGAGAGGAATTTTTCTCTGCGTCAAGCAATTTCGTATTGGTGAAGGGAAATATCAAGTCTTAGCCATGATTCTCGGTGGGCACTTGCTTGAATTTCGCCTAGAAGAAGAGCGGGCCGATAGATATCCAGTTCGCAATGAGGAAGATCAAAGTGTAAAAGGTCTATCAACAGAAACAATCTCCCAGCTAGTGATTCCCAAGGTTTTAAAAGGACGAGAGGACAAGATCGTAACAGTGATTCAACATGCCCTGTCGCAGATTAACCCTTATTATGATACAAAGATAAGGGAAGTAAACCACGTGGAGTACAGATAAAGAGGAGTTAGGATATGGGATTATTAGAAAAGTGTCTGGATTTTTTACCGACTAGGCGGGCTGTCAGTGACATTGAAGAGGATTTGAGTTGGGAGGAAGAATTTACCCCTAAAAGAGTTCACCACAAAGAAGTCAGTAGTAGTCCTCAGAAGGAGACTGAGGGAACAGTGTCTCTTCCCCAAGAAGGAAGCTGGAAGTTCGTGCACGAGATGATTTCTGAAGAAGGAATTGAGCTTTTAAAGGAAGCTGGCATTGATGACGAGCTAGTCTTTGAGATGGGCGATTGGGTCGCAGATCATGAGTTGGGGATTTATCTGGTCCTTTATCGCTTTGGTGGCAGAACCAACTGGAAGAAGACTTATAAGCTAATCTTGCAAGGACAGGTGATTGAATTTAAGACTAAGACCATTTTTCATCAGCAGGATTTTTCTTATGAAGATGGGGAATTCACTAAGGGAGTGATTGTCAAAAATGTCTCCAATATGCTTCTGCCCTTGGCTTTCGAAGGTCAACAACAGCGCGTGCTCCATATCATTCAAGCGGCTCTCTCGGCAGCTAGCCCAAGCTATGATACGGTCATTTACAGGGCGAACTTTGATTTGGTTTAGGAGGGGAAGATGATATATATTACAAGAGAAGATGTTTTGACTTGGCTGGACAAACATGAGCCGGTGGCCAATCGTCAGAAAGACATTGCGGCTTTTCATAAAGAACTGTCGTTTCGCCTGCAAAGAATGGACTTTCGACCGTCTACCAGTTCAAAAGATCCGCAGAGAGATGTTTGTGAAGACCCTGACCAAGAGCTCACTGTGGCCTTTACTCAGGATGGGGAGGGGAATTATGCGACGATCGACCAGAGTCCAGGAGGTCAGATTCTCAGCGATCAGCGTTTCAAGATGGCTTTGAAAAAAGTCTTGAACTATGATGATGACATGGTTGATCGACTGCTATATGGAACAAAAAATTAGTCCTCTTATTCAGAGAGAGTTATTCTCCAGCCTTTATGAGGCTGGTTTTTTAATTTTTCTGAGATTTAGACTCTTCAAGGATAGCTATTGCAATCGCTTTATGGTAAAATATAGAACAGATGTCCAAAAGATTTGTCTTGAAATAAAGTGACATTTAGCAACCAATCTAGGAGGCAGATATGATTGATCATTTTGAGATAAAGGTCAGGAATCTACAAATTTCAAAAGACTTTTATACAAGTTTTCTTTCTCCTCTAGGCTACAAATTGGCTTTTAGAAGTAGTTCTCTACTCAGTTTTGTTGCTCCCAACAGCCCACATCCTGGTGGAGATTTTTGGTTGGGGGAGGGAGAGCAGTCTCCGATTCACTTTGCTTTTTTGGCAGAAAACCATGAGCAGGTTCAAGCTTGTTATGAGGCTGGTTTAAAGGCAGGGGGAAAAGACAACGGTGCGCCAAATTATCGGGGGAACCTTTCGTCATATTATGCAGCCTTTGTCTTGGATCCAGATGGTAATAATGTCGAGGCAGTCTGTCATAAAGAATAAAAAATAGAAAAGAGAAAAAACGTGTCAAAGAAAATCGTAACAATTATTGATGTGAAAAATTATGTTGGTCAAGAAGTGACCATCGGTGCTTGGGTTGCCAATAAGTCAGGTAAGGGTAAGATTGCTTTCTTGCAGCTGCGTGATGGCTCTGCCTTTTTCCAAGGGGTGGCCTTCAAGCCTAACTTCATCGAGAAATTTGGCGAAGAAGAAGGATTGGCGAAGTTTGATACGATTAAAAAGCTTAGTCAAGAAACTTCTGTCTATGTGACAGGAATTGTCAAGGAAGACGAGCGCTCAAAATTTGGCTACGAGCTGGACATTACAGACATCGAAATCATTGGCGAGTCAAATGACTATCCAATCACGCCAAAAGAACATGGGACTGACTTCCTCATGGACAACCGTCACTTATGGCTTCGTTCTCGTAAGCAAGTGGCTATGATGCAAATCCGCAATGCCATTATCTATGCTACCTATGAATTCTTTGACAAGAATGGCTTTATGAAGTTTGACAGCCCAATCTTGTCAGGAAATGCAGCAGAAGACTCAACTGAGCTCTTTGAAACAGACTACTTCGGAACTCCAGCATATTTGAGTCAGTCAGGTCAGCTTTATCTGGAAGCAGGTGCCATGGCTCTTGGTCGTGTCTTTGACTTCGGGCCTGTATTCCGTGCCGAAAAATCAAAAACCCGTCGTCATTTGACTGAGTTCTGGATGATGGATGCAGAGTATTCATACTTGACACATGATGAGTCACTTGACTTGCAAGAAGCTTATGTTAAAGCTTTGATCCAAGGTGTTCTTGACCGTGCTCCTCAAGCTTTGGAAACACTAGAACGTGATGTAGAACTTTTGAAACGCTATATTGCAGAGCCTTTCAAGCGTGTTAGCTATGATGAAGCGATTGACCTCTTGCAAGCCCATGAAAATGATGAGGATGCAGATTATGAGCATCTGGAACATGGAGATGACTTCGGTTCACCGCATGAAACATGGATTTCAAACCACTTTGGTGTACCAACCTTTGTCGTGAACTACCCAGCAGACATCAAGGCTTTCTATATGAAACCAGTTCCTGGAAATCCAGACCGTGTTCTTTGTGCAGACTTGCTGGCACCTGAAGGCTACGGCGAAATTATCGGTGGTTCTATGCGTGAGGAAGACTACGATGCCCTCGTTGCTAAGATGAATGATCTTGGTATGGATACGACAGAATATGAATTCTACCTGGATCTTCGTAAGTATGGAACAGTTCCGCACGGTGGATTTGGTATCGGTATCGAGCGCATGGTAACCTTTGTGGCAGGGACCAAGCATATCCGTGAAGCCATTCCATTTCCACGTATGCTTCACCGTATTAAACCATAAATCAATGAAAACGCCCAGGGGGCGTTTTTTCAAAGCACTAGAAAGAAGAGGTGGGGATCATGTAAACAGCGGATTAACAAGTGACAAAGGATAGAAATTAAAAAACACTTGTTAAAGGAGAAAAAATGTTTAAAAGAAGTTATCGGAAAAATATCGGCCTGATGGCTGGAGTAGAATTTTTTGCCTTTCTAGGCATTACTAGTTTTTGGATTTTATTTCTAAGTCAAAACGGCATGTCCCTTTGGCAGATTGGCCTTTTGGAAAGTATTTTTCATGCGACCAGTGTCATCTGTGAAATTCCTTCTGGGATGTTGGCGGATCGCTTTTCCTACAAGACCAATCTGTATCTGAGCCGGATAGCTGGGATTGTGTCTTCTGTTCTCATGTTGGCCGGGCAGGGGAACTTTTGGGTTTATGCGCTGGCTATGGTGATTAGTGCTTGGTCCTATAATTTTGATTCGGGGACAAGTGCGGCCATGGTTTATGATTCTTCTGTGGAGGCCGGACTCAAGGAACGTTACTTATCCATCTCCAGTTTTATGTCTGGAGTGGCTGAAGCGACCCGGTCTTTGGGAACGGTCTGGGCTGGATTTTTTGTCCATGGACAATTGCATCTGACCTACTATATCATGATTGGCACCTCTATCATCGTTCTTTTCTTGACCTGGATGTTGAAGGAGCCAAGTGTTAAAGCAGAGAAAGCAGAACGTCTGACCATGAAAAAGATTATCTGGGCTGTCAAAGAGGAGTTGCATAGGAATCCCAGTCTTTTTATCTGGATGATTTTGTCTCAAATCATCTGCACCTTGATGTGTATGTTTTATTTTTATTATCAGAATCAATTGCCTGACTTAAAAGATTGGCAGATTTCGGTAGTCATGCTGATTGGCAGTGCTTTGAATATCTTAGCAGTCTATCTGGCGAGTGTGATTGGAAAGAAGTATTCTGCCCTAAAACTCTTTCCTTCAGTGGTTCTTCTTACTGGAGCAAGCTACCTGCTGTCCTATTTTGGAACGCCAATCATCTATATTTTGATTTATCTAATCAGCAACGCCTTGTATGCACTCTTTCAGCCGATTTTTGACAACGATTTGCAAAAGCAGCTGCCAAGTGAAGTGCGGGCGACCATGCTCAGTGTCTACTCTATGATGTTCAGCCTGAGTATGATTGTCATTTTCCCTGTGACAGGCTGGTTGATTGATTACTTTGGCTTTGACTGGACTTTTATAGTTTTAGGCGGCTTCTTATTAGCAGCGACACCTTTTTTGTATATGGGTCTAAAGAAAATAAGCCAGAATTTACAAGAAGTCTAATATTAATGTTCTCTTTCTGCTGGTCAGAAGGAGAATATTTTTTACCCTTTGAAAATTATGGTAAAATAAATACAGTTTAATGGAGAAGAAAGCAGTATGAAAGATTTATTGAAATATTTCAAGGGCTATATCAGAGAGTCTTTGCTGGGACCCTTGTTCAAGCTTTTGGAAGCCAGTTTTGAACTGCTGGTTCCGATTTTGATTGCGGGGATTGTGGACGAGACCATTCCTAGGCACGACAGCTCCCATCTCTACTGGATGGTTTTTCTTTTGATGGGCTTGGCTGCGCTGGGCGTGGTGGTAGCGGTGGTGGCCCAGTATTATTCATCAAAGGCAGCTGTGGGCTTTACTCGTCAGATGACAGGTGATCTCTATCAAAAGATTCTGCGCTTGCCCAAGGCCAGTCGGGATGAGTTGACGACTTCCAGCTTGGTGACTCGGCTGACGAGCGATACCTATCAGATCCAGACGGGCATCAATCAATTTCTTCGTCTCTTTCTGCGAGCCCCCATCATCGTTTTTGGCTCCATCATTATGGCCTTTACTATCAGTCCGGCCATTACCTTGTGGTTCTTGCTCATGGTGGCAATTTTAACGGCTATTATCGTTTTCATGTCTCGTCTGATGAACCCTCTCTATGCTAAGATTCGCCAGCTGACAGATCAATTGGTCAATTTGACGCGTGAGCAGCTGCAGGGGATGCGGGTCATACGTGCTTTTGGTCAGACCCAGCGCGAGGTTCAGACCTTTCGCAATCGCAACGAACTCTATAAAACCTGGCAAATTAGGACGGGAGCTCTTGCTAGTCTGATTAGCCCTCTGACCTTTCTTACGGTCAATGGTACCCTGATTGCTGTGATTTGGCAGGGGAATGCTTTTATTGGCAAGGGATTGTTGACCCAGGGGATGCTAGTGGCCTTGGTCAATTATTTATTGCAAATTTTGGTGGAATTGCTCAAGCTGGCGATGCTGGTCAATTCTCTCAATCAAAGCTATATCAGCGCAGGTCGTATCAGTCAGGTTTTTGAACAGAAAGAAGAAGATATCCTGCAGGAATTAGTGCAGGAAACAGCTCTGCCGAATCAAGCTATTAAAGTTCAGCAGGTCAGCTTTTCTTATCCAAATGCAGCTAGTCCAGCCCTGACTGGTCTGACTTTTGATTTGAAAAGAGGTCAGACTTTGGGGGTTATTGGCGGGACAGGTTCAGGGAAGTCAACTCTAGTCCAGCTCCTGGCTCATCTCTATCCAGTGGCTGCTGGTCAGTTAACCATCTTTTCCCAAGGACGCAGTCCTAAAAATCTCAGCGAATGGAGGTCCTGGATCAGTCTGGTGCCTCAGAAGGCGGAGCTTTTCCAAGGAACCGTCCGATCCAATCTGACCTTGGGCATGTCAACCAAGCCAACAGACGCAGACTTGTGGCAGGCTTTAGAGATTGCTCAGGCGGCGGACTTTGTCTCTCAGAAGGAAGGTGGCTTGGATGCGACTGTAGAGGCCTTTGGCCGGAATTTTTCTGGCGGTCAGCGTCAGCGTTTAACCATTGCAAGAGCTGTCTTGCGGAGGGCACCTTTCTTGGTTTTAGATGATGCGACCTCAGCTCTGGACTATCTGACAGAGGCTAGACTCTTGCAGGCTATTAAGAATGAATTGACAGAGACCAGTCTGGTCTTGATCTCTCAGCGGACCAATAGCTTGCGCTCAGCGGATCAAATTTTAGTCCTAGACAAGGGAGAACAGGTGGCTCTTGGTCGCCACGAGGAACTCTTAGTCAGCTCTGCCATTTACCGAGAAATTCATCACTCACAGCATAGTCAAGGAGAGGAGGGCAAGCATGAAGCATAAGACATCATCTAGCAGCTTGAGGCGTTTGACTCGAGACTTGATGCAGGCGCGCTGGCTCTTTCTCCTAGCTAGTCTGGGAACGGTGGCTCAAGTGGCTCTGACTGTTCTTCTTCCAGTTTTAATAGGGAATGCGGTTGATAGCGTTCTTCTTCC
Organism: uncultured Streptococcus sp.; assembly: GCA_963533195.1. Taxonomy (GTDB): domain Bacteria; phylum Bacillota; class Bacilli; order Lactobacillales; family Streptococcaceae; genus Streptococcus. Next base: position 48,443 of record CAUSOG010000011.1, on the reverse strand, counting down.
TCAAGCGGAGCAGCATTTGATGCCGATTTTGGGTCAGATGTTGTTGGTCATCTTAGCCAATACGCTGATTCAGTGGCTCAATCCCTTGCTCTATAATCAGCTGGTTTATCGCTATAGCCAGCAACTCCGACAAGGTGTCATCAAGAAAGTTCATTATCTACCTTTGGCTTATCTGGATCGGCAGGGAACTGGCGACTTGGTTAGTCGGGTGACGACGGACTTGGAGCAGCTCAGCAATGGCCTGCTTATGGTTTTCAATCAATTTTTTGTGGGTTTGCTGACAATTTTAGTGACTATCATTAGCATGGCCAGATTGGACTTTTTCCTCTTGCTTTTGGTTCTGCTTTTGACGCCCCTTTCTCTCTTCTTAGCACGTTTTATAGCCAAAAAGAGTTTTAGCTTTTTCCAACGTCAGACGCAGGCCAGAGGAGCGCAGACCCAGCTGATTGAGGAAAGTCTGACCCAGGAAAGTCTAATCCAGGCCTTTAATGCTCAGGAGCAGTTTGATACAGCTTTTACTCGCAGTAATCAAACCTATGCGGACTATTCTCAGGCGGCTATTTTCTATTCATCAACGGTCAATCCTTCGACTCGTTTTATCAATGCCCTGATCTATGCTTTGATTGTGGGCTTTGGGGCTGTCCGAATCATTCAGGGAACAGGTTTTACGGTTGGGCAGCTGGTGACTTTCCTCAACTATGTCAACCAGTACACCAAGCCTTTCAATGATATATCGTCAGTCATGTCGGAATTGCAGAGCGCTTTAGCTTGTGCGGAGCGGATTTACAGCGTTTTGGACCAAGAAGAAATAGGAGAGTCTGGTCAGGAAATTCTTCAGTCTGAAGATGTTAAGGGACAGATTAGCTTTGAGCATGTGGCTTTTGGCTATGAGCCTGGCAAAGAGCTGATTCAGGATTTGAATATAAGGATTCCAGCAGCTAGCAAGGTCGCCATTGTAGGGCCAACTGGTGCTGGCAAGTCAACCATGATTAATCTCCTCATGCGCTTTTACAATGTTGATAGTGGTCTTATTTCGCTAGACGGTACTCCCATAACGCATTACACCAGAGCCTCTTATCGTCAGCAGTTTGGTATGGTACTGCAAGAGACTTGGCTTAAGACGGCGACCATTCATGACAACATAGCTTTTGGTCGTCCAGATGCCAGCCGAGAAGAGGTCATTGCAGCTGCCAAGGCGGCCAACGCGCATTTCTTTATTCAGCAGCTACCTCAGGGGTATGACACCTACCTGGCGGATGCTGGGGACTCCCTTTCTCAAGGTCAGCGGCAGCTCTTGACCATTGCGCGTGTATTCTTGGCTGTTCCTAAAATCCTAATCTTGGATGAGGCGACTTCCTCTATCGATACTCGGACAGAAGTCTTGATTCAGGAGGCTTTCAGCAAGCTCATGGTGGGGCGTACTAGCTTTATCATCGCCCACCGTCTGTCTACTATTCAAAATGCTGACATCATCCTCGTCATGGTAGATGGTGATATCGTCGAACATGGTAATCATCAGGAGCTCATGGCAGCCAGAGGTGTTTATTACCAAATGCAGACGGCGCAGGAGTAGAAGGGGAGCTTTATTAAAGTTCAAAGATTGATGCTAAATGAAACTAAAAGAGTTGGAAATTCCAACTCTTTTTGCTTATAATTCAACTACTTCCAACCCTGTTTCTGTCAGTTTATAAATCTTCTGGCAGACTTTTTTGAGAAAGATACGGTCGTGGGAGACAGCTATGATGGCGCCCGGATAGGTCGCCAAAAGTTGACGAACCTGAGGCTGAGAGGTGGGAGAGAAGTTGCGGGTTGGTTCGTCCAGAAGGAGGACATTGGGACGATCTAGGACAAGTTTGAGCAGGAGGAGCTTGGCTTTTTGGCCACCGGAAAGCTGCCCAATCGGGTGGCGGGCCTCGTCGCGCGTGAACTGGAGACTGGCTAGATGCGTCAGGATTTTCTCCTCCTGGGACTTGTCGCCAGAGGGAGCCAGAAAGTCCAAAGGACTGCTCTCATCAGCCAGCAAGTCTCCATAATGCTGGGGCATGTAGCCGACCCGCATATCTGTCCGCTCACGCAGAATCTTCCATATTTCTTTAAGCAGAGTAGATTTGCCTGCACCATTCGCACCAATCAGTCCGATTTTTTCCTGGCCGCAGACCTCCAGAGTTAGGTTCTCCGCCAGTTGTCGTTCGTCTGTTTCCAGTTTTATTCCTTCTAATTTCAGGATTCTTTTGGTCAATGGCAGAGCTTCTATGTTTGAGAAGTGAAGGCTGATGGCATCTTCCTGTGTCGGGATTTCGGTCATTTCAGCACCTGACTTTTCAAATCGTTTGCCCTGTGAGAGAACGTTTTTCATCTTCTTAGCCACCAGTCGACCTGCAGTAGCGTCATGGGTGTTTCGTAAAGTATGCTCCACACTTTGCTTAACCCGTCGGTGTTTTTCCATAGTCTTAGCATGTTCTTCCCGCTCTTTCCGTGCCAATTGACCTTGTTTTTCAAAGGCTTCCTGACGCTGATGGCGGTAATTTTCATAGTCCAGACTTTTGACGCTGGTTCTAGCTTCCTGTTTCTTTTTGATTCGTTCCAGATGAACAATCTTGGTCGCGGCTTGAGAGAGGAAGTGTTCGTCGTGAGAGACGAAAAGGACCGTTCTCTGGCTGTGGCTGACATAGTTTCCCAGCCAAGACAGAGTTTCGAGATCAAGGTCATTAGAGGGCTCGTCAAGAAAGAGAATGTCCCAATCACTGGCTAGTTTCTTGATGAGCTGAACCTTTAGTTTTTCTCCTCCTGATAGGCTAGAGAGCTGCTGCTGACTGGCAAAACGCTGGTTGTCAAAGTTGAGCTCTCCAGCATAGCGGTAGAGCTTGGCATAGTCCAGCTCTGTCTCAAAATCAGCAAAGAAATAGTCATTAAGCGTCAGTTGGGCATCTTCTGAAGGCAACTGCTGGGGCAGGTAGACAGCAGCAGTATAGGACTTATCAATCTGTCCGCTGTAGCTGACATAGGAGCTGACCAGTCGCTCGTCTAGCAGGAGCTTGAGCAGGGTGGACTTGCCATTGCCCTCCTCACCGATAATAGCGACCTTGTCTCCTTGATTAACAGTCAGTGACAAATCTTTGACTAACTCCTTCAGGTCTTTTAGGTGGGTTATCGTTAGGTTTCTTATTTGAAGCATAGATGTCTCCTTTGTTTTACAACACAAAATACAGCCCTGCTTTATTTAGCAGAGCTGTTTTTGATTGCACAAAGCAGACACAGGAGTGTCTAAGTAGGATTATTCGTCTATAAGGCTTCCAGCTTACACTGTCATAGGAGCGACAGGATTAATCTAAAGATAAGCAAATAAAAGCTAGAAAGCACAAAAAACGAACATCCCGCGGATATGCAGAAACATGACAAAATCTACTAAATAAAGTTTCCTTTAAAAAATAGACTTAATTTTTCATGTCTCCGTGTACCTCCGAAATAGTTCTGTCTTAAGTCTAGCAAAAGATAGCAGATTCGTCAAGCGCTTTCAAATAAATAAAAATTTTTTAAAAGATTTTGGAGCTAATTTTTATAAACTCTCTAAGAATATTGATTTCAAGGCTTTTAAGCTGATTTTGATATATAATTTTTTAATTATATAAAAATTTGACATATACCAGAAAATTATATATAATCGTCTTGTATATAAAATTTATATATATAAAATGATTATACAAATAGGCCTAAAATTTGTAAAAGATAAGAAGAGCTGGAATGGGATAGATTTCAGTCATCATTTTAAATTGTATCTAAGGAGTAAGAAACCATGCCAAAAACTTTATTTCTTTGGCTTTTGACAGTCCTAAGCTTGGGACTTGTAAAAACGCCTCAAGCTAAGACGATGGAGCAATCTTTGAAGTCTAACACGGCGGTCATTCAGATTAGTCAAAAGATTCAGGACCATGTCAAGAAAGATGAAGCGACAAGGGTGGCTGTAGAAGCAGTGACTTTTGATTAGATGATGCAAATCATTGCGTAAGAAAGGAGAAAGCTATGTTAAGAATTTTTATCCGAATGGTATACAGAAGTATCGCCTATGCGATTGTTGAAGCTAAATAGAAAGGAAATATCATGAAAAAATCATTTATTCTAATTCTTTTAACGATTATAACTCTAGGACTCTTCCGGCCGGTTACAGCCTTGGCTGAGGAGCAGAACCAAATCGGTCAGAAAATCCAAGACTTTGTCAAGGAACATGAAAAAACAACAGCTGGTTTGGCGACGACGGTCTTTGATAAGGATGGCACCATCTACAAAGGAAACTTTGGTTATATGAACAAGGAAAAGAAAGTCAAAACGGATGATAGCAGCGTTTTTGAATGGGGATCGGTTACCAAGCTGACGGTTTGGGTCTCCGTCATGCAGCTCTGGGAAGAGGGAAAGATTGACCTAGAGGAAGACATTCGCACCTATCTGCCAGAGGGATTTTTAAAAAACCTTCGCTATGACAAGCCGATCACTATGATTGATCTCATGAACCATCAGGCGGGATTTAGCGAGTCAATTCAGGGCTATAAGGAAGAGACAGGATTGACAATTGAGGAAAGCTTAGCCACTAATCAGCCAACCCAGTCCTACGAACCCGGCACCATGACTAGCTACTCAAACTTCTCTGCCGGTTTGGCGAGCTATATCGTCGAGCGAATCTCCGGACAGGACTTCTCTGCCTATGTCCATGAGCATATCTTTCAGCCATTAGAGATGAATGATACAGCTATGTCTTCAGATTTGAAGGATAATCTTAAGGTTTATAAGAAGCGAATGGAGGCCTTGTCCTATAGTGCAGATGGTCAGACTTCGAAGGGGACTGCCTATTTATACTCAGCGCTCTATCCAATGGGAAATGCTGCCTCTACCATGGCTGACTTTCAGAAGTTTGCCCAAGCGCTTTTGAAGAAAGAGAAGCTCTTCCAGCGAGCTGAGACTTGGGCGACCCTATACACAGTGACCTCGACCTATCCAGGGACAGAGCTGCCGCTCAATATGCACGGTTTCTGGGCTACAGAGTTTGGCATGACTGTTGTCGGCCATAGCGGTAATACCTTGGGGTATTCCTCTTTCATCCTGCTAGACTTGAAAAATGGCATCGGTATGACTATCATGACGAATCAAGAACACGAATTCGTCTACAACCATGAGATGCCGGCTTTGGTCTTTGGACCTAAGAAAAAGACGGACTCAGCCACCTTTGACAAATTCCAGTCTGGAAATTACCGATCTGCTCGCTACTTTGCCAGTGGTCCTATGTCTATCTCTAGAAGCTTATTCCTTTATACTCGTTTTGTCAAGAAATCCGAGGACAATCCACTTTTGAGTCAGGATTTTTCAGTAGTCAGTGGCAGCGGAGATAAGGTCAAGGTGACAACTCCTTATGAAAGTTATTTCAGAGTCAAGGATAGCGAAATTTTGGCAGATTGGGCCATGCTCATTGCAGCGGTAGTCGGAATTGTTTTCGGTATCATTCTCTTTTTGGTACGGGGTGGTTTAGATCTTTTCCGATTGGTATTCAAAAAAGGCCAGCCTAAAACACCTAAGAAACTTCGGATTTGGACTTATCTGACCTCTTTAGCGGCAGTAGGAGTGGCTTTAAATTTCTATGGCCTTGTTGCAGCTTTTCTAGCAAGTAATCGTAGTTACCCCTATAGCATATGGCCTTATATAGTCTTTGCAGTTCTAGGTTTAATCTTAGCAGGATGTGCCATCTACCCGTTCTTGAGTAAGGCTAAAAAGGGACTTGGCAAAGGTCGGCTCTTATTGACAATCATGACGAGTCTATCTGCTCTCGCTATCGTAGCTAACATTCTTTATTGGTCGCTCTACCAGTGGTGGGCGATGTGATAAGTTGCCTGTCTTCCTTTGGGAAGGTGGGCTTTGTCTGCATAATTCTGCAAAGGAGAATCGCATGAAAAAAATATTTATTTTTACACTGCTAACTATTTTAACATTGGGGCTTTTTCGCCCAGCCATTGCGCTAGCTGAAGAACAGAAGCTGCCGTCTGGTACAGAGCGCAGCCAAATTGGTCAAAAAATCCAAGACTTTGTCAAGGAACATGAAAAGACAACAGCCGGTATGGCAACAACCGTTTTTGACAAGGACGGGACTATTTACCAAGGTAGTTTTGGCTATATGAACAAGGAAAAAGGCATTAAAGCCGACGACAACAGCGTCTTTGAATGGGGGTCAGTCGGGAAACTAGCTATCTGGGTCTCCGTCATGCAGCTCTGGGAAGAGGGCAAGATTGACCTTAACGAAGACATTCGCACCTATCTGCCAGAGGGATTTATGAAGACTTTGCGCTACGACAAGCCCGTTACTATGACAGACCTCATGAACCATCAGGCCGGCTTTGGCGAGTCTACCCATGCCTACAAGGAAGATAAGGGCTTATCTATTGAGGAGATTCTGGCAGTTAATCAGCCAGAACAGTCTTACGAACCAGGCACCATGACAGCCTACTCGAACTTTTCAGCTAGTCTGGCAGCCTATATCGTTGAGAGAATCTCCGGTCAGGACTTCTCGGCCTATGTCCATGAGCATATCTTTCAACCACTAGGGATGAAAGACACTGCTCTATCAGCCGACTTTAAGGAAAACCCAAAGATTTACCAGAAGCGGATGGAGCAGATCTCTTATCGGGCGGACGGCCAGACATCTATGGGAACTAGCTATTTCCATCTTGGGCTTTACCCAGCGGGGAATGCCGTCTCCACTTTGGCTGACTTCCAGAAGTTTGCCCAAGCGCTTTTGAAGAAAGAAAAGCTCTTCAAGCATGCTGAGACTTGGACAACTCTCTACACAGCAACCTCGAATTATCCGGGAACGGATATGCCGCTCAATATGCACGGATTTTGGACACGGGAGTACGGCACGACGCTTGTTGGCCATGGCGGAAACTCGACTGGCTACTCATCTTATATTCTGCTGAACTTGAAAAATGGTATAGGTATGACCATTATGACGAATCAAGAACATGAGTTGGTTTATAACTATGAAATGCCAGCCTTGGTTTTTGGACCTAAGAAAAAGACGGACTCAGCCACCTTTGACAAATTCCAGTCTGGAAATTACCGATCTGCTCGCTACTTTGCCAGTGGTCCTATGTCTATCTCCAGAACCTTGCTTTACACTCAGTTTGTGAAGAAATCCAAGGACAATCCGCTTTTGACCCAGAATTTTTCAGTAGTCAGCGGTAGTGGAGACGAGACTAAGGTCACAGCTTCCTATGGCGATAACTTCAGAGTCAAGGATAGCGAGATTCTGAAAGACTGGTCCTTGCTTATTTCAGCGGCAGTCGGAATTGTTTTCAGTATCATTCTCTTTTTGGCACGGGGCGGACTGGATCTCTTCCGCTTGGTCTTCAAAAAAGGTCAATCTAAAACACCAAAATCTCTTCGTATCTGGACTTACCTAACTTCTTTAGCTGGAGTAGGTGTGGCTATAAACTTCCTCCTCCTCTTTAACACATTTGCTACCAGCGATCTGACCTTTTTAGCTAGCTGGCGCTACATTGTCTTTGCAGGTCTGGGATTGATTCTAGCTGGCTGTGCAGTCTTCCCGCTTCTGACCAAGGCAAGAAAAGGGCTGAGTAAGAGCCGCCTTTTCCTGACTGTCTTGACTAGTCTATCTGCGCTGGCAATCGTGGTTAATATCCTCTACTGGTCCCTCTATCAGTGGTGGGCATTGTGATTATTTTCTTGTTTTTTCTTGGGGAATGGGCTAGCTCATGAGGGAAACCGTTTGATTAATTCTTTTCACAATTCTAAGGTTAGTGATTTTTCAACAGGAGCTGAAGTACAATAGCTGTCTTTTATACAGAGCGCGGCTAAATGAGGCAAAAAATCAAGGACCTTATCAGAGTACAAAAATCAAACCATTTAAAGGAGAAAGTTCTATGACCAATGAAACAAGAAGCAAACCACAACCAAAACTAGTCTGGCCGTTCCTAGCCTGGAACTTCGGCTGGACTTGGGGATTTATGTTGCTAGCTATCATTCTCAAAAATCTCTGGCCGGAAAATCCACCCGAACTTTATCTGACTCTGGAAGGCCTCCTATCTAGTCTCAGTATGTTCGGACCGGTGATAGCAAGCCTAATGGTGCTGAAAATAAAAGGCTTCAAAGCCATCTGTTCCTTTATCTTCTCAAGCAAGAAAGGGACTTGGCTCTATCTCCTACTCTTCAGTGGAGGTCTGACTGTGACTTTTGCATTAGCTTCCGGAGGCAAGCTGGTAGACGGAGCTCTGCTTTCATTTATTGGATCCTTTATCTACCTTATGACCTTGGCTGGTGGCATGGAAGAGCCTGGCTGGCGAGGCTTTCTGCAGCCGGCTTTGGAAAAGAAGTTCTCTATGTTTATCGCCTCCTCGATAACAGGCTTGGCTTGGGCTTGTTGGCATATTCCTCTCTGGTTTTATGACCGATTTTATGATCGAAGTCAGAATCCCTTTCTAGTCTTTATTATTGGATGTATCATCCAATCCATCTGGTTTGCTGCACTGCATAAGAAGACGAAGTCTGTCCTTGCCTGTATGATTTTCCATGCCCTGCTAGATATTCTGATAGAAACCTTTGTCGGCATCAACCTAGCTGATAAGTTTGATTTCTCTCAGGTCAACTCCCTCTTTTACCTTGGCGGCTTGGGCATTCTGACCCTTTACAGTATTTATCTCTGGTATCGGGCGGATAAGGAAGAGAAAAACGCATGACTAAAAAATAAGAATAAGCTGATTCTAAAATTGAAAGGAGACTGTACAAATTATCTGACCTTAGCTCATATGAATCTTTGAGTCGAACAGAAAGGAAATGCTATGAAAAAATCATTTATTCTGACACTTTTAACGATTATAACTCTAGGAATCTTCCGACCGACCGCTGCTTTAGCTGACTCGCAGAAGCTGCCGTCTGGTACGGACCGTAGCCAAATCGGTCAGAAAATCCAAGACTTTGTCAAGGAACATGAAAAGACAACGGCCGGCATGGCAACAGCAGTCTTTGATAAAAACGGAACCATCTACAAGGGAAATTTTGGCTATGTGGATAAGGAAAACAAAGTCAAAGTTGACGATGACAGTGTTTTTGAATGGGCTTCAATCACTAAACTGACGGTCTGGGTATCGGTCATGCAGCTCTGGGAAGAGGGCAAAATCGACCTAGAAGCAGACATCAAAACTTATCTGCCAGAAGGCTTTCTCCGCAATCTTCGCTATGATAAGCCTATCACCATGCTGGATCTGATGAACCATCAGGCTGGTTTTGATGAAATGCCACTCTACAAAAAGGGAGACAAGAGCGACTTGGAAGAGCAGTTCCGTGATTACCAGCCTATTCAGTCCTTTGAGCCGGGTACGACGACATCATACTCTAACTTCAGCACGGCTTTGGCATCTTATATCGTGGAGCGGATATCTGGGCAGAAGTATGCAGACTATGTCCATGAGCATGTTTTTGAGCCGCTGGACATGGATCGGACTGCTATCTTGCCTGACTTATCGGACAACGCTTATGTACAGGAAAAGCGCAAGGAGGATAAGGGCTATGATGACCAAGGTAAGCTCTTGGGAGATACACCATTTAAGCTCTGGATGTACCCAGTCGGAGGGGCTGTGGGGACTCTAGGAGACCTGCAGAAATTCGCCCAGGCCTTGCTGGAACGTAAGACGCTCTTTCATCATCCAGAAACTTGGACCGAGCTTTACTCAACAACCTCTACCCACCCTGATACGGATATTGTTCGTAATGCTCATGGCTTTTGGGCCAGTCACTACGGTGTTACCTTGCTGGGACACAGTGGTAATGCTGATGGCTTTTCTAGCTATCTCTACTTGGATCTGAAAAATGGCATCGGCCAAGTCATCTTAACCAATCAACTGTATGAACAAGTTTACAATGTTCAAATGCCGGAGCTGATATTTGGCAAGATGCAGACTGTCAGCGAAGCTACTAAAAAGCAATTCAAGCCTGGCTCTTACCACTATCTGAGAAGCTATAATAGGGGGCCACTGTCCTTCATGCTCATGATCCCTGGGGCCATCCAAAAGATCAACAAAGTCTCAGATCAGCCGGATTTGCTGAGCACTTTCTGGACCATTGACCAAAGCCAAGGTGCTGATCGCCTCGAATTCGGTGTCCTTAATGCAGAAAGGATTTCCGATTCAGTTCTCTTTAGGCATTATCTAGTCGTGTTTCTCGGAGCTTTGGCACTCGTGTTTGCTTTTGGAAATATCTTGATTAGTTTTCTGATTGGCGGTTTCCGTCTCATCCTGCGTAAAGCTAAAAGTTCGGCTCCTCGCTCTTGGAAAGTCTGGAATTTCCTGACTTCTCTAGGAATGCTGCTGTTTACTGGCAATCTCATTCTGCTTTTACTGGCTGCCATGAACCAGGACTACTCAATTGTTCAATCTTGGCGTTATATGGTCTTTGCCGGTCTAGGACTATTCTTAGCAGGATGTGCGGTTTATCCGCTCTTTAGCAAGGCTCGAAAGGGACTCGGAAAAGGCCGCCTCTTCCTGACGGTCATGACTAGCCTATCTGCTCTAGCTATCGTTGCCAATATCCTCTATTGGTCACTTTATCAGTTCTGGGTGATGTGATAAGTTGCCTGTCTTCCTTTGGGAAGGCGGGCTTTGCCTGCATAATTCTGCAAAGGAGTATCTCATGAAAAAAACATTTATTTTCACACTTCTAACTATTTTGACATTGGGGCTTTTTCGCCCAGTCACTGCGCTAGCTGAAGAGCAGAAGTTGCCGTCTGGTACGGATCGAGACAAAATTGGTCAGAAGATCCAAGACTATGTCAAAGAGCACGAAAAGACAACAGCCGGCATGGCAACAGCTGTCTTTGACAGAGATGGCACTATCTATCAAGGAAACTTCGGCTATATGGATAAGGAAAAGGGAATCAAAGCCGATGATGACAGCATTTTTGAATGGGGTTCCGTGACTAAGCTGACCGTCTGGGTCTCTGTCATGCAGCTCTGGGAAGAGGGCAAAATCGACCTAGAAGCAGACATCAAAACTTATCTGCCAAAAGGCTTTCTTAGAAATCTCCGCTATGACAAGCCCATTACTATGCTAGATTTGATGAATCATCAGTCAGGATTTGATGAAGCCCCTCTCTATATGCAAGGGGGCAAGAGTTTAGAGGATTTACTGCTCCAATATCAGCCGGATCAGTCCTTTGAGCCGGCTACAACGACAGCTTATTCCAACTACAGTACTGGATTGGCGGCCTACATTGTGGAGCGAATTTCTGGGCAATCCTTTGTTGATTATACACATGAGCATATCTTCCAGCCTCTGGACATGGAGAGAACGGCCATAGCTCAAGACTTGTCTGACAATGCTTATGTCCAAGCCAAGCGCAAGGAAGTAAAAGGATATGCGACAGATGGAAGCCTGTTAGGCGATGCTCTTTATGAAGTCGGTCTGTATCCTGTTGGTCGGGCAACAGGAACATTGAGTGATTTTCAAAAATTTGCTCAGGCCTTGCTAAGTCGAAAAACTCTCTTTGCTCGGTCGGAGACTTGGGACAAACTATACACCGGCACTTCCTATTATCCTGGTACAGATATCGTTCGTAATGCTCATGGCTTCTGGGCCAGTAAATTTGGCGTTACAGTGCTAGGGCACGGAGGGAATACAAATGGTTTTTCCAGCTATCTTCTGCTGGATCTGAAGGATGGTATCGGGCAGGTGATCATGACCAATCAAGGTGTGGAAGAAATTTATAATGATGGCATGCCAGAATTGATTTTCGGAAAACGTCCGACAGCCAGTGCAGAGACTCAGAAAAAGTTTGAACCAGGCTATTATCAAATCCTTCGGAATTTTAATCAAGGTCCGCTTTCTTTGTATCAGCTCTTTCCAGGTAATATGCTTCATATGAAGAATCCGTCCTCAGAGCGAATGGATCGTTCGTTTTGGACTATTTATAAAAGTGGAAATGGCAAAACGCGAATCGCTACTCCGGTCAGTGATTTTGAGAGAGTTTCTGACTGGGAAATCTGGACTAAGTTTGGGTTGATCGCTCTGGCTTGTCTTAGTGTCGTTTATGCTTTGGGTAATCTACTTGTTCGGCTTGTGCTAGTCCTTTATCGACTGGTTTTTGGCAAGGTGAAAAGCAAGCAAAATCGAGCTTGGAAATGGTGGCACATCTTGACAGCTGCAGGAGTAGTGGCCGCGGCTGGTAATTTACTCTTGCTCCTGATTAGCTCAAGCACTTCGGATCTCAGTATCATCGCTCAGTGGCGCTATATGGTCTTTGCAGGACTAGGCCTACTTTTAGCAGGCTGTGCAGTTTTCCGCTCTTTAGCAAAGCGAAAAAGGGATTTGGAAAAGGCCGCCTCTTCTTGACAGTTCTGACTAGTCTATCTGCACTCGCTATCGTAGCCAATATTCTCTACTGGTCGCTTTACCAGTGGTGGGTGATGTAGTTTAAAAATTTTTGAAACAAGAAAAGAGCCGGCATATAAGCTGGCTCTTCGTTTGGTTTTATACATTCAGTACCTTGTCCAAGAAGTCTTTAAGACGTGGATGCTGCGGATTGTCGAAGATTTGGTCAGGCTTTCCGTCTTCTAGGAATTCCCCATCAGCAGTAAAGATAACGCGGTTGGCTACTTGACGGGCAAAGCCCATCTCATGGGTCACAATCAGCATGGTCATACCTTGCTGGGCCAGATCCTTCATAACGTTGAGAACGTCGCCGACCATTTCAGGGTCAAGGGCAGAAGTAGGCTCATCAAAGAGCATGATGTCTGGATTCATGGCCAGACCGCGAGCAATTGCCACCCGCTGCTTTTGACCGCCGGACAGACTGTCTGGACTGGCATCAGCCTTATCAGCCAAGCCGACCTTTTCCAAGAGCTCCATCCCCAGCTTGTTTGCTTCGTCTTGGGTCAAGCGCTTGTGCTCAACAGGAGCAAAGGTGATGTTTTCCAGAACGGTCATGTGCGGGAAGAGGTTGAAGTGCTGGAAGACCATACCGATATTTTCCCGGACCAGATCCACATCAGTCTTCTTGTCTGTCAGATCAAAGCCATCAACCGTGATAGTTCCGCTGGTCACTTCCTCTAGCAGATTGAGGCTGCGCAGGAAGGTTGACTTGCCGGATCCAGAAGGACCGATGATGCAGACCACATCACCCTCGTAGAATTTAGCGGTAATTCCCTTTAGGACTTCGTTTTCCCCGTAATATTTATGAAGATCGTTCACATCGATTTTTAATTTTGCCATTACTTAATCCTCTTTTCTAAGCGTTTTGCCAAGCGGGTCAAGAGCGTGATAATAATAAGATAGAGCACGGCTAGGATAGCATACATGCGGAAACTCTGATAGTTGCGGGCGATGATGTCCTTACCCGTTTTGAAGAGCTCGGCCAGTCCAATGGCTGAGACTATGGTTGTATCCTTGAGTGCGATGACAAACTGATTGACAAAGTTTGGCAGCATAATCTTGGTTGCCTGTGGCAGGATAATCTTCCGCATGGTCTTTGAGTAGGAAATCCCCAAGCTGCGGCTGGCTTCCATCTGTCCAACGGGTACGGCTTGGATACCCCCGCGGACAATTTCAGCGATATAGGCGCCGGCATTGAGAGAGAGGGCGATAGTTCCTGCAACGAAAGCATTGATTGGGCTTTGTTGTCCAGTCATGGATTCGATTAGGTTAGGAATCCCCCAGAAAATAAAGGCTGCCACAATCATCAGTGGAATACCACGAATGACATCAACAAAGATTTCTGCAATCCAGCGCAGCGGTTTATAAGGGCTGACGCTGAACATACCGAAGATAATCCCGATGACCATAGCAATAGCAAATGAAATCAGTGCCAAAGCAATCGTCACTCCCAGACCTTTAAGAAGTTCTTGGTAGTTGTTTTGCAGCAAGCCCCAAATAGTGGACTCATCTACAGTGGATTCTTTTTCCTCGCTAGCCAGATACTTGTCTAAAATCTCTTGGTACTTGCCACTTTCTTTGAGGTTGGCCAGTCCATTGTTAAACATCTCAATCAACTCAGGATTGCTGCCTTTTTTAACTGCGAAAGCGACTTGGCCACTTGGTGTACCTTCAATAGGTGTTTTAAGCTTTTTGCCTTGTTTGATAGCGTATTTGACAACAGGCTCATCATCCATCACAGCTGCGACGGAGCCAGTGTTAAGACTGTCATACATGGAAGCTGCATCTGAGAATGTTTTAATAGAGTAGCCGTACTTGCTCTTGTTTTCCTCAAGGAAAGTCTGAGAAGCGGTACCAGTTTTGACACCGACTGTCTTGCCCTTGAGTTCTTCGTAGGACTTGATATTGCTGCTGTCCTTAACTGCCAAGATAGAGTTGGCTGTGTAGTAAGGGTCAGAATAGTCAAAAGTTTTCTTGCGGGCATCTGTGACAGACATACCGGCGATAATTCCGTCAGCCTGACCGGTCTGAACGCTATTGATAGCTGCATCAAAGCCAGGGTTAGTTACTTCCACATTAAAGCCTTGGTCCTTGGCAATAGCCTTAATCAGCTCCATGTCAATCCCAGTGTATTGGTTGCTGTCATCTTGGAAGACAAAAGGAGCAAAAGATGAGTCGCTGGCAATAATGTATTTGTCTTTTGTCGGAGTAGCTTTTTGACCAGCAGGAGTAGAAGTCTCTGGAACAGCCGAGTCAGAGCTGCCTTTAGAAGCAGTCCATTTATTGATGATTTCATCCAGACTGCCGTCTTCCTTCATCTGTGCCAAAGCCTCGTTAAACTCAGTAACTAGGTGCTCGTGCTTGCTACCTTTTTTGACACCGAAAGCAAAGCTTCCAACAGCCTCACCCTTCATAGAAATTTTCAGGTTTTGTCCTTGATTGATGGCGTACTCAATGACCGGCTGATCATCCATCACTGCATCGACATCACCAGCAGAAAGGCTGTTATACATTAAGTCGCCCGTGTCAAAGGTTTTGAGAGTGTAGCCATACTTATCCTTGTTCTTCTCAAGGAAGCGTTGGGCAGCGGTTCCTGTTTTGACACCGACTTTCTTCCCTTTCAGCTGCTCATATTTGCTGATGGTGTTTGCCTTGGTCGTCGCGATAACGACCTTGGTGTCGTAGTAGGTATCAGACATGGTAAAGACTTTTTCACGCTCGCTTGTCTTGGTCATACCAGCCATGATAGCGTCCGCTTGGCCAGCTTGGACGGCATTGACAGCTGCATCGAAGCCCGGGAAGCTCATGTCAATGTCCCAGCCTTTGATTTCTGCGACCTTGTTGATGATATCAACGTCAATCCCCTTGTAAGTCTGATCAGAATCTTTAAATTCAAATGGTGCGTAAGCAGTATCGGATACTATTTTGATCGTATCTGCCTGGGCTGTCGTCCCTAACGCAAAAAATGGAAATAATGTTAGCAAGACTGCTAAGAATTTTTTCTTCATTTTCTTCCTCCTTTTTAGCATTCTAGCATTATAGCAAAAAAACAATGATTAGGCAAATTTCTCCTGTTTATATGTTAGGTTTTCTAACATATAAAACTCTCTGTTTTTGTAAGTTGAGCCGCAACTTTTCTTTGTTCTTAGAGCAAAGTCTGCTATACTGGAAATAAATGAAAGCAAGGATAGAATGAGGTTCTTATGAAAAAATCACGTATCTTAGACGGAGTCAATCAAGCTCGCTTTGTCCCTCCTTATATTTTGTCTCTTTTGCTGGCAGTTGTTTTCGTGCAAGGAGGACAGCAGTTGGCCTATCTGGCTTTGGAGCCAATTTCGGCTGTCCTTAGTCTTATGCTAGGTTTCTTAGGGCAAGGAGGATTTTTTGAAATTTTCTTCAATTTTGCCCTGCCTATTCTCTTATTCGGCTTTGTATTTATGATACTGGCTCTCTTCCTCTGGGTGCGCTGGGCTGAAGGACGACCGCTCGCGACTCTGGGCTTTGTCAAAAAAGGAAGCTTGGTGGAGCTAGTCAAAGGATTTGCAGTAGGTTTTCTCCTCTTTAGTCTAGTCGCTCTGCTTATGCTGTTCAGTGGAACTGGCTCTTTTGAATGGGGACAGATGACACTGGAACCTTTTCTCTATATCTTGATTTTGCTTCCGCTCTGGATGATTCAGGGCGGAGCAGAAGAGCTGGTGACACGGGCTTGGCTGCTGCCAGTTGCTGTCAAAAAGACCAACCTACCCATCGGTTTGCTGACTTCGAGCCTGCTCTTTGGCCTCTTGCACCTAGGCAATCCAGATATTGGTATTCTTCCCATTGTTAACATTGCCTTATTTGGCCTCTTTGCAAGTCTTTATCTGCTTCGGACGGACAATGTCTGGGGGATTATAGGACTTCATGCTGCTTGGAACTTTAGCCAAGGCAATATCTACGGTTTCAGTGTTAGTGGTACTGGTGTGGACGCGGCAGTCCTGAACTTTATTCCAAAGACGGAATGGATTTGGCTGACTGGTGGAGCTTTTGGTGCTGAAGCTTCTATTTTCAGCTCGCTCATTCTCTTGATGGCTGTCCTCTATTTGCTTCTCAAGATGAAAAAAGATGGTGTTTTGACAGAGTTAGTGGGGAAGACACAATAACTGTGCGAACGGTTCTCATTTGCTCATCCTAAAATAATATGCTATAATAAATTAAAATGAGGAAAGGAATAATTATATGTTTAAATCTCGTATGTTGGATGATATCAAGCAATCGCGTTATATTCCGCCGATTTGGTTGGCTATCTTGATTGCTATTGGTTTTGTTTATGTAGGTCGTTTTGCTGGAATGTTCGGAATGTTTCCGATTGGGCTTGTTATTGGTATTTTGTTCCGTGCGACAAATCCCACTAGCGGCCAAGCAGCACTTATGGAATTTCTCCGTCACTATAGTCTATTTTTTGAACTATTTACTTTCTTTTTTATCGCTCTTACTGTCTTTCTCTGGGTTCGATATCGTGAGAAGCGTACTTTTTCTAGTCTAGGACTCTATAAACAAGACTGGTTCAAAAATCTCCTCAAAGGCTTCCTTATCGGAGCGGTTCAGTTTTCACTGGTTGTTGTCTTGCTCTTGGTAACGGGGACAGGCAGTCTGAAATTAGGTCAGGTGAACTTGCAAGATTTTATTTTCGTCCTAGCTATCATTCCTTTCTGGATTCTCCAAGGTGGGACAGAAGAGTTAGTGACGCGTGGTTGGCTCTTTCCAGCAGTTAGCGCTAAGTCAAATATCTTCATTGGTATCTTGATTTCCAGTGCTCTATTTGGGGCTCTGCACCTCTTTAACCCTGGTGTGACCGTTCTTTCTATTGTCAATATCATACTTGACGGTATCTTTGCTTGTTTCCTTATGCTCAAGTATGACAATATGTGGGTATTGGCTGGTATGCATGGCGCTTGGAATTTTGTGCAAGGAAATATCTATGGTATTCAGGTCAGTGGTCAAGGAGCATCTACCTCAATCTTGAACTACAGCTCGCAATCTTCTGTGGATTTGCTATCCGGTGGGGCTTTTGGTGCTGAAGGATCTATTTTTGCCAGTATCGTCTTGATTGGCTGCATTGCTTATCTTTACTGGTCACTCAAAAAAGAAAATCGCCTGCCTCAGGAGCTGATCTTTAAGAAATAAGCATTTCGCCCAGTTGAGCTGGGCCTTTTTTATGTCTTTTAACGAGAGGTGTGACAAGAGACAGACGATGGTAGCAGCGTGGCCATTCTACCTACACCCAAATCCAGAGAAAATAGGGCAAATATGGTAAAATGATAGAAGCACAATTTAAGGAATAAAAGATGATTAACAGAATAACAGATAATAAATTTGAATTGGTTTCCAAGTACGAACCTTCTGGTGACCAGCCCCAGGCTATTGAGCAGCTTGTGGATAATATCGAGGGAGGCGAGAAAGCCCAGATTCTCATGGGGGCGACTGGTACTGGTAAGACCTATACCATGAGTCAGGTTATTGCTCAGGTCAACAAGCCGACTCTTGTTATTGCCCATAATAAAACGCTGGCCGGCCAGCTTTATGGTGAGTTCAAGGAATTCTTCCCCAATAACGCTGTGGAATACTTCGTTTCCTACTATGATTACTACCAGCCTGAAGCTTATGTGCCTTCCAGCGATACTTATATTGAAAAGGATAGCTCGGTCAATGACGAGATTGATAAGCTACGTCACTCAGCGACATCAGCCCTCTTGGAGCGCAATGACGTGATTGTCGTGGCTTCGGTCTCTTGTATTTATGGTCTGGGTTCGCCTAAGGAATACTCTGATAGTGTGGTTAGCCTGCGTCCTGGCTTAGAGATTTCCCGTGACAAGCTGCTTAATGATTTGGTTGATATTCAGTTTGAGCGTAATGACATTGACTTTCAGCGGGGGAAATTCCGGGTTCGTGGCGATGTGGTGGAGATTTTCCCAGCTTCCCGGGATGAGCATGCCTTTCGGGTAGAGTTTTTCGGAGATGAAATTGACCGGATTCGTGAGGTTGAAGCCTTGACCGGTCGAGTCTTGGGCGAGGTGGACCATTTGGCCATCTTCCCAGCCACTCACTTCGTAACCAATGAAGACCACATGGAAGTAGCCATTGCCAAGATTCAGGCCGAGCTGGAGGAGCAGCTGGCTATCTTTGAGAAGGAAGGCAAGCTTCTGGAAGCCCAGCGCTTGAAGCAACGCACGGAGTACGATATCGAAATGCTGCGTGAAATGGGTTATACCAACGGCGTTGAGAACTATTCTCGCCATATGGATGGTCGAAGCGAAGGAGAGCCGCCTTATACCCTTCTGGACTTTTTCCCTGATGATTTCTTGATTATGATTGATGAGAGTCACATGACCATGGGACAGATTCGGGGCATGTACAATGGTGACCGCTCTCGTAAGGAGATGCTGGTTAATTATGGTTTCCGTCTGCCGTCTGCCTTGGACAATCGTCCGCTGCGCCGGGAGGAGTTCGAGAGCCATGTTCACCAGATTGTCTATGTATCGGCTACGCCGGGCGACTATGAAAATGAACAGACGGATACTGTTATCGAGCAAATTATCCGGCCGACAGGGCTTCTGGATCCAGAGGTGGAAGTCCGCCCAACCATGGGGCAAATTGATGACCTCTTGGGTGAAATCAATGTCCGTGTTGAAAAGAACGAACGTACCTTTATCACAACCCTGACCAAGAAGATGGCTGAAGACTTGACCGACTACTTCAAGGAAATGGGTGTCAAGGTCAAGTACATGCACTCAGACATCAAGACCTTGGAGCGGACTGAGATTATCCGAGACCTGCGCTTGGGTGTCTTTGATGTTCTGGTTGGGATTAACCTGCTGCGCGAGGGAATTGACGTGCCTGAGGTTAGTCTGGTTGCAATTCTTGATGCAGACAAGGAAGGTTTCCTCCGCAACGAGCGTGGCCTGATCCAGACCATCGGCCGGGCAGCCCGCAACAGTGAAGGTCATGTGATTATGTATGCAGATACCATGACCCAGTCCATGCAGCGCGCTATTGATGAAACTGCCCGCCGTCGGGCAATCCAGATGGCTTATAATGAAGAGCATGGCATTGTACCTCAGACCATCAAGAAAGAAATCCGTGACCTAATCAGCGTGACCAAGGCTGCCCTGCCAGACAAGGAAGAAACAGTCGAAATCGAAAGCCTCAGCAAGCAAGAGCGCAAGGACATGATCAAGAAGCTAGAAGGTCAGATGCAAGAAGCTGCCGGCCTTCTCGACTTCGAGCTGGCCGCACAGATTCGCGATATGATTCTGGAAATAAAGGCGATGGATTGAGGGATAAATATGATATGTTTAAGAAAACTAGTGGAAGAAGATCTAATGCCTTTGTGGGAGATTGCTTATTCGCATCCCAATCCAATTTGGAAACAGTATGATGCTCCTTACTTTGATGATTATCAGTGTTTTCCAAGTTTTGAAGAGTTTAAACTACAAAAATCAGAATATTTTCTAAATAACTCGAATCGTTTAGGAATTTTTGTAGATTATAAACTAGTTGGAACTGTTTCACGTTATTGGGAATGCCAGCAAACAAGATGGATGGAATTAGGAATTGATATCTATGAGAGTGAATTCTGGAATGCTGGCATAGGAACAAATGCTATGTTGCAGTGGATAGATAGGAGCTTTCAGGATTATTTAGAACTAGAGCATTTGGGTTTAACGACTTGGTCGGGAAATTTTGGTATGATGAAATTGGCTAAAAAATTAAGGATGAAAAAAGAAGCTCATATTCCAAAAGTTCGTTACTATCAAGGTGTTTATTTTGATAGTATTAAATACGGAATTTTGAGAGAAGAATGGGAGAAAAACAAATGGTCATCACTATCAAAGCAATGAAAACAGCTGAGGAGATAGAAGGGAAATCCCGAGTTCATTGGCAGACATGGCGAGAAGCTTATGATAGCATCTTGCCAACGGAATTTCAAGAGCAGATGACTTTGGATAAGTGCCGTTTTTATAGTCAAAAGTATCCTGAGAATACCTTGATTGCCTTGGATGATACGAAAGTAGTTGGCTTTGTTAGCTATGGTGATTTTCGAGATTCAGCTACGATAGCGGGTGAAATTTTCGCTTTGTATGTCTTAAAAGATTATTATGGCAAGGGTGTAGGACAGCAGCTCATGCAGGCTGCTTTTGCTGCCTTGGATGGTTATCAAGAGATTATATTATGGGTTTTAGAAGATAACAAACGTGCCATCGCCTTTTATGAAAAAATGGGTTTTGTTTTTGATGGTGAGGAAAAGGTCATTGACCTAGGAAAGGCTGTGAAAGAAAAACGGATGATCTACTCGAAAAACTCTAACAGTTAGTTTGGAAATAATAGATATATTTGTAAGGAGCATTATATGCGTTATGCACTTTTACTCCGTGGCATCAATGTCGGCGGAAAAAACAAGGTCGTTATGGCTGATTTGAAGAAAGATTTGGCTGGGTTGGGTTTTGAAAATCCAGTTTCCTACATCAATAGCGGCAATCTTTTCTTTGATAGCGAGGAGCAGGAGGAGAGGATTCGGGAGATATTGTCGGCTTATTTCAGTCGGTCTTATGATTTTCCTCTGCCTTTTGTCCTTGTCAGCTCTGCCATGATTCAAAAAGAAACAGCCAATCTTCCTGCTTGGTGGAAGGATGAAACAGCTTTTCGGCGAGATGTTCTCTTTTATCTGCCGGAGACAGATAGGGAGAGCGTTCAAGAGCTGGCAGGCAGCTGGGCAAATGACAAGGAGCAGCTGCACTTTGGGCAGACGGCTTTCTTTTATAGCAACGCTGACCAAGCAGATTATCTCAAGTCCAACTACCATAAGAAACTGCTCAAATCTAGTTTTTACAAGCAACTAACTATCCGAAACGACAAGACTTTCCAGAAGATTGTGGAGTTGGTGAATGAGAAGTAAGACCAAAAAGAAAAAGAAAAGAAAAGTAAAAGTTCAGGAGAACAAGTTTAGTCTTTGGTTGGAAAAACATTCAATTATAGCATCTATCATAGAGTATTGCGTCTTTTTGCTGGTTGCTATTGGAGTAGCATTTTTAACATTTGGAAATAAGTCTATTCCGGGCCCACTTCGTGAGTTTAAATATATTAGCCCTTTATATTTAAATTTGACAATCTTGATTGTTCTTCCATATTATTCCTGGTTTGGAAGTCTAAGAGAAGAAGGCTTCAACACGTTGAAAGGTTTTTCAGAAGTTTTTCTTTATCTTAATGGTCTAGTTTTTCTTTTGCATTATTTTATAGGAATAGAATTAGAAGACGGAGAGGGATTTCTGCCACCATTGTGGAACTTGAATCCTCGCTATGTTTGGTTTCCAATTGCTACCTATCTAATCTTTTTCTTCATTCCAGCATTAACGATGTTGATTTTGAAATATAATGAAAAAAAGAGGAAAAATCATGACAAAAGAAAATCTGTCTAAATTATTTTCATTTAAAACACTCTATCTAGCCTTGCTAACCTTTGTCATTCTTCATTTGATTTTGTTAGCTTTTGGTCTATCCTTTACTCCAGTTTTGTGGAATAGTTGGTTTCTTATTCTTTGTTTGACCTTCTTTATCCATCCTTGGATAGTCTTTTTTAGGACAAGAGATTTTCACTGGTATCACCTTATTTTTCAATTATTCAGTGGATTGGTGGCGCTTTATCTTTGGTTTTCGGCATTCTTTGCTTTGTCAATCATCTCGGATCCAGCAATGCCCATCAATATAGACTATCATATACAAGATAATGAAATCATCATTGTCAGAGGTTTTGTGGTCCATAGTACCTATGAACATCATGAATTGATCAATCGCTTTATCATGAAGTCAGAAGTAAAATATAACGAAGATATGTTTTAATAACTTAGAAAGTGAGAAAATTTATGTCACGTTCCCAAAAAACAATCCTAACAAACATCTGCCTTGTCGAAGATGTATTACGTGGTAAAGTTCTGCTTCAATATCGCTCTCCTGAGCGCTATCAATGGTCTGGATATGCTTTTCCGGGTGGTCATATCGAGAAGGGGGAGTCCCTCCATGATGCTGTTGTCCGTGAGATTTTAGAGGAAACGGGTTTGACTATTACTCATCCAAAACTGGTCGGGGTAAAGAACTGGCATACGGATGATGGGATTCGCTATATCGTCTTTTGTTACGAAGCGACTGAATTTTCTGGTCAGATTCACTCGACAGAAGAGGGAGAGATCTCTTGGGTAGACAAGGAAACCCTGCCACAGCTGGACTTGGCCTACGATATGTTAGAACTTCTGCGTATGATGGAAGATGAGGAATTATCCGAATATTACTATCATGAGCGTATTGAAGGTGGTTGGCGCAAGAGTATGTACTAAAAAGACTGACTAGGTTGGTGTCTAATCAGTCTTTTTTTTCTTGTTATTCATTCCTGTAAAAATCCTAGGTCCCTCAAGGCAGCTTCTACATAATCCAAATCCTGCTGGGAGTCGGCTTGTACTAGGTGATAGTGGACTCCATCCGTCAGCTCAGATAAGGGGCGAAAGGCACAGGATGCGACCTGTTGGAGAAAATGTTGGACATCTCGGCGGCAGGTCAGCTTCAGGTAAGTCTGGATTTCGCCGTAAACTGGATGCTCAATCAAAATAGTCTGTACGCGGCCACCATTGTCCACGATAGCCAGCAGCTCAGCTTCCATATCCTCAGCCCTATGCTGAACCTTGAAGAGCTGATGAACAGCAGCGTTTTCTTGGTGGTCTTTATAAAGATAGCCACGATTGGTTGAGAGGATGGGGGCACCATCAGCCCGCAAGAGGGCAATATCTTGCACGATAATCTGCCTGGTCACATGGAAATGTTCAGCAAGTGACTGGCCATTGAGGGCAGCAGATGATGTTTTCAAAATGTCTAATAGTTCTTCTCGTCTTTGCTTGGTCATAGCTTCATTGTAAACCAAAAGTCAGGAATCTTCAAGCTCTAGCGAATCTTTTTCAGCGCTTGATAGATGAACTTAGCAATGACAAAGTCGACCATGCTATGGATGACCGTACCAAGTCCAACCAGACCAAATAAGATATAGAAAGCATTAGCTGGATAGGCAGAAGTCGTGTAAAAGAGGATGCAGACGACCACTTCGCCAAAGGCATGAATCAAGGCCAGTAGGAAATTAAATATCCAAGTCTTCTTCTGGCTGTCCAGTGTTTCTGGATGCTTTTGCAAATAAAGAGCGCCGATGCTAGCGAAGAGCAAGTGGGACAGAGCCCTAAGCGTGATGATAAAAGGAAGTCCGGACATTCCAAATCCAATAGCAGAGCCAATCACGACAATCACCGTCATGAGAGGGGATATAAACATAGCCAGAAAGATAGCGACATGGCTGGCTAAGGTGAAGGAAGCGGGCGGAATGACAATTTTAATCGGCATAACCAGCGGGATAACAATAGCTAGTGCAGTCAAAAAAGCGGTCAGTGTCATAAACTGATTTTTAGATTTTGGTTTCATAGTGACTCCTTTTTATCTGTATATACACTAGTATAGTACACTGTTTTTGCAGAAAGGTCAAGACCTGTAGGAAATCCTAAAAGAGATTTGTCAAAATGCTTAAAATAGCTTATACTAGAAAGGTGTGGAAATAGGAGCAAACTAGATTTTTAGAATTGAGTTAACCTTCACATTGGTTAGTGTTCTGATGGACTTGAAAAATGAAAGAAGAGCTTAATCATATATAGAAGGCTGGTATAGGAATTTAGCAGCCTTGACTAGAAATGGAGAAAAAATGAACAACTTACCAAACTGCCCCAAATGTAATTCTGAGTATGTCTACGAAGATGGAACGCTCTTGGTCTGCCCAGAGTGCGCCTATGAGTGGAATCCAGCTGAGGTCCAAGAAGCAGAAGAAGGACCAGTTGCAATTGATGCTAATGGCAATAAGCTGGCTGATGGTGACACAGTTATCTTGATTAAGGACCTGAAAGTCAAGGGCGCACCCAAGGATCTCAAGCAGGGAACGCGCGTGAAAAATATCCGCATCGTGGAAGGCGACCATAATATCGACTGTAAGATTGACGG
The DNA here is from genome assembly GCA_963533195.1 of uncultured Streptococcus sp. Taxonomy (GTDB): domain Bacteria; phylum Bacillota; class Bacilli; order Lactobacillales; family Streptococcaceae; genus Streptococcus. The sequence continues at coordinate 23,972 of CAUSOG010000011.1, read as the reverse complement.
CTTCGGTGCGATGAAGCTCAAGTCAGAGTTTGTTAAGAAAATTTGAGGTCTCTATGAATCGTCGTTTTATCTTAATTTATCGAATTATTCTTTTTATCTTGGCCTTTTTGGGTGTGTATCTGGAAATTACTAAGTATGGCGTGGGCATGCTCATGTACTATACGGTTCTGTCCAATCTCTTGGTCCTGCTCTTTACTGGCTATCTGGTCTATCTGATGATGAGAACTGGCGATGCTTGGAAGGCGCCGAAAATCTTGAGAATCAAGGGTGGGGTAACCATGTCCATCATGATTACTTGTGTCGTTTATCACCTCTTGTTGGCCCCAATTGCGACTGATTTTTACCGTCTAGAGAATTTTTTGTGTCATTATATAGTACCCTTAGCGTTTCTTCTGGATACAGTAATCTTTGACAAATCACGCCAGTACCGTTGGTTTGATCCGATTTCTTGGACGAGTGTGCCTTTGGTCTACATGGCCTTTGCTCTCTTTAATGGCTTTTTCTTGAAAATAGATATTCCAAGATCCAAGGATAATCCATTTCCTTACTTTTTCCTCAATGTCTTTAAGAAAGGCTGGCCCTATGTCATCAAGATGTCTCTGATTATCTTTGCGGCCTACCTGATCTTTGGTTTTGTCTTTTACGGTATAAAATCTATCTCTGTCCCAAAGAAGAAGACTTCTTAGAGACATGTACTTGTAGATGAAAAACAGACTTGCTCTGTTTTTTTATTTTGCTTCGATTTTTTCTTGCCAATATCAGATTTGTATGATATAGTTAACTAGTTAACGATTAACCAGTTAAACAAAAAGGAGGAAAGAATGAAACAGAATAAAAAACTGTTAGGATTAGCAGGGATCATTCTAGCTTGTAATCTTTGCTTGGCTGCTTGTCAATCTCAGACATCTCAACAGGAAAGCAGTCAAGAGAAGGTGAAGACCAAGCAAGAAGTGAAGAAGAAAAGTAAGGCGACCAAAAAAGGACAGGTTCCTGGAGTTGATAAGCCGACGGATGATGGTTTTCTCTTCAAAAGCGAGTCTCAAATTAAAGCTAGAACTAGTGAAGGTTTGATTTTAGAGCATGATGGCCATACGCACTTTATTTTTTATTCCGATCTAAAGAATAGTAAATGGGCTTATCTGATACCAAAAGATGGGCAAGCACCTGGGGGAACAGCTCAGCTGGCAAATCACATGAGCACTGCTGATGACGGCTATGTTTTTAATCCTAGAGACATCGTGTCTGAGGACCAATACGGCTATGTAGTACGCCATGGAGATCATTTTCATTACATTTTGAAACAGTCAGTGGGTAATCTTGCACAAGCACCAAGCTATGGTCCAGCTCCCGCAAGCAATCCTAGGACACCTGCTTATCAGTCAACACCTACGCCGTCTCTTCCACCTCAGCAGGGAAGCAATAAGCGACAGTTTGCTGGGATTGATTATCCTACAAGTGATGGCTTCTTATTTAGAGGCACAGGGGTAATAGGCAATCTGGCTTCAGGCTTGCTGGCAGATCATAATGGTCATACTCACTTCATTCCTTATGAGCAGCTGATTGCGTCTCCTTGGGAGTCGTTGATTCCAGCAGAATACAAGAAAGCTGCTGAGGATGCCTATTATGGTAGACAAGGGCAGCCCCAGCCTAAACCGGAACCGTCGCCAGCCCCAGCCCCAGCTCCTACACCTGAGCCTGCGCCAAATCCATCAGACGAGGAAGAAGAAATTGCCAAGAAAAAGGCCTATTTGGCTCAGCAATTAGGAATCGATGAAAGCTTGATTCAAGTGAGCGATACGGACAAAGGAAAGGTCTTTATCTATCCACACGGTGACCATAGTCATTCAACCCTAATCAGCGACATTGATACGACCAAACCTTTTGATCCTCATGGAGATCCACATGCTCATGACGCAGTTGGTATGGCAACCTTGAAAGCTCTAGGATTTGATGATGAAATCATTGAAGATATTTTACATGCTACGGCAGATACCCCATTCCCATCAGGTGAGACGGATACGGAAAAGATGAAAGCCTGGCTGGCAACTGTGAAGTATCTAAATATTGGCCAGCGCAAAGATCCGCTGGAAAGAAAAGGCTTGGAACTGATGCCAAATATTGAAGTTCTGGGGATTGGCTTTACTCCGATAAAGGACATCAGACCAGTGCTGCAATTTAAACATTTAAAACAGCTGTGGATGACAAAGACAGGCGTTACCAACTATGATTTCTTAAAAGAAATTCCGACCTTGGAAGGCTTGGACATTTCCCAGAATGGCATCACTGATTTATCTTTTTTGAAGGATTATCCGAACCTTAAAACAGTGGCAGCAGCGGGAAATGACCTTACTGATATTACACCTTTAGCTAAGCTGAAAAATCTGGAGTCATTGAACCTTGACTACAACAATATCTCAGATATTTCTGCTTTGACCAAGCTTTCAAAATTAAAAGCTGTAAGTTTAGAGCACAATCAACTGCAAGATGTTTCTGCTCTGAGCCAAAAAGAAAATTTAACAAGGCTTTTCTTATCCAACAACCCAAACTTAAATCTCAATACCCTCAAAGCTTCCCATCTGGAAGAATTAACAGCTGACAATTCCAATGTTGAGAACTTGAATTTCCTGAAGTCTAATCCAAATCTGACAACTCTAAGCATAAATGGAAATCGTCTGACTTCTCTGACAGGAGTTGAAGCTGCTAAGAATTTGGTTACCTTGTCCGTAACACAAAACAAGATTAAAAATTTAGATATTCCAGCCGCTCAGTCTTCCTTGAAGAATTTAAACTTGGCTGAGAATGAGCTGAAAAACTTGGAAGGAATTAATCAGTTTAGGTCTTTAGACAATCTGGCTGTCAACAAGAATAAAATCACAACCTTAGCGCTGCAGGAACCAAATAAGACGGTGACTTATATCAATGTCAGCGACAATCACATCCCTAAAGAAGAGCTTGAATTGAATGAAAATAAAATTCCGAAAGCTTTGGCGCAGCATTTTCCAGATGTTCAGGGTGGCAGCATTGATAATAATAAGCCGGCTGATGCAAAGGACGAAAAGAAGGAAGAGCCTAAGCAAAGTGAGCCTAATAAGGCAGATGTCCAAGGGAAGCCAGCATCCGATAAGCCAGCCTCAGTTGAAGCAAGCGGCCAAGGAGCTTCAAACGATAATGAGTATCCAGCTGGAACTCCTGAAGAGGACTTAAATGAGCGAACGGTGGATTCAGAAAACTCTTCTAAACCATCATCAGAAGAAGTGCCAACTGCTGAAAATCCTGAATTAAAAGATGCGACAGCTCAAGCAAAAAACAAAGAAAATCAAACGGATCCAAAAGATAAGGAAAAGGCGGAGAAAGAGGCTAGTCACTAATCCTTACCCAGTCAAGCAGAAAAAATACAATTTTTTTCTTGAAATAGTTTTGAAATTGTGATATAGTATAAAAAATTAAATAATCCTTTAATTCTATCCAGAGAGATAGACAAGGAGCAAGTAAAAAGATGGGTGGAGTGTAAGCAAGTGCGTCTTGTTTTAGCTTGCCTGACTAGATTTTTCTGAAGTCTCCTTGTATAAGGAGACTTTTTCTGTTGTTTGAGGAGGAAAGAATGAAAACAAAAGAAGTTGTTGATGACATCACCATGAACCGTGCGATTACGCGGATTACCTATGAAATCATCGAGCGCAACAAGGACTTAAACCAAGTGGTCTTGGCTGGGATTAAGACCCGCGGGGTTCACTTGGCTTACCGGATTCAGAAGCGGTTGGCTCAGTTGGAGAATATCGATATTCCAGTCGCAGAAATAGACACCAAGCCTTTCCGAGATGATATCAAGGTTGAGGAAGATACGACAGTGATTCCAGTGGATATTACCGACCGTCAAGTAATCCTGATCGACGATGTCCTCTACACAGGACGTACCATCCGAGCGGCTATCGACAATCTGGTCAGTCATGGGCGGCCGTCTCGTGTTGGTCTGGCTGTCTTGGTTGACCGTGGTCACCGCGAGCTGCCGATACGGGCAGACTATGTCGGCAAGAATATTCCGACTAGCCAAACTGAGGAGATTGTTGTTGAGGTGACTGAGACAGATGGTCAAGATCGCGTGTTGATTATGGGGGAGTAATAAGCTAAATGAGTCAAGATGTTAAGTATGATGTGCATGATATGCCAAAGCCAGGTTTGCTTTTAGGGCTATCCTTTCAGCACTTGTTCGCCATGTTTGGGGCGACAGTCTTGGTGCCAATTCTGGTTGGAATTGACCCAGCGGTAGCTCTTTTTTCCAGCGGTCTGGGAACACTGGCCCATCTGACTGTTACCAAATACAAGATTCCAGCCTACATGGGATCCAGCTTTGCTTATATTGCAGCCATGCAGATGCTGATGAAGACAGATGGTATCGGAGCGGTTGCACAGGGAGCCATCACTGGTGGTTTGGTCTACTTTATTGTAGCACTGATTGTTAAGTTTGCTGGCAATGCTTGGATTGATAAGGTGTTGCCGCCAGTAGTAGTTGGCCCCATCATCATGGTCATCGGTCTGAGCTTGGCTGGGACAGCTGTTAGCGATGTGATGAACAAGACTGTAGCTAATGGCGAAAAGGTTTATGATTTGACCTACTTCATTATCGGTATGGTTACTCTCTTGGCAGTCATCCTCTTTAATATCTATGGTAAGAAGATTGTGGGAATCATTCCAGTCTTGCTGGGCTTGATAGTCGGCTACATCTTTAGCTTGATTCTAGGGGCTGTGACTGGGCAGGAAATTGTGTCTTTTGCCAAGGTAGGAGAAGCATCTTGGTTCCACCTTCCGCCTATGAGTCTGCCTTTCTTGGACTACGATGTGAAATTTTACCCTAGTGCGATTTTAACTATGGCGCCTATCGCCTTTGTAACCATGACAGAACACTTCGGGCATGTCATGGTGCTGAATAGCTTGACAGGTAAGGACTTCTTCAAGGATCCAGGACTGGACAAGACCTTGACTGGTGATGGTCTGGCTCAGATTATTGCAGGGCTTTTCGGAGCACCGCCCGTGACTAGCTACGGAGAGAATATCGGAGTCATGGCGCTCAATAAAATCTACAGTGTCTATGTCATTGCTGGTGCAGCAGTGCTGGCTATTGTCATGAGCTTTGTGGGCAAGGTCTCAGCCCTGCTCCAATCCATCCCGAGTCCTGTGCTGGGTGGTATTTCCATCGCCCTCTTCGGAGTAATTGCTTCAAGTGGTCTCAAGATTCTGATTGAAGCACAGACCAACTTTGACAACAAAAAGAATCTCTTGATTGCCAGTGTCATCTTGGTATCTGGTATCGGCGGTCTGACCTTGCAGCTATCGGGTCTGCAAATCTCAGGAGTTGCTTTGTCAACTATTCTGGGAATTGTCCTCTATCTTGTCCTGCCTGAGCCCAAGGATTGAGCTAGGCGATAAATCATTAACTTTCGTTCAAAAATAGCTTGCTCTCAGAGCGACTTTACTTGCAGCACTCTGGAAGCCCTCATTCTTTCAAAAAGGAGAATTACATCATGTCATCCAATCAAATCGCTCTTAAGAACCTTGTTTCTATGGAAACTCTGTCAAATGAAGAAGTTATGGCCTTGATTAAACGCGGAATCGAATTTAAAAATGGCGCTAAAGTCCATTATGATGAACAGCATATCGTGTCTAACCTCTTCTTTGAGCCTTCTACGCGGACCCACAAGGCCTTTGAGGTAGCAGAGTTGAAGTTAGGCTGCGATCTTCTGGACTTTGATGTCAAGACCAGCTCGGTCAACAAAGGAGAAACCTTGTATGACACTATCCTGACCATGTCTGCCCTTGGCGTCGATGTTTGTGTCATTCGCCACCCTGAAGTGGACTATTACAAAGAGCTAGTGGAAAGCCCGACTATTACGACTTCCATCGTTAACGGAGGAGACGGTTCTGGTCAGCATCCTAGCCAAAGCTTGCTGGACCTGATGACCATTTATCAAGAGTTTGGGCGCTTTGAAGGACTCAAGGTTGCGATTGCTGGTGACTTAGACCATTCGCGCGTGGCTAAGTCAAATATGCAGATTCTCAAGCGCTTGGGGGCAGAGCTCTACTTTGCAGGTCCGGAAGAATGGCGGAGCCAGGAGTTTGCGGACTATGGTAAGTTTGTCACTATTGATGAGGTGATAGATCAAGTGGATGTCATGATGTTCCTGCGCGTGCAGCATGAGCGCCATGACTACGAGTCTATCTTTTCTAAAGAAAATTACCACAGACTGCATGGGCTGACTCAAGAGCGGTATGACCGCATGAAAGATACTGCGATTCTGATGCATCCAGCTCCAGTTAACCGTGATGTAGAAATTGCGGATCATCTGGTCGAAGCACCAAAATCACGCATCGTTGAACAAATGACCAACGGCGTCTTTGTCAGAATGGCTATTATCGAAGCAGTTCTGAAAGGTCGTCAATAATCTCGGACAGTAGGCCGGGAGTGGGTGAAGCTATGTGAAGCAATCCCACTCCCTATTATTATATATCTTATGTGGAGGGTCAACAGGCAGTCTGCATCTTGGACAGGAGGTAAGAATGACAAAGAGACTTTTAATATTAGAAAACGGCATGATTTTCGAAGGGGAAGCTTTTGGAGCGGATCTTTTTGTGACAGGTGAAATCGTCTTTAACACAGGCATGACGGGCTATCAGGAATCGATTACGGACCAGTCTTATAACGGCCAGATTTTGACCTTTACCTATCCCTTGGTTGGAAATTATGGTGTCAATCGGGACGATTATGAATCCATTCTGCCGACCTGCAAGGGAGTGGTGGTATATGAGTATGCACGTCGTGCCAGCAACTGGCGCCAGCAATTGTCTTTGGATGAGTTCCTCAAAATCAAGAAGATTCCAGGCATTTCGGGAATTGATACAAGGGCATTAACCAAGATTATTCGCCAGTATGGAACCATGCGGGCGACCATTGCCAATGCAGATGATAGTATTGAGCATTTGCAAGACCAGCTGCAGGCGACTGTTCTGCCGACTGATAATATCAAGCAGGTGTCTACCAAGCAGTCCTATCCAGCTCCGGGAACGGGTCGCAGTGTGGTATTGGTGGACTTTGGTCTCAAGCATTCTATCCTGCGGGAGTTAGCCAAACGAAACTGCAGCGTGACAGTGGTACCTTATGATACCAGCGCTGAGGAAATTCTCCAGCTCAATCCTGACGGCGTCATGCTGTCCAATGGACCGGGCAATCCAGAAGATGTGCCGGAGGCTCTGGACATGATTCGTGGTGTTCAGGGCAAAATTCCAATTTTCGGGATCTGTATGGGACATCAGCTCTTCTCCATGGCTAACGGTGCTAAGACGCATAAGATGAAGTTTGGCCACCGTGGTTTCAACCATGCGGTACGCGAGATTGCGACCGGACGAGTTGACTTTACCAGTCAAAATCACGGCTATGCCGTCAGCCGTGAGGATTTGCCGGAATGCCTGATTGTGACACATGAAGAAATCAATGATAAGTCTGTCGAAGGTGTGCGCCATCGGGATTATCCTGCCTTTTCTGTGCAGTTCCACCCAGATGCTGCGCCGGGACCGCATGATGCAGACTATCTCTTTGATGAGTTTATGGAAATGATGGATGCCCATCAGGCTTACTAGGAAGCAAGATTGAGAGGTGCACTATGCCAAAACGTAAAGATATTCAGAAAATTATGGTCATCGGTTCTGGTCCTATCGTTATCGGCCAGGCAGCGGAATTTGACTATGCAGGAACCCAGGCTTGCCTGTCCTTGAAAGAAGAGGGCTACAGTGTTGTCTTGGTTAATTCTAACCCAGCGACCATCATGACGGACAAGGAAATTGCGGACCGGGTTTATATCGAGCCTATCACGCTGGAGTTTGTTGCGCGGATATTGCGTAAGGAACGGCCGGATGCTCTTCTGCCTACTCTGGGTGGCCAGACCGGACTCAATATGGCCATGGAACTATCCAAGTCAGGGCTTTTAGAAGAGCTGGGAGTGGAACTCTTGGGAACCAAGCTGTCGGCCATTGACCAAGCGGAAGACCGAGATCTCTTCAAGCAGCTGATGGAAGAGTTAGGCCAGCCCATACCTGAGTCAGAAATTGTCAATACAGTTGATGAAGCGCTGGAATTTGCGGCTGGCATCGGCTATCCAGTCATTGTCCGTCCGGCATTTACACTGGGAGGAACTGGCGGCGGTATCTGTAGCAATGAAGAAGAGCTGCAGGAAATCGCAGAAAACGGCCTCAAACTCTCTCCGGTTACCCAGTGTCTGATCGAGCGCTCCATAGCGGGCTTTAAGGAAATCGAATACGAAGTCATGCGGGACGGCGCAGATAATGCGCTGGTCGTCTGTAATATGGAAAACTTTGACCCAGTCGGCATTCACACAGGGGATTCTATCGTTTTTGCACCTAGTCAGACCATCTCAGACTATGAATACCAGATGTTGCGGGACGCCAGTCTCAAGATTATTCGTGCGCTGAAGATTGAGGGCGGCTGTAATGTGCAGCTGGCTCTGGATCCGCATAGTTTCAAATACTATGTCATCGAGGTCAATCCGCGGGTTTCCCGCTCATCAGCCCTTGCCTCAAAGGCGACTGGCTATCCGATTGCCAAGCTTGCGGCGAAAATCGCGGTCGGGCTTACATTGGATGAAATCATCAATCCGGTAACAGGCTCTACCTATGCCATGTTTGAACCGGCTCTGGATTATGTGGTCGCTAAAATTCCACGCTTTCCATTTGATAAATTTGAGCAGGGTGAGCGTCGTCTGGGAACCCAGATGAAGGCGACGGGCGAAGTCATGGCTATCGGTCGCAATATCGAGGAGAGTCTGCTCAAGGCCTGCCGCTCTCTGGAAGTTGGTGTGGACCACAATGAGCTGCCTGATCTCAGCCAAGTAGGTGATGATGAGCTGATGAGGAAGATTGTCAAGGCGCAAGATGACCGACTTTTCTATATCTCAGAGGCTATTCGCCGTGGTTACAGTCCAGATGAAATTGCCGAGCTGACCAAGATTGATGTCTTTTTCCTGGATAAGCTGCTCCACATTTACGAAATCGAGCAGGAGCTGGCTAGTCATATCGGAGATAGCTATGTGCTTAAGAAAGCCAAGCAAAATGGCTTTGCGGATACTAAGATTGCTGCCTTGTGGGACATGACAGCTGAGCAGGTGCGTCGCATCCGGCAGGAGCAGAAGATTGTTCCGGTTTACAAGATGGTCGATACCTGTGCTGCTGAGTTCGAGTCTGCGACGCCTTATTTCTACTCTACCTATGGTTTTGAAAATGAATCTGTCAAATCCAGCAAGGAATCAGTTCTGGTGCTGGGCTCAGGTCCTATCCGAATCGGGCAGGGGGTCGAGTTTGACTATGCGACCGTTCATTCTGTAAAGGCTATTCAGGCAGCTGGCTATGAAGCGATTATCATGAACAGCAATCCGGAGACTGTGTCGACTGACTTTTCTGTCTCAGATAAGCTATACTTTGAGCCACTGACCTTTGAAGATGTCATGAATGTCATTGAGTTGGAGCAGCCTAAGGGGGTTATCGTACAGTTTGGCGGGCAGACAGCCATTAATTTGGCAGAGCCTTTGTCCAAGGCTGGTGTGAAGATTTTAGGTACCCAAGTAGCGGACTTGGATCGAGCTGAGGATCGGGATCTCTTTGAGCAAGCTCTGAAGGAGCTGGATATTCCGCAGCCGCCGGGTCAGACAGCTACTAACGAAGAGGAAGCAGTAGAGGCTGCTCGTAAGATTGGCTTCCCAGTCCTGGTGCGACCTTCCTATGTCTTGGGTGGCCGTGCCATGGAAATCGTAGAAAACGAAGCGGATCTACGCTCTTATATGCGGACAGCGGTTAAGGTCAGTCCAGACCATCCAGTTTTGGTTGATTCTTACATTGTTGGGGATGAGTGCGAGGTGGATGCCATTTCAGATGGTCGTCATGTCTTGATTCCTGGGATTATGGAGCATATCGAGCGGGCGGGGGTTCACTCAGGGGATTCCATGGCGGCTTATCCGCCGCAAACCTTATCTCAGAAAGTCAAGGATACTATTGCAGACTATACCAAGCGTTTGGCTCTGGGACTCAACTGTATCGGCATGATGAATATTCAGTTTGTTATCAAAGATGAGCAGGTCTATGTTATCGAGGTCAATCCACGGGCCAGCCGGACTGTTCCTTTCTTGTCCAAGGTGACCGATATTCCGATGGCGCAAGTAGCGACTCGTTTAATTCTTGGGGAAAGTTTGGCAGAGCTGGGCTATGAAGACGGCCTTCATCCAGAAAGTTCCATGGTTCATATCAAGGCGCCAGTCTTCTCCTTTACCAAGCTGGCGAAGGTTGACAGTCTCTTGGGACCTGAAATGAAGTCTACCGGCGAAGTTATGGGCAGCGACCGCACTTTGGAAAAAGCGCTCTACAAGGCTTTTGAGGCTTCCTATCTCCATCTGCCAAACTTTGGAAATGTCGTCTTTACTATCGCAGACGACAGCAAGGAAGAAGCCCTGCAGCTGGCACAGCGTTTTGCCAATATTGGCTATGGTATCTGGGCAACCAAGGGAACAGCCTCCTATTTTGAAAATCACGGACTACACGTCCGTCTGGTGGAAAAAATCGGCAGTGATGATGACAAGGACATCCCAGCCCATATCCGCAAGGGCAAGGTTCAGGCTATTATCAACACAGTAGGAACCAAGCGGACAGCAGATAAGCATGGTCAAATTATTCGTAGCTCAGCGATTGAGCATGGAGTGCCCCTCTTCACAGCCTTGGACACAGCTGATGCCATGCTGAAGGTACTTGAGAGCCGCAGCTTCACTACAGAGGCGATATAGAGCTGGAGTTTTCAGTTCCAGATTGTCGTTTGACAGTCTGGAAGTCGGAAAAGTAATCTCATATAGTTAAGCTTGAAAAATGCATCTGTCCAATCTTATTCTATCCTTGAATAGTAATAGTAAATAACCTTTCAAATATAATGAATTAAAATCAAAGAGGAAGTGGGAAAGAATTCTACTTCCTTTTTGCTTTATTTTCTTAAAAAACTTGACAAAGAAGTTGACAAAGTGTATGATATTAACCAGTTAATAAACTGGTTAATAATGAGTTAAGGAGATATTATGAAACGAGCTTTAAAAATCTCAGCATGCCTTAGCCTGCTGGCCCTGACCTTGTGTCTCTGGGCTTGTCAGTTTCAAAAGGAAACCAGTCCATCCAGTCCGTCGCAAGGATTGAGAATTGTAACCAGCTTTTATCCGATTTACTCCATGGTTAAGGCTATATCGGGCGATTTGAATGACGTGCGCATGATTCAGTCTAGCAGCGGTATTCATGACTTTGATCCTTCGGCTAATGATGTGGCAGCCATCTATGATGCAGATGTCTTTGTCTATCACTCACGGACTTTGGAGTCCTGGGCTGGCGAGCTGAATCCTAGTCTCAAGAATTCCAAGGTTCAAGTCCTTGAGGCTTCTCAGGGAATGGAGCTGGATCGAGTCGCTGGCTTGGAAGATGTCCAAGCGGGAGAGGGAGTGGATGAGAAAACGCTCTATGACCCCCATACCTGGTTGGATCCTCAGAAGGCTTCGGAGGAAGCCCAGATTATCGCCGACAGGCTGTCGGAGTTGGATAGTGACCATCGGGATACTTATCAGGCCAATGCCCGAAAATTTCAAGAAGAGGCCAAGGAGCTAACAGAACGCTATCAGAAGATTTTTGATAAAGTGCCCAACAAGACCTTTGTCACCCAGCATACAGCCTTTTCTTATCTAGCCAAGCGCTTCGGGCTGACCCAGTTGGGTATTGCTGGTATTTCACCGGAGCAGGAGCCTAGTCCACGCCAACTGACAGAGATAGAAGATTTTGTCAAGGAGCACCAGGTGAAGACCATTTTTGTGGAAAGCAATGCTTCTTCCAAAGTGGCTCAAACCTTGGTCAAGGCGACCGGTGTACAAATCAAGGAGCTGAATCCTCTGGAAGCAGACCCAGCCAACCAACTATCTTATTTAGAAAATTTAGAAAAAAATTTAGCCGTTTTAGCTAAAGATTTGAAAGGATAAAGGAAAACCATGAAAAAGAAATATTTCCTTGCTTCAGCTGCTGTATTAGCTCTAGGTCTCGGAACTTATGGGCTTATCCAATGGCAAGCTCAGCCCCGACCTCAGACCAAAGATAATAAAGTATCCTATATTGAGGACAAGACTTCGGGTGACAAGATGGATAAAAGTTTGACATCTAACCAAATCAATGATGAGGAAGGTATCGAAGCAGAGCAAATCGTCGTGAAAATCACGGATCAGGGCTATGTCACTTCCCACGGAGACCATTATCATTACTTTGATGGAAAGGTGCCTTTTGATGCTATTATCAGCGAAGAGTTGATTATCCGAGATCCTAACTACACGTTGCAGGAAGCAGATATAGTCAATAAGGTCAAGGATGGTTATATCATTAAGGTTGAGGGGAAGTATTATCTCTACCTCAAGGATGCCAAGCATACTAGCAATGTCCGCTCGGTGGATGAGATTGCGCGGCAGAAGAAGCTGCATAAGACCAAGGAAGAAGGCGATAGTGGCAAATCATCCGCTGCAAAATCAAGCAGGACTCGCGATTTCAGCCAACCCAGCAAGTCCCTAGCTGCGGGAAAGACGGCCGCAGACCTTGCAGGCATTTCTCACCAAGGCCAAGGAGGATATAGGACGGATGATGGTTATACGTTCAGTCCCTCTGACGTCATCGAGGATACTGGCGATGCTTTTATCGTGCCGCATGGCGGGCATTTTCACTACATTCCCAAGAGCGACCTGTCGCCAGCAGAATTGGCTGCGGCTCAGAGCTACTGGAATAGCAGACGGGCTGGCGGACGAGTGAATCCGCCTAACTACGGCAGGACGGTTGCTTCTTCCAATACTTGGAATCAGAATAGTGCTGACAATCAGGGTGGACCAGTCTCAAATCCGACTCCACAGCTGCCAAATCATTCAAAGATTGAGCAACCAAGCCCTGGCTTAGCGGTTACTCAGCCGAGTCCGTCTAATTCGCTCCAGCCGTCTCAACCATCTCAGCCATCCTTGCCAAGTCTGCTGCAGCAACTCTATGCCCTGCCTCAATCTCAGCGCTATCATGAAGGGGACGGCGTGGTGTTTGACCCGCTGAAAATCAGCCGTCGGACAGAAAATGGAATCGTTATTCCCCACGGAGATCACCATCATTTCATTCCTTATGACAAGCTGTCAGACTTAGAGGCGAATATTGCCCGCTTGATTCCTATTGGCTATACTTACGAGCCGCTAGGAGATCCTCTGCAAGCTTTGAAGCCTCAGCTACCGTCACAGCCTGAGCACGACCATGGTTTTCATGCGGAGGCTGTCATTGGCAAGGACGACCAAGGCTACATGGTATCGCACGGAGACCATGCTCATTACTTTTACAGGAAAGACTTGACTGCTGAACAGATTCAAGCAGCGGAGCAAGTCTTGGCCAAGCAGCAGCCAGCAAAGCCGTTAGCAGCAGTTAATGACGCTGAACGCTATTCACGCGATGCCAGCGATGAGGAAAAGATTGCTTATATCTGCCAAACCTATGGCGTTCCCAAGGAAGCGGTTCGCATCTCAAATGGCTTCTTTGTCTTTAATAACCCTGATCAAGCCTACGATCCGACTCATATCCACCCCTATGCTGTTCGCAAGGAGCATGTTCGCATTCCGCTGGTAACGGGTAATGCAGAGCTGGACTTCATGAATGAGCTCTACACAACAGCCCTGCGCTCAGGTCTTTCGCCTTACAGTCTGCAAGTGGAAGATGGTCAGTTTGTTATTCCTCATGGCGACCACAACCACTATATCAAGATCCAGTCTAAGGGCGCAGCAGAAGCCTTGAAAAATCGTCTGCCTCAGATTCAATCTAAATATGAGCAGGGTGATTATGATGAGGCCGCTATTTTGCAAAAAGTAGAAAGCCTAAAAGCGGACAGTCAGCGTCTCTATGCCGATGATCCTCTTATGCAGCGGCGGATTGAGCTTGCTTTGGGGCAGTTTGTAGAAACCATGAAGAAGCTGCCTAGCAACTCAACAGCTGGCTATCTGAGCAGTCTAGATAACTTTGATAAGCAGTTTATCCATGTGGATCAGACGGTCAAGCCAATCCAAGAGACCGTGCTGGACAAGACCTATCAAGGACTTTTGGAGAGAATGAACCGACTTGATACGGATAGTTATGGAATGAAGAAAGCTGACTTGCTACAGCGTCTGCAAAATGCTTATGCTGGCCAGAATCAAGCTGAAATGGCAGAGCTAGGACAATTACTATCTGCTTTAGAAGATTATCATGATCGGACAGGCGTCACAGCGGTTGATTATATCCGTTATTTCTACCAAGCTTTGGAGGATGGGCGTTTGAGCCCTGAGCTGCGAAGAAAAGCAGCTGGGCTGACCTTGACTCTCTATAAGTCTCAAGCCTTTATAGAAGCGACCAATCTCCAGCAGCTTTTCCCTGCTCTCTATCAAACTAAAAAAGAGATTGCAGCTGCCCTAGCTAGCGGTCAGCCTTCTCCATCCTCTGAAAAGACAGAGCTGGATCAGGGAGAGCCAGATCAGCCAACCTATAAGGCCATGATTTATGACTTTTTGAAAGGTGTTTATGATGATTTTGGCACCTCGGATGATAGCGAGAAGAGCGCTCAAGCCCTTGTCTTCCTTGGAAAAGCGCAGGAACTGCTTGGAGAAGTAAAGGACCAAAACAGCCAGGCAGACTATGCAGCTAGAATCTTAGAGCTGGGCAAGGAGTTAAAGAGCAGCAACTCAGACAAGCAAACTCTGCTGACAGCAAGTCAGAAGCTTTTGGACCAGATGAGCCGGACCATTGCTGGGCAAAAGGAAGAGCCGTCTAATACAGAAAATCAGGAAGTTTATCAGCAGCTTTATAATCTGCTCATGTCTATCCATCAGTATTTGGAAAAGAATCAAGGAAGTGAGCAGCAATACCAGCAGCTGGACCAGCTTTTTGATAAGCTTGGACAGAGAGCTACAGACAAGAAAGAGCTGCTGAAGGAAATTCTGGCCTTCCAGCAGTCACTCGTCCATCCTGAGGGGACAAGCGAGTCTGATTCTCAGCATAGGGACGATGATGGCTATCACTTTAATCTGCAGGATATGGTCGGAGCGGATGGGCAAGGCTATCGGGTAGCTCATCTGGACCACGAGCACTATATTTACAAGAAGGACTTGTCAGAAGCTGAGCGCCAAGCAGCGGATGCCTATGCGGTGCAAAAAGGCTTCCTGAAAGCACCGGCTGAACAACCTGCTTCTGGTCAGCCAGCCAGCAGCAGTGCTCCAGAAACTGGCCAAACTGGCAATCTACCTTCCGAATCTGCCACTGGAGAAGCAGTCCAAAACCAAGCTGATAAGCCAGCAGAAACTTCGGCAGCTGCAAATTCAGCTGGTCAATCAAGCTTAGCAGCGAGTTTTGGCATGACAGAGGAAGCATTCAACCAAAAATTGCAGGAGTTTTCTCAGCTCTACGGTGTCAGCCCAGAGACTTTCAGCTATAATCCAGCAAGCAGAAGCATCAGCTTTACAGGAGCTGATGGCCAACTGAAAACTATTCAGATTAACTAAGCTTACATTTTGATGTAAAATAACAATAAAACGAATGATGAAGACCAAGCCAAGTCTAAGACCATCATTCGTTTTTGATTTTCATAACCCTATACTTATTTGATTGATATTGTGTTAAAATAAACAGAGACTGATAGATGAAAGGATTGTCATCATGACAGAAA
The DNA here is from genome assembly GCA_963533195.1 of uncultured Streptococcus sp. Lineage (GTDB taxonomy): Bacteria > Bacillota > Bacilli > Lactobacillales > Streptococcaceae > Streptococcus. The sequence continues at coordinate 8,200 of CAUSOG010000011.1, read as the reverse complement.
AAGAGCCACCCATCAAAGAATATCTTAGAGAAAAAAAGAAGCTATTTATAGCCGCCTTATATTCTTGCTAACGGCCGTTACAGGAGCTATTCTGTCCTTTGTTTTGATTCATTCAGGATTTAGGAATCTAATCTTTGAAAATGTTTCAATTGGCTTAGTTGTGTTTGCAGGTGTTGTTATATCAAGGCCGTATTGGACAAAAAAGAAACAATACGAGAATCAGTATCCAGAATTGAAAGGAATGTCTACAAGAGGTACTGAAGCTTCTGGGAATTTTTGGGGAAAACATCTGATTGTATATCCAGCCATTTTTGTTTATATGGCTTGGGCCTTTTTCGCTTCTTATCATCCTGTTCAAAATCAGGAGATAATAGATGTTGATCTTCCGGCGATTAGTACAGAAACTGAGTATAGTTTGGATTTTCCAAAATCGGATAGTTCAGCGAGCACCAGCGACAGTCAAGGAGATACTCAATCTGAGGCTTCGTCGGTCGGACAAGAGGAAGAGGTCAATAAATGAATAAAAGAAAACTATTTATTTTAGTGATAGCTGTCTTACTAGTAGCTTTTGTAGCTTTGTTTATCTAAAAAAACAATTCTTTTCTTCCTCCAAGCCAAAGGAAGAGTCCAGAAAGGAAATATTAAATGATGAAATTTGGAAAATTTAAAAATTTACAGCATGTATCTACTCATTTACCACAAATAAATATTCCTCGAGCAAAAAAACTGTTGATAAATACATTTCAACAATTTCTATTAGAAAATCCTCTATTAATAGAAGAGTTAAAAGAGTACTATTTTCATGTTATAAAAATTGCAAGTCAACGATCTTATGAAGAATTACTAACCTTGTTAGCTAAGTATCTGGAACTTCCATATTTTTCTGAAATTAAGTACTCATTGACCAACTATAGATTGGTAGCCAAGGTTGAATTTGAAAATAGTATGGCAGAATCATTAAAAAATCAATTGCTATCTGACTTAATTTTATTAATTAATCTGACATTTGATTTTTCCAAAGTTGATAATAACAAAGTTTTTAGTTTTATCTCGAAAATTGACTATACTTTGTTGAGAGAGCTCCTTGATTCTACAATAGAAATTATGAACAATGCAGAAAATATAAATTATGAAAAATTAAGTAAATTATTTACAATAATTTCCCAAGATGAGAATATCTTTGAAAATCTTCAAAACTCTAAAAGTAAGAAGAAAATTTTGTTGAGTATTATCAAGTAGATTGAAAAGAAATTATTGTAGATGGGGGAGGAATATGAAGTGAAGATAGCACGCTTAACACCACATTTTTATTTTAGTGAATAAAATCATCAAAGAAAACTTAGGAAGCATTTTTTGGGTTCTGATACTAGACAAGAGGCAGCAGCTTTTTTAGTAACTTAAGTCCTTGTTCTAACTCTTCTGTCGTATCTGGTGAACAGGTGGCTACACGAAGAGCTGATTGTTCTGCTCCTCCTACCAGAAAGCGTTCTGCGCATAAAATTTCCACACCGTTTTTATTGGCCAATTCTTCAAAGTCATACCCATTTATGTGTTCAGGCAAAGGCAACCATTGAAATAAAACATAAGGATTGGCAGCAGCAGAGTTTGGAAAATACTGACGGTACAAAGCATTGCGTTCTTTAGCTAAGGCTTTTTTTCTTTCAATAACCTCATCGGCTTTACCGCTGACAATTAGCTCGCTGACGATATTAGCATCAAGCAAGGGGATATGAGTATTAAGAGTGTCAGCAGTTTTTGTAAATTGAGGCTGCAAATGGCTAGGAACAACCATATACGCCACACGCAGACCAGCAAATAAAGACTTGGACAGTCCGTGGATATAGATTGTATGCTGGGGAATGAGCTGAACAAAAGGTGGTGTGTTTTTAGCATTTATAAAAGCATAAGTATCATCTTCTATCAGCAAAAGATGATTTTTAACAATAAGCTCTGCTAACTGTCTTCGGCGCTTCAAAGACAGGCTAACAGTGGTTGGATTATTAGAAGTAGGAACCAAATAAAGGGCCTTGAGTTTCTGCTGTTTGAGTGTTTTTACTAAATCTTGAATGAGTATTCCTTCTTTATCGCTTTTTAAAGGTACCAGTTCAATCTGAAATTGATTAGCAAGAGCTATAAAATTTGTATAGGTAAAAGTGTCTACTCCAATTTTATCGCCAGCTTTAAAGAGAGTCAAAAATGCGATGACTAAAGCGTTCTGGGTGCCATCGGTCAGCAAGATATTGTTGACAGAAGTTTGGACTTGAAATTTTTGTAGCCAGTTTTGAGCAGTCAATTTTTGCTTTTGCTCCTGTTCCGTTTGACTGGCATCAAATTCAAATAATTGATCAACTGATTGGCTCTGCATCAATTTTCTAGATACATCAGATACGATATGATTCAGTTGATAATAGGAGCATAAGACACTGAGGCGGATACAAGTCTCATCCTTTTTAAAGGATGATAAAGGAAGAGGAGGCTGAGATGAGACAAAAGTCCCCTTGCCGATTACAGCATGAATGAGCCCTTTTTGCATGCAAATTTTAAATGCTCTTGTAACAGTGCTTAAATTAATATCTAAAAAATCTGCCAATTCTCGCTGCGGTGGAAGCTGAGTTCCAAAAGACAAGCGTCCTGCCCTAATGTCTTGCTCTAAGAGTTGGGCTAAATGAAAATATAGGGGCGTTTTTAGTAAATTTCTGTCAGGTTTCCAAGTCATAGGGTAATTTTCAAATGAATTAATAGACATAGGCTCTCCTTAAATTGTCTGTCATACAATCTTATCGGTCCCCGTTAAAGAGTTTTCCTTTATAATAATTGTATGGATTGTATGCTTTATTATATCATTTTTAAAGGAGTTTAAAATGACTGACCTAACAAAGGGAGGTGAATTAAAAGCGCTTTTTGTTTTTGCCCTCCCTATTTTCTTAGGAAACTTATTTGAGCAGCTTTATAATATTACAGATACTGTTATCGTTGGTAATCTTTTGGGAGCTGAAGCCCTTGCTGCTGTTGGTTCTAGTACTCAAATATTAGCGTTGACAATATCAGTATCTACAGGGATGTCTATTGGTGCAAGTGTTATTATTTCCCAACTTTATGGCGCTAAAAGAAATCAAAATATGAAAGAAGTCGTTGACACAAATATTATTTTTATTAGTCTGTTTTCTTTCTTTTTAATGGTCTTAGGTCTACTTTACTCTCCTGTTCTTTTAGAACACTTGAATGTTCCAGCCAGCCTGCTATCTGATGCAGATGCGTATTTACAAACTATTTTGTTAGACGTCATTTTCATAAAATTTTTCACTTATGGTGTTGTTGGTGCCGCTCTGGCAACCGTACTTGCACAGGTCTTTTCCTTTATAGTCTGTTTGCGCTACATGTACAGATATTATCCTAAACTGGCTCCCAATCTTCTTCATTTAAAGTGGAAAGTCAGCGTTTTAAAGACTTCTTTAGCTATCGGGCTTCCTGCTATGTTACAGCAAATTTTTATCAGTTTAGGTTTTTTGGTTATCCAATTTTTAGTCAATGGCTTTGGAGCAAATGCGATTGCTGCTTATACTGCCGCTTCCAAAGTAGATGCTTTTGCAGAAATGCCTGCTATTAATTTAGGTCAGGCTCTTATGAATTTTACCGCTCAAAATAAAGGGGCAGGTGAACAAAAACGGATAGCAAAAGGAGGCAGGAGCGCCTTAATAATAACTTTGGGGATTTCGATTGCTATTTCTGGACTTATTTACAGTTTTGCTCCTCATTTTATTGCTATTTTTAATCGTCAGAAGGCAATTGTTCAGATTGGAGAAGGCTATCTACGAATTGTATCTATTTTTTACTTTGTTTTTGGTGCTATGCAGGTGCTAAATGGTCTATTATTGGGATATGGAAAATCCTTATTGCCATTGATTGCTTCTGTCACCACCTTTTGTCTGCTGCAGGTTCCGTTAGCTGTCTGCTTATCTCATACAAAACTAGGTTTTAACGGTATCTGGCTGGCAGCCCCTTTTGGCTGGTTTGCAGGCTTTTTAATGAGACTAATTTATTTTACTAATATTTCAAAACACATTGAGAGAAAGGAGTAGAAATGAAAGCAGTTTACATTTATGAGCAGGGAGACCCTTCAGTCATCCAAATTGGTGATTTGCCTGTCCCAGAGGTGATACCTAAAACAGTTCTCATCAAAGTTTTGGCAGTCTCGGTCAATTATGTTGATACCTTTATTCGCTCGGGACTTTATCAGACTCAATTGCCTCAACCTTATATTCTCGGTCGGGATGCTGTTGGCGAGGTGGTCAGCGTTGGTGATGACGTTAGCCAATTTGCCGCTGGTGATTTAGTCTGGACCAATAGTATGGGTTATGATAGCAGGCAGGGGGTCACTAGCGAATATGCTTTGATCCCGGCAGAAAGGCTTTTCTCAGTTCCTGAAGGAGCCGATCCAGTAAGACTAATTGGAGCTGTTCACTCTGCTGCGACTGCGGCCATCGTTTTGCAGGATATTATGCAGCTGGCAAGAGGTCAAACCTTATTAATTGAAGGGGCAGCAGGCCATGTAGGCAGCAAACTGCTTTGCCTTGCCCATGAAGCAGGTGCAAAGGTTGTTACGACCTCTAACTATCAGGATTTTTCAAAATTAGGCCAAATTGGGAGTTCTGCTTGTTTTGATTACCGTGATGATAAGCTTTTTCAAAAGCTGACGGAGCAATTTCCAGCTGGCTTTGATCATATTATTGACACTTCTGGGGAAATAGCTTTACAGACTAATATTGATTTGCTGGCTTTAAAGGGTGCCATAACCCTCATAACAACTCCTCGGGAGAGTACCTTTGATGCCCGACAATTCTATATGAACTGTCAGCAAATCAGAGGCTTTGTTATCAGCCAAGCCAACTTAAAACAATTGCAAATGGCAGGAAGACTTGTGAATAATGCCTTTAAAGAAGGCCGACTTTTAGAAGATGATACTGTTATTAAGACCTTTGATGAAGCAGCAGAGGCTCACCGATTACTGGATAATAAAAAAGAAAGGCGAAAAATTGTCTTAGTACCGTAAATAACGGAACACACCCTAAAAGATTGGGATTTAGAGATTTAGACCAAGCTTCTTGTCTGCAAGCAGCCGGCGTCACTTGCCTAAAATCCTAGTCGCTTTTTACGGGCTTTGTATCTTATATTAAGGAGGATTCTCATGAAAATTAATACACACGAACTTTGGTCAGGAGCTGATAAAAGCTCTGTCACTTATACAACCTATCTAGTGGAGGAAACGCCAGATATTAAGAATCATAATCCGCGTCCGGCTGTGATTATCTGCGGTGGGGGCGGTTTCTTTAAAGTAACAGATCGTGAAAAAGAGCCGGCAGCCCTTTATTTTCTTAATAAAGGCTTTCAAGCTATTACGCTTGATTATACAGTCGGCAAAGATAGTAGCTACCCAGCTCCCCTCTATGATTTAGCGAAAATGTTGCTGATAACAAGAGAGAAAGCGCAGCAGTGGAATATTGATCCAGATAAAATCATTTTTATTGGCTTTTCAGCAGGTGCTACCCACTGTGCCTCCCTAGCTAATCGCTGGAATGAGTCTATTTTGCAAGACTATTTTAACTATCCAAAGGAAAAAATAAGACCAACTTTAGTAGTTTTATCTTATCCCTTATTAGACTTTAACCATCAGTATGATAGTGTTGTGGCAGATCCAGATAATCAGCGGCCAACCAAGTTATCTCCCATGCCCAAACTAGACTTTCTAACTGGGGCCTTGAAAACAGTTGTGGGTAAAGAGTTAACCAGAGAAAATCTACAAGAACACAGTCCGATAGAACATATTTCTGCAGACACCGTTCCCACTTTCATTTGGGGCATGCAGAATGACGACTGCATCTATAACAATGCTCTCTTGGACTATGCTAAAAAACTAAAAGATAAGGCTGTTTTATACGAATTGCACATGTTTGCGATGGGGGAACACGGCTTATCTGTCATTAATCGAAATACACAGGCAGAATTTTCAGATTATGAAGAGTTAGCAATTTGGAAAAAATTATGCATGAACTTTATCAATCAGGTATTAGCTTTAAATTAAAGAATCAAAAAACGAGACTTTGATGTATTGTCAAAGTCTCGTTTTTAATGTCCTAAAAGAATAAAACGGATAAGCCAGAGCAGGCTGATGTGTATGGGATGAAAAGCGTAGAAGCCCCATTTAACCCAGAGTGGGGAGTAGCCGCGCCGGCCATTGTAAGCTTCCAACAGCGGAATGACCAACAGAAAGCCAAATTGGGCTAGAAAGCCGGCCCAGTTTTCAAGACTGGGATAAGACAGCAGCGCACTGTGCCATATATGAAAATGAAGGCAAGGAAGATACTGCCAACCTCGTCCTCATCATGAAAGTGAATAATCGTTAAAAAGAAAAAGCAGCCGCAAACGGGCTTCCTCAGGAATTCGCTTTGCCCTGCTTTTTTTATATTCTTATCGTTTTAAGACAGCCCCTTTAATCTCTTAATAAAGATTTTTTATTATATTTAAGTATGAATACAATGACATTTTATAAGAGCTGGTTAGGTTCCTGTTGATACTGTCAATAATTATGTGTAAACACTCTAGTAGAGTTATGGAGTGTTAATCAAATAAGCTTTCAAGTGTGTCAGAACATTGGCCAAACCCTTTATGGATTCGTTGACTTTGCTTGAAATTATAATCTTCAAACAAAGTAACTAAGTAACGTTCCAGAGCCTCCTCGTTAGGAAAAAGAACCTTCTTTTTCGTTTGACGTTTGATTTCTTTGTTGAGAGACTCAATGAGGTTTGTCGAATAAATGCTGTGCCAAATCTGGTAGGGAAACTGATAAAAAGTTAAAAGATTACCCGTATTCTCCAAACTTTCCATTATTTTCCTATACTTTGGCTTCCATTCAGCGATAAAGTCCTTCAAAGCTTGTACTACCATTTCTAAATTTTCAACGCGATAAATCGTTTTAAATTGCTCCAAAATAACCGCTCTATCTGCTCGTTTCACTTTACTAGCCAGATTTCGACTAATATGAATGAAGCAACGTTGTTGTTTAGCTAATGGGTAAGCCTGACTGATCATCTGCTCAAGCCCCTTGAAGCCATCGGTCACTACAAGAGAAACCTGTTGAACCCCTTGGTTTTGAAGATTGTCTAATAGGGTGGACCAAGAAGCATTGTTTTCATTTGGGGCTAGGAAGTTAAGCAATTCTGTGGTAAACTGTGTCATAGGAATAATTCTCTTTCTAGTAATGTTTCGCAACTCTACTATAACGGATTTATTAGTTTTTGTGTTTACACAACTTATTTTACACTACCAATGATGATTAAGGAATGGCTACAAGAGTTAAATCAATTTAAACTAGGAATTAATCCTTATAAACGTCCAACTGACGAAGTTATTAAACTAACTCAAGAAGATATATCTATTTATCAAGAAAAGAATATGCTAGCTACATATACAGCTGGTTATCCTCTTGAAGATTTTAAGGAGGAATATATTAACTTTGTCAACAGTCTGCTTCCAGTTTGGCATAGCAATTCTGGCTATCTTCAAATGGTTTGGGCGCTTTCTATTGGTCTTCTGTTAGAAATTGATGAAGAGATTTTTAATCAGCTAGTAGACTTGGTTAAAAAAGATGATCCAGAGGATTATTTGATTGATTACTTGATTCAATCACGTCATCCAGATTGGAAGATTCATATAAACTATAATTTTCCAAGACCTTATGGCTTTACTCGAAAAATTATTGAAGAAGAGAATGCTGAACAGGCTCTCAAACTGCTCAAAGAATATGTAATTAAGAAATGGTATCCAGGACATAGGGATACAGGTTGGTATGATTTGCATAAGCGGAATATTGATAATTATTATGGTTATTGGTCCTTTGAGTCAGGTGCCCTCTGCAAGCTCAAGGGGTTGGATTATAGGGAATTGGAAGGTGTTCAGTATTTCCTGTATGATTTGGTTGCTGAAGGCGCAGAAGTCTAGGGTATTTTATTTTAACTAAAAATAAACGAATTTAAATGGGTGTTTGTATGACAACAGAAATTCAGCAATACAAAAATTGTACGATATTAAAAAACAACAATGATTATCAGATTCTGTGGAGTAGAGGGAAACAAGTGCTTAACTTTCCCATTAGCCAAGAATTAGCAGAACGTGTTTCAAAATCAGAAAAAGATTCTTTAGAAGT
>CAUSOG010000010.1:0-79714 GCA_963533195.1 uncultured Streptococcus sp. | reverse complement strand
TCAGCTATTTAATAAAGTTTTTCGTACTAGGTTGAAGGCGTGCAGAACAGCAATTTTCCGCACATCACGCCGACTTCGTCCAGCAATATTGACCTTAATAATTTCTGTTCCAGCAGCACTAGCTAAGCCGATAAAAACAGTCCCTGCTGGATGGTCTTCCAGCGAATCTGGACCAGCCACACCTGTCAGACTGACAGCTAGGTCACTTTCGGTCAGCTTTCTAGCCTGCTCTGCCATTTTCCCAGCCGTAAAAGCTGAAACGACACCGTGCTTCTCCAGGTCTCCCAACGGAATATCCAGCATCCGGCTCTTTTCCTCCATGCTGTAGGTGACAAAGCCACCTGAAAAAATGGAAGAGGCTCCAGCAAAATCAGCCAAGGTCGCCTGAAAGAGCCCTGCTGTCAGACTCTCCGCTGCCGAAATCGTCTTTCCTTGACTCTTCAGCAACTCAAAAGCCACCTGTGCCAAGGAATTGTCATCTCCGTAACCATAGAAAATCTCTGACAGGGGTTGTCCCTCAAAAGTCTTATGTACCAAAATTTCCTTTTCCACAGCCTCAAACTTGCTGTCGGCATCTGCCTGACTCAGAGCCTTGGTGGACAGTCGCAGGGTAACTTCCCCTGTCTTTGCATAAGGAGCAATGGTGGGGTCACTCTGCTGCTCAATCATCTCTGACAAAATAGTCACTAGCTGACTCTCGCCGATACCAAAGAAACGCAGCACCCGTGAATACAATTTCTGACCTGTGGATAAGAGGGGAACCAGCTCGTTATTGACCATGGGCTTGAGCTCACTAGGCGGGCCAGGCAGGACTACATAGGTCACTCCGTCTGCCTCTAACAATCCTCCAACAGCTAAACCGGTCGCATTTGGTAAAGGAGTCGAACCTTCGACCAGCTGGGCCTGACGCTCATTATTGGGCGTTCGAGCATAATCTGGCCGGCTGGCAAAAAAGCGATCCAATTTTTCCACAGCCTGTGAGTCAAAATTAAGCTCACGCCCTAAGAACTTGGCCAAGGTCTGCTTGGTCAAATCATCCTCTGTGGGACCCAAGCCTCCAGTCAGGATAATCAGATTACTACGCCCTTGAGCAATTTCCAAAACAGAGAGGAGGCGATTTTCATTGTCCCCTACTGCTGTCTGAAAATAGACATCAATCCCCAGACTCGCCAGTTTTTCAGATAAAAATTGGGCATTGGTATTGACAATCTGACCGGTCAGAATCTCGGTGCCCACAGCAATAATTTCTGCTTTCATAGAACCTCCTACCTTACTATTCGGAATTGGCTTTATTTTATCACAAAAAATCTTAAAAAAGTTGATTTTCATTTCAGGAAATAAAAAGAGCTGTCAAGTTCCTTGACAAACTTGTCAACATGCTGTGGAAAACTTTTAAGAATGACTGGTGTTATGCAGAATAACTAGATTGTTAGGGAAATGCTATTGGCAAATAGTTTCATTATTTTTATAATAAAGATGAAAAAAGGAAATCATCTAAATACTTTTATTTGAAGAAAGGAGATCATCATGAAAATTTCACAAGTTCTCAAAGATATTCGTCAACAAAATCAACTCACTCAGGAGGCTTTGGCAGAAAGACTCAAGGTTTCCCGCTCCGCTATTGCCCGCTGGGAAAGCGAAAAAGGTATCCCTGATATTGGAAATCTCATCACTATCAGTCGGGAGTTTGATATCAGTCTGGACACACTCATCAAGGAGGATGAGCGCTTGGAGAAAAAGGTCATCGAAGACAGTAAGGCTAAGAAATGGCATTATTTAGTCATTTTCTATCTCTTCTCTGTTTTGGTTGAGATTGCTATTTTTGCCTATTTGCATCATATCTTTATGGCTGGCTTCCTCATCTCCACCCTCTTTATGCTTTTCTATGAATTACGCATCTTTATCAAGGAAAAGATTTGGATGCAGAAAGGATAACTAAACAAAATTCCTTGGATGATAGAAAACCAAGGAATTTTTTCTATGAAACAAGGAATATAGTCGCACTATTATGAAAATTATGAAAGAGAACAGACAAGCAAAGAAAAAAAAGGAAAGTAAAACTGTAGCTACCTTTGACAAATGAGCTGAATCAAGATTAGATTTTGTATTTCAAAAATTTATTGGAACTTTTGTCTTTATGCGTTTGTCGTGTCATCATAAATTATTTTTTAAACGCTTCGTATAGTTTTTTATAGAACTCTTTCTTTTCTTTTTTTTGATTATTAAACTCTTTTTTGCCGTAATCAAAATTCGCTACTGAAAATCCCTTACCATCATCAGAAAAAGTGAAGAATTCTATCCCAATCAATTTATTATTTTTAGCATCTACTACAGTAGTTCCTAAATTATTGTTAAATTGTTTAACTTCTTCTTCACTAACTCCAAATCCCATAGCAGTGCCATCTGCAATAATATTTGAAAATACTTCTTCTGAAGATGCTACTTCTTTGACAGATATTAGATAGACAGCATCTTCTGTTTCTACTTGCCTTATCTTATCCCATCTTTCGGTATCATTCGAAGAGATTGTATAGACTGTTAAATCCACCGAAGGTTTATTGGGATTTTCTTTTTTAATCACTTGTTTGCCAATTAAGACGATTGCGAGTATTCCAATGACTAGTAGCAAACTAATATAAATTTTCTTTTTCATGCCTGACTTCCTATATCTTTTATGTCAACGATAACATCAACTTTACTATATACAGCTGGATCATGTGTTGCTATAATAACATAATTATTCTTGGCTGCTTCACTCAATAATAAGTTGATGATTTCATTCCCAATCTCACTATCCAAGGCTCCTGTAGGTTCATCCGCTAAAATAATTTTACGCGGTTTCATTAACATTCTTGCAATAGCTACACGCTGAGCCTGTCCCCCAGACAATTCATATATTTTATGTTTTAAATAGTCCGTAGAAAGGCCTACTTTTTCAAGTATCTCAGATATAATCTTTTTGTCTTTATTGAGGAGTTTTAAATTATCATATACTGTTTTGTTTTCTATCAAAGAATAATTTTGGAATACATACCCAATAGTATTTTTAAAATAGGTTCTTTCTTTTGTTTTCCAAATATCCTGTTTATCAACTAACACTTTTCCACTGTCAATTTTTTCTAGCCTTCCTATAATGTTTAGCAAGGTACTTTTACCTGAACCCGAACCGCCAATCAAGGCGTAGCTTTTCCCAGCTTCAAAGGTTAAATTTAAATCTGTAAATATTTCTTTTGAGCCATATTTTTTTGTAACATTCACAATTTCAATTGTCATTAGTCATCCCCTTTTAGAATTTGAGTGTATCTATCAGATAATTTTCTGAAACTTATTATCATTGACATCATTAAAACCGTTAAAGAAGCAAGACCAATATACAATAACTCTATTTGTCCAGTCATGATAAATGTCAATAAGATAACCATTATAATCGTTATCATAAAATATTTTAGACTTGAAATGGCTATACTTGTTTTCGATAGGCCTAAAATGATTTTTTTGACATAGTCATTCTGTTTTAAGGCAACAAACATTTGAGCATATTGATAAATGAGTAGAAATACAATTCCACAAATAATTATTTGCAGTATTTTTGAAAGGAGAATTTGGTGCTCTAAAGATTGAATATTAAGTTTCACAGTTTGGTAAACCTCGACTGGATTGATTGAAAAATTCAAACTAGCACTCAAATCGTTGATTTCCTTAATTGCTTCTGGACTAAAAAGTGAGTTATATATGATATTGCTTGCCAAAATAAAATCGTTAGTTTCTACCATTTTATCAGTATCTAATACAACCACTATATTACTCTTACTATTTGTCACACTTTCCAAAGGTAGATTATCTTTATTTTCAGGGACACTACTGCCATTTTCATTGAAATAGAAAAATTCTTGCCCATCAGGAATGACTTGCACCGTAAGATCATCTTTTGTATAGTTTGTACCAGTAAATTGTTCTGCTACAACCGTATTCTCGATTGATGCCTTATTCTCTTTAAATTTATTAGGAATATAGATGGTTGCTATTTTATTATCTAAAATACGATAGTTTGTTCCATTAACTTTATTTTGTACCTTAGCACCTGTTTGATTGATATAAACCAGCTCTTTATTAACCTCTGGATTCGTTATCCCATCACTTTTTAATTGCTTAGAAAAATCTTCTGTAACATGAGAAGTTTTCATAAAATCTGGAACATAGGCTGAAGATGATTTGATATATATAAAATCCAGTTTTTTTAAGGCTTTAGCAATCTCTATATACTTAGCTCCTGAGTCATTTGCTTCTTCTCCATTAGTAACAGATTCATTTTCAATACCCAAAAACTCTAGTCTTTTCCAATCTTTTACTGCACTCCATGGTTCTAAATGCTTTATCTGTATATTTATCTTTGATTGACTAGCCTTTGTTTCCCGTAAAAAGACTCCTGAAACAACTATTATGCTAGAAATAACCGCAAGCCATACGATAAAAATGAGGCTGTTTTTGGCCTTATTTTTTATAATTTCAATAGGCTTTTCAACCTGAATCGTCAGCCAAAATAAAACAAAGGTGATGAGATCAATGATTTGAAAAATTATAAAATTGGTTAGAAGTAGAGAGAAGAATAACTTGGAACTATAGGTGAAGAGACCACTCCCCAGAAAAGAGCCATAGAAAACCATCAATAAAGCAACTAAAATCAGCTCAAAAGTAACAGAAATTAAATAATCCTTTTTTAGGTTATACACAGGCAATCCTAAAGAACGTCTTATCATCCCTTCTTTAATCTTTCTCGCTCTAACAACAAATAAAACAACTAATAAGGTTAAGTAAATTGAAATCATTAACAAAAATCTTAAAGAGCCAGTAAATTGTATCATTCCTCCCATATACCAAGGGTAAGCCATATATACTACTTGCAGACCTGTAGACGTAAGTTTTTTTAAACCATTTGAATCTATTTCCCCTAGAGTATAGTACATCCCTGTTATCGGTATAGACTTTAATTGTTCATGGCTGGCATCATCAAGATTTATATAAGTCAACTGTCCTGAATTCTGAACCACCGGCTTGTATATTTTAACTTTTTTCTCTTCTGATAGGCCACTAATCATTTGATATATTTCTTCATTAGAAAGATTGCTTTTCCCTTGAATGGAGAAGGCACCATCAATTGGTAAAGGTATTGGTTTTTGAGTATCACTAATACTAACCAGACCAATGGCAGCAATTAAGCAAAAAAAGAGTCCTATAACACCTAATTTTAATTTCATAAGCTCCTACCTATATTATAAAAGACCCTATAATATTATTGGGTCTTCCAACTTTCATAAACTATTGTTAAAATTTAAAGTAGTTCCAATGTGCATTTAATCGAACATCATTCCAACTTTTTGTTGAACTTGACATTGCCCATCCATATTTTTGCCCTCCTTTTTATTTCATGATATACTATTTTAAAATATTTTTTCAAAATGTAGCTTTTAGTAACATTTTAAAAAGGAGTTCTTATGCGCTGGGATTATGGAAAAATCTATAAAGAAATTAGGAAATCAAAAGGGTTGACTCAAGAAGAAATTTGTGGGGATTTTTTAGCTCGCTCAACTTTGGCACGAATTGAAAGCGGGCAAGTCGTGCCAAAGTTCGATACCATGATTTTTTTACTTCGCCAGATAGATATGACACTAGAAGAATTTAAATACATTTGTGATTATTATCAACCTAGTCAGAGACAGAAAATTTTAAATTCTCTTTATAACCAAGGTGAGTCTATTGTAGGGACAAAAGGTTTGTTACAACTAAAGAGAGAATGCGAGGCATATCTATATAAACATTCCGATATTCCGATTAAACATGCTTTAGATAGCATCAATATTACTATTCATTTAAGACAAAATGGAATTTCTGAGACAAAAGAAATTAATGCTACTACCAATAAAATTTGGGCGTATTTAGAGAAACAGGACACTTGGTATGAAAGCGATTTTCGACTTCTTTCTACTATCCTTTATTTCTTCCCTTTAGAAAATATCAAACAATTTACCCAAAAGATTTTAAATAGCATAAAAAAATACCAATCATTTCGCTATGGGAATAATCTACAAATCGGACTCTTAGTCAACCTTTCTACCATCTATCTTTATAATGGATTAAAGAGAGAATGCGCTGAAATCACTAAGTACATTTACGATTTGTCAAAAAAAGAAAAACGTTATGATTCCCTCGGGCTTTCACAGATTCGACTTGGAATTTGCAAAAATGATAACGAATTAATAAAAAAAGGGATTGCTCTACTACAACTTGCCGATGAAAAAGAGCTAGTAAAATCGCTAAAAGAAGAAATTGAAAAATACCGTTGAGAGTCTTTCTCAAACGGTATTTTTATGTGAATTGAAGTCACAATCCTTTTCATGATCATTGATAAGGCCAGCTGCTTCTAGGAATGAATAGACACAAACAGGACCGACAAACTTGAAGCCATGCTTTTTCAGAGCCTTGGACATAGTTTCTGACAGCTCTGTCTTAGTAGGTGCTTCCTTGTAGTTCAAAACTTCATTGTCAATCATTTTGAAATCTACAAAGGACCAGATATAATCATTAAAAGAGCCAAACTGCTTTTGAACAGTCAAAAAAGCTTGAGCATTAGCCCTGGTCGCATAGATTTTCATCTTATTACGGATGATATTAGGATTGTCCAAAAGAGTATCCAGATCTGCATCCGTCATCTGAGCAATTTTCTGGGCATCATAGAAATGAAAGGCTTCTCGAAAAGCCTGACGTTTATTGAGAATGGTCTCCCAAGAAAGTCCAGCCTGATAGGTCTCCATGCAGAGCAATTCAAATAATTTCTGATCATCATGGAGGGGTTTGCCCCACTCCTCATCATGATAGGCCACATATAAAGGGTTGTTCATCTTTACCCAACCGCAGCGTTTAGTCATAACTTTCTCCTATTTCACCAACATCTTAAGAGCAGACTTGATATAGTTTTCTGCTGTATCCGTCGTTCCTTCAAAGAATTTCTTGATTTTCTTGAGTTCAGCAGCCTTGTAGCCCAGAGCCAGCATGGCTTCCATGGCTTCTTCCAGCTCCTGATTATCCGCAGTCTGGACAGGTGCCTTGCTTTCTGCTGGGCTGCCTGCTGCCACTACCTTTCCTTCCAAGTCCAGCACCATCTGCTGGGCTGTTTTCTTACCAATCTTAGGAAACTTGGTCAGGTAGGTGATGTTTTTTTGCTCAATGGCTTGCACTAAGCCAGCATTATCATCCGCCGCAATGATAGCCAGAGCAGACACTGGGCCGATACCTGAGACTGAAATCAAGCTAAGAAAAAGTTGCTTCTCCTCCTCGGTCGCAAAACCGTACAGGAGCTCCGCGTCTTCTCTCACCACTTGGTGAACATAGACCTTGGCTTCCTGATGAAGATGCCCTGAGTAAGCATAGGGGTTGGCCACATGAAGAATATAGCCGATAGAGTTGGCTTCCAACACAATGTATTTGGCTGTAATCTTGCTGATGATTCCTTTAAAATATTCGTACATAATCTTCCTTCTTTTTGTATCATTTTGCCTATCTAGTATATCATATTTTCTGTCTAGAAACTGCAAACAGAAGTGCAACCAGCGGTTGACAAAATGTACAGGAAGCTGTATTCTCAAGATAACTAAAAGCTGTTAGGATAGAGTTAGCAAAGAAAAGGAGGCTGCGAACATGAAACTCGCCGATAAATTATTTGAACTAAGAAAAGAAAAAGGCTGGTCACAAGAAAAACTGGCTGAACAAATCAATGTCTCTCGTCAGAGCATTTCCAAGTGGGAGTCTGGCCAAGCACTGCCAGAACTCGAAAAAGTTGTAGAACTGAGCAAGATTTTCCAAGTGACGACAGATTATCTGCTTTTAGAAGAAAGCGACAAGCCGGAAATAAAACCCGTCCTCTCAGAAGACGAAAAAGATCGCTACTACAAGGAAGTAAAATCTTATGGCTTCTGGCAGGTTCTGTATATTTTTGTATCAGCCTTGGCTATTTTTCTCTTCTTCGCAAGTTCTAGCTTTCCAGCAAAATTCACTGCCCTGGTCTGGTTGAGCTTTTTCCTCTTAATCGCATCAGCAATGGCTATTAACAAGGCGCTAAAAATCAAGAAAAAGTATCTGGACAAGGTTATAGGCCTTGATGATTTTAAGAAAGAAGGTGCTAAAGATGAAACTAAAAACTGACAATCCCATACCAGTCAAAACTCGTCTGAAAGAACTCTTTGGCGACTGGCTCTTTATCTCGGGCTACCTCATTGCTCTTTTTTTACTAGCTATGGGCTTTTATAATCTGGTTCTAAAAGGCATTCCTGTATTCACTGAAGCCCAGAGCCAGCTTCTGGCTTTTTCTACCTCAGTCCTTCCTCTAACTATTATCTTTGCATGGCTAGACTATAGAAAAGGCAGTTTTGGAAAACGTTGGGCAGGTTTACAGTTGGTTTACAAACATAGGAGCCTTTCCCACAGTCTTTTGCGCTCTGCTATCAAATTTTTTCCTTGGCAGCTGGGACATATGGGAGCTATCCGTAGTGCTTATCAAGCAGATACCCTGTCAATTTTCTTGTCAACTTCAGCAGGGATTCTCTTCTTAGTCTTTCTGCTGATGGGATTGCTTCGCAAGGACAAACGACATCCAGCTGATTTGCTTGCTGGAACACAAGTTCAGCTCAAACATTAAAAAACAGCTCTAGTTCTATAACTAGGGCTGTTTGATCTTCTATACAGTTTAGTATTTTCCTAACTCCCGCAGGCTAGTATGATTTTCCTGAATGCGGCGGAACATTTTTTCCATATCTGACTTGGTAAAGTGGACCAAGACCGGCCGACCGTGTGGGCAATTATAAGGATTATCACACCGGGACAGCTGAAAGAGCAAATCACGCGCAGAATAGTCATCCAGACTGTGATTGGCCTTGATGGAGCGTTTGCAGCTCATCATAATGGCCAGCTCTGCTCGATATTTTTTGATGGAAACTTCCTTGGTCAGGAGAAGCATATCACACATCTCATAGATGCCGGCTTCAATCTCCTCTTCCTTGAACCAAATGGGATGCTCACGGAGGATAAACTGGTTGGCTCCGTACTCTTCTAAAAAGATGCCAGCGTCTTCTAACAGCTTCATCCGCTGCTTGATTCGCAACATATCGTCCGCTGGAAATTCAAAGATATAGGGCACTAGGAGCTGCTGCTGGCTATTGTCCACATCCCCTATCTTCTCCCGATAATACTCATACTTGACCCGCTCTTGAGCAGCATGCTGGTCAATAATGTAAAGACCGCCCTTGCCCTGAGCAAACAGATAAGTACCATGCATCTGACCGAAATATTCTAACTCTGGGAAGCTTGATTTCTCTTCCTGTTCCAACTTATCCACAGCCCGCTCCAGACTAGCCTGGTCTAGCTCTGGATGGTCTAGTTGGTCATAGCTGACTGGCTTTCTCTCTACGAATTTGACCGAAGTCGGTTGTGGCTCTGCTTTTTCGTCTGTCGCTTCATGAACAGGTTCCGCTGATTCTTCAAAGGATAGCTGCTGCTCGGCCACCTGTGGCTTGAGGAAGAAATCATTCTTCTCCTTATCGTAATAGAGGCGATTTTCTTTCAGCGGAAGACTGGTCTGTTCAGGCTTATTGGCACGTTTAACAGTTGATTTGGCTAGATTTTCCAAAGCATCCGGGATAAGGTCTTGCTCCTTGAGACTGGTCGCAATGGCTTGCGAAATCAAGGCCATGAGTTCGCGTTCTTTAGAAATCCGCACCTCTTGCTTGGTCGGATGGACATTGACATCGGCCAGATAGGGGTCAATCTGAATATTGATGACCGCTAGTGGAAAGCGTCCTACCATAAGCTTGCTGCCGTAGCCGTCCAAAATAGCACGATTGAGCAGGAAATTCTTAATGTAGCGGCCATTGATGAGGATGGTAATATAATTACGATTGGCGCGAGTCAGCTCAGGCAGGCTGACATAGCCACTCACCTCAAAGTCCAAATCCGAAGCAGAGATTTCCACCATTTTCTTAGCTGTTGCCAGACCATAGATGCCCGCAATAGCCTGACGCAGATTGCCACTGCCGGCAGTCCGTGTCATTTCGCGGCCGTCACTGATAAGGGTGAAAGCCACTTCCGGATGGGCCAGACTGAGCCGATTAATCACATCAACAATATGGGACAGCTCAGCCTGCTGGCTCTTCATATACTTGAGCCGGGCTGGAGTATTAAAGAAGAGATCTTCTATCTTGATTTTCGTTCCCACGGGACTGCTAGTAGGCACATGCTCTTCAATCTCACCACCTTGGGCGACTAGTAGAGTCCCGTGCTGGCCGGCTTCCGTTGCTGTTTCAATGGTAAAACGCGAGACAGAAGCAATAGAAGGAATAGCCTCGCCACGAAAACCCAGCGTCCGGATCCGAAAGAGATCCGCCTGCTTCTTGATTTTGCTGGTAGCATGGCGTCGAAGGGCCAGAGGAACATCTTCGTGGTCTATGCCCTCACCATTGTCCGTTACCTGAATAGTCTTAAGTCCAGCTTCTTCGATTTCGATAGTAATCTGACTTGCACCCGCATCAATTGAATTTTCCACTAGCTCCTTGACCACGCTGCTAGGCCGCTCAATGACCTCACCAGCTGCAATCTGATTGGCTAGAATTTCTGGAAGTTCGATAATTTTTGACATCATTTTCTCCGTATTTGTTCTGCTATCTATTATAACACATTGGGCTTTTTCTATCAGAGGGCAGCATTTTCTTGACCATTCTGTCCGCCAGCCAAACCAGATAGACACAAATAGCTGCCACATAGACAAAAGGGCTTGTTTTCGCTGCTAAGTTGCGGTTTAATAAAGGTGAAAGGAGGAAGTTATGAAAGTTAAGCTAAGAATCGATTCTCAAATTACCGAAGACTCCGTTAGCATTGAGGCTCGCCTCATGACAGAAAGCATTCAGGAATTGGTCCACTTTGCTCAACATCTGGGTAAAGAGGACAAGATCCATGTCAAGAAAGAGGACGAAATCTATCTGCTGGATGCTAAGGAAATCCACCGAATCTATACAGAAAATCGCCAGATCCGAGTCCGAACAGCAAAAGACAGCTATCGAGCTCAACAAGCTCTTTATCAGTTGCTGCAGATCCTTCCGGATTATTTTCTGCAGATTTCTCAATCGGAGATTATCAACAGCTGACAAATCAGCCATCTCAAGCTGACTCCAAATGGTCTGATTCAAATATTTCTGAAAAACGGCGACCAGACTTACTCGTCCCGCCGTTATCTCAAATCTATCAAAGAAAGGTTGCAATTATGAAAACTCGTCTTAAAGAACTCTTTTTCGGAGGGATTGGAGGGATTTTCATTGGTCTCTTCTTCTCCATGATTGTTTCTTATTTTTACAATCCAGCTTATCTACCGCTTCACCCTCGCTCTCCTATCGGCCACTTCTTTTTGAGCCAGCATGTCCATGTTTCCCTCATCATGCTCTACTGCATGTTTATCTGGTTTATCATGGGAGCTATTTTCAGATGGAGCGGAAGCTTCTTCCAAAGAGACTGGAGCATCCTGCGCTCCATCGTCAGCCACTTTGGTGTGATGATTCTGAGTTTTGCACTTTTGGCTAATCTAGCTGGATTTTTCCCAAGAGAAAAAATACTCAGCCTGACACTGACTGCCGTCGGGGAATTCACCCTCATCTATCTAATCATTTCAGGCGTCATCTATTACCACACCTACCGTAAAATTCAAAAAATCAATAGCGGCTTGTCTAGCAAATCGTGAGAAATAAAAAGAACAGACTTGAGGCATTAACAAGTCTGTTCTTTGCTTTTACAACTTCTTCTTGAGATCGGCCACTGCTGCCATGACTTCCAGAGGAGTCATATTATAGATGTCCAAGTCTCGTAGTTCAGTCAGGACTGGATTTTCCAATCCTTCTGCAAAAAGAGTCATCTGCTCAGCCACTTGCGACCGTGTTTGTCTGGATTCGGTAGGAAGCTCTGAGTCTATTCCTGTATCCTGACTTTCCAAATGACTCAAAATGCTGTCTGCCCGCTCCAGTAATTTCTCAGGAAGTCCCGCAATTTTCGCCACGTGAATTCCGTAGGACTTGTCAGCCGGACCCGGCTCAATCTTATGCAGGAAAGTCACCTGGCCATCCTTTTCTAAGGTCGCCACATGAACATTTTCCAAATGCTCCAAACTATCCTCTAAGGCTGTCAGCTCGTGATAGTGGGTGGCAAAGAGGGTTTTGGCCCCAGTATAATGATGAATATGCTCGATAATAGCCTGAGCCAGCGCCATCCCATCATAAGTCGCCGTTCCACGCCCCAGCTCATCAAAGAGAATGAGCGAACGCTCGCTGGCCTGTCGAATGGCCCGATTGGCCTCCATCATCTCCACCATAAAGGTAGACTGGCCGGACACCAAATCATCCGCTGCACCGATGCGAGTAAAAATCGCATCGAATAGTGGCAGACTGGCAGACTGAGCGGGCACATAAGATCCCATCTGTGCCATAATGACGATGATAGCCAGCTGGCGCATATAAGTCGACTTCCCGCTCATATTAGGCCCGGTAATGAGCTGGATGTCCGTTTGCTGGTCCAGCAGAATACTATTTGGAATGTAACTCTGGGCACCCATGACCTTTTCCACAATAGCATGCCGACCTTTTTCAATCTCCAGACGGCGCTCCTCAGTAAAGACAGGGCGCACCAAATGTCCCTGCTCCGCCACTGCAGCAAAGCTCTGCAAAACATCGACAGCTGCCAGTGTTTGTGCCAAGGCCTGCAAGCGCTGGATGTATTTGCCAGCTTCCTCGCGAATCCGCATGAAAATTTCGTATTCCAAATTAGCAGATTTTTCACGCGCCTCCAACATCTCTCCCTCAATCCGAGCCAGCTCCTCCGTTCCGAAACGCTCCGAATTTTTCAGGGTTGCCTTGCGGAAGAAATGGCTAGGCACATGAGCCAGCTGGGAATTGGTCACGTGGAAATAGTAACCATCTTTTTTGTTGTAATCAATCTTCAGATTGCTGATGCCGCTGTTGGCACGCTCCTTAACTTCCAGCTCCGCAATCCATCCGGTTCCCTCCCTCAGCACAAGTCGATACTGATCCAAGGTCTCATCAAAACCTGTCCGAATGATATTTCCCTCGGTGATGATATGGGGTGCATCCGGCGAAATAGCTGAGCTAATCAAGCCTGCCAGCTCTGGAATAGGATCCAAGCCCTCAATCAAACGAGCTAGATGCGGGCTGCCGATTCCTTGCAAGATAGCCTTAATCTGAGGCACATTGCCCAATGTTGCTGCCAGCTGCAGCAGATCTTTAGGATTGGTCTTGCCAAAAGAAACCCGACTAGCCAGCCGCTCGATATCATAGACTCCCTTGAGGCTTTCTGTCAAATCACTTCGCTCAAAGAAATGATCCAGAAAGACCTCGACGACATTCTGCCGCTGGATGATTCGCGCTTCATCAATCAGCGGACGCTGAATCCAAGAGCGCAACATGCGACCGCCCATAGCCGTCTTGGTCTCATCCATCAGCCAATAAAGACTGCCGTGCTTCTTGCCCGAACGAGCATTTTCTGTCAAATCCAGACTCGCCTTGGTGGCATAGTCCATTTGCAGAAAGTCCTTGATTTCATAATGCTGAGCCTTCTTCAAATGGCTGAGCTCCCTCATCTGGGTCCGGTGCACATACTCCAGCAGTTTCCCTGCTGCCTGATGTTCCATAGGAGACAGCTCCTCGCCCAGCAGCTGGACAGCGTCCAAGGCTGTCTGTACATAGGACAGTAAGAGGTTCATCTGTCCAGCCAAGACCTGCTCCTCAGCTTCTGGCAAGGCATAACCCAGCACCACTTCCCTAGCTTTCAAATTGCGGATTTCCCCGCAGACCAAGGCAAAGTCCTCTAAACTAGTCACCTGAAACTCACCGGTCACCAAGTCCATATAAGCCAGACCATAGAGGCCGTCTGAGTAATCCAGAGCCACCAGAAAGTTATTCGCAGAGTCCGGCTTACTGGAGTCCACCACCGTCCCCGGCGTGATAACCTGAACGACCTCCCGCTTGACAACACCCTTGGCTTCTTTGGGGTCTTCCATCTGCTCCGCAATCGCCACCTTATAGCCTGACTCGACCAAAACATCAATATACTGCTGTGCCGAATGATAGGGAACTCCAGCCATGGGAATGGGATTTTCTGCATTTTTATTTCGGCTAGTGAGAGAAATCTCTAAAATCTGGGCGGCATTGACCGCATCATCATAAAACAACTCATAGAAATCCCCCATCCGAAAGAGCAAGAAAGCATCTGGATAGTCCTTTTTGATATCCAAATACTGCTGCATACCTGGCGATAACTTTTCTACTGCCATCTCTATCCTTTCTAAAAACAAATGAGGTCAGGACTTCCGTCTCAAACCTCTCCGCCTTTCCTGAAAAAACTGTGATTCTTACATCACTTCCTGTATTTGCTCTTCAATCTCCTGAGCAGCTACCTGATCCCGGCAAACCACTAAAAGAGTATTGGCACCCGCAACGGTTCCCAAAATACGGCTATCCAGCGAGCTATCCACGACATTGGCCAGCACTGTTGCCTCGCCCAGCTCAGTACGAAGAACCAGACTAAACTCGGCTCTGGCTACACTCTCCACATGCTTGGCTAAAAACTCTATCAAATCAATCTCTTCAGTCTCATGCGCCAAAACATAATAAGTCAGCCCTTTCTTCTTAACTTTAGTCAGGCCGATTTCACGGAGGTCACGCGACAGGGTAGTCTGCGTTACATAAATCCCTTGCGCTTCCAGACGATCCTGAATCTCCTTTTGCGTTCCTAGCTTTTCTTCCTTAATCATCGTTTTGACTAACTGATGACGGTCATTCTTTCTCATTTTTACCTCATTATTGAATATTTAGAAGCTGCATTCATGAAGAATACTCCATCCGATGAAAAACTGCTTCTCCATCAATCTAGGCAAAGATTTGCAGGAATACTGAGAATAAACAAAAAACTTTAACGAAGAGTAACAGAGAAGGAAGCATTTAGATGAAAAGGCCATCTATAAATACAGGTTCTTATCCCTCTTATTATATCAGAAAAATTCCTATTAGCCCAAAAATTATTCCCAAAAAAATTGAAGATTCCTTGAAAAATGTGATAAAATAATAACAAAAGACACAAAGGAGCAAATATGGATAACAAACAGTTGATTGCCGGCGAATTGGCCAAGGTTATTGACAGCCTTGATCAAGACGCTATTTTAAATTTATTGGAGCAGCCAAAGAGCTCTGAACTTGGTGATATCGCCTTCCCAGCCTTTTCTCTGGCAAAGACTGAGCGCAAAGCTCCTCAAATCATCGCTGCTGACATCGCTGAAAAGATTGATACAGCGCATTTTGACAAAGTCGTTGCGACTGGTCCTTATGTCAACTTTTTCCTCAGCAAGGCTGAAATTTCTGGCCAAGTTATCAAAGAAGTCATCAAAGACGGAGCTGACTACGGCCAGCAGAACGAAGGAAATAATCAGAATATCACCATTGACCTGTCCAGTCCAAACATTGCCAAGCCTTTCTCAGTCGGCCACTTGCGTTCTACTGTTATCGGTGACGCTCTTTCCAACATCTTCCGCAAGATTGGCTACAATACCATTAAAGTTAACCACTTGGGAGACTGGGGCAAACAGTTTGGTCTCCTTATGGTAGCTTATAAGAAGTGGGGAAGCCAGGAAGCTGTTGAAGCCAACCCTATTGACGAGCTCCTCAAACTCTATGTACGTATCAATGCTGAGATCGAAAACGACCCATCTCTAGATGACGAAGGCCGCCTTTGGTTCAAGAAGCTAGAAGACGGTGACCCAGAAGCGACTGAGCTCTGGCAATGGTTCCGCGACGAAAGTCTGACAGAGTTCAACCGTATCTACGAACTCCTTGGTGTCGAATTTGACAGTCTAAACGGTGAAGCCTTCTACAACGACAAGATGGACGAAGGGATTCAAATCCTTGAAGAAAAAGGTCTCCTACAAGAATCCAAAGGAGCTAGCATTGTAGACTTGGAAGACTTCAACCTTCCGCCTGCTATGATTAAAAAATCAGACGGCGCTACTCTCTACATTACACGTGATATCGCAACAGCCATCTACCGGGCTCGCACTTACAACTTTGTCAAAAATGTCTATGTTGTAGGTCAAGAGCAGGCCAACCACTTCAGACAGCTCAAGGCCGTTCTGAAAAAGATGGGCTTTGACTGGAGCGATGACATGATTCACGTTGACTTTGGTCTAGTGACTAAGAACCGTCAAAAACTGTCTACACGTAAAGGAAATATCATCCTTCTCGAACCAACTCTGCTGGAAGCTATCAGCCGGGCTAAGAGCCAGATTGAAGCTAAAAACCCAGATTTGGAAAACAAGGAAGCTGTTGCTCGTGCAGTTGGGGTTGGGGCAGTTAAGTTCTACGACCTCAAAACTGACCGCCGCAATGGTTACGACTTTGACCTGGAAGCTATGGTTTCCTTCGAGGGAGAAACAGGCCCTTACATCCAGTATGCCTATGCTCGTATCCAGTCTATCCTGCGCAAGGCGAACTTCCAGCCAGATGCAGAGGCTACATACAGCCTGAACGATCCAGAAAGCTGGGAAATTATCAAGTTGCTCCAAGACTTCGGTCGCGTTGTCAAGCGTGCTGCTGATAACTATGAGCCATCTCTGATTGCCAAATATGCTATCAGTCTGGCTCAAGCCTTTAACAAATACTATGCACACACACGGATTCTGGACGAAAGCCCTGAGCGCGACAGCCGTCTGGCTCTCAGCTACTCAACAGCTGTTGTCCTCAAAGAAGCTCTGCGTCTGCTAGGAGTAGAAGCGCCAGAAAAGATGTAAGCTTAATTTAGAAACATCAAAAAACGAAAACCTCACTGGTTTTCGTTTTTTTCAATATGATAAAGTTCTTCAATAATCCCTGCAACCTTCTTAATGTCTCCCAACATGCCGCGCATTTCAAAATCGGCCAAAACCGGAAATCCGAAGCGATCTGAGTATTGCTTAGCGGTCAGACAGTATTGGTTATTAAAGTTACGATTACCACTGCCAATGACACCCAGACACTTGCTAGCATTTTGATCATAGGCGATAAAATCCCCCACATCGGTTGTCAGAATTTCTACATCACCATTATCCACACCATTGCCACCCTCCAGATAAGTCGGCAGAAAAGCGATAAAAGGATTGTCCATTTCAAAAAAGGGCTGCCCTTCCTTTACCATGTCTTTGATATGAATCTTCTCCACTTCTAGGCTTGGATGCTGCTCCAGCAAATAGTCTGTCAGCCGACGGACAAAACTCTCTGTATTGCCGCTCAAGCTGATGTAAACCAAGGAAACCTTTGTCATTTTACTCTCCATTCTAAAAAATAACAGATATTGCTTCTTAAAATTGTAAGCACTTATCTGTTATTTGTCAAATCTTATTCATTTGCAGCTAGTTCTGCTTTTTCAGCCTCTTTTTGCTGCTGGACTAGCTTAAAGATGACGATGGAAAGGAAGATTAGGCTAATGACTACTGAAAGGAGGATGGAGAAATTCAGCCCCGTCATCTGTGCCGAAAGAAGAGTTGAGTCTGAAAAAGAAGAAGCTATAATTCCCTTTGATACCACATAAGCATAGGCTGTCGAAATCAAGCCCACAAGAACATCGGCAATGTAGATAAGATTGGCCTTAAATACATCTTTCCTAAAAAGGAAGAAAAGAGCCACTATTAAGAGAATGATGTGCCCGTAAAAAAAGAAATTATTGGCTAGCGAATTCGCCACTTCAGCACTCTTGCTAAAATAAGTTGCATACTGGGATTTTGCTGGTTCTTCTATCTGCTTAAGAATGCTTTTCACTCCAGCATCAGAAGAAGTGAACTTGCTAAAAAGTCCCCACAAGGTTCCTACGGTTGACAAGCCCAGCAAAACATAAAGATAAATTGGTTTCTTTTTCATGAACGCCTCCTGTAAAGAAATATTTTCACTTATTATACACCGAAAAGAAAAAGCTGACAAGACCAAGAGGCTTTCGCCTTTTCAGAAGCCCACACAATAGCTAAGCCCCTATCCATATCTTTTATTCAAAATCAAAGCCGAAACACTGCTGTCTCGGCTTTTTTGATTCAAAGAATATTAGCTGTTCAAGTGCCATACTTCTTCTTCGTATTGAGCGATAGTACGGTCAGATGAGAAGAAGCCAGCTTTGGCGATATTGACGATGACTTTGTCCATCCAAGCATCGCGGTCTTCATAGTCCGCCAGCATGCGCTCTTTGACTTGGATATAGTCTTCCAGATCCAGCAGGGTCATGAACCAGTCCTTGCTGATTAGTTCATTGTAAAGACGTTCCAAGCGTTCAGCTTTACCAACTGCCAATACTTCATCGCTGACGATAAAGTCAACCAACGGCTTGATAGCTTCGCGCGCATAGTACTCACTAGACTTGTAAGCAGATTTTGCATAGAGGTCAATAACAGTCTCAGAATCTTCACCGAAGATGTAGATGTTGTCTTCGCCGACCAGCTCTGCAATCTCAACATTGGCTCCGTCCATAGTACCAAGAGTCAAAGCACCGTTAAGCATGAACTTCATGTTACCAGTACCAGATGCTTCCTTAGAAGCCAGGGAAATCTGCTCAGAAATATCACCAGCCGCAATCAAGAAGCTAGATGCCGTAACATTGTAGTTTTCTACCATAACTACTTGCAGGTGTGGAGCCACTTGAGGGTCATTAGCAATTACTTCTGACAAGCAAAGGATGAGGTGGATGATGTCCTGTGCAATTGTGTAAGCAGGAGCAGCCTTACCACCGAAGAAGACAGTGATTGGACGAGCAGGGATGTTACCAGCCTTGATGTCCAGATACTTGTGGATAACGTACAGAGCGTTCATTTGTTGGCGCTTGTACTCATGCAGACGCTTGATTTGGATATCAAAGATAGATTCTGGATTGATTTCCACGCCTTGTGCTTCCTTCAAGTGACGAGCCAATTTACGCTTGTTATGAGCCTTGATGCCTTCCAATTTTTCTTTAACATTTGCAGCGCCAGTGAATTCCAACAAGCCTTCGAGCTTAGTTGCATCATGGTGCCAGTCGCGGCCCAGCAACTCATCCAGATAATGAGACAGGCGTGGGTTGGCATGCATGAGCCAGCGGCGGAAAGTAATACCGTTGGTCTTGTTATTGAATTTTTCAGGGTAGATATCGTAGAAGGCTTTAAGCTCAGAGTTTTTCAGGATTTCTGTATGCAGAGCAGCAACCCCATTGACACTGTATCCGTAGTGGATATCCATGTGTGCCATGTGCACACGATCGTCCTCATCAATGATTTGCACTGCTGGATCTGCGTATTTAGCTTTAACCCGCTTGTCAAGCTCTTTGATGATAGGTACCAGATGCGGTACTACTTCTTTCAAGAATTCCAGAGGCCATTTTTCAAGAGCTTCTGCCAAAATCGTGTGGTTTGTATAAGCAGTCATCTTCTGTACGATAGCAATTGCTTCATCCAGATCCAAACCACGTTCAGTCAAGAGACGAATCATTTCTGGGATAACCAGAGATGGGTGGGTATCATTGATTTGGATGACAGCATAGTCTGCCAAGTCGTGCAGGTTGCTGCCTTTTTCAATCGCTTCGTCAATAATCAGCTGAGCACCATTTGAAACCATGAAGTACTGCTGGAAGATACGGAGCAGCTCACCTTGCTTATCACTATCATCTGGATAGAGGAAGAGGGTCAAGTTGCGAGCGATATCTGTCTTATCGAAGTCAATACCGTCTGTGATGATATCCGCATCCACTGAGTCCAAATCAAAGAGACGAAGACGGTTCTTAGTTTCTGTCTTGTAGCCTGGCACATCAATATCATAAAGAGTAGATGTCAGAGTGAAGTGAGCAAATGGCACTTGGTAGCTGCGGCTAGAGCGAACCAACCAGTTTTGCTCAGTCAGCCAGAAGTTAGGAATAGTTGTCTGTTCGTTGTTTTTCAAAACCTGTTGGAAAAGACCAAAGTGGTAGTTCAGTCCTACACCATCACCATTGAGACCAAGTGTCGCAATAGAGTCCATGAAGCAGGCAGCTAAACGGCCCAAGCCTCCGTTACCCAGAGACGGCTCCAACTCAACTTCTTCTACTTCGATCAAGTCTTTACCAGCATCTGCCAACTCTTGCTTCACATCATCATAAAGTCCAAGATTGATCAAGTTGTTAGACAAAAGTTTACCAATCAGGAATTCAGCTGAGATGTAGTAGAGTTTTTTCTTACCAGTATTAACTGGCTTTTGAGCGCTGGCTAATTTAGTGTAGTTCAAAAGAGCCAGGTAGAGTTCTTCATTGCTGCAATCAGCAAGATTTTTTGAATAAGTATTTTTGATATAAGTTTGTAAGTTTGACATGATTAATCCCTTCAAGCCTAGTTAGCTATTCTTTATTTGTTAATTAAATCGGTATTCATACGGCGGTAAGTCTTAGTCAAGCTATAAAGCTCACCTTCGACAATTGGATTCAACTCTTCAGCTGTCATCCGCCAAGTCCAGTTGCCACCAATTGTGGATGGATAGTTCATCCGTGCTGCACTGTCTAATTCCAGCAGGTCTTGCATGGTCGCAATGGCCATAAAGCTGACTGAAGCAAAGATTGTGCGCAGCATTGCATGAGGTACTGTTTCGTACTCCTTGCGGTTGGTGTACTGTGCCATGTACTGGCGAGTAGCGTCGTCAATCTCATCCTTGTACCAGCCCAAAACAGTATTGTTATCATGGGTTCCTGTATACATGACTGAGTTGTTTGGCGCCAGATGCGGACTGTCGATGCTTTCATCATCAGGATTGAAGGCAAATTGCAAGATCTTCATTCCTGGGAAACCAGTGCGCTCGCGTAGCTCGATCACTTCGTCCGTCATAAAGCCTAGGTCTTCTGCGATGATATTCAAATCACCCAAGGCTTCCTTAACTGCTGCAAAGAGCTTATAATCTGGACCTTTGACCCATTTACCAGAAGCAGATGTTTCTGAGCCAGCAGGTACTTCCCAGTAAGACTCAAATCCGCGGAAGTGGTCGATACGGACAATGTCGTAAATCTTGAAGCTTTCGCGCAGACGCTCAATCCACCAAGCATAGCCATCTTTGTCCATAGCTTCCCAGTCATAGATAGGATTTCCCCAAAGCTGGCCAGTTTCTGAAAATTCATCTGGCGGACAGCCTGCCACACAGGTCGGTTTGCCAACAGCATCTGTCTTAAAGAAGTGCGGCTGTGCCCACACATCAGCACTGTCAGCTGCCACATAGATTGGCATATCACCGACAATCTCAATGTGATGTTCATTAGCATAGGCTTTTAATCTTAACCACTGCTTAAAGAAGAGATACTGGGTCACACGATGGTAGGTCAGCTTATCAGCCAGCTTCTCACGATAAGAAGCGAGGCTAGCAGCCTCACGGCGGCGGATTGCTTCATCTGGCCACTCTGTCCAAGCTAGATTATCAAAATGCTCCTTGATAGCCATGTACTCAGCGAAAACTTCTAGCCAAGCTGCATTTTGCTCTACAAAGCTCTCATAGTCAGACAGATCGTCTGCTTTCAAGAAGCGAGCTACTGCTTTTTCCATGATTGGACGGCGAGCATCGAAAATCTTTGCATAATCCACTTTTCTAGGATCATCTCCGAAATCAGCTCCCTTGACATCTGCCTCGTTCAGCAACCCTTCTTCTATCAGAATATCAAAATCGATAAAGTAGGTATTCCCCGCAAAAGCAGAGAAAGACTGATAAGGAGAATCACCATAGCTGGTCGTTCCCAGTGGCAAAATCTGCCAATAGCGCTGCTTGGTGCGAACCAAGAAGTCTACAAAATCATAAGCACTTTGGCCAAAAGATCCGATACCGTACTTGCCCGGAAGGGATGAAATGTGCATGAGCACACCGCTTTGACGTTTTTTCATTTTGTCACCTCGTTATTTTTTCCTCTACGCCTTCTCATTTTTACTTAATGCAAACGTTTGCGTCGACTTGATTATAACCTATTTTTTTTTTTAGTGCAAGGGGTTTTGAATATTTTTTTTAATTTATTTCTTAAAGACTCTAGGGCTTTTTTAGGACTTCCCTACTGCCCCAATTGTTTAACGTTTTCTCTTCTTGCAAGCGTTCTCTTTTTGTGTTAAAATGTTCTTACAAACAGAAAACGTTTGCGTTTGCGGAGAAACTGCTTTATACTTACTTTTTTGACCACAATAGTTAAGCAAAATCACTGGTTACGATAGCTATTTTGGGCACATGTTTGCATGACTCTTAGAAAGTAAGTGCTTCTACTAGTAGATTTAAAACAGTTGATGTTATAGAAAGGATTTCCAGCAAATGCAGGCCTTTAGGAGGTTTTTATGCGAGTTACTATCAAAGAAGTCGCAAAACTAGCAGGCGTGTCGCCCTCTACTGTGACCCGCGTCGTGCAAAATAAATCAACCATCAGTGAAGAAACTAAAAAACGGGTCCGTGCTGCTATGAAGGAGCTGGACTATCATCCCAATCTCAATGCCAGAAGTCTGGTCAGCCAGTCCAGCCAGGTCATCGGCTTGATCCTGCCGGACGACTCAGATGTCTTCTATCAAAACCCTTTCTTCCCAACTGTATTGCGGGGGATTTCTCAGATTGCTTCTGACTATGACTATGCCATCCAGATCAGCACAGGGCAAGATGAAGCGCACCGCTTGGACAATATGAAGCAGATGATCTTGGGCAAGCGAGTAGACGGACTGATCTTCCTTTATTCTAAGCAGGACGATCCTTTGGTTGACTTTGCAGTCAGAAACAACTTCCCCTTCCTTATCCTAGGGAAAGCTGTCTCACCTTTCATCTCTCTGGTAGACAATGACAATATCAAGGCTGGCTATGATGCGACCAGATATTTCCTAGACAAGGGCTATCGAAAAATCGCCTTTCTGGCTGGGAATAAGGAGTTGGTCGTTTCCCAGGATCGTTACACAGGCTACAAGCAAGCTCTGAATGAAGCAGGCCTGCCTTTGGATGAACGCATTATCAAATTCGCCTTCGGTTTCCTTCTGGAAGACAACAGTTACAAGATTATGGAGGAGCTGCCGCTGGATGAGATTGAAGCCATCGTAACCTCTGATACCTTGGTAGCAGAAGGTGCCCTGCACTATCTCAAAGATCAGGACTACCAAATTCCCATTATCACCTTTGACTCTATCAAACCGCGCATTGATGTGGATGCCTATATCGATATCAATGCCCTGGAACTGGGAAAGGAATCCTTCCGGACTCTCTTTCAAATCATCAAAGACAATAAAGAAGACAAGCAAATCTGCTATCGCCAGCTGATTCCGCATAGCATCAGCACTCGCTAATCCGAGTGCTTTTGCTCATTTATCAACGATTCACTGAACGGCCTTGTCTTAAACCAGAGAAGAGCCTGAACTTAAAAGCAATTACCCGAAGAGAAACTGACAAAGAAAGAGGAAAAACATGGCCTTTCGTATTTTTCAAGCCTATTTAGATGACGAAAACATCATCACCATCGAACTGGAAAAGAGCTTTGATGCCTACTCCATCCACTTTACACTGGAAGACAAGCACAGCTCCAGCCCCTTAACCATCAAAAACATCAACAATCAGGAAAATCGGATTATCTACACCGTATCGGCTAATGAGCCCATTGACCTGACGCAGTCCTACAAGGTCTATGACCAAGACCGCAACCATACCGACCTGCAGTACCGCCATATCGTGAAAAGGCCTATTTTCGATGAGATTTTTGACTATGCAGGCGACGATTTGGGAGCTCAATACAGTCCCCAAGCCACCGATTTCAAACTCTGGGCACCTATTTCCGAAAAAGTCCTCCTGCATCTGAAAGATCAGGTTCACCATCTCAAACGTCTTGATAAGGGAGTCTGGCATGCCCAGATTAAGGGAGATTTAGAGGGAGCCTCCTATTCTTATCTCCATAAGATCAATGGCAAGTGGGTGGAAGTCCACGATCCCTACGCCCTATCCTCAGATGTCAATTCGGGCAACAGCTATGTCATCGATTTAGACAAGATTAAAAAGCCTATCAAACGAGCAAAAACACAGTTGGATCCGACAGAAGCCGTCATTTATGAAATGAGCGTCCGAGACTTCTCTATGCAGAAAGAAGTTGGTTTCTCCTATCCTGGGAAGTTTGCCTCGCTGAGCGAATCTCCAGTCGTCCACGGCCAGAAGTTCGGTCTGGACTATCTGAAAGAGCTAGGTATCAGCCACGTGCAGCTCATGCCTGTCTATGACTTTGGCAGTGTTGATGAAAAGCATCCAGAGCTCGTCTACAACTGGGGCTACGACCCTGTCCAGTACAATGTCCCAGATGGCAGTTTTGCCAGCGACCCACGAGACCCCTATGCCCGCATCTTAGAGCTGCAGTCAGCCATTACTGCCTACCACAATGCTGATATCAGCGTCATCATGGATGTGGTCTACAATCATGTCTATGATGCCAATAGCTATGCTTTTGAAAAAATAGTGCCCGGCTATTTTTTCCGACTCAATGACATGGGCTACCGGACCAACGGAACCTTCTGCGGCAATGATGTAGCCAGTGAGAAGGCCATGGCCCGCCGCTATATCAAGCAGTCGGTCAAGCAATGGGTTAGTCTCTATGGCTTTGACGGCTTCCGCTTTGATCTGATGGGGATTTTAGATATCCAAACCATGCAGCAGATAGCCGACGAAATCAAGACGCTCTATCCTAACATCTATCTCTATGGTGAAGGCTGGCAGATGGACACTGGACTGGCAAGTGAGCGATTGGCTCACCAGTACAATGCTGCCCAGCTGCCAGATTATGGATTTTTCAGCGACCATTTCCGTGACAGTCTCAAGCAGACCATCGCCCAAGGCCGGCAAATCGAGAGCAAGACTCCTGCCAGTTATCTTGAAAATGTCCTGACGGCCAATGTCGGTCTAAAAGGTGAGGCTCACTTCATAGCGCCTCAGCAAGCTATTAATTATGTCGAGTGCCATGACAATGCAACGGTTTTTGACTATTTTGATATCGTCAATCCCGCTATCACCCTGCGGGATCGGCTGTCCAATTCGCGGCTGGCTCTCCATCTCGTCCTGCTGGCTCAAGGTGTTCCCTTTATCCACAGCGGTCAGGAATTTTTCCGGACTAAAAATCTGATTGACAACACCTACAATATGCCCGACGAGATCAATAAGCTAGACTGGCTGCGCTCTCTGCATTACACAGAAGACATTGCTTTTGTCAAGAAGCTGATTGCCTTCCGCAAGGCGCATCCGCTGCTGCATCTAAAGACCAGCGACGCCATCAAGCAAGCCTGTCAGGTCAACTGGCTGACAGACAGTTTATTGGAGTACAAAATTCAAGACAGCAAGGAGAGCATGACCATTGTCATCAACTTTGGCATCCAAGAGGCTGTCTACGAAAACAAAAGCAAGCAAAAGCTACACCTCCAATACCCAGCCATTGATGCCCAAAAACCAATCGCGCCGCTAGCTGACAGTTACAGCCTAGCTGGCAAGCAGTTGATTGTGTTGAAATAGATTGTAAAACATCAGCCAATGAATAAGCTGATGTTTTTGTTTTTTACAACCCCAAATAATCCTCGACTTCTGCCTGCATTTGATCTGCAGCGACTGTCGTTTTATGACGCACTGGGGCTGTTTCTAAGCCATCCACGGCTGGTGGAAGGGCTACACCAGAAAGTTCGTGCAGTTGGTTCAAAGCCTCGAAGTCACTGAGTCCTGTTTGACCAGTCACAGCCTCAACGGCCACAACTGGGAATTTATAAGGACTAGCAGTAGATGCGATAACAGTCTTGCGCTGATCAGCTGTTTCTGCCACGTATTTTTGATAGACAGCAGACGCAACGGCTGTATGAGGGTCTTCGATGTAGTTAGACGCTTGATAGACCCGCTTGATTTCAGCTGCTGTTTCTTCTTCTGTCGCATAGTCAGCTGCAAAGGGCTCTAAAATTTCAGCGTCAAAGTCCGTCAGTTCATACTGTCCATGCTCATTCAGAGCCGCCATCAAAGCAGCTGTTTTCTCAGCGCTGTTACCAGACAGATGGAAAATCAAACGCTCCAAGTTAGAGGAAACCAGAATATCCATGGACGGACTAGACGTCACCTTGAAGCTCCGCTTCTTGTCATAAACCTGAGTTTTGAAGAAGTCGGTCAGGACATTGTTTTCATTCGATGCGCAGATCAGCTTGCCAACCGGCAGACCGATTTGCTTGGCATAGTAGGCAGCTAGAATATTACCAAAGTTCCCAGTCGGAACTGTAAAGTTGACCTTGTCTCCTACTGTGATTTCTCCCGTCTTCACTAGCTGAGCATAGGCATAGACATAGTAGACAATCTGCGGCACCAAACGGCCGATATTCATGGAATTAGCTGATGAAAACTGCAGTTTGTGCTCCAAGAGACGAGCTCTTAGGTCTGTGTCATTGAACATGTGCTTGACATTGGTCTGGGCATCGTCAAAGTTCCCATCAATGGCAACCACATGCGTATTGGCGCCCGTCTGGGTCGTCATTTGCAGCTCTTGGACCTTGCTGACACCGTCTTTCGGATAAAAGACGATAATCTCAGTCCCAGGAACATCCGCAAAGCCTGCCATGGCAGCCTTGCCTGTGTCCCCAGAAGTTGCTGTCAGAATGACAATTTTGTTTTCCAAGCCATGCTTTTTGGCTGCGGTTGTCATCAAGTGAGGCAGGATAGACAAAGCCATATCCTTGAAGGCAATGGTCGCACCGTGGAAAAGCTCTAGATTATACTGACCATCCAGCTTGACCAAGGGAGCAATCGCTGCATCATCAAACTTGCTGTCATAGGCATGGTTGATACAGTAGTCCAGCTCTGCTTCAGAAAAATCATCCAAAAAAGCAGACAAAACCAGCTTGGCTACTTCCTGATAAGAAGCGTCTTTGAGCTTGGCAAAGTCTAAATCGACCTGCGGATAGGTAATGGGCGTAAAGAGCCCGCCGTCTGTTGCCAAGCCTTGCAGAATCGCCTGGCTGGCTGTTACTTTATTCTTTTCATCGCGTGTTGATTGATAAACTAAGGTCATTCTCTCTCATCCTTTATCTGTAGTTCGCTTTATTATACCAAAATTTATCAGAAAATTCTCGCTTTTTCACAGAGAATATAAGAAAAAGCCCATTTCTGGGCTTGTATCCACCTTATTCATTCATAGATACGTGAACGTGGTCGTAGTGATTTTCAGTTACACTACCACGGTCTGGCATTTGGTTCCAAGTATTAGCTGGTCCATAAATGCTTTCAAATGGTGCATAGAACTGTTGCTGCCAGATAACGTAAGAGATTCCTCTTTCAGTCATGTTAGAAGTAACATCGGCAGCAACCCGGTTTCCTAATTCAGTATTGTCACCAACGATAAAGTCAGCTGCCAAGCCCTTACCATGATCTCCGCTATCACCTGGACGGTAAAGACTAAATTCTGTAATGCCATATTTAGCTGCTATCTCTTCTTTCAGAGCTGCAGTTTGTGGCTGAAGACCTTCATTAGCAGGATTGTTAGTTGTCACGCTAGCAGCGTCTGTTACAGCTGGAGCATTGTAAGTTGTAGGTTCAACTGCAGCAGTTGCTTGACTGACTTGGTCTTGGCCTAATTCAGCTGCTGCTGGGGCTGCTTCAGCTGGTGCTTCTGGACTTGCAGCAACTACTGGTTGTGGAGCTGCCTCTACTGGAGCTGCTGCATTTTCTTCCGCAGCTGGCGCTGTTTCACTTGCAACTTCTG
Source organism: uncultured Streptococcus sp. (assembly GCA_963533195.1). Lineage (GTDB taxonomy): Bacteria > Bacillota > Bacilli > Lactobacillales > Streptococcaceae > Streptococcus. The sequence continues at coordinate 51,922 of CAUSOG010000010.1, read as the reverse complement.
CTACTGGGGCAGGAGCTTCTTCAGTAGGTGCTGGTGCTTGGTCTGCTGGAGCCGCAACAGCTTCCTCAACAGCCGGTGCTGGAGTTGCTGCTGGTTGAGCAGGAGTTGCTGGTGCTGCTTGCTCAGTACCAAAAATCTCGTCAGCTGTATAACTTTCTGTTACATATCCTGCGTTATTTCCTGCTTGGTAGCTTTGGATTTCTACAGAGGCAATTTCATTTTGTCCATTTGTTGTAACGGTCAAAACAGTACCTGGGAAAATCAAGTCCGCATTGGCAATTTGATTGATTTTAGCCAATTCAACAAGGTCAATATTCATCGCTTGAGCGATATTTCCTAAAGTATCTCCATATTGAACAGTGTATGTTTGTTGGTTTTCATTGCTCGTAATATCCGCTTTAATTTGCTCAACTGTTCTGGCAGTCCAGTTTTGTGGTTGCTCCTCAGCTTTTGTTGTAAACAAAGGCAATGCTGACAAAGCAACAGTTGAAGCCAAAAGTAATTTCTTATTCATTTTCATATGCAAAATGCACCTTCCTAATCATTCATGATACGAAAACTATCTTACCATAAATCTTCTAAGAAAAAAGCCTTTTTCGACCTATTTAACAGAACTGTCTGCCCCCTGTAATATGGAGATTTGTTTGTAACATATAAAAATGAGCAATCAGCAAAAGAACCCCTTTAGAGAGGTTCTGTTTTTTCTTTTGGACTTATTTAAACTCTTGGTATTCAGCTAAACCAAAACTGACCTAAGCTCTGGGCAAAAAAGAGAAGATCTCCTAGAAGTTATCGCTTCTTCGTCTATTTTTGCTGTGAATATATCTATTCACTCTGGGTTAGCTAAGCTAAATCGAGCGACGGCTAAAAACTCAGAAAAAAGAGAACTGGACTTGGATTCATCGAATCCATCGTCCAGTTCCTATTTTTCAGTCGTTTTTTTCACGCCTACGCATCTTACTTCACCTTCATCATTCGGACGAGGCTAGCCCGTTCGGCTTCTTCTAGTTTCATCTCGATGTAGTAGATGGTTTCTTTGAGGTCAGGGATGGTAGCATACTCTAGTCCGTTGACCCGACGGCGGGTTTTCTCGATTTCATCCGCCATGAGCTGGCAGCTTTTCTCAATCTCAGCCAGTCGCAGCAAGTCAGAAAGCAGATCGCTCATGCTTTCAATGGTTTCATCCATCTGACTGTTAGAGGCCACATAGCTATACACCACGTCTCCCTCGTCATCACTATGCGGATTGTCAATGTGGGCATGCATCTTGGGTACGCGTACACTCATGATATTCTCAGTCTCCACATGTAGATTGACTTCCCGCATGGGCACAGCGAAAATCTCCTCAACCATGAGGTCGCTCTCCAGCGCCTTGGCCATGACAAAATCCTGCAGATGACCGACCAGAGCGGATTCGACCTTTTGGCGGAGCTGATTGTTCTCACGGACAGACTCAATGAAGCGCCGCATCAGCTCATCCCGCTTGTCCTTGAGCAATTTATGCCCACGGACAGCCGTTTTGAGACGGGCTTTTAAGTTATTCAGCTCCATCCGAGTCGGCTTGACATTGAGTCGTGTCATCTTTCTTCCTCCTTGGTCTGCGGCAGGTATTGGTCAATCATGTCATCCTTGATCCGCTTGAGTTCTGTTCTTGGCAAGATGGACAGAAGTTCCCAGCCCAGATCCAAGCTTTCCTCGATGGTTCGGTTGGTCTGGAAACCTTGATTGATGTATTCCTGCTCGAAGCCGTCGGTAAAGCGAACATAGAGCTTGTCCGTTTCGGACAGGGCGGATTCCCCCAGAACGACAGCCAGCTCCTTGGCCTGCTTGCCTTGGGCATAGGCAGCAAAAAGCTGGTTCATGGTTGCGGCATGGTCACCTCTGGTCTTGCCCTCACCCGAGCCCTTGTCCTTGAGACGAGACAGAGATGGCAGGACATTGATGGGCGGACGATAGCCGCTGTTATAAAGGTCACGCGAAAGGATAATCTGACCTTCCGTAATATATCCCGTCAAGTCCGGAATCGGATGGGTGATATCATCCTCTGGCATGGACAGGATCGGAATCTGCGTCACCGAGCCCTTCTTGCCAACCAGACGTCCAGCCCGCTCATAGAGGGTGGACAGGTTCGTATAGAGATAGCCCGGATACCCACGGCGGCCCGGCACTTCACGACGAGCTGCGGAAACTTCCCGCAGGGCTTCACAGTAGTTAGTCATGTCGGTCATGATGACCAAAACGTGCATGTCCTTTTCATAAGCTAGATACTCGGCTGCTGTCAGGGCAATCCGCGGCGTCGCAATCCGCTCGATAGCTGGGTCGTTAGCCAGATTAATAAAGAGCACCGAGCGGTCAATAGCTCCTGTCTCCCGGAGGTCATTCATGAAGAACTCGGCTTCTTCAAAGGTAATCCCCATGGCCGCAAAGACCACAGCGAAGTTTTCATCAGAGTTAAGCACGGTTGCCTGACGGGCGATTTGAGCGGCTAATTCCTTGTGAGGCAGACCAGAGCCAGAAAATACTGGCAGTTTTTGCCCCCGAACCAAGGTATTGAGGTGGTCGATGGCCGAAATTCCAGTCTGAATAAACTCATCTGGATAGTCGCGAGCTACTGGATTGATAGCTTGACCGTCAATATCCAGATATTTTTCTGGCAAGATAGCTGGGCCACCGTCAATTGGCTTGCCCATTCCATTGAAAATCCGTCCCACCATGTCTTCTGACACTGGCAGCTCTAGCGGACGGCCGGTAAAGCGAACCTTGGCTTTTTCCAGATTGATACCGCTAGAACCCTCAAAAAGCTGGACCATAGCCTTGTCTTCTTGAACTTCCAGAACCTGGCCCTGGCGCTTGCTGCCGTCATGCAGCTGGATTTCTACCAATTCATTGAAATGCACGCCAGCAACTTGGTCGACAATCATCAGAGGGCCGACAACTTCACTGACGGTGCGGTATTCTTTAATGACGCTCATTGTCTAGTCCTCCTTGGGCAAGAATCTGATGCAGGGTTTCCTCGATAGTCTGACTGAGAGCCTGAATGTTTTCCAACTGGTCTTCATGGATAAACTTGCTGCGGGCAATTCTGTCACGCAGCTCCACCGTTCCTTCCATGATTTCCCGGAAATAAGCCCCCAGCTCCAAGGCCCGATTGGCCTCCGCATCAAAGGTCAGAATATTGCTCAATAAAGCCACCTGTTTTTTGAAAGAAGTATAGGTGTCAACATCATCAAAGGCATTCTGCTGCAGGTAGTCCTCGCGGATCATCTTGGCTGCATTCATGGTCAGCCGGTCCTTTTCAGACAAGGAATCCAAGCCCACCAAGCGCACGATTTCCTGCAGTTCGCTTTCCTTTTGCAGGATATTCATGGCCTTAGTGACTTTCTCAGCCCAAGCAATCTTCTCATGCTGGTCGATATAGGCTCCCACTTCGTCTAGGTAGAGAGAGTAAGAACTAAGCCAGTTGATAGCTGGGAAATGCCGGCGTTGAGCTAGCTGGGCATCCAAACCCCAGAAGACCTTGACAATCCGCAGGGTATTTTGCGTCACCGGCTCAGAAATATCTCCACCTGGAGGTGATACAGCCCCGATAGCGGTTATAGAGCCTTCGCGCGCAGTCGAACCGAGCGTCTTGACCCGGCCAGCCCGCTCATAGTACTCAGCAATCCGGCTGCCAAGATAGGCAGGATAGCCTTCGTCACCCGGCATTTCTTCCAGACGGCCGGACATTTCCCGCAGGGCTTCTGCCCAGCGAGAGGTAGAGTCCGCCATGATAGCCACTGAATAGCCCATATCGCGGAAGTATTCTGCAATCGTAATCCCTGTGTAAATCGACGCCTCCCGAGCCGCCACCGGCATATTGGAGGTGTTGGCAATCAGCACCGTCCGCTGCATGATGGATTGGCCAGTTGATGGGTCAATCAGTTCTGGAAATTCATTGAGTACGTCAGTCATCTCATTGCCACGCTCACCGCAGCCGACATAGATAACGATGTCAACATTAGCAAACTTGGCCACCTGGTGCTGAACGACAGTCTTACCAGCCCCGAAAGGTCCTGGTACGGCTGCTGCTCCGCCCTTGGTCACTGGGAAGAAGGTGTCGATAACCCGCTGACCTGTCACCAGAGGCTCAACCGGAATCAGCTTTTGAGCGAAAGGGCGCCCGCGACGGACCGGCCATTTTTGCATGAGAGTCCCTTTAAAAGTAGACCCGTCCGCCTGCTCAATCTCGTAAACAGTCTCTTCAACAGTGAAACTGCCCGCTGAGATGTTGGCCAAGCGTCCACTGACGCCGACTGGCACCATGATGCGGTGCTCCACCAGATTGGTCTCCTGGACCGTTCCCAGAATATCACCAGCCTCAACCGCATCTCCGACAGACAGACTTGGAACAAAATCCCACTTAGTCTCTCGATCTAGATTTGGCAACTGGACACCGCGGACGAGGAAGTCGCTCTCCGTGATGGTTTGGAAACGCTCCAAAGGCCGCTGAATTCCGTCAAACATCTGAGAAATCAGACCTGGTCCCAGTTCAACGGACAGAGGGCTTCCAGTCGTGATGACCGGCTCTCCCGGACCCAAGCCAGAAGTTTCTTCATAAACCTGAATAGAAGCTTGGTCCCGCCGCATTTCGATAATTTCACCGATCAGCCCCAAATCGCCAACCCGGCAGATATCCTGAATATTCGCTTCCTGCATCCCTGATGCCAGCACCAGAGGGCCAGAAACTTTGATAATCTTTCCTTGACTCACAATCTTCCTCCATTCTTGGGAGATTTTTGTTCCTTCTCCATGAAAATCAAAGCTCAAACTAAGTAACAGTTTGAATTTCATTTCCAAAGAGTGTTTTTTGATCCCTGCCGCGAGTTCGAAATCTTTCTTAGTTAACTCTAGAGCAAGGATTGTTGCTTTTTATTTTAAAAATCAGATAAGGATTTTATTTGCTGACCCTTTTCGTCGAAATTGTCTGGGCTTAGCCATTTTTCTAGACGGCTTTTGACAGCCGGCCAATCCTTGTCAATCATAGACAGCCAGTCAGTGTCTCGGTTGCGCCCTTTATAGACAAGAGCCTGACGAAACCTGCCTTCATAGGTGAAACCAAGTCGCTCTGCTGCCCGCCTTGAAGGGTGATTGAGGGCATCGCATTTCCATTCGTAGCGGCGATACTCCAGCTCTTCAAAGACATAGCGTGCCAGCAAGTATTGGGCTTCAGTAGCCAGTCTGGTGCGCTTCAGCTTGGGCGAATAGGTCACAGCTCCCGCTTCGATGACACGGTTATTTCGGTCAATCCTCATCAAGGCAAAAGTTCCTAGAGCCTTGCCGTTCTCCTTGTCCACAATCGCATAGTGAAAACGATCCTGAGCCGCCAGCATCTGATCTAGCTTCTGGGACCATTCTGCCTGACTTTGGGCAGGATTTTGAAAAAGATAGGTCCACATATCCGCAGGAGATTCCGGGCCATACACTTCATACAAATCCGCCCCATGCTTGTCCTTGGACAAACGCTCGATAATAACATACTGGCCTTCGATTCGCTCCAGGTTAGGCAAGTCCCCCGGCTGAAAATCCGGCAGAGCATCCCCAATGGGCTGACCTAGTTGATTGATTCGCATAAAAACCTCACAATATATCTTGTCCGACAGCCTTTTCGACATTTTCATGAATCCGCGAAAGAGCCAGCCCCGTGCTCCCCTTATGGGTAGGAATGAGCACAAGAGCAGGAATCTCCAGCTGGTCATAGTAGGCCAGGGTTTCTGGAATATCTGCCGCCATATCCTCCGTCAGATAGATAATGCCGAAATCTTCGCGGGCGAGCCGACGCAGGGTATTGATCGTCTCCTGAGCTTCCTTCACTGGAAAGGTCTGAAAACCAATCAGCTTAAAAGGGAGAATGGTATCGCGATTCCCCACGACTGCAATCTTGTAGCTAGTCTTGTCCATAAATCGGTCGCATCCTTTCTCTGATAAGCTCTACGGGCAGCTGATTGTCCATTCCGGTCAAAATCAACCGCAGATTCTTAACTTCCAGTTCCTTACCCAGCAGATAGCGGGCCAGAGGAAGCGGGCCATCTGTCTCAAACTGACCAGCCGCAAGCAACTTAGCCTGCAAGAGGTCCGCTAGATATTCTAACTCTATTGTCGTCAAGGTCTGGTTCCGCATTTTTTCCTCATAGGAGCGCAGTTCCAGATCGTAACCACAAGGATTAATCTGGCTAAACCAAGTCAAGAAATCTCCCTGCTCTGCCATGGCAATCCAGTTGGCAGCAGAAAGGCTTCCTTCATCAGACAGGAGCTGCCTCATAAAGCTGCGCGGTTTTCCCAAGCCAACAGCCCGCTTGACGGTGATGGCATTGTAAAAATCAATAGTCAGATTCACCAGCTGCAGCAGGCTCTCATCTTCCAACTCCTGTGTCAGGCGCTTGAGATGCTGGAAATAAGCCATGTCCATGCCAATCTCCAGCACGCGCACATCCTGATAATCCTGGTATTCCTGCCAGGTCGCAAGCACCTCGTCCAGCATGAAATCTGGACAATACTCAGCCGAAAAGGCCATGACCAAGTGCTCCAAAACCTCCAGCGAATAGGTCCCCACCGGCATCAGCAAATGCTCCAAGGACTGACCTGTCGCCCGACCCTTGAGAAAAACTTTGAGATTGTGGTAAGTATAGCGGAGCGTGAAAATCTCCACCAGCTCCTTACTTGGACTGATCTCAAGCGCCCAATTATAAACGGAATACAAATGCTTCATCAGTACTTGCTCAATGGCATTGAGATCCTTAATCGCTTCAGCATCCATGGCATAGACCGTTCCCTGCAGAAGAGCCGAACGGCTGGCAGCATGGTCAGCCTGCAGCAACTGATCATATTGCTGGGGCGTCAAAAAGGAAGACTCTTGCACACTAATGGCTGTATTGACTTGAGAGAAGCTTGTTTCACTCATGGTCCGCCTCCTATTCTGCCTGGTCTTTGAAAATATCCTGAGCCAGACGGTAGCTTTCCTCCTGCCAGACTGAGTCCAGCAAGTCACGATAGAGATAACTGTCATCCACCCGTCCCTGGCTTAGTACAAAACCTGCCTGGCCGGCTATAAACTGTTCTGAAAAGTGTACTTGCGGAAAAGCCCTTTTCAAGTCTTCTAACTGGCTGGAGCTGAATTTCTCAGCTGATAGAGCACCGAAAACCAGTGTCATCTCTTCCTCTGGGTATTTAGCCAGGACACTCTTCAGAAAATGCTCTTCCTCAATCTGTGACCAAGCTGCCATCTGAGCATAGGCTTCCTCAAAAAGCTCTCTGAGAACCCGCTGCTTGATGACCAAGGTAGACTGGCGCTTTTGATTTTCTAACTGCTGAATATCGCGCTGACTGCGCCGGCTGATTTCTTTGAGCTGCTGCTCCCGCTGTCCAAGCTTTTGTCGCACCAGCAGCTCTTCACGTTCCTTGGCTTCCTGCTCTATTTTCTCAGTAGCCTCGGCTAAGAGCAAACGCCCCTTCTCGTGAGCCTGCTCCAAGACAGAAGCTTTGAGATCTGATATGTCAGACATAAAAGCCTCCTTACTTCACATTCAGAACCATGATGAAGGAAACAACGAAGGCCAAAATGGCGTAGGTTTCAACCATGGCCGCTAGGATAACCCCTTTCATGACCTCTTCCGGGCGCTTGGCCAAAATCTGAATACCAGCTGTCGCAACTCGTCCTTGATGCTTGGCTGAAAAGTAACCAACAATCGCAACTGGCAAAGCTGCTAGGAAATAAGCCACGCCTGATTGCAGAGCCAATTCTGGCTTGATATTAAAGAAGATGGTAATCCCGATAACAAAGCCGTAGAGACCTTGGGTACCTGGCAAAAGCTGTAAAATCAATGCTTGAGCGAATTTTTCCGGCTGCTCTTTCAAAAGGGCTGCCGCTGCCTGACCCGTGCTTCCGACACCCAGAGCTGAGCCCATTCCGCTGAGAAAGACCGCCAAAGCTACTCCCAGACCTGCAAAAAAGGCGCCGCCATAAGTTCCAAAATATGATGCTAAATGTTCCATGATTTACTCCTATGAAAATGCTGTAATCGTCGTAAAACCAACAGCTAGTTTAATGAATGTTGCTTGTTCTGATGTTGTAGAAACTGTATCTTAAAAGATGAATTTCTGCTCGTTAAACACAGCTTCCTAATCTTTATTTCTTGCTTTGCTGAACGTATTTTTCACTAGGCTTGAGCGGAGTGAAAGGCTTGCCGCCGCCGTCGTAGAATTTTCCGAAGAATTCCACAAAAATCAAACGCGCTCCGTGCACATAACCGGACAGAAAAGATAGAAACATATTGACCAAATGCAGGGCAATAAAGAGCAGAATGCCAATGCTAAAGCGAGCGACAGGTGGAAAAAGACTGACAATCAGGTTAAAAGCCGAGCCAATGCTGGCTCCCGAAAGCCCCAGCGCCATCAGCCGCGTAAAGCTGACAAGGTCTCCTACATAGCCGCTGACATTGTAAAGATTAAAGAGACCTGACCCCAATCCTGCCAAGCTTTTAGCACTGACAATGGATACTGCCAGTATGCCAAGTGCATTGATGATGGCTAGCCACTGACCAATCGTTGCTACAAAGGCCAAGGATGGGAAGAAATTTCCCAAGGCCAAGAGTAGCAGCCCCAGCAAAATCAACACCCAAGCAAAGCCTGCATTATAAGCTTCTGCATAATCCTTGAGGCGGATATTTTTCAGACCGCTGAGGAAGAGGCCCGCCAGCACTGTAACAAAGCCGAAGACGACCGAAATAACCAGAATCGTCATGGCGTCGGAGCTGGTACTAATCAGAGCGAAGGGCAGTTCAAATCCAAAGAAAGAACCATAAACCAGTCCCCAGATGATGACTGCTACACCCAGCAAGCGGAAGAATCGCAGATTCTTAGCCAGTCCCGGCTTGACATGTAAAAAGCGCAGCGCCAGACTGGTGTTCAAAAAGAGCAAGAGACCATAGCCAATATCGGCAACCATCATGCCAAAGAATACAAAATAAAATAGGAAAACGACAGGGGTTGGATCCTTATCACCATATTTGGGCAAGGAATACATCTCCGTCACTAGCTCGAAAGGCTCCACTAAGACATTGTTTTTAAGCTTGGTCGGAACCTTATCTTCCTCATCCGGTCGAATCTCTCTGGTCTGGATGAGAATGCTCTGGCCAAACTGCTCTGTCAAGCAAGCCTCAAGAGCTTGAACTTGATTGCTTTCGATCCAGCCTTCCAAGGCTGCCAGATTTTGCGTACTGGCTAACTGGTTCTTACTTTCTTGACGGGAGGAGAGATTGCATAGATAGTCCAGCTGAACCTTGAGCTGGTCCAACTCGTTCTTAGAAGCTGCCAGACTCTTGGTTATAGCTTCCGCCACAGCCTCCTGCTGTCGAATATTGGCCTTGAGCTGGGCTACCCGCTCAGCAGGAAGTTCCGCATGGTCATACTCAAAGGGCTTAAAGCCATACTCTTTCAAGATTTTGCGAACTTCTTCCAGAGAGCCCGTCTTGTAAAAAATAAGAACCCCGTGCTCCGTATCATCGGTAAAGACTTCCTGAAACTTCAGGTCAGGATGTGCTCCCAGAGTCAGGCGCAGAGCATCGTCGTCTGTATTGGGAATTGTCCCAATCAACGCTCCCAGATGACTGAAAGTCGCGGCTGCTTGCGGTGTTAGCTCCAGCGGCTCCCACTTCTCCAGCGCAGCTACTTCCAAGCGGTCAGCTTCTATCTGATCCTTGGCATCTTGTAAGACCTTGAGCTGCTTGCTGATTCCTTCTAATAGTGCCACCTCATCGCGAGCCTTCCCTGCCTGCTCCAAAGCAGCAAAGGATAGCTCCAAGGGCTCTTCTTTTAAGGATTCCAGCAGTTTCTTTTTGGGCATAAAAGGCTCCAGCTCTGCAATTAGCCGTTCCAATTTCTCCTGACGACTGAGCAAATCCTGCTGAGATAGCTGCCGATCTGGCCGGCCAACTAAAGCCTGCTCAAAGGCTGCCTGCCAGTCCTCTTCCTGCCGTAAGTCATGAATCTGAACCGACTCTAACCCCTGTAGGTAAAAGAGAAGCTGGTCCAGCAGTTCCTTGGGAAGGAGCAGAGATAGCTGCCTCATTTGACTAATGGCCATAGGCTTCTACCACCTTCTCTACAATGGCTCGCGCCAAGTCTGCTTTTTTGTCCGTCAAAGCAGCCGCAACCTTGTCCTCATTTTGCTGGGTTGTCTGCTCCAAGTCTTGCTGCAGGAGCACCAACTGTTGCTGGGAAGTCGCAGTTAATTCCTCTGCCAGCTTCTGCGTTTCAGCGTCATAAGTCAGACCTAGCTGCCTGAGATTTTCATCTACTTGCTGTCGCAGCTCCTGAGTCTGCGTCCTGTAGCCCATCAAAACTTCTTCTGCAGCAGTTTCAATTTCCTGCATTTTTTCAAGTGTTTCATTGGCCATCTATTCACCCCCTCGTTTTCAAAAACCTTTGAAAACGGATTTTAAAATCTGTATTCCTGGCTGACTAGCCAACCATCTGGCAAGTTATCTTCTGGAATACAGTTTCGTACTTGCATAAATTATAACATATTTTCAGAAAAACAGTCAGAGATTACTAAACAGGCATCTCAAACTGATAGGAAAAGCCGATATAGATTTGATTCATTTCAATACTTACAAATCAGTCTCAGCTGTACACTCTTGATAAGTTTCAGTCTTGCAAACGGTTTATTTGTCTATAACTATGTTATAATATAAACAAATTCTAAGACAAATATAGAATAGCAGAAAAGTAAAAGTGGCTTCAAATGTACTTTCCAGCCAGAACAGCCCTTAAACTTCTACTAAACATTATCCCATGAAGAAAGTGATTTTATGAGTCAGCAGAATATCTTGGCCATCATTGAGAGCCATCTTGACAAGATGACCGACTTGGAACAGAGGATTGGTCACTATTTTTTGGATCCAAATAGTATTCAAGAGGATTTATCCTCTTTGCAAGTCGCTCAAACCTTGCACATTTCTCAAGCAGCCTTGACCCGTTTCGCCAAAAAATGCGGCTTTAAAGGTTATCGGGAATTTAGTTTTCAATATCTACAGGACCTACAAAAGGCGCAAACCGAGTCGGATAATATGCAAAGCAGCTTATCCCGTCATGTCTTGTACAACTACAACCAAATCCACCAGCAGACAAAAGAACTGATAGATGAGGAAAAGCTGGAGCGAGTGGCTCAAATCATAGAAGAGGCGGACCGAGTTTATTTCTTTGGAACAGGGAGCTCGGGCTTAGTAGCACGTGATATGAAGCTGCGCTTCATGAGACTGGGAGTCGTTTGTGAAGCCCTAACCGACCAAGATGGCTTCGCTTGGACAACTAGTATTCTGGACAAGAACTGCCTCGTTATTGGATTTTCTCTATCCGGACAGACCCAGTCCATCATTGACAGCTTGATTGACGCTAAAAATATGGGAGCAAAAACCATCTTGGTGACAGGACAACCTGAAAAGATTCAAGAAGACTTCACTGAAGTCGTTCCTGTTGCTCTTCAAAGCAAGCCTGAGTTTATCCTGCGAATTTCAGCACAATTCCCCATGCTTCTCATGATTGATCTTATCTATGCCTTTTTCCTCGAGATTAACCGTGAAAAGAAAGAAAGAATCTTTAACAGTTATTGGGAGAATCAGAAACTAAATGGCTACTACCGTCGCAATACCCATAAAAGATAAAAACGAATCAGGATTTTCTGACTCGTTTTCTTTTTTGGTCTAACTTCTTCCTTTTTCTTTCACCAGGGAAGGATTGGCCCGTAGATTTCTAATTGGGGATGAACTTTTCCCATATGAAAGGCATCGTAGGCACGCCACTTTTGATACGTAGTCTGCTCTAGTTTGAGGCTACTAAGACCAATTAAAAAACTAGCGCTTTTATGGAAGCTTTCAAGAGCAATGAGGAGACGGTTATCCAAAGCTTTGGTTTTCTCCAAACTCCTCAAAACTTCTTCTAAGCACTCGTAAAAGCGGATTTCATCTCTTGACCGAATTGCCTTCTTTTGAAAATCTTCCATCAAGGAAGCTAGAAGCTGAGTGGCTTCCTGAATGAAACTTCTTTCTGTCATTTGATTTTCCTCTTGAAAGACAAGGAACCTGAGAAAAATCTCAGGTTAAACTTGTCTATTTTTGAAATGATAGTAGGCTCCAAACATACCCGCAGTATTTTGATGATGAGCAAAGGCGAGTTTGGTTTTATCAGCAATACTTGGAACCAAGGCATCCTGCAAAGCCGCCTGAATACGCGGTCTAAGAATTGCTTCTTGTCCCATGATGCCGCCTCCTAGAATAACAACTTCCGGATTCACAACATAGCAGATATTGGCAATTCCTTGACCCAGATAGCCAACCATGCGATCGATGCCCTCGATACAGAGCTTATTGCCCTCAGTTGCTTCTTTGAAAATCCGCCGGCCATTCCAATGCTTTGCGTCTTCTCCGTGTAGCTCAGCCACATAATTGACCAAAGCAGTTGTAGATGCCACATCCTGAAAGGCTCCATCCGGTAGATGCAGGTAGCCAACTTCACAGGCGGAGTTACTAAAGCCATGGAAGACTTGACCATCTACGACCAGACAGCCTCCAATACCTGTACCGATCGTCAAACAAAGGGCAATCTTCGCTCCCTTGCCACTACCCGACATAGCCTCCGCCAGACCAGCACAGTTGACATCATTTTCAATCTCACAAGGCAGGGAGAATGTTTCTTCCAGCACTTTTTTGAACTGGGTCCCAGCATAATTAGGAATCTGCGGCCCGGCATAGAAAATTTCACCCTTGTCTGGATCCACCATACCAGCTGAAGAAATACAAATCCCAGCAAGAGGTCCTTTTTCTAAATAGCCTGCAACAATCCCTTCAACCTTTTGCATAATTCCCGGACCGCCTTTGTGGGCCTCCGTCGGCATTTCATGTGCTTCCACCAAGGTTTCCGCCTCGTCGATTAAGCCATACTTGATATTGGTACCGCCAATATCAATAGCAACATAGTGTTTCATAGCACGCCTTCTCTCTAGTGTTTATCCTGTTGCTTATAAAAATTGCTCCTTGGTTTGTCTAATCAACTGAGCTGCTTCTTTCACAATCGGCCGATCTTCTTCAGTCACTGGCGTCAGAGGTGAACGGACAGATCCGATGGTCAAGCCTTCGTTAATTTCCAAAACGCCCTTGATAACAGCGTACATATTGCCGTGGGCGCTGGTTAATTTTCCGATGATTGCATTAATCGCATATTGCAACTCTTTAGCCCGTTCCAATTCCTTGTCAGCAATCAGTTGATTGAGTTTGAGGAAGAGCTCTGGCATAGCTCCGTATGTACCACCGATACCAGCTGCAGCCCCCATGAGTCGGCCACCTAAGAATTGCTCATCTGGACCATTAAAGACTACATGATCTTCTCCCCCAAGAGCTACAAAGGTCTGAATATCCTGCACTGGCATTGAAGAGTTCTTCACACCAATCACGCGCTCATTCTTGAGCATTTCCTTGTAAAGGCTAGGAGTCAAGGCTACACCAGCCAGCTGAGGAATATTGTAAATAACGAAATCAGTATTAGGCGCCGCCGCACTGATGTCATTCCAATACTGGGCAACCGAATACTCTGGCAAACGGAAATAAATCGGCGGAATAGCTGCAATAGCATCGACACCCAAACTTTCCGCATGACGAGCCAGTTCCACGCTGTCTTTAGTATTGTTGCAAGCCACATGAGCAATGATAGTCAGACGCCCCTTAGCAACTTTCATCACTTCTCCTAGAACCCGTTTTCGGTCTTCCACGCTCAGATAGATACACTCGCCCGAAGAACCGTTGACATAAAGACCTTGCACGCCCTTGGCGATGAAATATTCCACTAAAGCGCGAGTCCGCTCCGGGCTGATTTCACCTTCCTCGTCATAGCAGGCATAGAAAGCAGGAATGACGCCTTGGTATTTGGTCATATTTTTCATTTTCTTTTATCTCCAAATCTAGAATTTCTATAAATTAAGGCCTTTCGTATTTGGCAAAAATCTTCTCTAAAACAGTAATCTGCGTGAAGGCCAATCCAGCAAAACCGATTAAAATAAGGAGCGACAACCCTAGTAAAAGCAGAAGTCCTGAACTAAGAAGCACTGTCAAAATAGCTACTAGAATTGCTATCATCAGGAAAAACCAAGGAAAGTTAAGACTGAGCAAAACTAGACTAGTCTGTAACCCACCTATGAGAGACTGCTCAAATCGGCCAGCCAGTGGATAAACACACAGAAAAAGCGCTGTTGTAAAGATAAGAAGAGCAAAGCAGGCAACTTTCAGTATTTGAAAAGGTAGAGCCTCCTGACCCCAGATAAGAAGAAGGTCAAAAATACTGATAGCAGACAGCATCAGCTCCAGCAGGCCCAACTTGAAGCCCAACTGCCAATTTTCTCGGAAGGCCTTGATATAGACAGCCGTTACTTTTACACGACGACCGCCTTTGATCTCAAAAAGAGTTTGATAGAGGCTTAGCTTCGCAATACCGATGGTTAGAAGAGGCAGAGATGTCAGCAGAAAAAGCAAGTTTACTGTCGCTAAATCAAGGATTTTCTCACAAATCTGCATAAAGAAATTATCCGTATCAAAAATAGTCTCTATCAATCGAGCACCTCTTTTATCCATTGCTAGCCTCCTTTTCAAATATTAATCCAACAAAACTTTAAATACACACTTTTTAACTGTCTCTTCTCTGCCAGCAAATTGATTAGGCTGGTGGGCTTCTTCTGGCAAAAAAGCAGCAAAATTGAAACCGTCTAACAAGAGCGGATAAGTCTGTTTGCAAACAACAAAACCAATATCTCGCCCTTCATCATAGGCTTCCTGAACTTCTCTAATCTGACAGCCATATTGGATCAGTTCATGCCCTTCCAAAAGAAAGTGCAGGTCCAAGTATCTCTGGTGAAATTCAAAGCTTTCCTCTTGCTGCTGACTGAGAGTATTTTCCTGCAAAAAGAAGAAGACCCTATCACCATCTACTTCATAGCGCCCTGAGTTTAGATTAGATACATCGTGACTCAGGAGATAATCAATGGCTGTATCGATATTTTCGTGAATCCCTCGATAGCGAACGAGATTCTCTAATTGATCAAAAATCATATTTCTATCCCTTAACAGCTCCCATCGTGATTCCTTGTGTGAAGGATTTTTGGAAGATGAGGAAGACTGCCACAATTGGCACTGCAGCCAAAGCTGCTCCAGCCATAATGAGGCCATAGTTGGTTGCCATTTCAGCCTGCATAGTCGCAACCCCGAGCGAGATTGTCAGATTCTGACGAGATGTCAACATAACCAGCTGCATAAAGTAGTCGTTCCAGGTATTGATAAAGGTGAAAATAGCTAGAGCCGCAAAGCCCGGTTTGACAATCGGGAAAGCAACACTCCAGAAAGTCCGAATTTCGCCACAACCGTCGATCTTTGCAGACTCAAGAAGCTCTGTCGGGATATTTTCACTGAACTGCTTCATTAGAAAAACTCCGAAAGGCCAGCCAACCAACGGTAAGATTACTGCAGCCAAGGTATCGTGAATTCCCATGAAATTAACAATACGCACTAATGGTACCAGTACTACTTGCTTAGGCAAAGCCATGGCCGCAATGAAGATGGCAAAAAGAATCCGTTGACCATAGAACCGCTTCTTGGCCAAAACATATCCTGCCAAAGAAGAAGTAGCACAGACCAGAAACATGGTCGCAAGCGAAATGAAAACACTATTCCACATCCATTGCATGGCTGGATTTTGCACCATCAATTGCTGGAAGTTTTCAACCGTTGGCATTTTTGGCCACCATTCTGGCGGAATGACAATCGTTGCTGGTTGAGACTTGAAAGCTCCTGTCAAAATCCAATAGAAAGGAAAGACAAAGAGGATGGTTAATATGGCCAGAACAAAGCCTGATACCACCTTAAAAACGTTCATTTTTTTAGTTTGCATCTTCTTTCTCCTTTCTCTAGTATTCTACATCGTTTCCAAGAATCTTGAATTGGGCAAAGCTGATGATGGCAATCATGACTGCTAAAAAGACTCCCATGGTATTAGCATAGCCGTATTCAGATAACTTGAAGGCTTTTTCATACAGATAGTACATGAGCGTACTGGTTGAGTAATTAGGTCCGCCTGATGTCAAGAGCTGAATCAAGGCAAAACACTGGAATGAGTTAATCGTAGTAATGATAGCAATGTAAAGGGTTGTTGGAAGCAGGCTAGGCCATTTGATCTTCCAGAAGACTTGCATTTCTGTTGCACCATCCACTCGCGCAGCCTCAACTAGAGAATTGTCAATATTTCCCATAGCTGCGATATAGAGAATGATAGGCTGGCCCACAGAAGTTGTTAAGAGAATAATGATAATCGCTAGCAATGCCCAATGTTTATCCCCAAGCCAAGAAATATTTTGATTGATGACATGGCCTGACTTCAAAACAAAGTTCAAAATACCAGACAGCGGATCGTAGATCCATTTCCATACGACCGTCACAGCTACGCTCCCTGTAACAACTGGCAGGAAGAATACAAAACGGTAAAAGGAACGAGAGACAGCATTCATCTCATAAGTCTGCGAAGCCACAAACAAAGAGAAGAGAACTACAATCGGCACAGAGCCGACCACGATAATGACCGTATTAATCAGCGATTTCATAAAGACCGGATCTTTAAACATCCGAATATAATTATCAAATCCGACAAAAGTAAAGGAGGTCATCGTATAGTTAAAAAAACTAGTAACAAAACCCATAATCATAGGTGCCAAGACAAATACCGTGAAAAATATCAGTATTGGAGCTAAAAACGCGTATGATACTAGGGTTTCTTTCATTCTGATTTTATTGACTTTCACAATGAGGTACCCCTCTTTCAAGATTTTCTAACAAAATCCCCCTTTTTCTACTTCTAGAAACCGTCAACAGAAAAAGGGGAGGATTTCACATTTGCTTATTTTTTAGTAATAGTTTCGTTTGCTTTTTCTGTAAATGTCTTCAAAGCAGGTTCAACCTTTTCATCACCATTGGATACAGATTGGAGCATTGGGAACCAAAGGGTTCTCATTTCCGCAAAGCCATCAATAGTGTTGTAATATGGTGAATAGTACTGAGTCCAGCCACTGATGGTTTCCATACGTTTATCATCATAGAGTTTTCCAAATGAAGTACGAACTGGGAAAGCACCTGTACGAACTACATTCTTAGGTCCCCACTCTTTGTCATCAGCGATAAATTGGACGAACTTCTTAGAAGCTGCTACTTTCTTTTCATCTTTATTGTTAAAGACTGCAAATCCGTTTACAAGATATTCAAGAGCTGGTTTGCCAGATTCTGATGGGAACGGTACTTCCACTACATCGACTTTGCTGGCTTCTAAAAGTTGTGCTTGAATACCGTTTTGAGAAGGAGCCCAAAGAAGAGTGTAGGATGTTTGGCCGTTAGCAAAGTTTTGAATATCTGCTCCACCATCATATTGAGAGCCGTTCATCATCAAACCGTCATTAATCCAGCCAACTGCTTTTTCCAGTCCTTTGACAAACTTAGGATCATCAGTTGTGTATTTGGTAACTTTTTCATCTGTAATAGATCCGCCGTAAAGATTAGCGATGAAGGCACGAGTTCCTTGGTCACCACCTTGACCATTACTAAAGAGGGAACCTGGAGTGTAGCCTTTATCTTTCAGAGCTTTCAGCACTTTTTCAAAATCAGATGTTGTCCAGCCTTCCTTGACAAGATTTGCTACACCGGCATCTTCCAACATTTTCTTATTGAAAGCCATATAGAATGGAGCAGAGCTGATAGGATACATGTAAGCTTTGTCTCCTGCCTTGCTAGCTTGGATAATGTTATCATTATTGACATCTTTGACAAAGTCATCAGTAAAGAGATCGTTCAAATCAGCTAATTTACCATTTTTTCCATACTGAATAATCCGACCTGGTGCATCAAACAAAACATCTGGTGCTGTGCCTGCTTCGATAGCTGTCGTAATCTTTTCAGGACCAGATTTAAAGTCAATAGTTTCTAGATTGACATGAATATCTGGGTTCGCTTTTTCAAAAGCTTCGATAATTGATTTTTCATAAGTTCCAACACCATCGTTGGCATTTTCCTGTGTGAAGACTGGAAAAGCCCACCAAGTAATCTCTGTTTTGCCAGAATTACTGCCAGAGCTAGCTGTTTTATCTGATCCGCCACTGTTTCCACAAGCTGCTAAAGAAACAATTGCAGCACCTGTCAATAACGATGCGAATAATTTTCCGAATTTCATATTCTTTTCTCCTTAAAAATGAATTTCTCTTAAATCTAGTCCTTTTCTTTACAAAAACCGAGAGACTTATTTGTCTTTGTTTGTCCAGTTTCAAGTAAGGATTGGACCTGGTGACAGACATGGACCTGTTAGTCCTTCTTGTTTTACTGCTTCTTCAGAACAGTAAATAAGTATTTTTAGAACCTTAACTCGATAAATTCACTCCCTTTTAATAATTCTCTTTTTAAAGATAGCGTTTTCATTTTTATTTAAAATTCTTAGATTTTGATTCTCTCCTGACTATCAAAATCAAATATATGAGCCTTAGGCATCTTAAAGGTAAAGCGAATTTTAGAGCCAGGCTCCAAATAGTTAGAAGCTTCCACTTTGGCTGAAAATTCTTGTACGCCAGCCTTACAATAGAGAACAGACTCGCTGCCTAGTAACTCAGAAACGGTGACTTCAGCATCTACAGTGCTATCTGGAAAAGTATCTTCCACTATCAACTCAGCCGAGATATCCTCTGGTCGAATGCCCAGTATCACTTTCTTCCCTTGATAACCTTTTTCTTCTAGGATTTTACGTTGACCGTCTGGAAGTCCAACAGCAAAGCCTTGTCCATCTGTAAGCTGATTGCCCTCTAAGTTCACTTCAAAGAAATTCATAGCTGGACTGCCGATAAAACCTGCCACAAATTTATTGGCTGGTTCGTTATAAAGTTCCTGCGGCGTACCGATTTGCTCGATTCGGCCGATAGTACCTGTTCCTGCTTCATTCTTAGTAGCTGACATGATAACGATGCGGTCAGCCAAGGTCATGGCCTCGGTCTGGTCGTGGGTTACATAGATTGTCGTCGCTCCAATACGGCGGTGAATTTTTGCGATTTCTGCCCGCATGGACACGCGCAGTTTAGCATCCAAGTTAGATAAAGGCTCATCCATGAGGAAGACTTTGGCATCACGGACAATCGCCCGCCCCATAGCTACCCGCTGACGCTGGCCACCTGACAAGTCGGCTGGTTTACGATCCAGCAACTCTTTCAGCCCAAGGATTTCCGCCGCTTCCTGAACTCTTTTGTCAATATCAGCCTTGTCATACTTGCGAAGCTTGAGTCCGAATGCCATATTGTCATAAACAGTCATGTGAGGATAAAGGGCATAATTTTGGAAAACCATGGCGATATCCCGATCTTTAGGAGCAATGTCATTGACAAGATTTTGATCAATATAGAGCTCCCCTTCTGTGATATCCTCAAGGCCTGCAATCATCCGCAAGGTTGTTGATTTTCCACAACCGGAAGGTCCTACAAAAACGATAAACTCCTTATCCTTAATATCCAAATCAAAATTCTCAACAGAGTAAAAATCACTATTAGGATATTTTTTATATAGTTTATTTAGTGTTAAGGTTGTCATTCATCTACCTCACTTATTTTAATCCTGCAACAAAGCGCTCTGTAATTTCTTTAGGCCGAGTAATGGCTCCGCCGACAACGATACCTCTTACACCCAAATCATGTATCTGCTTGGCTTGACTTGGATAGTGAATCTTTCCTTCAGCGATGACATCAAAGCCTGCTTGGCACAAGCGGCGGATAAGCTCAATGTCTGGTCCGTCAACCTTGGGACTGTAAGAAGTGTAGCCCGATAAGGTAGTGCCGACAAAGTCTACACCAGCTTCTACAGCAGCAGCAGCTTCCTCATAGGTACTAATATCTGCCATCAATAGCTGATGAGGATACTTGGCCTTAACCTGCTTGATGAAATCCGCAATTGTCAGGCCATCATGGCGTTCCCGCTTGGTACAGTCCAGAGCAATGACTTCAATATCCAGAGCAGCCAACTCATCCACTTCCCGCATGGTAGCCGTGATAAAAGGCTCTTGTGGCGGATAGTCGCGTTTGATAATTCCGATGATGGGCAGAGAAGTTACTTCCTTAATCTCCCGAATATCGCGAACACTATTAGCTCGAATACCAACAGCACCGCCCTGCTCAGCAGCCTTAACCAAGAGAGGAATGACTCCTCCAGCTTCCGTATAAAGCGGCTCCTGGGGCAAGGCTTGACAGGAAACAATGATGCCGTCTTTAATCTTGGCTATCAAGTCATCTTTTAAAATCTGTGACATGAATATACAATCTCCTTTCGTAAGACATCGATCTGATCAGATAGTCTAACAACTACCTAGGACCTCAGGTGGAGCAGAGAAGAAGGCCGCAAACAAATATTTTTACTTCCTTATCCTGGACTCCGTTTTTTAACTCGAGTATTTCATAATGTTATTATAAATAATTTTTAAAGCGCTTTCAATATTGTTTGAGATTTAGATTTTAGTTTCCGAATTTTCCAGAAAAGCAGAAATTTCTGAAAGTACTTTCAGAAATCCGTTTTGTAGAAAAGTCAATGAAAGAGCAAGCAAACTTCTAAAAAGATTCTCACTTTCTATACTCCCTCAGGCAAGTAAAAAGGGCTAGGCCTTTACCTAGCCCCAAAGGGGGGACGAATATTATCTCTCGGATTTCAAGTCCGAAATGAGACAAGGTCTTTTTATTTTGGTTCCGCAGAGCCAGTTAAAGACAGTATCACTGACACGGACATTCATAGCCTCATGCCCATACTCAGGCAGGAGATGATACTCCTTTTCTCCAGCCAAGCGGTTATAAATGGCAAACTGCGTGATAGGATAGCAAACATCATCCTCTAGGCCAATAATCATCTGCACTGGACAGCTAATACGATGGGCCAGATTTTTCACATCAATATAAGCAAGTGTCTGCAACAACTGCTCTTCTGTCTCATGAAAAGGATCATGGAATTTGAAATAACGAAAGAGCTCATCATAGGCTTCACTGGTATTGCCAATCTCCAAAACCCGTCTAAAGTCAGCAAGGAAGGGATAGATGGCTACAGTCTGCTTAATCCGAGAATTTAAAGCAGCTGCCACTAGGGCCAAGGCTCCGCCCTGTGAACCGCCAAAACTAGACAAACGGTTTTCATCCACGAAGTCCAAACCAGCCACTAGCTCGACCAAGGTGTAAACATCCAGATAGACATCCTTGAAAAAAAGATGATCCGGTCCATCTAGAGCCCCGCGGATAATATGTCCTTTAACAGTATTGCCGCGGACTTCTCTATTACCATCCAGTGAATAGCCTGACTGACCACGAACATCCATCGACACCACACCCCAGCCCGCTGCCGTATAGGCCAGCATATCAGACCAATCCCAGCCCTGCCCCATATAACCATGGAAATGAAACAATACCGGAACTTTTTCTGATAACTTAGGCACAACTAGCTTAGCATAGATTAGACCACCATTTTCAGTCTTGAAAGTTAGCTCGTAACAAGCTGCATATGCAATTCGAAAATCTTTTTCCAGCAACTGGTAGTCCTGAGGCACTTCCACCTCCGCCACTTGTTTATTCCAAAAGGTATCAAAATCGTCGGGCATTTCATCTCTTCCGCGATAATGTAACATTTCTTTAAGTAAAGTAGGGTTTTTCATGTCTTATCCTCCCAACGATTCTTGAAACCTCTTTCATCATACCATAGAAAGAGGAAGTTTTCAACAGGTTAATATATAGATTTCCTGTTTTTTCTGAAATTTTACCGATTCGCCACCTAAGAACCTATATGAAGCAGAAGCAGTAAATAGAACAAACTAAATCCTATGTTTAGGCCAGCTCCGTTAAGGTAGGGGCGTCCGATTCTCAGCTTTTCTATCAGTAAGATAGTCAACAGACTGAGAGGTAAAGGCGTCAGCAGCCCCAGATAAGCAGGCAATATTGTCTGACCGGTAACTATTAGCAGTGAGTAAACGAGCCATCCTAGACCAGTCAGAGCGATAGCTGTCCGCCAGGTTATATCTAGAAAGAGCACTACTTCATTGATAAGCCCGCTATCTTCGTCTGAGCAGACCTGTCCGTTGCTTCGTTTATAAGCCTTTTTACTGATGATCCCAACGTAGTAAAAGGCCACATGTGCCACAGGTGACAGGGCAAATCCAATTCCTAACAAGGCTATTGACAGATAAGCCCACAAGCCCTTATTTGTCAAACCAAAGAGAGCATAAAGCGAGACTAACATAAGAGGGATTGAGAAGTTAGCCACCAGAGCGCCCAGACGCAGCCGACCGACAGAGCCAGACAGCATCAGCATAGCCAGATTCTTATTGCCAATCCGACTCTGCTCCGTAAAAGAAGCATAACTTTCCTTGTCTACCTCAAAGCCAACCAACAGAATATCCCCCAATAACCAGCAAAGACCACTCAACAGCCCAGCCCATAAAGATAAAAAAATCACATTACTCTCCTTTTTTCCATTGTCCCCTTATCTTAGCACAAAAGCTCACTCAATCACAAGTAGTCAGAAGGTTTACGTATTTTTACCCTAGCAAGTTCCTTTCGTTAAGAGGCCTAGCGCTCATGTCGCTCCTCTCCTCAGCGTCAATGTCTCTAAACTCGGCTTCGACCAGAGGTCTTGCCTGGCTAATTGTTTCTTCAAGGTGTACAGCTTTTGTCCCAAGAAACAAAACTGCATCCACTGCTCTATGACTCAACTTTGTCCTACGGACGTGTTTCGTTAAGAAACCTAGCACTCACGTCGCTCCGCTCCTCAGCATCAATGTCTCTAAGCTCAGCTTCGACCAGAGCTCTTGCCTCGCTAAGAGACCTAGAAATATCCCCTACCAAAGGGCAGGGGATGATCGACAAACTGTCTTATTTTTAATTGGGGAAGCTGCTCGCTTATTTGCGGCGTCCTGGGCGTTCCTTGTAACCATAGTATGCGTCTTCGATGATTTCCTGCATGTGGTCAACCATTGGAAGGCGTGGGTTGGCTGGAGAGCATTGGTCTTCATAGGCAAGGAAGGCCAATTCGCGTGAATGTTCTTTCCATTCTTTTTCGTCAATACCTTGTGCCTTGAAGTTCATTTGGATACCGACACGTTCTCCCAGTTCATAAACAGCTTTCGCAAATGATTCAACACCTTCTTCTGGAGTAGAAGCTGGCAAGCCGAGCATGCGAGCGATGTCTTGGTACTTCTCATCCGCACGGTAGTAGTTGTACTTAGGCCATGTCGCTGTCTTAGCTGGACGTGTACCGTTGTAGCGGATTACGTATGGCAGCAAGATCGCATTGGTACGACCGTGGATCGTATGGAACTGAGCACCAATCTTATGGGCCATAGAGTGGGAAATTCCCAGGAAGGCATTGGCAAAGGCCATACCAGCGATAGTAGAGGCATTGTGCATCTTTTCACGAGAGTGGAAGTCAGCGTTCTTAACAGAGCTTTCCAGATTTTCAAAGACTAGTTTGATCGCTTGGAGAGCCAAACCATCTGTAAAGTCGCTGGCCATCTGAGATACATAAGCTTCTGTTGCGTGAGTCAGTACGTCCATACCAGTGTCCGCTGCGACAAATCCTGGAACAGTCAGTACCAGAGCTGGGTCTACGATGGCTACAGTTGGAGTCAGAGAGTAGTCAGCGATTGGGTACTTGCGGTTGTTAGCCTTGTCAGAGATAACGGCAAACGGTGTTACTTCTGAACCTGTACCAGATGTTGTAGGGATTGCGATAAACTTAGTCTTCTTACCAAGCAATGGGAATTTGAAGGCACGTTTACGGATATCCATGAATTTTTGCACAAGGTCACGGAAGTCCACTTCTGGTTGCTCATAGAAGAGCCACATTACTTTAGCTGCGTCCATTGGTGAACCACCACCAAGCGCGATGATTGTATCAGGTTTGAAGGTACGCATAATCTCTGTACCACGTTCAACGGTTGTGATATCTGGATCTGGCTCTACGTCTGCAAAGATTTGGTAAACAACCTTATTACGACGAAGATCGAGTTGTTCGATGATACGATCTAGGAAACCAAGTTCTACCATAGCATGGTCTGTTACGATCATGACACGTTCCACATCACGACATTTTTGCAGGTATTGGATAGAGTCACGCTCGAAGTAAGTTTTTGAAGGGAGTTTCATCCATTGCATATTATTTCTACGTCTTCCTACTTTTTTGATGTTCAAGAGATTCACAGCACTAACGTTATCACCAACTGAGTTGCGGCCATAAGATCCACATCCCAGAGTCAGTGATGGCAGGAAGGCATTATAAACATCACCGATACCGCCGAAAGTAGAAGGTGAGTTGCAAATAACACGAATGGCACGAACAGCCTTACCAAATTCCTTAGTCAACTCCTCGTCCGCTGTATGGATAGCGGCTGAGTGACCAAGACCATGGAATTCTACCATTTGACGGGCCTTTTCAACACCATCTTCACGGGATTCAGACTTGAGCACAGCAATGACAGGTGACAGTTTTTCACGTGTCAACGGCTCTTTTTCACCAACTTCTTTACACTCTGCAGCCAAGATATTCGTATCTTCTGGCACGCTGAAGCCTGCTTGCTCTGCAATCCAAGTAGCTGGCTTACCAACGATATCCGGATTGAGCTTAGCACCAGCACAGTTCTTGCTGTTCGCCTTAGCACCGAAGCAGAATTCTTCCAACAGAGCTTTTTCTTTCTTATTTACAAAGTAGGTATGATAAGATTTGAACTCTGCTACAAATTCATCATAAACTTCCTTGTCAATGATAACTGCTTGCTCAGAAGCACAGACCATACCATTGTCAAAGGACTTAGACATAACGATATCATGCGCTGCTTGACGGATATTAGCAGATTTTTCCACATAAGCTGGTACGTTTCCAGCACCAACCCCAAGAGCTGGCTTACCACAAGAGTAAGCTGCTTTCACCATTGCATTACCACCTGTCGCAAGGATTGTTGCAATCCCTTCGTGGTTCATGAGTGCAGAAGTTGCTTCCATAGATGGCGCTGTAATCCACTGCACACAGTTTTCAGGCGCACCTGCTGCAATCGCTGCATCACGCACGATTTGTGCTGCATGAGCAGAAGATTCTTGAGCTGATGGGTGGAAAGCAAAGATGATCGGATTACGAGTCTTCAAGGAAATCAAAGATTTGAAAATTGCTGTTGAAGTCGGGTTGGTAGTTGGTGTGATACCGCAGACAACACCCACTGGCTCTGCAATCAAAGTCAGTCCAGTCACATCATCTTCTTCAATAACGCCAACAGTCTTCGTATGACGCATATTATTCACAACGTGCTCACAAGCGAAAAGGTTTTTCGTTGCCTTGTCTTCAAAAACTCCGCGGCCTGTTTCTTCATAAGCGTGCAGGGCCAACTCACCGTGAGCATCCAAAGCTGCTACAGAGGCCTTGGCTACAATGTAGTCCACCTGTTCCTGATTCAGCTTTCTCATTTCCTCTAGTGCAACCAGACCTTTTTGCACCAATTCATCGACATGCTTTTGCGCTGCCAAAGCCTTGTCTTCTTGTTCTACCGTTTTCTTCTTTTCAGCCATTCTATTCCTCCAATGGTTTTGCCTTAGGTTAGACGAAGAACACTAACCTTTGTTAAATATTTCACAATTTAATTATAACCTATTTAATAACTTTTGTAAACACTTTCACTTAACATTCACAAACTTTTCTCTATTATTTTGTGAATGTTATAAAACAAGAACCGATTTACCAGATTATTTTTGTCTATTTTGTGAAAAACTTTTTTAATTTTTTTGAGATTTCACATACTTTTTGTTTTCACATAATATATGAAAACGCTTTCTTGGATTAGATATAAAAAGCTCGGATGGACCGAGCTGATTATTTATGGTTTCACATTACCTGAATTGGCTTCATCGATGGCTTGCTTAATGGTATTGGCATAGAGAGTTCCACCCTCTACGATGGAGTCTGAGTTCGAGCCAAAGTGGACATAGTCTGTCCCTTCCCAAATCTGCGGATTGTCGATAGCAGTTTGATGCCAGTCAGCCACAAAGACATAGTCGTACTTCTTGGCTAATTCCAGCTCATACTCCCGCTGCTGGGCCAAGACACCGCCCTCTGAGCGACCGTCATAAGGAGTCACGAGGATTAGTTGATGACCTTTAGGCAGGCTGGAAACATACTCATCCAAAAGTTCATTTGAATAACCGGACGAATTGGTTCCGAGAGCTAGGACAACCTGCTTCTTCAGCACCCTATTAGCAATATCTGTCTTATAGACCTCCAAGCCTGTGCTCAGACTGCGGCTAACGACAGTATCTAGCTCGATTCCTGGTAAGATCTGCTGCAATTGATCGCTTGAGCGGAGAGCAACCGAGTCGCCAATCATGGTAATCCCGTCCGCCACATTGTACTCAGTCGCCTTGGACTGATCAACCTGACTGCGAGTTGTCTGCATCTTAGTGTCTGCTTGATTCAGAGCGTTGACAATCAAACTTTCCTCAAAAGCTCCTACCTTTGGTGCTGTCACCGAGATGAAGAACATAATCAAAGTCAACGGAATCATACTGTAAAAGATTGGTCTGGTAAGAGATGACAGATCCATCTTGGTTCCCATGATAACTGGCTGACGACCAGCAAGAGTTGGCTCCAAGATGTAGAAAGACAAAGCTGCAAAAGTAAGAGACAGCAGCGTGGTCAAGAGAACAGCCAAGCCATTACCCATCAGCTGGGTAAAGATAATATAGAATGGCCAGTGGAAAAGATAAACACCGTAGCTGGTATCTGCGATAAAGTTGACAATGCCAGGCTCCTTCACATCAGGGAGCTTGTCATGCAACATCCTAGCTGCCAAAATCATCAGACAGGCCAAGGTGGTCGAAATCAAGAATCCTACCAAGTAGGTCCAAAGATTGTCAAACTTGAGAAGGAAGCTGAGCAAAAGCAAAATAGCTGCGCTGCCCCCCATAATTCCTAGCACTTGCTTGAGAGCCAGCTTTTGCTCCAGCATCTTAAAGCGACTGCTGATATGGCCGACACCAGACAAAGTAGCCAAGATGCTTCCTGCAAAGAAAGGAAAGACGTGGGTCAAACTTGAAAAATAAATGTCAGAGTAATTCTTAGTGGTCAAAGCGCCAGCAAACATTGATACAAAGCTGACCAAAAAGAGACCTACAGAAACCAGCGCAATCATACCGCGATAGCGGGCCGTTGACTTAGCAACCTTGCCCAAGCCCCAAGCAGCCAAGCCCCAAAGAACATAATAGTGAACTTCTAAAGCCAGACTCCAAGTGTGAATCAAGATGTGCGGCACAAACTGACTCTCATAACTGCCGCCTGAGAGCATTTCATAAAAGTTGGTCACAAAGCCCAAAGCAGCCGCAATCTGCGTCCCAATCCCAGCCACAAAATCCTTACGAATCAAGAGAGTAAAGGGCATAACGACCAAAATCATAAAGACCAGAGGGGGTACAATCCGATAAAAACGCCGTTTGAAAAAGCCTTGGATATCGATTTCTTTCTTCTTGGCAAACTCGTCAATAAGCAGAGCGGTAATCAAGAAGCCAGAAAAGGTAAAGAAGATATCCACGCCAATAAAACCGCCAGGGAAAACGCCCTGGAAGTAATGATAAAGCAGAACTAGAAGTAGCCCCGTGATTCTGACGAGCGAAAACCATTTAATGCGCATTTTGATAAATTCCTTGTTTAAACGTTCCTTCATAAACGACATTGCCTTCTGTCGTTAGCTTTCCTTGTCCATCAGCCTGGCCCTTGCTGAAGTCCCCTTCATATTTCCAGCCAGCCTGCGAGGTAAAGGTCCCTTTGCCGTCAAAGATGCCATTGCGAAATTGACCGCTATAACTGTCCCCATTTTGAAAAGTCATAGTCCCCTGACCGTTCATCTTCCCGCGAACCAAGGTCCCGTCATACTTGATCTTGCCCTGATCCAGCGTTAAAACGCCCTTACCAGGAATCCCCGAAGTAAAGACCAGAATTGCTGACAGTACAATGACCGTTACAGCCAAGAGTTCTAAATTCTGCCGGGTCAGATAGACCTTGTATTTATCGTAAAATTCTTTTACTTTATCCATATTCCTATCCATCCAAACGCTCTAGCCACTTCTTGCAGCCAGCCAAGACCAAATCATAGGTTTGGTCAAAATCTCCTGTGTACCAAGGATCTGGCACACTTTCTTCTTCAAACTGATAAATTTTATGCTGAAAATCCTCAGGCGCTATCCGTTTCAAATCTCGGACATTGCTTTCATCCATACCAATGACGTAGTCAAAATCCGCAAAATCCGATGCCGAAATCTGCTGAGAAGTCTTATTCCTATCATAAGAAATGGCATATTTCTTAAAAATAGCCTGTGTTCCCCGATGAATGGGATTGCCGTGCTCCCAGCTTGAGGTTGCCCGGCTCTCGATTTTCAGTTGGTCTGTTAAACTCTTCATGACAAACTCTGCCATAGGACTGCGGCAGATATTGCCCAAACATACAAATACAATTTTCTTCATAGAATACCTCGCTATCTATTATAACAAAATAATGGCAAAAACTAGCTCTGAATCGTTTACAGTTTCCTGATTCTCGTTGAAAACTGGCAAGCCCTGCCCCTCTCATGTCTGAAAATAGCAAAAAACCACCATTTGGTGGTTTTTTGTAGGGAGATTATTTTTTAAAAAGAAAAAAGTTTTAGGAGTTAAGTTAATTTCTTAACTTAGTTATAGTATAATATCCATTCCTTAAAACTTCCTTAAAATAACTTAAACATTTTACTCTTATCTTGTACTTATTTATTGGGATAGTGGCATTCCAGCTGCGGCCAGCGTTTCTGCCAATTCTTCTTAGCCAAGCGTTCAGCATAGACACGCTGGCGCTCCTTATTTTCAAGAAAATGAGGAGTCGGTCTGACCTGAAAGTTTAAGATATCCTCCAAACCATAGGGAGCAAAAAGTTCCAGTTTATCATTTGCCAGCAAGCGCAGTCCGATAGCCGTGCAGCGCTCAGGATACTTACTCATGGCTTCGCAAGCATTTTTATAAGGTGCCGTTCCAGGACTATGGCGGTGCATATAGGCTTGATTTCTCAGCTCCCATCGATACTGTGGCCAGTCTGCCTTGAGCTTGGCTTCCAGCCCTATCGTCTCTGCCTCAGCATAAGTCGGATCAAAGAATATGACATCTACATCCGTCTCTGAGTCAAAACATGGTCGCTCTGACAGCATATTCCAGATAAAATTCCTCACATAACCAGCCGCTAGCCAAGAATCCTTGAGCTCCAGACTACGAATAATTTCCAAAATCGCTCGGATGTCTGGATCCTGACCTAGTCGGTCTAAAATCTCCTTTTCTGTCATCATTCCTTCATATACTCATATCCTAGATGCTCATAAGCTTTGCGGGTAGCCACGCGCCCAGTCCGAGTTCGCATGACAAACCCTTTCTGAATCAGGTAAGGCTCATACATGTCCTCCACTGTTTCACGCTCCTCGGCAATATTGACCGAGAGGGTTCCAAGCCCCACGGGACCGCCACCGTAGACCTCAATCATGGTCTTCAAAATCTTCTGATCCACATAGTCCAGCCCTTCCTGGTCCACATCCAGCATGGAGAGAGCCTGGTCGGTTATCTTATCATCAATCAGGCCATTGCCCATAATCTGCGCATAGTCCCGGACCCGCTTGAGCAAACGGTTGGCAATCCGCGGTGTGCCTCGGCTACGCAGAGCCAGCTCCTTCGCAGCCTCGTGGGTAATATCCATCTCAAAAATTTCTGCCGTCCGCTCAACGATTTCCGTCAAGTCGCCAGCTTCATAATACTCCATGTGACCAGTAATCCCAAAGCGAGCCCGCAGAGGATTGGACAGCATACCTGCCCGAGTGGTCGCCCCAATCAGAGTAAAAGGCGGCAAATCCAGATGGACGCTGCGACTGGTCTCTCCTGAGCCAATCATAATGTCGATGTAAAAGTCTTCCATAGCGCTATACAGCACTTCCTCTACTGCCATTGGCAAGCGGTGAATCTCATCTATAAAGAGGACATCACCCGGCTCAAGGTCATTTAAGATCGCAACCAAATCACCCGATTTCTCAATCACCGGACCTGAAGTCTGCTTGAGATTTACGCCTAGTTCATTGGCAATGACAAAGGCCATTGTCGTCTTCCCCAGACCTGGAGGGCCAAAAAGCAGGGTATGATCCAACGCCTCATCCCTTAGCTTAGCCGCTTCAATAAAAATCTTCAGCTGATCCTTGACCTTATCCTGACCGATATACTCCTGTAAATACTGGGGTCGCAAGGTGCGCTCCACCAATTCCTCGTCACCCATTAATTCATTATCTAAAATTCTACTCATAGAACTATTATAGCAGAAAATAAGGCAGAGGAAGCAAATCTAATCCACGTCTGAACACAAAAAAAGACCACCGGATTGGGTGGCCTTTATGGGAGATTATTATGAAAAAGTTTAGGATTTCTATCAAATAAAGTTAGGAGGTCTTCATTTGATACTCATAGTATACTGTCCCTAACTTAAAGAAACCTTAACTTTGTATAACGTATCCTTTAAAATTTAACATTTGAGTTACAATCCGATAAACTTCCTGTCTTATTCTAAAATTTGAGCAAAAAAAGACCACCGGATTGGGTGGCCTTTATGGGAGATTATTATGAAAAAGTTTAGGATTATCAAACAAAGTTAGGGGGCTTCATTTGATAAAAATAAGTATAGCAGCCTTAGCTTAAGAAAAACTTAAAGTAAAATTCAGTTAGCAAAAAAGATTTTGCTTTTGATTGTGGAGGCTTTTTCCTTGCTTAAGATTAGCTACTGAAAACATAGTCGCTGAAAACTGGGCAAAGAAAAACGGCAGAAGGAGGTACTGCCGTTTTTTGTGCTCTTTCGCGATTGTTTCTTTATAAAGTTGCTTTTACATCAGCGTGGTACACCGTCCTGCTGGTAAAAATCTGACCGGCCTTGAGAATGACATCTGACTGCTGGCTGCTGTGAATGGCATCCGGCAGAGCCTGAGCTTCCAGAGCCAAGCCATTATGCTGAATCATAGGCTGTCCATCAAATTGAACCGAATCATCTACGCAATTCGCTGAATAAATCACCAGGCAGGGCGCCTGAGTCTCAATAGTCAGGCGGCGGCCCGATGCTGGATGATAGAGCGTCCCTACCTGATCTCGGCTTGGGCTTAGTGCAAAAGGATGATCTAAGCCAGATACCAGCTGAATTTGCTCATCGGTCGCATCGAAAATTTCTTTAAGGGAAGCGCCCTCAGTCAGCTTCTTAACAAAGTCGCGCTCTGCATCAGCCTTTTTTTCGGGAAGGCCGTCAGTTGCGATAGGATAGACACCATCAGTATTGAGCTGAAGGATATGGTCATCAATGGGCTGATTAAAACGACTAGACAGGTTGAAATAGCTGTGGTTGGTCGGATTGACCAAGGTATCCTGATCAGTCTGGACCTGATAGGAGATTTCCATCTCGCCCTTCTCTGTCAGGGTATAGGAAACCCAGATTTTCAGATTGCCAGGGAAGCCGCCAGTTCCGTCAGTCCGCTCTGTATAAAAGGTGAGACCGTCATTGCTGACTTCCTCTACTTCAAAAACCGCACTATCCCAGCCGCTTGATCCACTATGATTGCAGTTTGAGCCATTATTGGCCTCTAGCTGAAAGGTCTGGCCATTCAGCTCAAAAGTTGCACCAGCAATACGCCCAGCCACCGGACCAATACTGGCTCCGTGCTTAGGGCTGTTTCCAATATAATCCTCAAACCGATTAAACCCGACGACGATATTGTCAAAGTGATTATCCTTATCAGGAGTAACATACTGGACGACGGTTGCTCCGTAGTTCATGACTGTCAGACGATAGCCTCGATCGTTTTCAAAGGTATAAGCCAGAATCTCCTGACTTCCCAGCTTGCCAAAAATGGATTCTCGGTAAGATTTCATACCAAACCTCTTTTATCTATCCTGTTAAAAATCACGAACTTGCCAAGTCCTGTCTTCAAAAGGCAGGTCAAGCTTGTCCACCCAAGACACAGCTGTTTGGCGCAAGACTTGATTAAGATCCTCGATATTCTGACGGCCTATCTCGTCCAGCCACGCTCGAGCTGCTGAAGCTCCCTCTTGAGTAAAGACCGAGACCGCATCCTTCCAGGTAGCCCGTCCGCACAGAACTCCGTTAAACTGTGAGCCCGCTTCATGGGCTAGCCGCAGCGTTTCTTGGAAAAGCTCGGCACTGACACCAGCGCTGAGGAAGATGAAAGGCAAGTGCGTCGCATCTGACTGTTCTTTAAAGAAAGCTCGGGCTTCCGTCACACTGTAGACTGGCTCAACTCCTTCTTTGGTGAAGCCCTCGACAAAGTTCATATTGACTGGTACTTCAACCTTTAAGACATCTACATGATAGCGGGGATCTGAAAAGAGCTTGACTGCCTCGTTGACCTTATGCGGCTTAAGCTTGGCATAGTTAGCATCCAAGACACTGTCACTCTTAGCATCATAAGTCAGAATCTCCAGAAAATAGGGAATGTCTTCAGCCAAACATTCACTGCCCACGCGCTCAACCCAGGCCTGCTTGATGTCGTTGATTTCTGGCTTGTCTTCCACATCATAGTAAATCAAGACCTTGACGGCATCTGCGCCCATGTCTCGGATGCGACTAGCTGACCAGTTAGGCAGCAAGTCCGGCAGGCGGCCCTCGGCTGTCACATCATAGCCAGTCTTCTCATAGGCCACTATCAGCCCGCAGGACGCATCCCGCAGCTCGGCTGCCGGCAGACCGAACTCTGGATCTAGCAGGATAGAGCTGGCATAGGGCGTCAGCTGACTAGAGATTAATTCTTTAAACTGAACCAGAGCTTGGTCACCAGATGGCGCATCTTCTCCGCTGGCCAGCATTTTCTTGAGCGAGCCACGCTGGTCAATAGCCAAAGCCCCGATAATCCCCTGCTCGTCTGATAGTTTTTTCAGATGGCTCACTTTTTTGTGGCTGATTTGTAATTTCTCCATAACTTTTCCTTTTCTTACTGCCCAAGAGGGTGAATGATAACTCCCTGTACTACACGATTGACCGTTCCTGTCGGAGACGGTGTATCTGGACGGTTTTTGACCTTGAGCGAGGACAGGAGAGCAAATAGCTGAGCGTAAACGATGTAAGGGAAGATGCGATAGCTATCTCCCAGAGGCTCTTGGGTACTTAGCACTACTTGCTCGACCCCTTCCAACTGCTCCTCTCGGTCAGTCAGCAAGACTAGTCTGCGAACAATCCCGTCACCAGCCACTTCCCGCACCAAGTCCAAATCATAAGCCTTGGTATAGGCATCTGCCGAACCAAAGATCAGAACGACTGTGTCTTGGTTAATCAGCGACTTAGGTCCATGCCGGAAACCGACTGGGCTTTCGTACATGGTCGCAATTTGACCGGCTGTCAGCTCTAAAATCTTAAGCTGGGCTTCATGTGCCAGACCAAAGAAAGGCCCTGCCCCCAGATAAATGACCCGCCTGAAATCCAAATCAACCAGCTGCTGCACATCTGCAACGCGTTCTAAAACATCATGACTGAGCTGAAGCAGAGCCGCGACCTTGGCTTCTTTCTGAGCTAGGTCAGCCCGGTCAAAGACCAAAAGGGCTGTCAGCATCATAGAGCTGAAGCTAGAGGTCATGGCAAAGCCAGCATCATTAGAAGCTTCTGGCTGCAGGAGCAAAAGATTCTTTTCATCGCCTTGGGCCTGCTGGGCCAGCTTGCCTTGGGCAGCACAGGTAATAGTAATCTGGTACAAGTCATCCACCAGCTGCTTAGCCAAGTCCACAGTCGCTACACTTTCTGGGGAATTTCCACTGCGGGCAAAGGAAACCAGCACTGTCGGCACTTCTCTCTTCAGATGTACCAAGGGATTGGCCACGATATCTGTCGTTGCAATAGCGTTAAAATTCCATTTGCGCTCATCATAAATCTGCCTGAAATAAGGCGTCAAGGTATCTCCGACGTAGGCTGATGAGCCGGCTCCAGCAAAAATGACCTTGATGTAGTCATGTTTGTCCTCGATTTTTTTCAGAAAAGCAGCGATGTCTGCGGCCTGAGCCTTGTAATGTTCAAAGGCTTCCTGCCAAACCTCAGACTGCTGATAGATTTCTCTCGTTGTAATGTCAGCCCCCAGACGCTGCAATTCTTCCTGTGAATAATCTAACATTCTCTTTCTCATTCCTTTCCATCATTTGAAAAAAGGGGGAGCGAGACAGAATCCAGAAAATCAAAGATTTTCAGCTCGCTGTCCCACCCCCGCAACGATGGCTAGACTTGAAATATACTTTTAACAAGCTTTTTCAAACCAGACAGCGACTGCATTTAGCAATGCTGAACCATCCATTTCCCTAGGTCAAGAGGCATCTCCCAAATTCCTCTTAAACCAATATACTTGAATCATCCACCGTGGCCAATCCTTACCTATCAACAGTCTCCCATCTGCTGACAGCGCAAGGACTTCACCCAACTAGAAGTGATTGTTCAAGCTTTTATTCATCTTCATCATCCATTAGGCCAGCTAGAACATCATTGACCTTAACAATATTCTCTGCTGCCTTGGATGGATAGCTGACTTCTGCTCCTGTCAAAGAAGCGTTAATAAACTCAATGACCATGGGCAGATTGACCCCCGCATAAAGCTCGATATCCTGTCCTTCCATAATGAAGCGGCTGACTACATTACAAGGAGTGCCCCCCAAGAGATCCGCAAAAACCAAGTAATCCTCAAAGTCTTTGACCGTTTCTAAGAATTTAGCTGCAAAATCTTCTGGACCTTCCTCCGGAAGCAGGGCTACTGCATGGATGTCTTCCTGAGGCCCCATAATCATTTCCGTAGTTGTTTTCAGTTCTTCACAAAAGCGACCGTGGCTGACTAAAACTAATTTCTTACTCATAAATCACTCCATTACTCTGGTACTTGTCCCAGCAAGAAGTAGCCTATAGCAGAGAAGCTTACTGCCATGATAATGATAATGAAGATAGCCTTAGTAGAGTTCATTCCTTTCTTGCCCAAGAGCCAGAAGATAAAGCCTGTAAAGACCGCTGGAATCAAACGTGGGAAAATCAGATTCATCATGTCTTGGAAATCAATAGCTTTTTCACCGATCTTCAGCACCCATGATACTTCAAAGTTAATCATAGTCGCTACAAGAGCTCCAACCATGAAGATACCCAGTACAGAAGCCGCTTCAACAAGAGCTGTCAAAGTGCTTTGCATGTTGGTGATGAGATTGACCCCTTCTTTGTAGGCGAATTCTAACTGTTTCCAACGGAAAATGTCATAAGCAACTGCTACAGCAATCCAAAGGAAAATTCCCCAAGGTTGGCCTGCAATAGCCATGGTAGCAGCGATAGATCCCATGATAGCTGGCACAAGAGAGCCAAAGATAGAGTCTCCAAGAGGAGCAAACGGTCCCATAAGACCTGTCTTGATACCATTGACCGCATCTTTTGATTTAACCCCGTCTTTTTCTTCCATAGCTAGGTCAAAACCTGCAATAATAGTATGGAAGAAAGGTGAAGTATTGAAGAATTGCGTATGCAATTTCATCATTTCTTGTAATTCTGGAGTGCCATCTCCATACATTTTGCGCAGCTGAGGTAAAAGCATGTAGAGATAGCCAGAACCTTGCATCCGCTCGTAGTTCCAGCCTAATTGGAAAGTGAACAAGCTGCGTTTATTGATCTGTTTAAAATCTTCTTTTGTTAATTTATAATTAGAGTTCGTCATCTTCAATTTCCTCACTTTCTGATTTTGTGCTAGCAGCTGGAGCAGCAGCTACTGTTCTTTGGCTGTATTTGAAATGCTGTACTGCAAGGAAGATACCAAAGATAGCTACACCAATCATAGACAAACCTTTGAAGTTGTTGGCAAATGTGATTGCAGCATCTTTTGGAAGAGTTCCAACAATACTAGATACAGCCCCACCCAAAGTTTGAATATTTGAGTAAAGCACAGTCAGCATAGCAGTCAAGCCAAAACCAAGAGCTAAATAGTGAAGATTACGTTTAACTGGAAGGTAACGAAGTAAGATAGCAAATCCAAGTCCTGGTAACATACGACCAGCCAGTGTCAATCCTGCAGCCAGCCATTTCACACCAGCAACACCATCTACTATCGCTTGTACAAACGCTCCACCAAATGCCAGAGCCAGAAAGACTGGGAGGGCACGAGACAGAGCCCAAGGAAGGGCACCTAAGAGATAGTTGCGTTCAATACCTTTATAGTCGAAGCGTTCAACTGCTGCATCCACACGGTGCGCGAAATAAGTCGTTGTCATACGACCTAAGATATCAAAGTAAGTTAGCAAAGTTGCTACCGGTACTGCGATTGTCGCAATAGCCAACTCCGGCTTAATGCCTTGTGCTACGGAGAAGGCTGTCGCCAAAACGGCACCTGATGTCGCATCAATACGAGAAGCCCCACCAAATGTCCCTACACCAAGAACGAACAATTGCAGGCTACCACCGATAAACAAACCGGTTGTCAAATCACCCATAATCAAGCCAGTAATGAAACCAGCAAATACAGGGGATCCTGCTGAAGAAACGATGGTCAACTCATCACAGATTTGATAAGCTGAGTACAAAGTGAGTAGTAAAATTTGCCACCATTGTATCATAACAATGTCCTCCTAAAATTTTGTCTTATTTTAATAACTTCATGAAGTCCTCAACTGGATCGTTGGGAACCATTTGCGCGGTCAGCTTGACTCCTTTTTCGTGCAGCTTGTGAAAGGCTTCAACATCTGCATCCACCACATTGATAGAGCGGGTAATGGAGCGAGTTTCGTCTGACTGAGACATGTTGCCGACGTTCAGCGTTTCCAGCGGAACACCAGCTTCGACCAACCGCAGGAAGCGGTCTGGCTTGCGAGCAACAATCAAGAGTCGCTGTGAATCATACTTGCCGGCCAAGATATTTTCTGCTGCCTTAGCAATCGGCAAGACACTTAGTTTCACACCTGCTGGCGTTGCGAGCTTGAGTCCGCTCTTTTCGATAGCATTTTCAGCTACCTCATCGTCAATCACCATAATGCGTGAAATGTTAAGCTTGGTAGTCCAAAGATTGGCTACCTGTCCATGGATCAAACGTCCATCGATACGTGCACCTACTATTGTCATAGATTTTCCCCCTTTATTGTTTTAAATGTAGGTTGGTTAACTAAGTGAATGGTTTCGCTGTATACCCCTTCGGTCTCAAAGATAATGATGCGATTGTCGCCTTCTCTGAGCAGGCTGTGCGGGATATAGAGCGATAGGGTCGGTCCGACATTCCAGAAACGGCCAATGCTGACACCGTTGACAAAGACGACGCCCTTGCCAAAGTCGGACAGATCCAGGTAAGTATCTTTAAGCGCTTTCATTTTAAAGTCAAAAGCGTAGAAAGCTGGTTGATTTTCCTGCCACCCTTTTGAAAAGTCGATTTTTTCTGGATGATCCAGCGGCAATGGATAATGCTGCCAGTCAAGCAGGAAGTGCAGATCCTTGCATACACCCGTACGAATGCCTTTTTGCTGGGTATCTGCCAAGAGTTTGTGCCCATAATTGACCCGGCCCATATTTTCTATCAGAATGTCAAGCTGGTGCTCTGCCTTTTTCTGGCCGTCCACCATGATATCCTGACCGATTTCTGTCTGGTACTGGGTTGCTATGTGCTGACCGTCTACATAGAGCTGCATACGGTCGCGGCCGTCAATGACACGGAGCCTTTCCTGATCAGCATCCCAACTAGCCCAAGTCCGATAGAGCAGGTAGCCGACATTTTGCCCCAGCTCCTCCATCTTCATCGGATAGAGACTTTCGATAGACTGAGCCAAGTCAGGCAGTGTCTCAAAGAGACTGACCTTCTGACTGAGCGGAATATTCCTAAGCTCAAAAGACTCTTTCACCAAGGGCTCCATCTGTGGACACTCTGGATAATACTCTTTCAGCATCCTCTGGACTGCATAGTACTTATCCGTCGGATTGCCTCGCTCATCAAGTAGAGCATCATAGTCATAGGAAGTTACCTGTGGCAGGTCAATGACGCCTCTGGCCGAACAGCCGTTCATAAAGCCAAAATTGGTACCGCCATGAAACATATAGAGATTGATTGAGCCCTGCTGGAGCACTTCGTGAACAGCTTGAGCCAGTTCGTCTGGATCTCGCTTGATGACAGGCTCTTTCCAGCGATTGAACCAGCCATCCCAGAACTCCATACACATGAGCGGCCACTTTTTGCCATGCTCGTCAAAGAATTCCTGCATCTGGGCAAAATTGTAATCTGCCTTGGAGCCGAAATTTCCTGTCACAAAGACATCATCATCAATCAGCGTACCAGCTTGAAGCGTAGCCCGCCAAGGTCCGTCTGAAGTAAAGAGTGGACAGGTTACACCTCGTTCTTCCATGAGCTGTCTGATTGCTCTCAGGTAGGCCTTGTCTTCCCCATAAGAACCGTACTCATTTTCCACCTGCATCATGAGGATATTGCCCCCATTGTCCAGAAGCCTTGGAGTCAGTCGCGGCAGCAGCTCGTCATAATAGCTGGCCACCGCCTGCAGAAAGGCCTCATCTGATGAGCGGATGCGCATATTTTCATTGAGCAGCCAGGCCGGCAGACCGCCGAACTCCCACTCCGCGCAGATAAAAGGCGAAGGGCGGATAATGGCATAAAGTCCCAAATCCTGAGCTGTCTGTAAAAATGCCTCAATATCTAAAATCCCTTGGAAGTCAAAAACACCTTTTTGAGGTTCGTGCATATTCCAGGGAAGATAGGTCTCCACTGTATTAAAGCCCAGAGCTTTGAGATTATAAAGGGAATGATACCAGTCCTCAGGCTGTACCCGAAAATAGTGAATGGCTCCCGATAAAATCTTAAACTCCCGATTATCCAAACAGAAGGAATGACCAATTTTGAATCTTGCCATCTGATGTTCCCTTCGGTTTAAAACCGCTTTCATCTCTTATTAATATTAATATAATAAATTTTTGCATAAATGTCAACATTTTTTTTTAAAATATGTTAAAATCTTAAGTAAGAGAAGTAAAAAAAGAGAGGTGAACAAAATGGCTATTCCAAAATACCAACAAATCAAAGATGAGCTCAAGCAGCAAATCATTTCTGGCAAATTTGAAAATGGCGATAAGTTTTACACAGAGGCTGAGCTGATTCAGATGTTTAATGTCAGCTCCATTACCGTTGTCCGCGCTTTGAATGAACTGGCCAACGATGGTTACATCATTCGCCAACAAGGCAAGGGAACCTTCGTTTCACGTGCAAGAAAGCACAAGCTAGTGGAATTTTCTGACGTTGAGACTTTCCCTATCCAAAAAGATAAGGTGACTGTTCTCTCCATCAAGCGTGGGAATGACCTGAAAATCTTGGATAAGCTAGAACTAGCACCAACGCAGTTCTACTATAAGATTGACCGGATCAGACGGACTGGCGATAAAGTCTATATCTATCACCAAACCTATATCCCAGAGCAGTACATCAATCCGAACTATCCAGATATGGACTACTATAGCTCCATTTACAACCGCTTCAAAACTGACTACCACATTCACATGAATGATGAGCATTTTGAAGAGACCAATGAAATTGTCTTTCCGACACCAAAAGATGTTGCGAAAGTACTGGAAGTTGATACCAACTTCCCGACCGTTCATCAGGTGAAGATTACCCAGCTGGAAAGCACCGGACAGATCTTAGAGTACAGCGAAACTTACAAACGCGGTGACTTCTTCAAGATCAAGTTCATTTCCTGCAATCGGGACCACTAAGATTGAAAACGATGGCTTCTAATCGGCTGTCGTTTTTTGTTTTATCTTGTGTACTTATATCTATTATAAGTCTATCTATACCAATTTGCAATCCATTCTAAGAACTTTTGTTCATTAAAAAGTGAATTCTGTCAAAAAGTAATCACAGTTTATTGTTTTGTCCTATTTTTCAACCATTCTAAAGAAGAAAAAATAAGAAACACTGGCTGTTTCCCTGAAAATTGGTATAATGATAAAGCAAAAAAGCTGGGATTCATATCCCAGCTTTCAGATTGAAGACAAAGTCCTTAGAAGACACTTTTCTAAGGGCTTTTCTTTTTGTAAAGTAGTATCATAGAGGTAAGAAAAGTTGTGAGGTGCTCCCTATGTTTCACAAAGAAAACCCTGATTATCATCGCTGCCAATATGGCTTCTATACGATAGACGAATTAGTCCCAGAAGATAACTTTCTTCGCCAATTGGAATCAGAGGTTGATTTCGACTTTATCTATGACTTGGTTGAAGAAACCTATAGCCCCGATCAGGGTCGTCCTAGTCTCGATCCCGTCATGTTAGTCAAGATCCCTTTAATTCAATGTTTTTATGGCATTCGCTCCATGCGCCAAACCATTAAAGACATTGAAGTAAATGTAGCCTATCGTTGGTTTCTTGGACTAAGCTTGGATGACAAGGTGCCTCATTTTACCACATATGGAAAGAATTACAGTCGTCGCTTTCAAGATAAAGCACTGATAACCGAGATATTTTCACAAGTACTCCATCAAGCTTTATGTGCTGGTTTAATTGATCCTTCGGAAATATTTGTGGATGGTACCCATATCAAAGCGGCAGCTAACAGTCACAAGTATCATAAGGAAATGATTGACCAACAAGCTAAATTTATGAGGGAGCAGTTGGAAGTTGAGATTGATGTAGATAGGAGAAAACACGAAAAAAAGTCCTTAAAGCCCGCAAAAGAAAGCGAGGCTAAAGAAAAGAAAATCTCAAGGACAGATCCTGAGAGTGGGTGGTTCCACAAGGGTCAACACAAGGAAGTATTTGCCTATTCTGCCCAAGTAGCGTGTGATAAGCATGGTTGGGCCTTGGCTTATACGGTTGAAGCAGGAAATGTTCATGACAGTCAGGCTTTCCCTGCCCTTTTTTCAAAGTTAGAAGCTTTCTCCCCACGCTACATTATTGCGGACTCAGGCTATAAGACCCCAGCCATTGCCCATTATTTATTACAGCGAAACATCATCCCTGTCTTCCCCTATACCCGCCCCAAGGGAGTAAGGGGGAACTTAAGACCCAGTGATTTTGTTTATGATGCTTTCTATGACTGTTACCTCTGTCCAGAGAACCAAGTATTAGCCTATCGCACGACGACCCGAGCAGGCTACCGTGAGTATAAGAGTCATCCAAAAGTATGTGTCGCCTGTCCCCTATTATCCGTTTGTACCCAGAGCCAGAATCAGCAGAAAGTCATCACAAGACATGTATGGAAAGACGACCTTGAATTTTGTGAAGAGATTCGACATCAAAGAGGGATGAAGGAGCTCTATAAGAAGCGCAAAGAAACCATCGAGCGGCTCTTTGGGACAGCCAAAGAATACCACAACCTCCGTTATACAAGAGAGAAAGGCAAGTCCAAGATGGAAGATAAGGTTGGGCTTACTTTGGCGTGTTTGAATCTCAAAAAACTAGTAAAAATGAGGGTAGACAAGCCTTTTTATTTTGTTCAAATGACCATTATTCTATCAAAAGATGAAATATTAGCCTGACAAACAGAAAAAGACAAACACCATTTGGAATGTTTGTCTTCGGTCTGAAAGCTGGGATTCATATCCCAGCTTTTTGATATAAAATGTTCTTTATTTTTCAAATGAAATCGTTTATCAAGTCTTTAGAAAACCTGCTATTTCTTTATTTCTAATTCACGGACCTGAAGCAAAACATTAGGCAAATCCGCCCCAGCCTGAAGAAGGGCAGCAGCCGTATAGGCTCCCTCTACCAAAGGAACATTATTGATAATGATTTCCTTGTCAGAAAAGTCTGCGACCATTTCCAGATTCATCCGAGCCGAACCCAGATCGAAAAAGGCCAAAATAGTGTCCTTGTCATTGGCATCTAAAGCTGCCTGAATCCCTTCAAAGCTCGTCCCGATGCTGCCGTCTTCTAGCCCACCCACATAGCTGATGGCTACTTCTGCAGCCACCTGCGAAATGAGGTCAAACAAGCCTTGGGCCAGGTTTTTAGAATGAGAAACGATAAGAATGCCAGTATCTGCCATCAGCCTGCCTCCGTTTCTAGAAGAGCCTCAAAGAGGAGACCAGAAGAAGCCGAACCGGGATCGATATGACCAATAGAGCGCTCCCCGACATAGGAAGCCCGCCCCTTGGTCGCCTTCAAATCTTTGGTCGCTTCCACTAGGGAGCCAATCTTTTCATGAGTCAAGTCTCCGGACTGCAGAGAAACAGGAATCCCCGACCAGATATCCACCATGGTCTTCTCACCAGGCACAGCCTTGCCCCGTTTCTGAATCATGTCCAGACCAGCTTGGATAACTTCTGACAAGTCTTTGCCGTCTTTTTCAGCCTTGGCCATGCCCATGAAGGCCGAGCCATAAAGAGGGCCTGAAGCACCGCCGACCTTGCTAATCAGTTGCATGGAAACAGCCTGAAAAACCTCAGCCGCACTGGCAAAGTCCTTAGCAGCTAGACTCTCTACTGCTGCCGCCATTCCCCTGGCCATATTGCCACCGTGATCGCCGTCACCGATAGGAGTATCGAGATCAGACAGATAGGCTTTCTGCTTCTGGATCTTCTCGTTGAACAACTGCATCCATTTTTTTGCTCTTGCTGCGTCCATAAGCACCTCCTTACCAAGCGGCTGTCATGACAGGACTGTTGAGAGCTGTCAGCCAATCTGGCTGGTCTAGCTCGATAAAGGTCAGAGAAATCCCTGCCATATCAATGGAGGTCATGTAATTGCCCAGCTTTTTATAGACAACTTCGACTCCAACATCTGCCAGAAGATTTGCTACATCGGCCGCAAAGACATACTGCTCCATGAGCGGTGTTGCACCCATACCATTGATGAGGATACCAATTTTCTTGCCAGATTTGAGCCCAACAGACTGACTGAGCTTTTCGACCAATTCTTTGGCTAAGTCCTTAGACGGCTGCATCTTTTCCTTGCGATAGCCGGGCTCACCATGGATGCCAATGCCGAACTCTATCTCATCATCAGCCAAAACAAAACCAGGCTTGCCGACTTCCGGAACGGTTGCTCCGCTCAGAGCCAAGCCAACTGTGTGAATCTTTTTGACCAGCTCATCAGCCAGTGCCTTGATTTCAGTCAGAGATTTGCCTACGCGCGCCGCATACCCTAGAATCTTATGGACAAGAATGGTACCAGCCACTCCGCGGCGACCCTGCGTATAAAGGCTGTCTTCCACTGCGATATCGTCATCTACGACGACACTAGCCACCTCAATCCCTTCCATCTCAGCCATTTCCTGAGCCATTTCAAAGTTCATGATGTCACCGGAGTAATTCTTAATCACCATGAAGACCCCAGCCCCCTCATCTGCTTCCTTAATGGCCTGCAAGACCTGGTCTGGTGTTGGAGAAGTGAAGACCGCTCCGCAGATAGCAGCCGACAGCATGCCCTCGCCGACAAAGCCAGCATGGGAAGGTTCATGACCGCTGCCACCGCCAGAAATTAAGCCGACCTTGCCTGTCTTCTCACTCTTGCGGGCAATGATATCAAAGCCCTCCACCCGATAAACCAAATCGCTGTGAATATAGGCCAAGCCGTCTAGCATCTCGTCCACAACTGCTGTTGGATCGTTGATAATTTTCTTCATAGGTGTCCTCCGTTTCTCAGCGCTTCTCTAAAATGAGCAATCTGCCCTAAAAAGAAAGCGCTATCATTTTAATGTTATTTTAACATTTTATCTTACCGAAAGCAAATTCTGCCACATCCTGGACTAGAAGAAAGCATCAAATTAGTTGACAAGAAAAAGTAGACAGTGTATACTAAAGATAGATAAGTAGACAGTGTATACTTTTGGAGGAGATACATGAAACGAAATACTGCCCAGCTGAAAGAACAGCTC
This sequence comes from uncultured Streptococcus sp., assembly GCA_963533195.1. Taxonomy (GTDB): domain Bacteria; phylum Bacillota; class Bacilli; order Lactobacillales; family Streptococcaceae; genus Streptococcus. Next base: position 7,938 of record CAUSOG010000010.1, on the reverse strand, counting down.
ATTCAAACAGGGATTGACGAAATCGGAAAACACGGAATTGAACAGCTTTCACTCAGGACTGTTGCCAAGGCCTGCGGTGTGACTCACGGCAGCCCTTACCGCCATTTTGAGAGCAAGGAAGGCTACCTCAAGGTGGTTTTGACCCAGCTTTCGCTGTTTCTCAATCAGGAAATCAATGAAAATATTGATGCGACAGGTTCTGCGCGTGATCAGCTGACCCAGCTTGGACTTAATTTCATTATTTTTGCCAAGACCTACCCTCATTTTTTTGAAGCTCTCTTTATCAAATTTCCTTTTAAATATATGAAGGTGACGCAGGATACTATTCTCTTGGAGTCTGACCTGCCTGGATTTGATAAATTTAAGGAGCTTGTTTTAAAGCTTCGCAAGGAGGAAAATTTTAGCAATAGCGAAGCAGAAAGCCTCTTTCACTTTTGGAGCTTTATCACAGGACTAGCCGTTCTGGCCAATAGCCCTATCGGACAAGACCTTGATCCTCTAGCCATCCAAAGCACGATCGAGCACATGCTTGACATTTATATCAAAGGAGAACGATCATGAAAACCTTGATTATTTACACCCACCCCAGCCCAACTGGCTTCAATGCTGCTATTCTCAAAGAAGTTCAAAGCAACCTTTCTAAGAAGCACGAGGTGAAAACCTTGGACTTGTATGCTGAAAATTTTGATCCGATTTTGCGCTTTGACCATGAACATAGACGCCGTGACCTGCACAAAGACCCTGAAATGGCAAAATACCGCGATTTGATTACTTGGGCAGACCACCTGATTTTCATTTTCCCTATCTGGTGGAGCGGCATGCCGGCCATTCTCAAAGGCTTTATCGACCGCGTCTTTGTGGCTGACTTTGCTTACTCTTATAAAAAAATTGGCCTCCAAGGCCACCTGCAAGGCAAGTCCGGCTGGATTATCGCCAGCCATAATACACCAGCCTTTGCCCTGCCTTTTGTCCAAGACTATGGCAAAGTACTTAAAAATCAAGTCCTGAAATTTTGTGGTATTTCTCCAGTCAAACTGACAGAGCTCAACGGAGTAGAACGCAAAACAGACCAACAACGCCAAGAAATGCTGCAGAAAATCGGGCAAATGGCCAGTCAAATTTAAAATAAAGAAACAGGCACTTCTTTTGAAGTGCCTATCTTTTTATGTTTAATCCAGCCCCACGCGCTTGAAGATTTCATCTACGCGCTTGGTGTAGTAAACTGGGTTGAAGATTTCATCAATCTCTTCTTGAGTCAGACGGGAAGTGACTTCTGGATCTGCTTCGAGCAGAGGCTTGAAGTCTACTTGATTGTCCCAAGACTGGGCAGTCTTTGGCTGTACCAAGTCATAGGCTTGCTCACGAGTCATGCCTTTTTCAATCAAGGTCAACATAGCCCGCTGACTAAAGATAAGACCAAAGGTCGAGTTCATATTCCGCTTCATATTTTCAGGGAAGACGGTCAGGTTCTTGACGATATTACCAAAGCGGTTGAGCATGTAGTCGATGAGAATGGTCGTGTCCGGTGCGATAATCCGCTCAGCAGATGAATGGGAAATGTCACGCTCATGCCAGAGAGAGACATTCTCAAAGGCTGTCACCATGTGACCACGAATGACCCGTGCCAGACCAGTCATGTTTTCAGAACCGATAGGGTTGCGCTTGTGAGGCATGGCAGATGAACCCTTTTGCCCCTTGGCAAAGAACTCTTCGACCTCGCGCTGCTCAGACTTTTGCAGACCACGGATCTCGGTCGCCATGCGCTCAATAGACGTCGCAATCAAGGCTAAGGCTGAGAAGTATTCAGCGTGGAGGTCACGCGGCAGGACTTGAGTCGAAATCTCCTGCGGACGGATGCCTAATTTCTCACAGACATAGCTCTCCACAAATGGCGGAATGTTGGCAAAGTTCCCAACCGCACCAGAGATTTTCCCGGCTTCCACACCCGCAGCCGCAATCTCGAAACGCTCGATGTTGCGCTTCATTTCGCTGTACCAAGTCGCGAGCTTAAGACCAAAAGTCGTCGGCTCCGCATGCACCCCGTGAGTCCGCCCCATCATGATGGTGAACTTGTGTTCCCGCGCCCGCTCCGCAATGATGTCAGTGAAGCGACGCAAATCTTCACGGATAATGTCGTTGGCCTGCTTGTAGAGGTAGCCGTAGGCCGTGTCCACCACATCAGTCGAGGTCAGGCCATAGTGTACCCACTTGCGCTCCTCACCCAGCGTCTCAGAAACCGCCCGCGTGAAAGCCACCACATCGTGGCGCGTCTCCTGCTCAATCTCCAAGATGCGGTCAATGTCAAAGCCAGCCTTCTCACGAATCAAGGCCACATCTTCCTTGGGAATCTCACCTAACTCAGCCCAAGCCTCGTCAGCCAGAATCTCTACCTCCAGCCAAGCCTTGTACTTATTTTCCTCAGTCCAAATATTCGCCATTTCGGGGCGGCTATATCTTTCAATCATGTTTAATTTTCCTTTCTTTTTATACTTGCCTTAAGCAGTGGGAACAGAAGTGACCTTTTACAGAGTTCCATTTCCAAGTTGTGAGCCTTTAAAGGCTCACAACTTCCCTGCAACCAAACTATCAGTTTGGTTGTAGGGAAGTATCTAGTGGGCGACCTACGGTCGCAAGATTGATTTCATCTCTTATTTAATACACTGTTGTAACTTATTTACACAACTTCTCCAAAAATTTATGAATAAATTTATAACACAAAGATGTTCAATTTTTAAGAACTCTCTTTTTGACTCCTCATTATATATAATTTTTCTATAGGCAGCATTATCAATAATACGATTTTTATAAGTTTCACCACCAAAATAAATTGTATCTCTCAAATCTTCATATGTGGCGTTTTCACTGTATAATATACTATCATATATGTTAGAGGCTCTCAATTCTCCTAGTTTCAATTTAATATTAATAATAAAACTACCAAGTACATAGCCAGATAACCATAAAAAATTAATAGTTGAAAATATTTTCAGCTTACTTTTTATTATTACTAAAAATAATAATTCAATAGTTTCATTAATCTCTTTAATAAATCCACTTTTGTATAATGAATCATAAAAATCCCTAGGTAAAACATTTGATAAGTTTTGCACCGTCATGGTGGATTGTGCAAACTGACCTATAACATAGTTTGATAATATATGTTCCATTAAGGTGGGAACTATGATAGAAAATAATGCTCCAAAAATTAATGTTGAATTAGTCACTTTTCGAAGATAAGGAACCGGCAGCAACAAAGTGAAAATCAGATACATTATTATCACAAAGCAAAAATACTTAACAATTGACTCAGTAGTACCCACATCTTCAATTTTAACCGATAATAGACTTAAAGAAGTAATAGGAATTATAAAATAATATGTGGGAGTCCAGTGATATCTCAATTTTAATATAATAGCTATAAGTACTAATAAAATGGCTACATGAGCTACATTCAAATCACTACCGAAAATTTTTATTTTACGTAAATCTATTCCAACTTGATTAAATAAATAAAAACTTAGAACTACTGCAAAAAATATTCCATACGCTGTTATCAGAGACACTTCGTCAATTTTTCGTCTTTTGACAATGTCGGTTTCATGACCTAAGTCTGTTACATAAAAATAGACACGCTCTCGGACCTTTTCTCTACTTTTTCTTGTATCTGTCCACTTCTTTATAATTTCCTTCCGCCAAAGTGCTAACATGGAGAAATAATATATAGAGAATAAAAAAATTAATAATTGTTGATTTGGATAATAATAATTCAGTAACATTATCAAAAAAAACAAACCAAAACTTACCCATTGTTTTGGCGTAAATTGTATTTTAGGGTTGTTATTCTGCATAAACTCCTCCCTAGAATTGTTTTATATTAAAGGTCTAAATTCTTCTTTAATTTGTTTTCTTGAGAAATAATTAGATATCATATTCTCTTCATTTACCAATCAATCCCTTTCCCAAACTCCTCAACCTCATCCGGCACATCACTAAGCAAAGTCACATGCTCCATCTTACGGTTGCGCTCGTCTTCTATGCTCACTTATTTACCGCCCACTCCGCTGCTTTCTGTGCATGGATCACTGTTGTGTCGTAGAGAGGCAGGTCAGTGTCGGATTGCTTGACGAGGAGACCAATCTCGGTACAACCCAAGATAACAGCTTCTGCGCCTGCTTTTTTCAAATCATCTATAACGGCAAGATAAGTCTGCTTTGAGCTTTCTTTGATGTTCCCTAGGCAAAGTTCGTCATAAATAATTCGATTAACCTCTGTAATACCAGCTTGGTCTGGAATCAGCACTTCTAACCCAGACTCTATTAATTTCTCCTTGTAAAAATCTTGGGTCATGGTGTACTTGGTTCCTAGGAGGCCGACTTTTTGAATACCGTCAGTCAACAAGGCCTGCGCAGTTGCTTGTGCAATATGCAAGATTGGAATCGTAATCTGTTCTTGTATCTGCGGAGCAACCTTGTGCATAGTGTTGGTGCAAATAACAATGAAATCTGCACCTGCTTGCTCCAGGCGCTTAGCAACATCTGCCAAAAGTTGACCGCTTTTCTCCCAGTCTCCGACTGCCTGATAATGCTCAATCTCTGCAAAATCAACACTGTAAAGCAGAATCTTAGCAGAATGCAGGCCACCCAGCTCTTTTTTGATGGTTTCGTTAATGATTTGGTAGTAAGAGGTGGTACTTTCCCAACTCATACCACCAATCAGACCGATAGTTTTCATAGGCTAATTAAATTCCTCCTTGCTTATCGCCACTGACGGATAGTGCGGCAAGCTACTCAGATCTGTATCCAATGGCAAATCATAGATAGCCAGATAATTGTCTGGATATTGAATCTTTAATTCCTGATATTTGGCTTTTATTTTTTCATGGTCGGCACTGGCAAAGAGCACTTCCACAACGGCAGTTTCTTTGCCTTCTTCCACAAAAGCGTTGACAATAATTTGAATCATAGAAACCTCCTATATCACAATTCAACATCTAACTTTAAAATATCCCCCTTCTCTCCATAATGGAGAAGCCGCAGATATTCTCCTCAAACTCTGGACTTGCCAATGTCTGTATTCATCCAGCTATCCCGACTAATCTCAACATCCTTGTAAAAGGCATTGAAGGTATATGGGATGTAGCGAAGATGCTTTGGTAAGTGCTGAGCCAAAGTCCGCCATTGCCTACCAGTCGCGTGGCTTTTGCAAATGAACATAACGGTCTCAACAGTGTTAAAATCAAAAATTTCTTTGGCAAACAGTACGTTTTCTAAAGTATTGCTAGATGAGTTTTCAGATTTAATCGCTTCTTCAGGAATGCCCGCAGCCAGCAGATGCTGAATAATAACCTCTGCCTCTGTATATCCATTCCAATCCGGATGAGGCGTTCCCGTCAAACTTCGGCCGCCAGTCACAATGATTCGTCTTACATAGCCTTTTTGATAAGCCTCAATAGCTTTTTCCCAGTGGCCTGGGTGAGTCCCACTGAAAACAAACAAAACATCACACGGCTGAGGTTCGATTATTTCCCCAAAAACACTCTTAGTTAAAAAGGAAATTTCTTTATCAGAGAACTCTTTCGGAACTTCTGGACTTTTCGGGATAATTGGTTTCATCTATACATTTCCTCCTCGATAAAAGTCTACTTGTCTTTATTCCTTTCTTCTAGTTGAATTAGTTCTACCGCTACATCTCTTTTAAAGTTCTTTTTTATCCAATCATTTTTATTGCGTTCGACAATACAACGATAAATGATGATCAAAAGTATAAATCCAATAAAAATAATGGAAGATATCCAAAATCGATTCATCCAGTCCACATTTTCAAAAAAATAGACGCTAATCCCAAGAGAAGTAACAATTCCCCCTAATATTAATTGATAAATTTTTGAACTATTAATCACTCTGGGTAAGAAGTCGTCTTCAGAGATTTTTCTATCACTTATAAATAAACTTGCTCTGTGAACAGGATTTATCAACCAAGTTATGATAACTACTACTGTACCAACTATTGCAAATGTACTTTTATTGATAGCAGAAAATAGCAATAGAATAACAAGAGGTATAATTATTAGGAATATTTTTATTAAAATTCTATTCAATTTATACCGCCATGGAATATCTACTACCTGATATTTTGTTGGTAATATAGTACTCAGGATTAACGATATTGCGGTAATCGCTATGATTGTAGACCCTAGTTTCGCAATATCACCAAAAACATTCTGTATATCAGAATTAAGCGCTCTATATTCACCCGTCTGTTGAATAATATTCTTAGCTGTATCATATGATTGAGTTATATAATTCAGAGCAATTTTTATATGCAACATACTCCATCCTAACCAGAGCAAAGCAGAAGTTAGAAACGCAAAAATCAAATAAACGGTTATAAAAGTTAATACAATTCGCTTGCTTTTTAAGTAGCTCAAAAAACTTTTTCTAACAATATTAAAAATGAAACCATTGATTATACAAAGTAATGATGATATGAGAAATCCCCATAGTAAACCACCAAATATTGGTGCTACAAATAGTAAGATGATACAACCAATCCTATTTAATAATAAAGGAAGCAGCCATCCTACACTATAAAACATAATAAGATAGTGTTCAGCATCAATTGTGCCACTATTAATAAAATCTTTACTTTTTTCTATTATATTTTTTACTATGTTAAACAATTTCAACAAATGATTACCTCGTAGATTCTTCTGAGAATTTAGACTATACTTTTAGAGAATTAAAAATCAATTCCTTCCAACAGTAGTTGTCTGATTTCTCTTACCAATTTCTTCGACCACGACAAACCTAATAAACCTTTCAGGGTAAGACAACAGACCTTATAACTGGGATCCTGTCTTACTCCCCAAACTCAACCACGCTATCCGGCACATCACTAAACAAAGTCACATGCCCCATTTTACGGTTGTGTTTCGCTTCTATTTTACCATACAGGTGGAGGTGGGCGCTTGGATTTTGTGCGACATACTTTTCAGCGGCCTCGACATGCTGACCGAGTACGTTGAGCATGACGGCTGGCGCATGCAGGTGGATAGCTGGCAATGGTGCTCCGAGAACGCCGAGAATATGGGTGTCAAACTGCGAGAAGTCGCAGGCTTCGATAGAGTAGTGGCCAGAGTTGTGTGGGCGCGGGGCAATCTCATTGACGATGATGTCATCAGCCGTCGCAAACATTTCCACGCAAAGCGTTCCAGACAGCTTGAGCTGTTCTGCGATTCGCACCGCCATAGCTTTGGCCTTGTCAGCCAGATTTGCTGAAATGCGAGCTGGCACAATGGTCTTAGACAGTATATTGTTGCGGTGGATGTTTTCCTGAACTGGGAAAACTGTCACATCCTTGCCATTTCCGGATACAATGACAGAAATTTCAAGGTCGAAATTGACAAATTCTTCCAAGACACAGTCTGCTGAGTCAGCTAGCGCATAGGCTTCTTCCAAGTCTTCTGCCGAGCGAATAACCTTTTGTCCATGGCCATCGTAGCCACCAGTCGCCGTTTTGAGGACATAGTTTTTCGACAGGTCGATATCCGCCAAGTCTTGGCTAGAAGTCACGACTTTGTAGGGTGCCACGGTGACTTGGGCCTTGTTTGCGAGAAAGTCCTTTTCAAAAATCCGATTTTGAGAAATGCGGAGCAGGTCCGTCCCTTGAGGGAGCTGACCATCCTTGATAACGACATCCAAACCGTCCGCATCGACATTTTCAAACTCATAGGTGAGGACATCGCAACGCTCCGCCAGCTGACGCAGGGCATCCACATCGTTATAAGGCGCCACGATAATTTCTGCCACGCGAGAGGCTGGACAATCCGCCGCTGGATCCAGCGCGATGACCTTATGCCCCATGTAGATAGCAGAAATGGCCATCATCTGGCCCAGCTGACCGCCACCGATGATTCCGATTGTTTTAGATGAGCTCATT
>CAUSOG010000009.1:0-89849 GCA_963533195.1 uncultured Streptococcus sp. | reverse complement strand
ATCATCTTAATCATGGTCGTCTTACCTGAACCAGATGGCCCAACTAAAACCATAAATTCACCATCCTCAATCTGTAAGTTGACATCTCTCAAGACATCCTTTTCTGTATAGCGTAGCGCTACATTTTTATATTCAATCATTCTTTGTCCTCATTTTAAAACTTCCCTCGATTCGTCAAATCTTCTACCTTAGGCACGACCTCTTTATTGTCCCAATGCTCAACAATCAATCCATTATCATCCAAAACGAACGGTTCCATTGTAACATTTGTGATTTCAACTATCAAGAATTTTGTTCTATTTCGAAATAATTTTAAACTTAAAGTTCCAAACTAAAAAGCCCAGTGTAAAGAGGAAATCCCTCTCTCGCACTGAGCTTCTTTTTATCTTAGTAATATTCACCCTGACGGTAATCCCATGAGTTGAAAGTATCAGACAGGTGCATCATGATTTTGTCAATGTCTAAGCCTTTGCGGATGACCACTGGTGCTGGTGAGATGGAACGTTGCCCACCTTGTTCTGGAATCAGTTTTCCATCCTTGTCCACCATGGAGACCATAACACCTTGCTCGTAGCGAGTTTCAATGGTCTTGTCTGGCTGGATAGAGGCTACATAGTCATCTGCTTCAATGACCAAATCAACAGCATTTTCAATGCGCTCTCCAATTCCTTCAACCTTGCCGCGGTTTCCTTTACCAGATGGGTTAGCTGAGGATGCATAGACCATCTTGCCTTCTTCCCAAAGCTTAGCTGCCAGCTGCTCGCCAGCCTTACCAAACTTAATAACAAAACAGCTAGTGCCACGAACATCTGTCATCAGCTCTTCCCGACCGTCGCCAAAGGCCTTGAGCTTTTCAAAAGCTTCTGGCTTCCATGGTAGGATACAGCCCAAGAGGATGTCTTCATCCCAATGCTTTTGATAAAAAGCTTCAATTTCCGGATTCAGCTGAGCCAAAGCACGGAGCTCATCCATACTACCACAGAGGACAACACCTGGCTTATTACGGTTACGAGACTTAGCTTCGAACTTACGCTCCAAGCCAGCTTTATCGCTAGTCATGATGATGTAACCCACCTTGGTCGGGCAAACGATACAGCCACCATCACCTTTCAAGATGTCATAACCTTCTTGTGAAAGCTGTCCGTTCCATTGAATGTGTTTTGTCATAAGTTTCTTCCTTTTCTATTAAATTAAGATTTATTTTACCATATATTTTTATCGGATACAAGGTTTTTTCAGAATTTTCTCAATATATCAAAAATAAGGTTACTGCCAATAAGATGGACGATTTTTTTCATATTCTGTAATCAAATCCTCATACTGAAGCGTAATGCCGATATCATCCAAACCGTTTAGGAGCTTGTGCTTCCATTCTCCATCAATGTCAAAGGAGAATTCTCCCACTGGTGAAAAAATCTTCTGCTGCTCCAAATCCACCGTCACTTCATCCGTTGGCTTCAGATTAGCCAAGGCTTGCCGCACTTCGAGCGGCTGGACGATAGGTAGCATACCGTTATTAAGCTCGTTATTGTAGTGAATATCCCCGAAAGATCCGGCAATGACTACCTTGAAGCCATAGTCAGCCAAGGCCCAGGCAGCGTGCTCCCGAGAGGAACCCGCTCCGAAATTGTCCCCTGTAATCAGAATAGTCGCCTTGCGGTACTCCGGTCTATTAAAGACGAAATCAGGATCTTCGGTATATTGATTGTCTAGATAGCGCCATGCGTACATGAGGTACTTGCCAAAGCCTTTTTTATCAATCAACTTGAGAAACTGCTTGGGTAAAATTTGGTCCGTATCAATATTATCGTTCATGAGGGGAACCGTTGTCCCCGTGTAGATTGTAAATTTTTCCATAAAACTTCCTTACTGGACCTCCGGTAGTTGGCGGACGTCTACAAATCGCCCGGCAATGGCTGCCGCTGCTGCCATGGCTGGACTGCAAAGGTGGGTCTTAGCTCCAAATCCCTGACGATCCTCAAAGTTCCGATTGCTAGTAGAGGCGCAGTGAACTCCGTCAGGCACCTTGTCTGGATTCATCCCCAGACACATGGAACAGCCTGGATCACGCCACTCAAAGCCCGCATCCATGAAAATTTTATCCAGTCCCATCTTTTCAGCAGCCCGCTTGACCGGACGAGAGCCTGGTACAACGATAGCAGTCAGATTGGGAGCGATATGCTTGCCAGCGACAAACTTAGCCGCCAGCTGCAAATCGCTGAGTCTGGCATTGGTACAGGATCCGATAAAGATATAGCCTAGGTCAATATCTTCTGCTTTCTTACCCGGGGAGAGGTCCATGTAATTGTAGGCCCGCTCGTCGTTCATATCACGAATTTCTGGGAAAGCCGCGCCAAACTCTACTCCCATAGAAGGATTGGTTCCCCAAGTGACCATAGGTGCCAGCTCGGAGACATCAATCTCAATGACCTTATCATAGACAGCATCAGGATCACTGACTAGAGTCATCCAATCAGCTACTGCTGCCTCAAAATCCTTGGGAGCGCCCGGCCGTCCTTTAACGTAATCATAGGTCTTCTGATCGGGGTTCATAATGCCCATCTTAGAGCCAAATTCTATGGACATATTGCAGATAGTCATGCGCTCTTCCATGGTCAGATGGTCAATGGCATCCCCAGCATACTCGACCACATGACCGACACCTGCAGCCACACCATAGCGGGCAATCAGAGCGAGGATAAAGTCCTTGGAATAGACACCTTTAGGTGGCACCCCAGTAAATTTGACCAACATTTTCTTGGGTTTGACCTGCCAAATGGTCTGCGTGGCAAAAACGTGCTCTACCTCCGAAGTACCGATTCCAAAAGCAATAGCTCCAAAAGCTCCGTGAGTGGCCGTATGACTGTCACCGCAGACGATAAATTTGCCTGGCTGAGTCTTGCCCGTTTCGGGTCCAACCATATGGACAATCCCCTGCAGTTCCGATCCGTGAGCCGCATGCTCGATGCCAAAATCCTTGACATTCTCAGAAAGTTTATCAATCTGAGCCTTGGAAATCACATCCCGAATATCATAGATATTGACCGTAGGAACATTATGATCAAAGGTCCCAAAAGTCAAATCCGGCCGTCTAACTTTGCGTCCTGCATCTCGAAGACCTTGAAAAGCCTGAGGGCTGGTTACTTCATGAATATAATGCTGATCCACATACATAAGCTGGGGCTGACCTTCTTCACCTGTTATCAGATGCCTTTCCCACAGCTTATCAAAAATCGATTTTCCAGCCATACTAGCTTCTCCATATGTAATACAAAATTCCGATTTCCACTATTATTCCGCAAATCCAAGCCAACCAGAAATACCATTTTCTGGTCTTGTGATGAAAGAGGCGACCGCCTAATAAAGCACCCAAACCTGCGGCTGCCAGAGCTGAAAACAACAAAGTCTTCTCTGGAATGCGGTAGTGATTTTTCTTAGCCTTTCGCTTATCCCAGCCATAAAGCAGGAAAACGACAAGGTTCCATAGCAGGCAAATACCCGTTAATATCCATTTCATAAGTTATTAATAATAGCCTCCGTCATTTGAGCTGTCCCTGCCTGACCGCCAAGATCTCGCGTTAAAATCCCTTGAAGCAAAGTCTTCTCAACCGCTGCTTCAATCGCTTCTGCAGCTTCAAGCTCTGCAAAACTATCCCGCAGCATCATGGCTACAGAAAGGATCATACTGATAGGGTTGGCAATGCCCTGCCCCGCAATATCTGGAGCCGAACCATGGATAGGCTCGTAAAGACTGGGTCCTGCAGCCGAATGACTGGCTGATGGCATAACTCCCAGCGTTCCTGACAAGACACTGGACTCGTCTGAGAGAATATCCCCAAAGAGATTTTCTGTTACCACAACGTCAAACTTAGCAGGATTGGTAATCATGAGCATCGCAGCGCTGTCCACCAGCTGGTGCTCCAAGGTCACATCTGGATAATCCTTGGCCACCTCATCTGCCACTCTGCGCCAGAGTTTGGATGTTGCTAACACATTTTGCTTGTCAATACTGGTCACGCGCTTTCTGCGACCACGCGCAATATCAAAGGCCTTACGGACAATCCGCTCCACCTCTTCATAGCTGTAGTCGTTGATATCCCGCGCGATTCTATCCTCTAAAATATGCTCACCAAAGTAAATCCCACCAGTCAGCTCGCGCACGACCACAAAGTCCACGCCAGCAATACGCTCTGCTTTCAAAGGAGACAAATGCTTAAGAGCATCAAAAATCTTAACTGGGCGTATATTGGCATAGAGTTCAAGCTCCTTGCGCAGAGCGAGCAAGCCTTGCTCAGGACGAACCGGTGCATTATCATACTGGGGACTACCGATAGCTGCTAGAAGAATAGCATCTGCCTCCTTGGCTGCTACCAGAGTAGACTGAGGCAGAGGATGACCTTCGGCATCAATACCAGCACCTCCAAAAGCCTTCTCAGTAACATGATAAGTAAAACCGAACTTGTCCGCAACAGCAGCCAGAACTTGGAGACCGGCTTCCATGATTTCTGGACCAATACCGTCACCCGCCAGAGCTACAATTTCTTTTGTCATAGTCGCTTCCTTCTAATTATTTGCAGGCAGATCGCGGTAAGATACCTGATGGCCGATTTCACCAGCATTTTCCTTTTGCGCAAAGGTATTGGCATGGATATAGGCAATGGCGCTGGCCTTAAGAACATCAAAGTCAATACCAGAGGAGTTGAAAATCGTATCTGTATCCGTATTTTCAACAGCTACCAAGACGCGAGCCTGAGAGTCAATACCGTCCGTTACTGCTTCGATGTTGTAAGATAAAAGCTGGACAGACTGGTTAAAGAATTGGTCAATGGCATTAAAGATGGCTTCAACGCTTCCTTTACCTTCTGCCACACAGCTGACTGTCTCGCCGTCCCCATTAACCAACTGCACATCCGCTGTGATGGTATGGTCGTCATTGGTCGTCAACTGCAGATCATCAAAGTGGAAGCCTTCAGGATTTTCGACCGTCGTTCCGGCAATCAGAGCCCGAATATCAGCGTCTGTGACTTCATTTTTCTTATCAGCCAAGACCTTAAATTTAGCAAAGAGATCATTGATTTCAGATTCTGCAAAGTCCAGAGCCAGTTCTTTGAGTTTTTCGACAAAGGCATGACGGCCAGACAGCTTGCCAAGCGGCAGTGAATTGCTCTTGACTCCAACCAGCTCAGGTGTGATGATTTCATAGGTCAGTGGATTCTTAAGGACACCATCCTGATGGATACCGGACTCATGAGAGAAGGCATTGCCACCAACGACCGCCTTGTTCTTAGGCACTGGAATACCTGAGAAGCGGGACACCAGCTCAGAAGTGTTGATGGTTTCATTAAGGACGATATCCGACTCAACCTGATAATAGTCTTGACGAATCTCCAATGCAACTGCAACTTCTTCCAATGCTACATTTCCAGCCCGCTCACCAATTCCATTGATAGTTCCCTGAACACGACCAGCACCGTGCTTGATAGCCGTCAAAGTATTGGCCGTTGCCATGCCAAGGTCATCATGGCAATGAACACCAAATACCACCTTATGATCAGAAGTCACATTTGCCACTAGGTAGTCGAAAATATTTGCAAACTCTTCTGGCGTGGTAAAGCCGACTGTGTCTGGAATATTGATATAAGTCGCACCTGCATCAATTGCTGTTTGTACCACCTGAAAAAGGAAATCCAGCTCTGTTCGTGTCGCATCCTCTGGTGAAAACTCGACTATATCGAACTTGGAGCGCGCGTAGGAGACATGCTCTTTCACAGCTTCTAAAATCTCTTCCTTGGACTTTTTCAACTTGAACTCTCTGTGAATAGGACTGGTCGCAATGAAGACATGAATCTGTGGATGCTTGGCATTCTTGAGCGCTTCATAGCAGGCGTCAATATCAGACTTGACCGAACGCGCCAGACCAGTAACAGAAGCTTTTGTAATGACTTTAGCAATCTCCTGCACCGCCGCAAAAGAATCTGGACTCGCAGCAGGAAAACCAGCTTCAACGACTGAGATACCCCACTTCTCTAACTGCTTGGCAATAGCCACCTTCTCCTTGATAGAAAAATTCACTCCTGGTGTCTGCTCACCATCCCGGAGGCTGGTATCAAAAAACTCAACTTTGCGTGTCATAGACAACTCCTTTTCTAAGATACAAAGACCCTGTTAATAGCTATAGGAAAAACTCTTCCCAAACTTCTAGGTCGTGTTCAATGACTGAGACGGTATGAGATAAATTGATTTCAGAAAAATCAAGATGTATTCCCACTCCCGTCGCTTCTTTAGCAACCATTTCTTCCTCATCAGAATTTGAGGTAAGAATAGGTGAAATAAAAAACATCTCACTTGAGGAACAAGCGAGATGTTGATTTATTCCCGCTTGGTAAGCCAAACAGGACTAATGCTTTTGCACTAGCCCGAGTAACGCAACAACAAAGCAAAGTTTGAAGATTGAGTTGACTTCATGTTTGACTAACTCCTTTTTGAGATGGTTTCTTATTGTTTAGTATTTTAGCACAGTATCATAGGCCTGTCAAGAAAAAGTCGATATTTTCTGAAAATTTTTAATATGACTATTACTCATATAAGAACCAACCTCCATCTCGTAAAATTCTTATCGGCTGCATTTCATAAATAACCAGCTTCTCAGGAACTTCATTTGAATCGTGCTCCAGAGCAATTCCTAATGTAAATTCAGTGTCTTTGTTATTATTTATTCTACCGTCCAAGGTTAAAATATATCCACCGTCTTGTGGCGTGCCGTTCCCTATATCTTCGACTTTCATACTCTCCCAATCAAATTGAACACTTTCAACTTTAGAGTTTAAAGATTTAACGAATTCAGCCATCTCTTCTTCATGTTTCTTAAGGTAAGCCAGCTGTTTTTCATGTGGATCCTGCTCTTTCTTTTTCTCCTGCTTGGTTCCATCTGTAAACAAATTTTTATTTTGAACTATTATAATTGCACCTAGAAATACAAGTATCAGCGATGCTACAAGTAACCTACTTTTGATAGCCTTCATCTCACATCGTCCTTTCAACTACTGACATTATTATAACATGGATGGGTTGACAGCTTCACTCTCATACTTAGTATAAAAGAATCATCATAAAATATTCCCTATAAACACACTAATCATTACTTACTATATAACTTTGCTCTTTTCTAATACTTTCAAATATTTAGTCTTTTTAAATTGCCCAGACAGGAGCAAGAGTAAGAAACAATACCATATCACAATCGTCAAAAATAAAAGTAGTAAACTGCCAAATAGAAGATATAGCCACGAAAAAACAGCTGAAATCAAGGCAAAGAGGAAAATGAGAGCATAGGTTTTTAGACCATTGGATTTTTGGGTAGCAAAATAGTCTCTGGGCATCTCATAAGGCACTACTTCAACTACTGATTTCTCCCTTCTATTTTTAAACTGGTAAAGAGCTAGTAAAAGCATGAAAATGAAGGAAAAAAGTAAAGGGAACAAACCTAGTACAGTCAAATTCTCCGTTAACACATATAGGCCATAAGAAAAACCAGCGCTCGGTAGAAAAATCATTGGAAAAGACACACTCTTCCCTACAAAAAGCTCATTTCGCTTGATATCATAAAATACAGTCCTTTTGACATTTCCTTGATCTGCTCCAAATTCGATAAAATCAGACAGCTTCCTAGTAACTGCCAATGCTGACTTTGGTTCTTCATGCACCTCATCTTCAATGATCTCTGACTGCCCAAAAGCATTCAGTTTCCACGAATCTGCCTTAGGCAGAGGGTGTATTTTCCCTTCAAGATGTTCTTGAATAAAATGCTGGAATTGACGGTTCTTCCACTTGCTTCCAATCAACTTCAGTGTTACTTTTTGGCCGCTGCTATTTGGGGTCAATGCTTCTCCTACAATAAATAAGGGCCATTCATAACTGCCGCGATATAGGTGTCTGTTCTTACCGAAGTAAAATGTAACCGAAGAAAGAGGAAAGCGATAGCATTTGAAATTTCGGAAAACAAGCAAGTCTTGACCATCAAACTCTATTCTCCCCATAAAAGCAAAAGCCACCCAGCCTACTGTAATTAATAAAACAACTGCCCCTGAGAAATATAAAAAATTTGCCAACAAATTTCCATCTAAAAAGAGGTTAAAAAAACTTACGATAATCATTAAGCTGAAAATACTAATCAGACCAATTCCTTTTAGTGTATATATCGCAATCGATGTTTTCTTTCTCAATTTTGCTCCCTCTCTAATACTTCTACAAATACCATTTTGCTCATTAAAATCCTACAAGGCTTAGCTTACATCGCCTCTGATAATTCAAATTTGAATCAAAAAGGCGTATAACGTTCTTTTAGTGTAAAATACTTATTAAATTCTGTCTGGTTTAGAATAGCCTATTCACACTCTCTCTATGGTTTCAGAGTACTTTACTTTCAAATTCCCCATATTTTCTTTGGAATAGCGCTGACTTCCCTCTTTAAACCAAATATCCAGAAAGTAGGTGTAGAGAATTTGGTCAGATTTTTCTGACAACCAAGCCTGATCAATATCGTAATCCTTCAGATAGTCCAAAATCTCCTCTTTTGACACTAGACTCTTACGCGGAGGTTCTCCCCCTCCAATAGAGCGATAAATTTCATCTTCTGTCCGGACATATCCCCTTTTTTTAGATTGATTAATAAAAGCTTGAACAGTAAAATCCGAAACTTTGGAGAAAGCAATGGAAACATTTTGTTTAACTAAACTATCCTCATATAGATAGTCAATATTGAGATAAGTATCTCCTGATAACTTTTTACTATACAGAACAGCAAGCAGGCCATCGGAATTGATATATAGCTGCAAATCTTCATCATCTGCCAACCTAGGTCTGGCACGACGATAGTTTATCCAGGCCGGCTCACTTACATATGCCGTATTACTTCTTATAACCCTACTCATATCTGGCAAGCCCAGAATATTTTTATAATGAACACTCGCATAATAGATTTCATCAATTGGGGTTTTTAGTGAATCATAGTCTCGATATCTCAGAAAACCAAAGACACTGAGACCTGCTACAAGGAGGGCGAAGAGACTTAGGATAATTTTTTTCATATTATTTTGCTCCTTCTGTGATCAAATCATTGTAAATGGCATTGATATAGTCAACATAGCTGAGCAAAAGCGGAATAGTGTAATTCGTCAACTCGCTGTTTAAGGCATCTTTCGCACCAGACTTAAAGTGCGGACTGGTGATAATCCCTTGCGCTTTAGCCTGTGCCATGTTTAATTGGGCTTCTAGGGTGTTTATTGGTATATAGTTCCTCACGAGCCATAACCAACTCTTGTTTATTAATCTTCATGACGAACCTCCTTGGCTTGCTATTGGCTAAAGAAGAGGGAATCTATATCTTTGCATCGTAGCACCAATAACTCTTGTTTGATATAATCCTTACATGACACTCCCTTGCCATTAAGGAAATAATTACCGGAAGATCTCAGCTTTTTCTATTTTCAAATTACCCAAATTGCTTTTTGAGTACCGCTGGCTTCCTTTTTTAAACCAGATGTTGAGGAAATCATCATATAAAATCTTATGAGATTTCTGTTCCAGCCAAGCTTTGTCAATGTTGTAGGGTTTGAGATATTCCAATACTTCGGTAGGATTTGTAAGACTTGGTTGGTTATTATGAACGTTAGAATTAAATTGATATATTGTGGCTATATCAGTATTTCGACCATTGTGTTTTGAAACATTTTTCCTGTAATTTACGTATTCATCAGAAATATCAGAATAAGCGATACTAATATATTCAGTTAAAACACCTTCTTCATATTCATAATCTATGAATAAAAAACTATTATCAGATAATTGTTTTCTATATTCAAGAAACATACTTCCCTTATTTGAAATTTCGAGTTTTTGGCTTTCATTGTCCTTTAGATTTTTAGGTTTTAGATTTAAAGAAGTTATTTCATTTTCACTTCGATATGATGTACTGCTTCGGATCATCTCGTTAAAATCTGGCAAATACAGGAGGTTAAAAGCACTCGTCTCTGAGTAGTAAATCTCATCTAGTGGATTTTTTAGAGAGAAATAGCTATAGATTTTAACGCCTTGGTACCCTAAAAATAAGGTGGCTACTATACTTAGGAATAGGAATAATTTCCTACTCTTTAAAATCTGTATATTCATTGAAATTGCCTCCCTTATCATTCTCAATATCACCATTCAGGCTTTTTAACTAACTGATAAAAATTAGATTCAAATTCTATTTCAGCATCATTCTTATATCCCATAAATACAACCTAACGAATATCACTGTGATTAAAGAAATAAAGCTAATCGGCTTGCTGATAACCGGTTGGTACAAGAACACTTGTATACTCAAAATATACAAGTTCTTGATTTTGCTCTACTAGCGAACCCCTGCCGATAATAATTAATTCTGTTTGATCTTTTAGTTTAACTACTGTTCCCAATGGTAATAGTGTCTCACTCATGTTTCTTCTACTTTTCTTCTGCAAATATCACTTTCCCCTGCTCGTATTTTCGCACGGCTAAGAGCCAACGGATAGGATTGTTTTGGAATAAGAGTAGTACGACGCTAATTGGAATAATCGTTTCTCCGATTGGTACCATGAACATAGACGGCTCAAACCATTCATGTTCATAGTAAGGAATGAAGGTTGCAGGTATGACAAGGAACACAGCAATAACCAGACAGAACAAAAGAACGAGGATAACAAATAGATACAAGATGATTTTATCGACTGTAGGTTTCTTATCTGGAGATTTTCTCCAAAAGGTACTTCTTTCAACTGCCTGTTTAAACTGCTCTTCACTTGCTGGAACGACAGACTCGACCCCACTGTAGAAGAGTTTTTCGAATCCATAAACACTTCCGATAAAAACGAAAAGGATTGCGGCTAGATGGATAGGAATCATCCACTCACTCAATCTAAAGGGCGCTATCAAGGAACGAATCCAAATACCGATGATAGCAACTAGCACGAAAGCAAAGAAGAGAACCCAAGGCCACTTGGATTTCTTTGAACTGATGGCACCGTCGGTGTCTGAAACGGTGCTAGATTCTGTCGCTAATGCCTCTCTTGTCCTTGTATTATAGTACACGGATTGTAGGCTTCCTTGCCCTATATAAATGATTTTTCTCATATTCTTTCTATCTAGTCTTCTTTCTATTCATTTTTTATCTTAATAAATACGATCCATTGGCATTAAGTCACCTCATCTCCTCATATACTGAATGCCTCGGAAAAGGAGAAAGGCTGTTAGAATCAGGGAAACAAGCCAGATGGTCTTCAAGAGGTAAAATTGAATCAGATAGGTAGAGATGATGGCTCCGACTACAAAGCTTGCCAATAGAGCTACAAAGAAAAGGCCTTCTTTCAAATATTTCCCTTTCTTGTTTCGAGCATAGTTACCAAAAGCTACCATGGTTTTCTTGATATTCCCCGTCATAAAAGAATTGTTATAGACAATGCCATCCACCTCGCCAAAAGCCGTCGCGACCAGGCCCATGCAGAAAGCTAGTGGCGGCACGATATAGAGATGGGGGATATTTGCTGGCAAAAATCCTGCGACAGTTGTCGTCAATATCAAGGGAAAAACGCTGGACAGCCTGCGCCAAGAATGCTCAAAATGATGCTGAAAAACAG
Source organism: uncultured Streptococcus sp. (assembly GCA_963533195.1). GTDB lineage: Bacteria > Bacillota > Bacilli > Lactobacillales > Streptococcaceae > Streptococcus. The sequence goes on along the minus strand of CAUSOG010000009.1, from coordinate 78,198 downwards.
TCATCAAAAAAATCCCCAGCATAAAAGCCAACATAGTTGCCAATTTTACTTCGATTCCTCTTGTCTCCTGATTGATGAGCTCAACCGAAAGGAAAACGACGTTTCCCGTCTGACCTGCCACCAAGGTACCACCCCTCTCAATGAAGGTATAAGCGTCGATAAATCCTGCACAAAAGGTCAAGAGGCAGGCAAAAAATTTTGAACGAGAGTGAAACTCTCTTTTTACAAATTGTTTCATAAATCACCTACAAAATAAGGGAGTGACCAGAATCCGAAAATCATAGATTTCAGTCCGTCCACTTCCCCTTGTTAGATTACATTTCAAAAATCTTGCAGCTGCTACTGCGATTCACAAGATTCACAAACTTTTATTTCCTCAAATGACAGAACTAGAAAGCTGTTTTTGCCTAGCCTTCTCTGGCTTCCTTAAGGATTTTTTCAATCTTGGTCGTAATCAGATCAATAGCCACCTTGTTAGAAGCTCCCTCTGGAATGATGACATCCGCATAGCGCTTGGTCGGCTCGATAAACTGATGGTACATAGGCTTAACGACACCCAAATACTGCTCAATAACACTATCCAAACTGCGGCCACGCTCTTCCATGTCTCGCTTAATCCGACGAATAATTCGTACATCATCATCGGTATCTACAAAGATCTTAATGTCCATCAAATCCCGCAGGCGCTGATCCTCTAAGACCAGAATCCCCTCAACGATAAAGACATCCTGAGGAACTTGCCGATAGGTCTTTTTACTACGAGTATGCTCCGTATAGTCATAAGTAGGAATATCCACAGGCCGACCAGCCAAGAGCTCCTTGATTTGCTCAATCATGAGATCCGTGTCAAAGGCAAAAGGATGGTCATAGTTGGTTTTCACCCGCTCCTCAAAAGTCAGATGCGTCTGATCCTTATAGTAGGAGTCATGCTCAATCATGGCAATATTTTCGTTTGGAAAATTAGCCAAAATTGCTCGAGAAACGCTGGTCTTTCCGCCTCCGGAACCACCAGTCACACCAATAATAATAGGTCTATTTTGCATTATAAGCTCCATCTCTTGTTATCTTATCTATTTTACCGCAATTCATGTTATAATGAAAGAGCTAAAATAAAAAAAGTACATGATTAAAAATAGAAAAAAGGAGGTTTTTATGTTCAAACTTGGAATCATCGGAACAGGTTCTATTTCTCATGAGTTCATCAAGGCTGCGCACTCAACAGGCGACTATCAGCTGGCAGCTGTCTACTCTCGGACTCTGGCTTCTGCTGAGCGCTTTGTGCAAAACTATGAAAATACGGCCGTCTATACTGAAATGCTAGACTTTCTGTCGTCTGATATCGATGTCGTTTATATCGCCAGTCCCAACAGCCTGCATTTCAATCATGCCAAGGTAGCCATTCTGGCTCGTAAACATGTCATTGTCGAAAAGCCAGCGGTTTCCCGTCCCAAAGAATGGCGGGAATTGGTCAAGCTGGCTGACGAGCACCAAGTCTATCTCTTTGAAGCTGCCCGCAACTATCATGAGCAGGCCTTTGATACGATCAGTGATTTTCTCAAGGACAAGACCGTCTTGGGAGCCAACTTCACCTATGCTAAGTATTCTTCAAAAATGCAGGCTCTGCTTGCGGGAGAGCAGCCCAATGTTTTCTCAGCTAAGTTTTCTGGCGGTGCTTTGATGGACTTGGGTGTCTATCCTGTCTATGCGGCTATCAGACTTTTCGGCCATCCACGCTTCGCTCGCTACAGTGCCCAGCAGCTAGCCAATACGATTGATTTAAATGGAGCCGGCTGTCTCATCTATCCAGACTTTCAAGTTCTGATTCAAGCCGGTAAAAATATAAACAGCAATCTGCCTGCGGAAATTTACACGGATCAAGGAACTCTGACTTTAGACGGAATTGAATTTATCAGCTCTGCTATTTTCCAAAGTCTGGACGGTCAAGAGAAGGTGCTACCTATCAAGCGTGCTTCCCATACCATACTGGAGGAAGCTCAGGCTTTCGCGCGAGTGCTCAAGGGCGGACAGGATGCGGTTTATGAGAAATGGTTGAATGCGGCAGCGGCTGTTCATGAAAGCTTATTTGCCATGCGCAAGGACGCTGGCATTAGATTTGAGGTTGATGATGATTAAGGAACAATTTCCCCTGAGCTGGCAAAATCAGCTGGCTCAACTAGGCTTTGAAAATTTGACAGCTATTCAGGAGAAGATGTTTGAGCCTATTTCTGCAGGTGATACGGTGCTGGGGATTAGTCCGACTGGTACTGGTAAAACTCTGGCCTATCTCTTTCCTAGTCTGCTCAAGCTGACACCTAAAAAAGCCCAACAGCTATTGATTTTAGCTCCTAATACTGAGTTGGCAGGACAAATCTTTGAGGTCTGCAAGACTTGGGCGGAGCCTTTAGGACTGACAGCCCAGCTCCTGCTCTCCGGCTCAAGCCAGAAGCGACAGATTGAGCGCCTTAAGAAAGGTCCGGAAATTATCATCGGAACGCCTGGGCGGATTTTCGAATTGATCAAGCTTAAGAAAATCAAGATGATGAATGTCGAAACCATCATTTTGGACGAATTTGACCAGCTGCTCAGCGATTCTCAGTATCACTTTGTAGATAAGATTACCAACTATGCACCTCGTGACCACCAGCTGGTATATATGAGTGCCACCGCTAAGTTTGACCACGACAAGATTACTGAAAACACTCTAAAAATCAGCATTGACGACCAAGTTTTGGACAACATCCAGCACTTTTACATGCAAGTCGAAAAACGTGATAAGGTGGACTTGCTCCGTAAGTTATCCAATGTTGAAGATTTCCGTGGACTGGTCTTTTTCAATGCTCTGTCAGACCTAGGAAGCGCCGAGGAAAAACTCCAGTATCGTGAAGCCAACGCGGTTTCTCTGGCCAGCGATGTCAATGTCAAGTTCCGTAAGGTGATTTTGGACAAGTTCAAAGAACACCAGATTACTCTCCTGCTAGCCACTGACTTGGTTGCTCGGGGCATTGATATTGATTCGCTAGAATGTGTTGTCAATTATGAACTTCCGCGCGATTTAGAAACTTATACCCATCGCTCTGGCCGAACCGGCCGTATGGGCAAGGAGGGCTATGTTATCACTCTCATCAGCCATCCAGAAGAGTTGAAAACATTAAAAAAATACGCTTCTGTTCGCGAAATTGTACTAAAAAATCAAGAACTTTATGTAACGAGTTAAACTAAAAAAGCCTTGGAAACATTAGATTTCCAAAGCTTTTTTTACTTATTACCAACAACGCTTTCAAAAAGTTGAACCCAAGGACCGTCTTAGTCTCTGCCGTAATAAATACGATGGGGCTCTAGCTGACCTTCCAGCAGCTCATCGACCGTCACCAGAGTATATCCGTTACTCTTCAGATACTCGAGGACACTTGGCAGAGCGTCAATACTGGTCTGGTGAATATCATGCATGAGGATAATCGAGCCTGGCTGGGTTTTAGCAATCTCTTGCATAATGGCTTTAGTATTGCGTGTCTTCCAGTCTAGGCTGTCCACGTTCCACATGATAAAGGATTGGTCAACCGAATTTTGGATTGTAGCATTAATAGCTCCATAAGGAGGCCGCGTAATCGTTGGCTTGCTGCCTATGACATTGTTAATAGCGGTCTGGGTATCAAGGATTTCTTTTTGGGCTGTCTCCAGAGGAAGTTTGGTTAAGACTGGATGGTCCCATGTATGAATCCCAATCTGATGACCTTCATTGTGCACGCGCTTGACAATCGCTTCATTACTAGCAATGTTTTGCCCAACCATAAAGAAGGTCGCCTTGGCACCATATTTCTTGAGGATATCCAAAGCCTGCGGTGTTGTCTTAGGATCTGGACCGTCATCAAATGTCAGTGCAACCATCTTCACATGCTTCTTAGCCTCAAAACTCTGATAAGCTGCCAAATCATCGCCGGTCAGATAGTTCGCATTGATCTGGTCATAGAAGCTAGATAAAGGGACGTCAATGCTGGTTAAGCCTTGCACTTCCTTGCTCAGCTTAATAGAAAAATGGCTGTACTCATAGCGGAAAGACCACTGACCCAACTCCGTTCCATTAAGGTCATTAAGGATTTCCGTCTGCACCGCCTCATCAGCCTGTCTAAAGGTCAGCTGGCTGGATATTTCGTTGATGAAGATTTCCTTAGCTGCATCAGGATCCTGAAAGAGCTTATCTAGAGTGAAAGGACTGCCATCTGCACCGAGGTAGCTGTCAGCAACTTCCCGCTCTTCTCCTTTACTGATTTTCATCTCTTTGACATGATAGTCCTTGCGATACACCAGTACTTCTTTAACATCCTTCAGGCTCGTTTCTTTTTCCTCAGCATAGTAGAAGGTCAATTCCTCAATCTTATCGCCCTTCTTCTGATTATCCTTAATCGTCTGGCTATCTGCGTCCATCTGCTCCTTGACGCTTGCCATAACCTGACCATCTAGCAGAGGATAAAAGGCCTCTACATAGTGGCTGCCAATCATCTTGCTCTGCTTTTCAGTATTTTCAGCGTGGAAGGTCTCTTCTTGGGCAATCAGCACACTAACCTTCTCTTGCAGTTCCTTTTCCTGGAAAATAGCGTAAATTTTTACAGCACCCAGAAATAAAGCAGCAACAAAAGCTAAACCTAGCAAGCTGAGAACAATGAGTGTTTTCTTACCGTGTTTCTTGTTATTTTGTCTTTTCATACACCTGTCCTAAATGAATAAAAATCATCATTTATCTTGCAAAATTAACTGCAGCTAGATGTTAAAGACTCTTCTCACGAATGACTTCCACCTTGTAGCCATCAGGATCTTTTACAAAATAATAATTAGGCGGGTTACCAGGAAGACCCTTTGGATCTGTCACTTCATAACCTTTAGCCTTGTGCTCAGCATGCAGACCTTCCAAGTCTGGCGTGCTAAGTGCCACATGAGCAAAACCGTCCCCAATCACATAAGGACCATGATCATAGTTATAGGTCAGTTCCAGCTCATAATCATCACCTTCCAAACCTAGATAAACGATAGTAAACTGATAATCTGGAAAATCCTTGCGACGAAGCTCCTTAAAACCAAAAGCCTCCGCATAAAAAGCGATAGACGCTTCCAAATTCTCCACACGCAAACAAGTATGTAACATTTTTGATGCCATAATTTCACCTCATTCTTTCTTGTTTATTATTATACCCTATTTTAGGCAAAACTTATATTAAATTTTAAAAAAAGTAAATAAAAGCAGATAAAAAGCAAGCCTTATTGGCTTGCTAAGAATTGTTTTCCAAAAACTGTTCAATGAAGTCGCTATACGAATTCCATTGAGGCATGGGAATGCTTTCTTTCTCAGCACTTCTTTTGATTTCAAAATATTGATCAACCCATTCGGCATAGCCTGAATGCATATGATTTGTGACCATTTCGGCAACCAACGGCTGACTCAACATGAACTTCATTACTGGAACCAAGAGAAATAGGGGCAGGGATAGATATTTAGTAGGTTTATAACGATGTTTAGGAATGCCATATCGCTGACAGAGTTCTAAACCTTCTCGCCAAGCGCAAATCATCTTTCGAATTGCTTTTTTATCTTTCAAGAGTGCATCAAAAGTCCCCGTTTCTGCAACTGCACCTGCCATTACCGCCTCCTGAAGGCAGTGAACCTTCATCCAAGAAGCCAAGTCAGGCATAGCATCAATGCCTATACCACTAGCTGTGAAGATAGGAGACAACTCTGATGTGTAAGAATCATCATCAAGTAACGTAGCTTCTTTGAAAATGATAGCTTGGATCCGACCATCACTCTTTCGCCCTCCTCCAACAGAAGAAGGAAAAGCTAACGACACCTGCTTTCTATCCAAATAAGAAGGAATCTTGGAGTTGATATTCCAGTTATTCTGTAAAATAAGTAAATGAGCTTTTTCCTTTATAGCCGCCAAATGATTCAATGCCTGCTCTAGTTGCAAACTATTTACCGTTAAGAGAATCAGGTCATAGTCTTGAGCAATGCTCGTCACCAATGGCGGCTGGAAATGATGTTCTTTATAGGCCTGTTCATCTTTCCTTAAATCTTTAATAGAAAGTGTGAAGCCTTGCTCTAAAGTCGACAGCTTATCCTCTCTAACTAAGACTGTAACTTGATGTTGATTAGACAGTAACCAAGCGTATGTCAAACCGATTGTGCCAGCACCATAAACCAAAATCTTCATATTAGCCCTCTTCTGCTATTTAACAGAACGCTTTTTCGTTTCTTTCAGTAGCAGTTTAACTTCAAAGACCGTACCTTTTGGTTTGTTGTCCTTGACATAAATAGTGCCCTTGAAAGCATCGGCAATCTGCTTGGCTAGAGAAAGTCCCAGACCAAAGCCACCTTTCTGACGGGTCCGAGCCTTATCCACCCGATAAAAGCGATCAAAAATCTTCTTCTTATCTTCATCGCTGATACCAGGACCATTGTCCGCCACTCGGAAAATAAGGTAACGATCTGTCGAAGTAGCCATAACACTGATTACGCCATCATCATCTGTGTACTTGATAGCATTGTCAAATAGGATGGTCATCAGTTGCTTTAGGAAAATTTGATCTGTCACAATGGGGTGCTTGATCATATTTTCTGAATGAAACGCTTTTTTATTTTCCCTTGCGATAATGCAGTAATTAGCAAATGTCGTATCAAAAAATTCCGGTTCGACTTCACCATATTGAGGTTTGATGCCATCATCACGACGAGCCAGATTGAGCAGATTGGTCGTCAGCAAGCGCATATTACGTACTTCATCCAAGCTAGAACCAATATTTTCACTACTCTGCATAATTGTTGCTTCAGGCTTACGAAAGAGCGTTTCTAATCGGCTCTGCAAAACAGCCAAAGGTGTCCGTAGCTCATGGCTGGCATTTTCCACAAAAGCCTTCTGCTTCTGGATACTTTCTAGCAGGGGCTTAACACTCATCCGAGCCAGATAAATACTAGCAATCAGGGAAATACCCCAAAAGCTGACCATAACCATGGCAATCAACTGCTCATGCTTGCCGCTGGTCTGCTCCAGCTGACTGATGCTAGTCATGACCACAGCATACTTGATATCGGGATACTCATTATTGGGGTCAATATCAAAGAGATAAGCCCGGTAGCTTTCTGTCTGGCCAAAGCTATTGCCAATCACAATTTCCTTAATCTGATTCAAATAGGACTTGTTAAACTCCAGCGAGTTAAAGTCTAGAAAGCCATCGCTCTTGCTAGTAGAAATATTTTTATAATTATCATCCAAGAGCAAGGCGAAAGTGTTAGAACTAACATTTGGCGTCGTCAGATTGTCAGGCTTAGGCTCTTCGTTTGGATCGCCATCTGACTCTTTACTGCTTTTAGGACTTTTAGTGTTGACCTTATTACTCGGATTAGACTGCTGACCTGTCGTCCGATAGGCCAAATCTGCTACCGAACTAGGATCATTACTCAGGTTTTTCAGATTTTCATCAACAGACGTATAAAGGCTGGAGCGCATAACCTGAATAATAATCAAGGTCATGGCTGAGAAGATTAATGTAAACAACCCAAAATAGCGAATGAAATAAGAGAAATCATCCGCATAAAAGGTCTTCTTGATTTTATTCAGCATCTTTTAAAATGTAGCCGACACTACGAAGAGTATGTAGGTTTTTCGCAAATGCCGTTCCTTTCAGTTTTTTACGAATTTTGGAAACGTACACTTCAACAACGGAAACAGTGGTATCACTGTCAAAGCCCCACAGACGGTCAAAAATTTGAGTCTTAGGCAAGATTACATTTTGATTTTGCAGGAAATAAACCAAGAGGTCGAACTCTTTACCAAGCAATTCAACGTCTTTACCAGCTTTCAATGTTGAATTTGTGGATAGATTGACTGTCACATCACCATAAGAAAGAGTATTCTCGTTGAATTTACCAGCACGTTTCAAGAGCGCCTGGATCCGCATTTTCAGTTCTTCCAAATAGAAAGGTTTTGTCAGATAGTCGTCAGCTCCGAGCTCAAAGCCATGTCCTTTGTCATCCAAGCTTTCCTTAGCTGTCATGATGAGAACAGGGGTTGTGACTCCTTTTGCCCGGAGATCTTTCAGCACTTGGAAACCATCCTTCTCGGGCAGCATGAGATCCAGCAAGATGAGGTCATAAACACCACTCTCTGCTTCATATAGACCTTCTTCGCCATCAAAAACCTGCATTACATCTGCAAAATCATCTAAAAAATCAAAAACTGAGTTTGACAGTCCAAGGTCATCTTCTACCAATAGAATTTTAATCATCTTTCTTTCCTCCAATAAAACTTACCAAGATTATGTCTTTTGGTTTTTGTTTTATTTGCTATTCTTATTATATCATGACTTAGGTCAAAATCAGTAAGTTTTTTCTACGACTGCGACGTTTTATTTTCTTTTGTCGACTTATTATTGTTCTTGTCCGATTGTTCATTTGTGTTCGTTGAAGACCTTTTCTTGTTTTTCTTCCCGTTGTCATTTTGCTGAGCAGAAGAATCCCTGCTCTTGTCCTTGCCAGACTGCTGACCGTCTTGAGGCGGCATCCCTTGGTCTTGACCGTTTTGTCCTGAACCGCCATCCTGCGGCGGCATGCCATTACCCGGTCCGCCATTTTGACCATTCTGACCTGGTTGCAGAGGCATGCTATTTCCTGCATCCTGACTATTTTGTACCTGCTCCGGTGCTCCAGGCACACTAGCTGGCTGTTGAATAGCTGATTGCTGACTGTTTGTACCGTGAATAGCTGTCGCAAGACCATAACCGCCTAGAAGTCCGACTGCTAGAGCACTACCCGTTGCAACCGTCAGCCACCATTTGGTACTTTTTTCTACCACAATCATTTTTTCCATATCCATTTAATCTATTACCTTCTTTCTTTTTTAATTTTTCTGACTCATTCTATCAAGCAAGAAGCTAACGCAGCTTACAAGTCATCCCATACACATCCTTTCACTAGAATAGCATTATCATATAGTTTTTTACTTAAACAGGACTGAATTTTTTCTTAAAAAAGGCTGAAAAGATAAGGAAAATGGATTATGCAAAGTGCTTTTTCAATATACGGCTATATTTATCTAATAAAAGAAAATCAGCTAATCTTGAAGACAGAAGATTGAGTTTAGCAAACAAAGATGTCCCTCGCCCCATCAGGATGACTCTTTGATGAGACTTGATACCTTTTAGCAAAGCTAGGCAAACTTCGTCTGTAGTTGAAATCTTAATTCCCATCTTATTCCAAACAGGATGGTAAGGTTTTTCTGAGGGTGTGTCCGCAGCATTGGGACAAAAATAGGTTAAATACACCTTTTTCTGCTCCTGCTTTAATTCGCGATTCATTGATTCAATAAAAGAAAAAATCCCTGCGCGACTAGCAACATCTACGCTATAGTATGGGAAAGCAATCCGCCCATCTGCAAAACCGCCAGAATGCACAATTGTCGCACATTTTTCATTTGCTAATAAGGGCAGAAAAATCTTGCTAATCAGAATTGCGCCAGATAAATTGATTAACAGTGTTTGCTCTATGTCCTCAAGGGAATGCGCTGACAAAGATTTTCTTACATCAAAACCAGTTGCATTGATAACAATATCTATACATTCCGACCACTCTTGTATCTCTGATACTACATTTTTTAGAGACTCTTCACTTGTAATATCCACTGAGCTTATTGGAATAAAAGACGAAAATTCTTGCACAAACATCGTTAACTTATCTATATCTCTTCCTAAGAGGAATAACCTAGCACCCGCTTGATGGAAAGCTCGTGTATAGACTCTTCCCAAACTGCCACTTGCACCAATAATTACAACCTTTTTATTTTTAAAATAATTATCAAACATATCATTCTCCATTCTCTAGTGAGTCTTTTGTGATAAATTCAATAAAACAAGTCCGACAATAACTAGACTTATCCCTAAAAGACTTACAACTGTTACTTTTTCGTGCCAAAGCAGAATAGATAATATCGTTGTCCCTACTAGACCTATTACAGACCAAATAGCGTAAGCTAGATTTAACTGAATGCCCTTTAAAGATAGAGATAAAAAGAAAAAGCACAAGCCATAAAACATCAAAGCAAGGCAACCGAAAAATAACTTTGAAAAACCTTGAGATAGTTTTAAAAGACTTGTGGCGGCAATTTCAAATAGAATTGCGAGAGATAAATAAAAATAGTAAAACATTGTTTTCCTCCTAATATTCTAAATAATTAAAAAGTTAGCAGGAAAATCAATAGAACTATCCGAGAGATGAAACAAAGCAAGTCCAAAGTGTACAGACATTTGTCAAAATCATTGATTTTATGTTCGAATCTTTGGAGATAGATAAAGCTTTTCGACCGCATAACTCGTCTAATGAAATCTGGTAAAAATCGGCTAGACGAATAAGACTTGCACTATCTAGAATTGTCTTATCATTTTCCCAATTCGAGATGGTCTGTCGAGTCGTTCCTAGTGATTCTGCAATCTGAGCTTGACTATAGCCTTTTTGCTCCCGTATAAATTTCAATTGTTTTCCTAACATTATCTTTTCCTCCTCATCATACTTATTTTTTAGTTGTTTGGCTAGATGAAATTCTTTAACATTAGTGATTATTGTAAGTAAAAATTCTTTGACATAGCTATTATAACACGATTTACATTAAGTTTAAAATACTTACCCATTTAAGATAGCAGATAAATCTATTGAACATTCGGTCAAAAATCCGCAGCAAAAAGGACTGGGACGAAATTGTCTCAGTCTTGATTTATCATGTTCAAAAGCTCTGAATGCAGGAGCTGCTTATCTTTTTATGACTCTTTCTTAGAAAGGTGGAAGCCAGCTGACGCTAGCAAGGCCGCAAATCCAAGATAGGTGAGAAGAGAGCTCGCATTGCTTCCAGTTTTAGGCAGTTGCCCTTGAGTGGTTTGGTAGCTGACAGATAGCTGCATCTTACTTGGTTGTTTACTTGCAGATCTTTGATGTTGCCAAGTCTGGTTTGAAAGAGGCTCAAATTTCTGCGCTGTTTGAACAGTAATTTCTGCAGGAGGTGTTGAAACACTAACCTGATTAGATTCAATCCGGTATTGATTATTAATCAGCAGGCTGAAATGATTGGTATAGGTTCTGCCTGGATACAAGAGTCGACCGACTGCTGCTGGAGCTAGGGTTTCGGTCGCAGTATTCAAGTCAGCATTGTAGCGTTCAAGCAGACCTGGTGCAGCAACAAAAGTCAAGACCCTGGTGCTCGGGTCATAAGAAACTTTGTAACCTGGACTTTTAGCTTTAGTAGCTTCTAGGTCTAGCTCAAAGCCTTCTGGCAGGCGATCTTCCAATACAAACGAATGAATTGGCTGGCGGTAAGCAGGCAAAGCATTCGTTACCAGATTAAGGACAGCAAAACTTCCCTGGCTAACCTCTTGTTGATGAATATTCTTCTTGGACTCATCCTCCAACTCTTCTCTGACTTTTAACTGGATAAAGAGCTGGTTATAATGATAAGTTTGAGTCGGTGCTTGCGGGCGGCTTGGTAAAACTTGATAGTTAGGTTCAGCAGGTTTTTGAGGAAGCTCTTTATAGTTCGGCTTGTCAGGCTCAGCAATCAAAGGCAGGCCGCTTTCTCTGACAGGTGACTGGGGCTCAGGCTGAAGAACAGGTTCTTGAGGGCGCTGAGGTTCCTGCAGATAACTTGGTTCTTGAGGCAGGTCCTCTAAAGCAATTTCTTCTTCATAAACAGGAGGTTTCGGAGCCTCACCCGTGCTTACTTCAGGGGCTTTCTGAGGCTTCTCAGGCTCTTTGAGATAGGTAGGAGCTTGCGGTTCCTGTGGCAGCGCTTCTTCAACCGGAGCTTGCGGAAGACTCCGCAAGGACTGCTCCTTCTCATAGGTCGGCTCTTCAACCGCAGACGGCTCTGTCAATAGAGAAGGGGAGCTAGGTTCTTCTGGCACCTCTTGATAAACAGGATTTTTAGGTTGTAGCGGCTCAGCCAGATAAGTCGGCTCTTGCGGCAGAATTTCCAAATCTCTTTCCGGTAGAGCTACTGGTTTCTCAGGCTGAGTTGGCTGAGGAAGAGGCTGAGTTTCTGTCGGTCTGCTAGGAAGTTCTTGATAGACCGGCTGAGCTGGCTCTTGCGGCAAAGATTGATAAACCGGCTGACTTGGAAGAGGCTGCAGTGCCTTGAGTTCTTCATAGGTTGGCTCTTGTGGTTGGGCAACCTCAGTAGGAGCGACAGGCTTCATTGGAACGCCTTTAGCTTTAATATCAGAGTTAAAGACAAACCAAGCAGAACCCCGATTTCGCGAACCGATATCAAAAGAAATGACATCTCCCTGGGCTTTACCTACAATAGCGCCATACCAGTTATAAGGACTAGTAGGCGTATCCCACTTATTATACTCAAAGCGAGAGCCTTCCTTCTCATGGTTAATAGAAATATCGGCATGAACACTGGTATCTGCGTGAATGTTAATAGCAGATCCTGTGATAGGAACATATTCACCATTAAAATTCTTGATGTACTCAATCGCAGCTTTGTTCGTATTTAAAGATGAGAAGCTGACAAGAGAGCCTGTCATATCAAGCCTTTCTCCAGCCTCATCGAAAAATTCCGCTTGGACATTGACTCGAGATTGGCCATGAAAATCCAAGGTCCATACAGTCAAGGTCGGATCCTTAACTAAGAAAACCGGCAGCTTATCCTGACTCTTCGTTGATTCTTTCAGAGTATAAGTGTAAACAACTTTAGCGATTTTCTTGCCCTGAATACTAGAATTTTTGATATTGGTATAAGTAGCTACCAGAGGCACATCTTTTTGCAAAACGACTTTAGTCTGATGTTCTTTCCCTTTTAAAACACTGGTCAAAGCAGTTATTCCTGTCTTATCCATTCCCCAAGAACGAACTTCATCAGTCAGCTCATCATTGGTATAGGTTCTAATAGAGGGATCTAGCGTCAAGACGGCCTGGGGCTCAGATTTGAAAACAAAAGGCTGGCTTTCAACTTTGCTGAGATAGCCTTCTTCATTTTTCTTAGCCTCCGCTTCCTGCAACTCTCTCTCAAAAGTTACAAGAGCTGCATCATACTTAGTTTTGGCAGTATCATAGGCAGCTTTTGCCTTCTTATATTCTTCAAACTGCTTATCATAGTCAGCTTTCAAGCGGGCATTTTTTTCCTTAATGATTGCATTTTCCTGCTCAATCACTGCGTTCTGCGCTGAAATAGCTGCAAAGTTTGCCTCATAATCTTCTTTTATTCTTTGATTTTCTGCTTCAATTCTTGCAAGATTTGCTTGGTAGGTCGCTAAGTCTGCCTGATAAGCAGCTAGTTTATTCTTGTTTTCCGTCTCAATCCGAGCAGTCGCCTCCTGATAGGCAAGTAAGGCTTTCTCATATGCTTCTCGACTTTTCTGGTTGCTTTCGGTGATTCGAGCCACATCCTGCTCATATTGAGATAATTGATTTTTATAAAGCTCTTGTTTTTCCTGATTTTGATGACGAATCTGGGCGTTTTCAGCTTCAATAGCAGCATTACGGGCTGTTACTCCTGCTTTTTCTGACTCATAGGCAGTTTGCCGCTTCTTATTTTCACCTTGAATACGCTCAAGTTCAGCTTGATAGGCAGTCAAAGACGCTTGATAATCTCTTTCTTTGGCCTCATTGGATGCCTCGATTTCAGAGCGATTCCTTTGATAAGCAACTAATTTGCTCTTATAGTCTTTCTCTGCCACTTGATTTTTTTGTCGAATCTCAGCCAATCGCTCTTGATAAGCAGCTAAATCAGCCTGATACTGCTCCTTCAAGCCTGCATTTTTCTTCTGAACAGCTAGATTTTGGGTCTCAATCTCTTTATTCTGCTCTTGGATTTTAGCCAAGGCTGTCTCATAAGATTGTTGAGCTGCTTGATTGGCTGTTTGAATGCGTTCTACTTCCTGTTGGTAAGCCGTCAATTCTGACTGATACTGCTGCTCTAGCTCAGCATTTTCTTTCTGAACCCGAGCCAATTCTTTCTCATAGTCAGCAAAGGCAGCTTGATAAACAGCTTCTTTTTCTGCCTTAACCTGAGTCAGTCTGGATACTTCAGCTTCATACTGTTTGACTGCTTCCTGATAGGCCTTTTCAGCTGCCTGATTTCGTTCTGCTATGGCTGCATTTTCAGCTTGGGCAGCTTTGTTGTGAGCTGAGACCTGAGCAAGCTTTTCATCATAGCGACGCTTTGCTTGAGCATTCTTCTCCTGAGTAGCTTTCAGCTCTGTGGTATAGCTCTCCATAGCAGTTTGGTAGTCTGCTTTCGCTTGAGCATTTTCTTGTAAAATTCGTGAACGCTCCTCTTGATAGGCTGCTAAAGCTGCTTGATAGGAGGCTTCTTTCTCTTGATTGATTTTTACTATACGGTTTAATTCTGCTTGATAAGCCGTCCGTTTCTGCTCATAGTCTGCCTTTAGATGAGCATTTTCAGCTTGAATACGACTGGACTCTTGTTCATAGGAAGCTAAAGCCTTGTCATATTGGTTTTTCAAGGCTTGATTGGCAGACTCTTTCTGACTGAGTTCTTTCTCATAAGTCTTCAGTTGCTCCTGATATGCTGCTGTGTTTTTGCGTATTTCCTTGACTTGAGTTGCGTAATCGGCTTGGGCTGTCTCCCGTTTACTAGTAGCTTCTTCTGGATTTCTAGCTGTTCCTAAATCAACAGTCGATTCCTGCTTTAGCTGGATACCTGCTTTCTCAGCCTCTGCCACAGCTTGGTCCAGGTCCGCATGGGAAACCCCCAAGGGAAGCTTGTCTTGACTTACTGGCTCCAACTGAGCAGGGGCAGCAGTTGGCTGGGACGCTTCGGTTGGTGAAAGTGCAGCTTCAGAAAGGGAAGACTGATCTACTGCTTCAGCTGCCTTTTCCTCAGCCTGAACCGACCCAGCAGCTAGCAACAAAGCCGCACCCAAAACAGCTCCGCACAAGCCCTTAGAAAGGCGGCTCTTGCGGAAGCCATAGACTATTTTCTTTTCCATTATAATCTCCATTTCTCCTTTAAACAGTTACCTGTTTATTTTACATACTTTTCTATTTTATCAAAGCAAAGGCAAATAAGCAATATTAAAAAACTAAAAATATAAAGAAAAAGCCTGAGATAGGATCATATCTCAGACTTTCTAGTCATTTTAATCAAATCTATCAGATTACAGCTCGAATCGCTTTTTCCACTGCTTCTTTCTCACGTTTCACCAATTCAACACGCGCAGCGATTTCTTTGATTCCCATGCTGATGTTTCGGCTAATCGCCATATCATTTAACTGCGGCTCAAAGAAGGCTTTGTACTCTGCCAATCTCTCTTCTGTCTTGAAGATCACTGCCGGGCTAATGACAAAGCTATCAAAGCTCATGTCACCACCTAGAGCTGCCTTAATCCAATCCCAATTCTCACACGCCCAAGTCCACACTGCTTCTTGAGTAAAATCACGGCTGAGGAAACGGGCATACCAAGCTGACAAATCCTGCGGTTTTACAGTAAATTTATCCTTCCAAGTCGCTAACAGTTCATCCAGGGTTTCCTTGTTCTTCGTATAAGAGAGGGCTGTAGAAAGCGCATTTTTGAAGCTTCCGTCATTTGAAGCGACATATAGGTCCAGATAAAGCTTAGTCAGCTCTTTGCTTTCATGATGCTTGATTTGGTTGACCAATACCTGCAAACGAATAGCGGCAGGGAGTTTTTCCAAATTATCACGATAACTATCAAAAATCTGGCTTGCTTGAGCTTTAGCTGTCTCGTCGTCAGCCTTAATCATATTGCCCACAATTAGCTGACGAACCATCTCATCCTCATCGCTTTCACCTTCCTGTTTTTCAAAACCAAGACGGTCGAAATTACTTTGACTTAGAACTTTCAGCAAGGCTTTGTAATCTTCTAATGTCTGACTGCCTTCATCCACAAAGCGGTTCAAGCCTTCCAGCACTTGGGAAACAGCTGAAACCACCATATAAGAAGTTTCGTTTGCCAGCTTGCTGATAACTGGCAGCAGGTCCGCATAGGAAATCTTACCAGACTCTGCCAGAAGTCGACGCTCCTGCACGATTTGCAGTTTGCTGATATTGTCTAAAGAACTGAGATTATTCAGAAGAGCATCCAGCAACTCACCTTGATAATCTGTAATATAGTGGGCTGTGTTTTCTGTATTGAGACGCAGAGCCCCGTCATTTTGCGCTGCCAGGGCTGCATAATTAGGAATTTCCAGTCTTTCTGTCGTCAGAGTATCAGGAAGTCCTTGCCAGTTGCTGTTGAGCGGTACTGGCCAGAGACGACCCTTGTCTTCGTGCTCCCCAATGAAGAACTGCTTCTGTGTCAAAATCAAGCAGTCATTTTCAACCTTAGCAGTGACAACTGGATATCCCGGCTGCTCCAGCCAAGCATCCATAAAGGCTGCTACATCACGGCCAGAAGATTGAGAAAGAGCATCCCAAAGATCACGACCGATGGTATTTCCATACTGATGCTTCTCAAAGTAGGCGCCTAGCCCCTTACGAAAAGCATCGTCTCCCAGCCAACGGCGCAGCATGTGCATGAGGCGGCTACCCTTGGCATAGACAATCGCCCCATCAAAAAGAGTATTAATTTCATCAGGGTGCTTGACCTCTACATGGACCGACTGAACGCCATCTGTCGCGTCACGCTTGAGGGCATAAGGGGCTCCGCTGGTCTGGAAATCTTCAAAAATCTTCCAGCTAGGCTCAATCGCATCAACTGAAACATACTCCATCATATTGGCAAAGCTTTCATTGAGCCAAAGATCGTCCCACCACTTCATAGTCACTAGATTTCCGAACCATTGGTGGGCTAGTTCGTGAGCAACCACTAGAGCAACTGTCTGGCGGCTTAAGGCTGTTGAATTTTCATCTACCAGCAGATAAATTTCCCGATAGGTTACCAAGCCCCAGTTTTCCATAGCTCCAGCAGAAAAGTCTGGCAGGGCCACATGAAGGGATTGAGGAATAGGATACTTAACTCCGTAGTATTCTTCGTAAAACTCAATACAGCGAACTGCAATGTCCAAAGCAAACTCTAGATTGCTCTCTGGGTGGGCCTTGGTCGCATAGACTCCTACTAAAGTTCCATTCTTGGTTTTAGCAGTAATTCCTTGCATATCACCTGCAGCAAAAGCCAAGAGATAGGAAGACATACGTGGAGTCGTTTCAAACTTCCAAACGCCAGTCGCTTTGCGGTTTTCCACATCAATTTCCGGCATATTAGACAGGGCCAACTCACCCTCAGCTTGGTCAAATTTCAAAGCTAAATCAAAAGTTGCCTTAGCCTCTGGCTCATCTACACTCGGAAAGGCTTCGCGGGCAAAGTGACTCTCAAACTGCGTAGAAATAATCTCTTTTTTCACACCATCAACCGTGTAGTAAGATGGATAAATCCCCGTCATATTGTCCGTAATCTTACCAGTATAAGTTATGGTCACCACTACAGGACCGGCCGCTTCCAGCTCAATATAAAGAGCTTCATTGTCCTTATCAAGAGTGAAAGGACGAGCTTGGCCAGCCACCTCTACAGCCTCAACTGTCAAATCTTTTTGATGCAGGGAAATCTTGCTTGACTTAGCTTCTCCAGTGATATTTACCTTACCTGAAAAAGTCTTGTCGGCACGATTCAAATCCAAAAAAAGATCATAGTGCTCAGGAACAAAAGTTTCAATAAAATGTTTAACTGCTTGCATAAGCTTCTCCTCATCTAACGAACAACATGGCAAGATTACTCCGCCATACTTGTCCGCTTATAATCTGTTATTATTGTATCATATTTAAAAGATTTCGTTGCAGAATAAATGCAAACAAAAAGACAGGTAGGACCTGTCAATGTGGTTAATAATAATAGAAGAAAATTTACCATTCAAATAGCTAAGAAAACTGTAACAATCCCCAGTTAGTGCCATATCATCCTTCCTCTTTACTTAGCTTAACATTGTAAATGATTTCAGCTTCTGGGCTTCCTTTTTCATCCTTGACAACATCTTTTAGCTGACCGTCTTCTACTAACATTTGAATATTTATATCTATACTTTTTGCATCTGTTAATTTAGCTTCTTCAGGGAGTTCTTTAGCATTTGAGACATCAATACTATTATCATCTGAATCTAGCAACTCAATTACTTCATTACCACTCCAGTCAAAATCAAGAACAAGATCTGCTTCAATCCCAAAACTATTTGGGACATATTTTTTTATTTGCGTACCCAAAGTAGCTTTATTCCCATATTTATCATAAATTGTCGGACGTACATAAGCATTCAGCATAGAAGAATCATTATCTCCAGTCACATAAATTGGAGAAAATTCAATTTTTTCAATACCTGAATATTTCTCCTTAATATAAGTGCCAATTTGTTCTTCTAAGAGCCGAAAGCCTCGCTGATAAAGCTTGGTTGTTTTGGAGCTAAAGTTAGGTTTTGTCAATTTGTTATATATATAGATACCTCCTGAACCTAACATGACCAAAACAGTAATCATTATAAGGATTTTTTTCTTCATTATTTCCACCTAAATACTTCGCTATGAAAAGACATTTCATGCTTTATATTCCTATAGTGTAACATAGTTGGAGTCAAGTTCCAATGAAAAACAGGACACTTCAGCATAATCATGAATATACAAAAAAGACACGAAACAAATCGTATCTTTTTGATAATCACAACTCAATAATTTTACCTGTCTCAAAGTAAACAACCCATTCACAGATATTCTTGGCATAGTCACCGATTCGTTCCAAGTAAGAGATAACTTGGAAGTAGTCGCGACCTGTTACAATCAGCTCAGGATTTTGTTTGATTTCCTCTGTAGCAAGATCGCGAATATCATCAAAGTATTGGTTAATTTTTTCATCTAGCGCTGCTACGGCATAAGCTTGGTCTACATTTCCATTGAGGTATACGTTTAGGGTTTCTTCGACAAAATTCTTAACATCGCGCCCCATCTTGCTGATGGCATCTTCTACAGACTCGATGCGTACCTCTCCCTTCATCCGAACAGTGGCTTTGGCGATAGATACGGCATGGTCACCCATGCGTTCCAAGTCACTGCTGGCTTTCAGCACGGTGATAACAGTCCGCAAGTCCTGAGACACAGGCTGTTGTAAGGCAATGATTTCCAGAGATTTTTTCTCCAGTTTGACCTCGTAGTCATTGACTTCAGCGTCGTCTTCAATGACCTGACGAGCCAGTTCACGGTCATGCGTGACAAAGGCACGCACGGTCCGGTTAATCTGCGATAGGACTTCATTTCCCATCGCATAGAATTGATTATGAAGTTTTTCTAAATCTTCTTCAAATTGTACTCTAAGCATAAGATTCCTTTCTGTTATCCGAATTTACCAGTAATGTAGTCTTCGGTCTCTTTGTGGGCTGGATTGAGGAACATCTTCTTGGTTTCATTAAATTCAATCAAGTCTCCACCAAGGAAGAAGCCGGTCTTTTCAGAAATCCGAGACGCCTGCTGCATGGAGCGAGTGACCAAAAGCATGGTATATTTGTCTTTCAGGCTGTAGAGGGTTTCCTCGATTTTCCCAGCTGAGATTGGGTCCAAGGCGGAAGTCGGCTCGTCCAAGAGAATGATCTTAGGACTAGTAGCTAGCACGCGAGCCACACAAACCCGTTGCTGCTGGCCACCGGAAAGACCGATAGCGGAATCATTCAGACGGTCCTTGACCTCATCCCAGATAGAAGCTCCAATCAGGGAGCGCTCTACTGCTTCGTCCAAAACAGCCTTGTCCTTGACACCATTAATCCGAAGTCCATAGACCACATTTTCATAGATAGTCATAGGAAAGGGATTAGGCTGCTGGAAGACCATTCCGATTTCCTTGCGAAGCTCTACCGTATCTGTCCTCGGACCATAGATATTGTGACTGTTATAAATGACCGTTCCTGTAGTCGTTACTTCTGGATTCAGGTCGCCCATTCGGTTGATGGCCTTGAGCAAGGTTGACTTACCTGAGCCTGACGGGCCAATCAAAGCCGTAATCTCATTTGGCATGAAATCAAGTGAAACGCTATTAAGGGCTTTCTTTTTATTATAATAAACCGACAAGTCCTTGACTTGCAAAATAGGTTCTGTCATACGTTTTTCCTTCATTTTATTTTACATTCAACCAAAGACTAAGCTTGTTGAACCGTGATGAATACGGACAGCTGCTTAACCAAAGTGGCCTGAAACATAGTCATTAGTGGACTGAAGCTTAGCATTTTGGAAAATATTAGCCGTCTTATCGTACTCAATCAAGTCGCCCAGATAGAAGAATCCAGTGTAGTCACTAGCACGGGCAGCCTGCTGCATATTGTGGGTCACAATGATAATGGTATAGTTGTTCTTAAGTTCGAACATGGTTTCTTCCAGCTGCATGGTCGCAATCGGATCCAAGGCTGACGCTGGCTCATCCATGAGCAGAATGTTTGGCTTGACCGAGATAGCACGGGCAATGCAGAGCCGCTGCTGCTGACCGCCAGAGAGAGTCAGGGCTGACTTGTGCAAGTCATCTTTGACTTGGTCCCAAAGTGCTGCTTGTTTGAGCGATGTCTCTACAATCTCATCCAGAACCTTTCTATCTCTGACACCAGCACGTTCATGAGCAAAGGTAATATTTCGATAGATAGACTTGGCAAAAGGATTTGGTCGTTGGAAAACCATGCCGATATGCTTGCGCATTTCATAAACATTAATTTCAGGGCGGTTGACATCAATCCCCTCATAGAGGATCTCTCCAGTCACATTGGCAATATCAATGGTATCGTTCATGCGGTTGAGGCTGCGAAGATAGGTTGATTTACCTGATCCAGAGGGGCCAATCAAAGCAGTGATTTTATTTTTTTCAAACTGCATATCAATACCCTTGATGGATTCCTTTTTACCATAGTAAACATGCAAATCCTTGGTTGACAGGGCTACCTTTTCTTCAGGAAAAGTAATGATATGTTTTTCATTCCAATTGTATTCTGTCATTTCTTCTCCTTTAAGCAGAGGTTAGTTTCTTATGCAGATAGCTGCCCAGTTTGCGGGCTCCTAGATTGAAAATCAAAATGAAGATCAAAAGAACCGCTGCTGAACCAGCAGAAACAGCCGTTCCATCAGGAATTGTACCCTCACTGTTGACCTTCCAGATATGGACAGCCAAGGTCTCAGCCTGACGGAAGATAGAGATAGGGCTGGTAACACTGAAAATATTCCAGTTGGACCAGTCTAGAGCCGGAGCTGACTGGCCTGCTGTATAAATCAAGGCCGCTGCTTCACCAAAGATACGACCAGAAGCCAATACAATCCCCGTCACGATACTAGGCAAAGCTTCCGGGATGACCACATGCAGGACCGTTTCCCAGCGGGAAATCCCCAAGGCCAAACCAGCTTCACGCTGGGTATGATGGACATGGCGCAGACTGTCTTCGACGTTCCGCGTCATCTGAGGCAGATTAAAGACTGTCAGAGCCAAGGCACCAGAAATGATTGAGAAGCCATATTCAAACTGGACAACAAAGATCAAATAACCAAAGAGCCCAACTACTACTGAAGGCAGTGAAGACAAAATTTCAATACAGGTGCGAACAAAGTTGGTCACTGGACCTTTCTTAGCATACTCTGACAAATAGACACCAGCCCCCATAGAAAGAGGCACAGAGATAATCAGAGTAATTACTAGCAGAAAGAAGGAATTATATAGCTGAATCCCAATACCACCGCCAGCTTGGTAAGAAGAGGATTTCCCTGTCAAGAAAGACCAGGAAACATGTGGCAGACCTCTAACTAAGATATAGAGGATGAGAGAGGCAAGGATGGCAACAATGATACTCGCTATTGTGTAGAGAACACCAGTCGCCAATTTATCTAATTTCTTAGCGTGCATAGTTTTTCTTACCTCTTTCTTTTGTAATTAGTTTAATCACACTGTTAAAGGCTAAGCTCATCATCAAGAGCACCAGAGCCAGAGACCAGAGAACATTATTGTCCACTGTTCCCATAACGGTATTTCCGATTCCCATGGTCAAGACAGAGGTCAGTGTAGCTGCTGGTGTTGTCAGAGAGGTTGGAATCACCGCAGAGTTACCCACAACCATCTGGATAGCTAGAGCTTCACCAAAGGCACGCGCCATTCCAAAGACCACCGCTGTAAAAATACCTGAGCGAGCAGCCTTGAGTGTCACCCGCCAAATAGTCTGCCAGCGCGTTGCGCCCATAGCCAGACTAGCTTCACGGTAGTGACGTGGCACAGCACGCAGACTGTCCGTCGTCATAAAGGTTACTGTCGGTAAAATCATGACAAAGAGCACAAAAATACCTGACAAAATCCCAAAACCAGTACCGCCAAAGACTGTACGGACAAAAGGCACCACGATTTGCAGACCGATAAATCCATAAACAACAGACGGAATACCAACTAAAAGTTCAATAGCCGGTTGCAATATCTTTGCTCCTTTTGGAGACACCTCTGTCATAAAGACAGCAGCTCCAATCGCAAAGGGAGTTGCTATCAGGGCTGACAGAATAGTAACGATAAAGGAGCCTAAAATCATTGGCAGGGCACCGAATTCCTTACCTGAAGGATTCCAGACACCACCAAAAAGAAAATCAAAAACATTAACGCCGTTGACAAAGAAAGTAGATAGACCTTTCTGAGCAACGAAGATTAGAATCATAGCCACAATCACCACAATCAGTGACAGACAGGCAAAAGTCAGATAGCGGCCAAACTTCTCCAAGCGAGAATTCTTAGAAGGCGATAACAACTTTTTGGTTAATTCCTCATTTTTCATTTTGAATCTCCTTCTATTGCTGTGACATTCCCATCAGCGTCCTTGCTGACTTTCATATCATTGATTGAGATATAGCCCATGCTGGTAACAACACCTTTTTGAACATCGTCTGATAGCATGTATTCCAGAAACTCAGCAGCCAGACCAGTCGGCTTGCCCAGTGTATACATATGCTCATAAGACCAGAGCGACCAATTATTGGTAGCAACATTTTCTGCTGTTGGCTCGTAGTCATTGAGTTTCAAGGTTTTTACAGACTCGTCAACATAGGCAAAGGCCAGGTAAGAAATCGCACCAGGAGTTTGAGAAACGATATTTTTGACCATACCGTTGGAATCCTGCTCTTGACTCTGCACAGCTGATTTCCCATCCATGATGACACTGTCAAAGGTTGCTCGGGAACCAGAGCTAGCCGCACGATTGATAATCGAAATCTCTAAGTCCTTACCGCCCAATTCTTTCCAGTTGGTGATTTCACCAGTGAAAATTTTCTGCAGCTGCTCGGACGTTAGGTTATCCACGTCAACTTCTTTATTGACAATCACCGCAATACCGGCTACAGCGACCTTATGATCCACCAAGTCAGACGCTTTGATTCCTTCCTTCTCTTCAGCGAAAACATCCGAGTTCCCGATTTCAACGGCTCCTGACTGCACTTGAGATAGACCTGTACCAGACCCACCACCCTGCACATTGACTGTTTTACCAATGTTGTTGGAGCCAAAGTCATCAGCTGCTGCTTCAACTAAAGGCTGCAGGGCAGTTGACCCTACTGCTGTCATAGATTCACCGCGGTCAATCCAAGATGAGCAAGCTGATAAGCTGAGACCTAAGCCCAGAGCTGTCAGTGCTAAAGCAAATTTTTTCAATTTGTTCAAAAGATTTCTCCTTTAATAAAATCAAGAGGATGGGAAGTATCTTTAGTATTTCTTACTTAGCAGAAAGAAGCTTATTTTCTAAATACATTCACATCTTCAACTATATCATATAATAGCAGCTTTTCCTAATATTTTATCTAAATCTCAGGCCTTTTGGAAAATAATTTTTCAGGGTTTTTCCAGTGACTTTTGCAAAGCCCAGACCATTACCACCAATAACTAGTTGGTACCAGCCATTCGCTTGTGATTCTGGTAATTCAACGGTCTCGCCAGCCGCATACTTTTTGAAATCCTGCTCAGTAATCTCAAGCCGCTTCAGAACCTCGCTGGGCCTCATAGCCAAGCCTAGGGCAAAACTAGGCTCAAAGCGATTCTTCTTAAACGTTCCTAGATGCAAACCGTTACGGGCAATCTTTAGCTTGGATAAGTCTGGCAGGCCAGCTGGCAATAAATAGAGATTGTCCCCAAAGGTCTGCAGTTCTCCAGTCAAGGCTGTTTTTAAATGCTTGATCTCAAAGTCCTGCCAGAGTTTTCTTTGCTCGCTCGTCAAACGATTCTTACCTGGTTTAATCTTCTTGCAGCTATTCTCACCAGTAAAGCGAAAATGAGCTACAAACTGACCTTCACCTTTAAAGCGATGCGGATACATCCGAGCTGTCTCAGGAAAGCCAATTCCTTCAGTCATCCCGTTTATCTTAGGAACATCAATCAGTTCAAGTGGAAATTCTTCAAGTAACCAAGCAACGATGTCTTCATTTTCTTCAGGAGCCCAAGTACAGGTCGAATAAACCAGGCGTCCATCCTTGGCAAGCATGCTCATAGCAGCTGTTAGAATCTCTCGCTGGAGCTGGGCGCATTGGGCTGGATAATCCGGCGTCCAATACTGGGTAGCTTCCGGCTGCTTACGAAACATGCCCTCGCCCGAGCAAGGTGCATCCAGCACAATCAAATCAAAATAACCTTCAAAGACCTGAGCCAACCGCTCAGCTGATTCATTTGTAACAAGCACATTTCTAGCACCAAAGCGCTCAATGTTCTCCACTAGGATTTTAGAGCGTTTACTATTGATTTCATTGGAGACAAGCAGGCCTGTATTATCTAAAAAAGATAAAAGATGGGTGGACTTGCCACCTGGTGCTGCCGCCAAATCTAAGACTTTCATCCCCTTAGATGGTGCTGCTATCTGAGCCACCATCTGTGCTGCTGGCTCCTGCGAATAAACCAGACCAGTCACATGCTCAGCAGACTTGCCAGACACCTTGCCATAAAAGCCCCAATCTGTCTCAGGAATGGCATCTGAGAAATGCTGCTGGCCTTCTTTTAGAGGATTGCTGCGAAAAGCCGAAATCGGTTCCTCGTCAAAGGTCGCAAAAAAGTCTGTCGCTTCTGCGCCTAAAATCTGCTCATATTTTTCTTTAAAACCTTTAGGAAAGTCCATCTACTGCTTCCCCTTTTCTAAATAAGGCTTCAGAGCTGATAGTTTGCACTTAGGCGCCATCATGACAGGCTGCTGAGTCTGGAAATTTAGCTGACTGCCATCCAAGGTCTGGACGATAAAGCCTAGCTTCTCCGCCATAATCGAAGCCGCCGCATAATCCCAAGGCCAGTTGTAGGAGAAATAAGCCAAGAGGCCGCCAGACAGTACCTTGCTAAAGCTAATCCCAGCACTGCCATAAACCCGAACCCCTAAACACTCCCGAGCCAAGTCTGCCAAGCCCCAATCATTGGCTTGCAGCATACCGGCATTGGAAGCCATGAGAAAATTTTGAAAAGGCTGGTTCTCAAAAGCAGGAAGCTTCCGGTCGTTACAATAGACGTCAAAGTCTCCGCCACCATGATAGAGCTGGTCTCTGGTCACATCATAGATCAAGCCAAAACGACCAATTCCCTTTTCAAAATAGGCAATCATAACAGCAAAATCAGCCTTCTGAGTGATAAAGTTGGTGGTTCCGTCAATCGGATCAATCACCCAGACATTGCCATCAGCAATATTATGTCGGAGCCCATTTTCCTCCGCTAAAATAGCATCCTGGGGATAGCGGGCTAGAATATTAGCCACCAAATCATCCTGAACCTTCTGGTCCATCTGGGTGACTAAGTCAGTGGCACTGGTCTTTTGACTCACATCCAAATCATCATAGAGATGTTCTCTCAAAAAAGCACCAGCTTGGTAGATGATTTCTTTAGCAAAATGAAATTTATTTTCCAAGAGAAATGCTTCCTTTACCTCTACTTTTTGCCTCTTGAACAGCACGATAAAGCGAATAACCGCTGACGTTTTCAAACTCTCGGCCGATTCGCTTCTCTTGGCCCTTGCTAGGAACAACTTGCTTGAAAGCCGCATAGGACTTCAAGAGCTTTTCCGCTTGGACTTTCTGTTCATAGGCTGCTTCTACATCATTAAAAAAAGAGAGCACCGAAGCAAGCTCTTCAGTGCTCCACGATAAATCTAGTGGGTAACTATAATTTTTGTTCATCTTTACTGAATATCTGCCCGCATGGTTGCGGATCTTAACTCTTCCTTACGATAACTACGAGGCAGGAAAGCACGAATTTCATCCTCGTTAAAGCCGATTTGCATCCGTTTGCCGTCTAAAATAATTGGGCGTCGCAAAAGACTGGGATTTTCCTCAATCAACTGAATCAAGGTTGAAATGGACAAATCCTCCACATCCAAATCTAATTTCTGAAAAATTTTTGAGCGAGTTGAAATAATGTCGTCTGTACCGTTCTCTGTCAGAGAAAGAATGTGTTGCAATTCGGGAGCTGACAGAGGGCTCGTCATGATATTATGTTCCTGAAAGGGCACTTCATGATTTAGCAGCCAAGCACGCGCCTTACGGCAAGAAGTACAACTCGGCGATAAAAATAATGTAATCATGCGTTTCTCTTCTAATTCTGTATAATAACTACCTCTATTATACTAAATTTTATTTGGCTTGACTATATTTTTTTGAAAATTACTGCCGAATGTCATGAAAATATAAATTTTTCAACTATTTCCATAAGCAGTCCAACTTCTAGCGATCCGTTCATCACTCTGCAGCTGAGCAATCAAGCTGTCAATACCATCAAACTTAACCATCTCGCGAATCTTATCCAGCCAGAAAATCCGAATGGTATCGCCATAGATGTCCTGAGAAAAATCAAATATATTAACCTCAAAACGAAGTTCATCCCCGTCAAAAGTTACATTTTTCCCAACACTAGCCATACCACGATAGCGCTGACCATTGTGCTCAACGTCCGCGACATAAACGCCATCTCCTGGAAGAAGGACTCGATCCAAGGGAGCTAGATTGGCTGTTGGATAGCCAATCGTCCGTCCTCTGGCATTACCATGAACCACAATACCACGCGTAGATAGAGGATAGCCTAGCAATTCTTGAGTTTTCAGCATATCTCCGACAGCAATCGTCTCCCGAATCCGGCTAGAAGAAATCTTCTGATTATCCAGATTAACCGAAGGAACGATAACAATCTTACCGTTAAAATAATCTCTCAGCTCATGTGACTCTTTGCGGTCTGAGCCAAAATGATAGTCAAAGCCAGCTACCACAGCCTTGGCGCGCAAACGAGAAACATATTTCTCAAAAAAGTCTCGGGCTGTATTGCCTGCAAAATGGCTAGTAAAGTCAATCAGGTAAAGATAGTCAACACCTAGATTTTCCAGCTGCGCCATCCGGTCTTCAGGACTAGCTAGATGCAGCATGAGCTCAGGTTGATAGCGGACAAAGGCTAGCTTAGGCGACTCTGGGAAGGTCATCACTGCAATCTTTAGGCCTTGCTCCGCAGCAATTTCTCTCGCTTTCTCAAAGAGTGCCTGATGGCCCTTATGCAGCCCATCGAAATAGCCTAGAACAAGGACCGTATCTTCTGTCTGATCAATCCCTTTTTCATCTATAATTCTCTTGGTTATCATCATTCCTCTATTTTACTACGCATTTGCTATTTTTACAATATACCTACCATGTGAAAACGCAAAATAAGCAAAAAGATTTTTACTGCTCTAGTTAGATCGTTTGTCAAAATCTGAAAAAGCAAAACAAAAGGACAGCAGTTGTGCATTTGCTGTCCTTTTGTGAGGTTTAATGAAATTATTATAACATGCAAGCGCACATTTCATATTACAAAAGAGTAACAATCTTTTGACATTTCTACTGCGGATATTAAAGGAAGACCTTGCGAGGCTTATAGGCTGCTTCTCGCTTTTCCAAAATGGCTACTAACTTCTCCTTATAAAAGCCAGCTAGCTCTGCTTCTTCTGACATCAAGCTGATAAAACGACCGTTCCTCACATCCTCAACTTGCTCGTCAGAAAGCTCAACTTTCACTAAATCTCCGATTCCCAATTCGAGTGGTTGGAGAAAGGAGAAATCATCTGCTGCTACTCGCTCTGCTATTTCATCCAAGGTTAGGGCATCATCTAAGCTCATACCTGCTGAGGAAGTCCGTGTCAGCTGGGACATGTGACTGGAAAAGCCAAGCTTGGCTCCCAAATCAACAGACAGGGTTCGGACATAGGTCCCCTTACTGCACTTGACTCGAAAACGAAAGCGGGCTTGTTCATCTTCATAGTAAATCGGACTGGTGCGCTCGAAACTATAGATGGTCACCTGCCGCTCTGGCCTCTCCACTTCTTGACCCGCTCTTGCATACTCATAAAGCTTGCGGCCATTTACCTTGACTGCAGAGTACATGGGCGGAATCTGGCGAATCTCACCAGTCATGGACTCCATCGCTTCATCAATGATAGCTTCTTCTAAAAGCTCCGTCACTGGCGTCCGCTCTAGGATGTCTCCACTGGCATCCTCTGTCGTTGTTGAGCAGCCCAGGGTAATCTCTCCCTCGTAGACCTTGCCTTCCTCCTGCATAAACTCGACCAAGCGCGTAGCCTTGCCCACAGCAATCGGAAGCACCCCGACCACATCCGGATCCAAGGTGCCCCCATGACCGATTTTCTTGGTTTTTAAAATCTTGCGCAGCTTAAATACTGCATCATGCGAGGTCATGCCCGCTTCTTTTCTTAGGTTGATAATTCCGTTCATTGATTAACTTTCTAAAAATACTAAAACTCTCTTTTGGAAATCCTTATGCTGTTCATAGAGTGCGTGACCACAGTCTGGCAAAATAGTGATCTGGCTATCTTTGATATGTTGATGTAATTCGAGCGAAGCTTCTACACCTAGAACATCATCTTCTTCTGCTCCAATGATTAGTGTAGGACACTTGATTTTTCCCAAAACAGTCAGACTATCATGTCTTAAGCATGAGATGGCCTGAATAGCAATACATTGTTTATCTTTAATGCGACCAAAAATTCCCATTATTCGATAAAGGTATTTGAATTTTCCGAAGGACTTAGTTGTGTAAGAGTGACTAGCAATATCAAACATCAGTTCTTTATAAGTTTCTGTTTGACTAAGGTCAAGCCAGCGAGTAAGCCGCTCCCTAGCAAGATTATTCAGTTTCGCAGTTGTAACCGTCAAAATCAATCTTTCAACTTTTTCTGGGAAATCTGATGCCAACCATTGGGCAATCATACCGCCTTGGGAAATTCCTAGGACAGCTAACCTTTTCAGACCTAAAACCTCCATAGCTTCAGCAATATCAGTCGCCATATCTCGTGTTGTATAATTTTCTGGCAACTCATTGATTCTGCTAAAAACATAGACTTGGTAAGCTGTTGCGAATTCCCTATAAACTAGGGCAAGCATTTGCGCCATTCCCTTAACAGTCGCCAAACCATCCCCTAGACCCGGAATGATGACCAGAGGCTTCTTCCCTTTTCCAAAGGACACATAGTCCATGCTCTTATTGTTAAAATATAAGGTTTTCCTCTTTGTTGAAGACATTACTTCGTTTCCCTTACTATCTTATCATGTTTATTCATGTTGACTTTTTAAATGCAGAGCAAAGCCGGCAGTCACTTTTTCAAATCCAACCGCCTGATAAAACTGATGTGCAGCATTTCGTTCAGCAGTTAATCCACTATTTAGAGCCAGTGCCTTAACTCCTTCTTTTACCGCTTGTTTTTTCAATTCATCGATTAGCCTACTAGCAATTCCTTGTCGTCTTGTTTCTTTTGCAACTGACAAAGCCAAAATACGATAGTAAGATCCATCTGCTTCAAAAAAGAAGAGCTTTGCATAACCTAAGAAACCTAAAATTTCTCCGTTTCTTTCAGCTAAAAGACAGCCATAATGCGGCTGAGAAAGAATCGTTTCTAAACGTCGAGCCAGCTTAGAAGCGGTCGTTGGATAGCCCAAGTCTTCGTATAAAGACAGTAAGGCTTCAGCATCTTTCATGGTTGCTTTTCGTATCTGCATAGGATCCTCCTCCTAGTCACCCTTCAAAGCTTCAAACTTAGCTTTCATAGTAGGGTTTTTGCGTGTCAGTTTTTTGACAGAGACATCGTCCAGTTTGTTATTTGCTAAGCGCAGCTGGTTTTCAGAGGTCGCCAGGAACTTCTTGATTTCTTCCATCCGGCGGATGGCCTTGTCAATCTCCTCAATGGCCTTGCCAAAGTTGGTCGAAGCAGACTGATAGTTCTTGGCGAAAGCTACTTTAAAGGCATCCAAATCTTCCTCAAAATGCGTAATATCAATGTTCTGCTCCCTAACCAAGGCCAGTTCCTGCTTGTACTGGAGCGAGTTAAGCGCAGCATTGCGCAGGAGGGTAATCATGGGTAGGAAGAACTGAGGTCGGATAACATACATCTTCTCATAGGCATAGGACACATCGACAATACCTGAATTGTAGAGCTCGCTGTCAGACTCCAGAAGCGTCACCAGAATAGCATACTCGCAGCCTTTCTCCCGCCTGTCCTTATCCAGCTCTTTGAAGAAATGCTCGTTTTTCTTCTTGGTCGCTGTCTCATCACCTTCATTTTTCATCTCAAACATGATGGAGAGGATTTCTACACCATTTTCATCCACCTCACGGTAAATGTAGTCACCCTTGCTGCCAGTTCTGGCATCATTGTCCTTGCCAAACTCAGCTCGTGGAAACATAGCCATACGGTTCTTATTAAACTCGTACTCGCAGTGCTGTTCCAAACTCTCACCAATCATCTTAGTGGACTGCTTGGCCTTGAAATCCTTGTAGAACTCTATGGTCTCATCTTTCTGCCGTAGTTCTACCTCATAGCGCTCTTTGAGTGAGGTCTGAGCCAGCGCTGCTTCCTTTTCTTGCAATACTAGCTGATTCTTAACCTCGTCTCGCTCTTTTTCCAGCGCAGACAAGGTTTTTTGAAGCTGATTTTCATGCTCCAAGCGCAGAGTTGTCAGCTGACTTTCCAATTGCTGAACTTCCTTATCCTTCTCCTGCAATTGAAGACTAGCTGCCTGCTCCGCCTCTTTCTTTGCTAATTCCTGCTGGGTCTCAAACTGAGCAATTTGACTTTGAAGATTGCTAATTTCCTGCTCTTTCTGCGATAAGAGAGCTTGTTGGATATTCTGGGATTTTTGCTCTGCTAAAGCCAGCTCCTGCTCAATCCGAGCATGAATCTCCTTGTCAAACTCTGCAGTTCGAACCTGAGACAAAAGCTCACTATACTGGCTCTCATTGACTGTAAAAACCTCCCCACAGTTGGGGCATTTGATTTCGTTCATGGGGTACCTCTTCATCTAAAATTAAAAGCTTTATTCCTTCTCTTTTCCAAGCTGATAGATTATATGGCTATCATTTATTATTTGTAACTCTCTTTTTCATCATTCTCCCAAATTCACTAATCTACTTCTCACGACTATGAACTATTATACCATTCCTGCTAATAAATGAAAAACAGCAAGCCAATGGCTTGCTCGATTTTCACGGAATTAAAATGCTATGTCCATGATCCTCTGGGAGGTAATAAGATATGTCCCCTGCGCTGCTTCCTAGTCTACTCTTACTAAAAATGGAATAGAGTTTTGAATCATTCTCAGAATCAATCACAAAACGTCCATTGTCAAAACTTATAGATGCAGAAACTGAAGAATCTTGAAAGATAGACTGTTCACTCTGAGAACGAATCACTCCTTTTATGATTGCAACTTCTTCAGGGTATTTTTCAAAAGATATATCGAAGCTAAGTTCTCGAGAAGAAGACGGAAAATAGACTTGGTGTTCACTCAGACGAATACTTTGAATCTTTCCCAATGATTGTTCAAGTTCTGGAAGTTCCCTGTACAGTTCTGTTTGAATCGCTGACTTAAAATTTTCCTGATGTAATTGTAGCCATTCATTAAAGAAACGAGTCGCCCTTTCTTTTTGAACTCTATACACGATATTCTCTCCTGAATCAGCAAGAGCATTCGAAAAATTATACAAGGCTTCCTTTGCATCATCCTGCTCTCGCTTCCAATCCCAAGAAGAATCTTCCGATATTTCAATCTCGCCCATATACCAGGTACTCATATCCTGACTTTTGTCTTTATAAGGGTTAGGATGGATAAAAGTAAAGGGTGCAATGCCAGCATCTGGAAAAGACAATTCAGTTCTTAACGATTGTTCTTTATTATCATTGACATAGGCTGAAAAATAGATATGATAATTCCCACTCACGTCACCGCCATTGTCATACTCTCCGCTAGCAGAACCTGGCAAAAGTGTCACAGATTTTATGTGTTTCTGTTCGAAATCCAAGTTTTCAATTATCTTTTTTTTGATAGAATCTTGATGCTCAAGAATAAACTTACCATCGTTACTATATTGAGGCTTAGTCAAAAATGGTAGATTTATAATAAGAATCGGAAGGGCAATAACAATGAAAAGAATAATAATCCACTTTTTCGATTTAAACATAGGACCCCCTCTTATTTTGATTAACAAAGATAGTTTTATTATACCATCCTTTCTCGAAATGAAAAACAGCAAGCCGCTGGCCTGCTGTTTCAGGTTATCACTCACCCATCTCAATCCGCCAGCTAGCAGCTGTTTTTCTTTCTTGGATAAACTTACTATAAATACCTTGTTCGGCTAGTAAGTCTTGGTGTTTGCCTTGCTCGACAATGCGGCCTTGATCCAGCACCAAAATCTGGTCTGCATGCTCAACTGTCTTAAGTCGGTGGGCAATCATGATAATGGTCTTATCGCGAGTCAGAGCCTGAATAGCCAGCATGAGGGCTTCTTCGTTTTCTGGATCAACATTGGCTGTTGCTTCATCAAGAATGATAATAGGTGCATCCTTGATAATAGCTCGAGCGATGGAAATGCGCTGGCGCTCACCTCCAGAAAGACTGGCACCTCCTTCACCTATCTTGGTATCATAGCCATCAGGCAGCGAGAGAATAAAGTCATGACAGGCCGCTTTCTTGGCAGCCTCTATTACTTCTTCCTGACTGGCCTCCGGCTTGCCAAAACGAATGTTATTAGCAATGGTATCCTCAAAGAGATAGACGCTTTGAAAGACAAAGCTGAAATTACGAATCAGGCTGTCATAGCTGTATTCCCTAACATCATGCCCGTCTAAACTAATACTTCCCTGATCCACATCCCAGAAGCGGGCGATGAGGTTGCAGAGCGTTGTTTTGCCTGATCCAGAAGGTCCGACCAGAGCAGTTGTCGTTTTTTCCGGAATGGCGAGGGAAACCTGGTCAATGATTTTCTTATTTCCATAAGAGAAGCTAACGTCCCTCAAATCAATCCGACTACTCTTAGGCTCAATATCCTGACCGCTGATGTCCATCGGCTGGATAGCCAAAACTTGATTGACCATGTCAACCGACAAATCAACAATGCGCAGGAGAGAAGAGAAAGAACCAACGCCGTCTAGATTTTCATAAATCATAAAACCACTGACAATCATCATAATGGTTACCAGCAGCTCCATACTGCCATTGAGATAAAAGTAGATAGAGAAAAGCCCCATAAAGAGACCGGTCAGCTTGGTCACCATGCCCTGGAGGGCAATGTAAGGTGAGGTCACGAGTGTCATTTTAGTATCTAGCTGACTCTTGCCTTCAATAGCCTTGGACAGCTTCTTGGCAGAACGGTTGACCAGATTGTAGTTCTTAACTTCAGCAATCCCTTGGCTGTACTCCAAAACAACGGCTACTAGGTCCATATCCGCCTGATACTTGTCATCAGAAACCTTGCCAACTTGCCAACGCATGAGGGTATTTGGCAAGAGAAAGAGGACGAGACCCACCAAGAGAACCAGTCCAACCCGCCAATCATAGAGAAAGACCAAAACAGTGATGAGACCAGTCGTCAGAAATCCCTGCACTGTCATCATAACCACTCTGGTAGCTACATCAGACAGCCCTTCCAGCGTATTAGTCGTGACACTGGTAATCTTGCCCAAGCTATTTTGATTAAAGTAGCCCATGGGTAGATAGCGCATGTGCTCGGCAATTTCAATCCGCTTCTGAGCACAGGTATGATAGCCCGCTTCCGTCTGCAGCATGGTAATTTTCAGGGTAATCCAGACATTTAGCACAGTGGATACCAACATGATACCCAGAGCCAGCCAGAAGGTCTGCATAGAGAGATTCTTCTCAATCAGTCCCATAACGACTAGGCCGATTGCTGGAATACGCAGAGCGATGATAAAGGACTTGATGATGCCCAGATAAATGGATTGATAAAATTTCCTACGGTCCTCTGCCGTACAGAAATCAAAGAATTTCTTCAGTATATTAAGCATGAGTCAGCCCTCCTTCCATCTCACTATTATCCCTGGTAGCAATATGGGCCTGCCACATTGAAGCATAAAGCGGACTGGTTGCCAGCAATTCTTCATGCCGGCCTCTAGCTTCAATCCGACCATCATTGACCAGGACTATCTGGTCTGCGCTCATAATCGTAGACAATCGGTGGGCAATGACAATCAAGGTCCGTCCCTCAATCAGACGAGCCAGACTGGACTGAATCCGTGCTTCATTTTCAGGATCTGTATAAGCAGTCGCTTCATCCAAGATAAGAATTGGCGCATCCTTAAGCATGGCACGGGCGATGGCAATCCGCTGACGCTCCCCACCAGATAGATGACCACCGCCAGAGCCCACCTGAGTCTCAAAGCCATCTTCCAGATTCATGATAAAGTCATAACAGCCACAACGACGGGCAATTTCGATGACCTCTTCATCAGAAGCTGCTGGATTGCCCATCCGGATAATGTCCATAATGGTCTCATCAAAGAGATAGTTATCTTGGGTCACGTAAGCAATCTGCAGACTGTAATAGTCTAGCGGAAGCTGGCGAATGTCCATGCCACCATAGGTAATCTGACCAGAATTGACATCCCAGAAGGAAGCTAGAAGCTTGGCAATTGTAGACTTACCTGAGCCTGATGGGCCAACTAAAGCATTGATGCTGCCAGCCTTAATATCTAGCGAAATACCATGTAGCACCTCCTCTTCATCTGTATAGCCAAAGCTGACATCCGTCATGACTAGATCCCTTCCTCTTGGAAGTTCTTTCAGCTCCTGAGGCCTTTTTAAATCCGGCTTTTCCAAAATATCAATGACTTGGCCAAAAATAGTCCCGATTTTCCGTAAATCGTCCATGTAACTAGCCACTAAAATCAGAGGAGTCAGAAGACTGAGCGAAAGAATAATCATCAGAATAAAATTGCTGGCAGTCAAACTGCCTTGCAGATAGAAATAACAGCCAGCCGGCAGCAGAAAGAGCAAGCCTGATGGCAGAAAAGCAGTCACAATGCCCATCTCCAGATTGAACTTGCGCATCCACTCAATAAAGCAGTCTGCTCCTTCTCTAGCAGCCGTCACAAACTTATCGTAAGAGAACTTTTCCTTACCAAAAACCTTGATAACCTCAATCCCATTGATGTATTCCACCGCTGTATCATTGAGCTTTTTGGTCTTGACCAGAGTATTTTGATAGTCAGCTTCGCTATTGGCAACCATCCGCATATAGGCCAGCGCCACAATGGGAATAGTCAGGAGAGACAGCAAGGTCAGTCGCCAATCAATAACCAGCATAGCAATGAGAACAATAATCGGACCAAAAATCCCAGCAGTAAACTCTGGAATCAGGTGGGCCAAGGTCGTTTCGGTCGCATCCACCCGCTCAACGATAATGTTTTTATAACTGCCTGATGACTGACTAAGCACTGTACCTAAAGGCAGCCTAGCTAGCTTATCTGTCAGGCGGTGCCGCATTTCTGCTAGAATCTTAAAAGTAGCTGTATGCGACAGCATGGTGGAAATACCGTGAAATCCCCAGTAGCCAATCCAGGCCAGACCTGCCCATGCCGACTGTAGCAGGTAGAAATTCCAGTTTTTATTGCCAGCCAAGAGTTGATTAATCATCCCGCCAATAAAGAAATAAGGCAGAAATCCTGAAATCACAGAAGCAAAGGCAAAGATCAGACTGAGCACAAAATATATCTTATGAAGGGAAACAAAGTCCCAGATCCAAGCAAGAACAGATTTTTTCTTCATAGAATTTCCTTCTTCCTATCAAAAACCTAGCAAACCTCCCCAGTCAAACAAGTCCATGATGGAATGGCAAAATTCCAGCGCCTGCTCTTGGGGCCAGTCTTGAGCCAAGGGCTCAAATACAGCTGTGTAATAAGCCGTCATGAACGATCGCAGAAACTCGTGTTTGACCAAATGATTGATCTTTCCCTCTTTGTAAGCCAGCTCCAAATAGCAATAAGTCTCGTCTGCAGCCAAATGAGGCAGACGCATCCTGAAGTCCGCTTGCGAAGAACCCTGAGATTTAAAGAGCAAGAGCTGCATGATATCCTTATTCTCATAGAGAATCCGCATCAGGGACTGGAGATCCTCCAAGCGATGAGTCCACATATCAGACAGGTGCCCCTCTTCTAGGAAATCATAGTCACGTCGCTTCTGCTCTTGTCCATACTGGTCTAAGGCTGTCAGAGTAGGCTCAAGCAGAGCAGCAAAGAGACTGTCCTTACTCTCATAGCGCTTATAAAAAGCCCCAGTCGTCAAGCCAGCAGCGCGACAAATTCTCCGCAGTGAAGCATCTTGATAGCCATAAGCCAAGAACTCACTCCTCGCGCTTTCCAAGATTTTTTCATTTAACTCATCTGTTTCTTTTTTCATGATTTTAATTCGATAACACCGTTATCACCTTTCTTCTTTTATTATAAATTCTGACAATTTAACTGTCAAGGAAAAACAAAAAAAGCCGAAAAATATTTTCATCGGTCCATATCTCTTACTTTTGTAAACATAACAAAAGGAGCTTGCGAACAAGCTCCTCTATAATTTTACATTTTATCAGGTGCATAAATCATGCCCGTACAGTCGAAATCTTCCTGTCGGCGAAAGCCGAGCTCTTGATAAAAAGCTAGATTTTTATCTGATTGCTCCGTCGCCAACTGGATTTGGTAAACATCCTTAAAACTTTCCAGCGTCTGCTGAAGAAGGCTTCGGCCAATCCCCTGACGCTGGTAGTGTGGATACACCAGCAAATCCTGAATAAAGACAATGGTGAGCCCATCTCCGACCGCTCGGATCAAACCAACCAACTTGTCTTCGTCATAGGCCGCCATCACAAACAAGGACTGATGGAAGGCTTGCTCTAGACGCTGAGGATGATTGGTGTAATTGCTCCAACCTACTGAAGCGTAGAGGTCTAGCACTGCCGCAAAATCCAGCTGAGGATTTGTTTTATAATGAATCATGGCTACCTCCTTATCTTGTCGGAAACTATTTTCCGTTTGCTTGCATCTTCATCGAACTTGAGTCAGCACTCCATCTTGCATCTCATAGACCTTGTCAACCTCGTCCAGCAGGCGGGTATCATGGGTAATCATGACCACGCTCTTATGGAATTTCTGAGTCACCTCTTTGAGCAAATGAACCACGCGCTTGGCCCGCTCTGTATCCAGACTGGCTGTCGGCTCATCAGCCAAGATAATATCCGGGCTGTTGTAAAGCGCTCTGGCGATAGCAGCTCTCTGTCGTTCCCCGCCGGACAATTCTTTCGGATACTGCTTGAGTGTTCCTTTTAGATCCAGCAACTCAATCAGACTGTCTAGATCCGTTCTTTCCTTTTTAGATAAGCGGTCAATCAGCTGAAACTGGTCTTCGATTTTCAGAAAAGGTATGAGATTGGAGGCTTGGAGAATAAAGCCGAAATCATTGAAGCGTAGAGCAGCCCGTTCCTTTTCCTTGAGCTGGGAAGTATCTTTCCCATGCAGGAGAATCTGTCCTTTTGAGGGAGTTTGTAAATGCCCCAGCAAGGTCAGAAGGGTTGTTTTACCCGAACCTGACGGCCCAATAATAGCTACAAACTGACCCGCTTCCAGTTGGAAATCAGTTGGTTTCAGGGCTTGAACCAGCGTATGTCCCTGGCCGTATTCTTTTGTAACCCCTTTTAGTTCTATGATTGACATTTACTCACCTCCGATCGCTGTGATAGGGTCAATTTTCAGAACCCGGTGAATGGACAAAAGTCCGCCAGCCAGTGACATGAAAACAATCAGGACAATCAATCCAGCATAAGCTCGCCAGTCACTGTAAAAAGGCATAGAAGCCGGCAAGACTAGCTGGGTTCCCAAAAGAGCCAAGACTGCCAAGCTGATTCCCAGAGTGGATAGGATGAAAATCTGCCAAAAAATAGAAGCAATAATCTTCCCACTGGCAATTCCTTGGGCGCGCATAATACCGTAAAGATGTGTCTTTTGGATGGTAATGATGTACATGAAAATTCCCAGTACCAAAAATGTAATCAGAACCATGGCCCCAATCATAAAGGAAAAAGTCAGTACCTGAGGCTGATAACCAGGGATATTTTCTATAAAATCACTCATAGAGAGCTGACTAAGTCCAGCTTCTTCAACCTTCTGACCATCCTTGACCACAAGTGCGCTGATATTCTTAACCTGACTTGAGCCGTACTTTAATTCCCTGAAATCATCTAAATCCATAAAAATTACAGGTTGAGTAAAGAAGCTGTTATCCTCAGTAAAACCAACAACCTGATAGAGGCGCTCACTGCCATTGAGCTGGAGTTGGTCGCCTAATTTTACACCTTTTTGCTGCAGGCGCTTATCCGCAATAACTTCATAAGCATTCTCAGCAGGACGTCCCTCAATAATGTCAGGCGCTAGAAAACTATCCCAAGAGATACCAAAAACCTGAGCATTGAGTTTATCAGTCCCATCTTCATAATTGGCCACTGCTGACGTTTGTCCCAAAGCAGCGATTGAGTCCCCTTGAAGCAGGCGGCTGTATTCCTCTTCCTTGAGAGTCGAAGCTATTAGATTCTTATTGGCGTACTCCGACAAGACGATTGACTCAGCCTGCCATTGGTCCAAAGCCAAGCGATTGAGCCTAGCCAAACCAACGGAAAGACTGGATAAAAAGAAAACCATATAGGTAATGAGAAAGACCACAGCAACCACTAAACGATAGCGTCCGCGGCTGTAGACAATCTCTTTAAAAGCTAAAAACACGGCTACCCTCCTTTGAGATATACGAGACTATTATATCATAAAGCAGCAAACTGGAAAAACTATCCTGTCAATCACCCTGCATATGCTCTCTGACAAAGCCCGCCAGACCAACAGCAGTCACCCTAGTGTGGAAATCACTCATTTCCTGTGACTTATAATGAGGATGAGCCAACCAGTAAGTCAGTGTTCCCATAAAGGACGCGGCTTGATGATTCAGCAGCAAGTCCACCTCTACCTCTTCTATAAACGCGTCAGCTAAAGAAATACTATGCGAGAAAATCTCCCTCAGAGCTTTCTGCAACCTCAACGAACTAGTAGGGCTACGATTGGGTCCCAAAAGAATGGCTAAGTCTTCCAAGTAAGGCTCAAAAAAATGAAAAAGATTTTGTTCTTCATGAATGTAGTCTTCCACTTTAAAATCCTTTTCTAACTTGAACAAGCAGGCAGAATCTAGAGCCTCTTGATAATAGGCCTGCAAATCACCTAGCAAGCGGTCTTCTATCTTCTCCAGCAGATCATATTTATCCAGATAATGCCGATAAAAGGTACTGCGATTCACCTCTGCCAAGTCAATCAATTGGCGAATCGTTATAGTCTCAAAAGTCTGCTCTTTCATCAGCTGCAGCAAGCTAGTCTCTATCTGCTTTTCTGTCTTTCTTCTTTTTTTCTCATACATGCCATTCACCTCAAAATGCAACAGTCTCTCTAAAATTGATGCTTGTATGCCATCCAGCTCCCACTATATAATAAATATAAGCAGAAGACAAGAACAAGAGGATTAAAAAATGAAGATTATGATCAATCAAAAGAAAATCAGTCAAGAAAGAATTGAGCAATGGCGGAAGCAGAGAATCCTTAAAGCAGCTAAGATACTTAATTTGCAGCTGCCGAATACTGACAACACGGAGATTTTAGACCAAGCCCTACTGGAAGCAAAAATGAAGCTGACATACGAGGAGCTAATCCGGCAAATCGGAACCAAACTCAAATGGAGCCAATATTTGATGAAATGGGCGGCCAAATGGTCCAAGAAACCACGAAAAAGAGCTGTTGTAACGATTTTTGCAAGTGGACTGACTGCTGCTTCTTTCAGTAAAAAGCTAGAAAAGTTGATGCTAGAAAAAACAGATGCTCATAAAAGCGTCAATCTTGGTGCCTGTCCAGACCATTATGCCTTGCAGCCCCACGGCAGCAAACTTGAAGTCATTGAGACTGCAGGAAACAGCCCACTGCCAACACAGTTTTTTCTTGACCTTGGTGGTGAAGCTGAGATAGAGGAGCCTCGTGATGCGTCTTATCCCTTCCAAACTGTCGGTGCCGCCAGTCTAGTGAATGGTTGTAATATCGGTGGTATTCGCCATCAGTTTCGCGACACAGAAAAAGGCCTAGAAGCCCGATTCTGCGTCGAATTCCCCAGCATTTGTCCAGACAGCCTTATCAAAGAACACCAGCTCCATCTGGCCGCCGAATGGTCAAGATGGATAATTTGGTGCAAAGAGCATAAAGAATGAATTTCCTTCCAAACAAAAACAGCCTACTGCCATCTTAAAGAGACCGCAGCAAGGCTGTTTTTCTTCTACATTTAATCAAAGACAATCATAGACTTAATGGTCTTGCGCTCATCCATGTCTTTATAAGCTTGATCGATATCTTCCAGTTTGTAGCTTGAAGTAAAGACCTTGCCCGGATTAATATCACCGTCAAGAACTGCCTTGAGCAAGATTTGCTTGTCGTAAGTCGTGACAGAGGCTGCTCCGCCTGCCACTGTAATATTTTGAGCAAAGGTTGAACCGAGAGCTCGGTTATTATAGTGAGGCACACCGACAAAGCCTAAGCGACCGCCGTTGTGAAGGACTCCCAGAGCTTGATCAACAGCAGCTTCTGTTCCGACACATTCCAGAGCTGCATCTGCTCCGCCACCAAGAATCTCACGCACTTTGGCAATTCCTTCTTCGCCACGTTCTGCAACAACGGCTGTTGCACCGGATTCCAATGCCATTTTTTGTCGATCTTCGTGACGGCTCATGAGAACGATTTGGGAAGCACCACGCATTTTAGCAGCGATAACAGCGCATTGTCCAACAGCTCCGTC
This sequence comes from uncultured Streptococcus sp., assembly GCA_963533195.1. GTDB lineage: Bacteria > Bacillota > Bacilli > Lactobacillales > Streptococcaceae > Streptococcus. Next base: position 37,087 of record CAUSOG010000009.1, on the reverse strand, counting down.
ACCAATAACGACCACCTTATCACCAGGCTTAACATCTGCCACTCGTGCAGCATGATAACCCGTTGGCATGACATCTGCCAGTGTCAAGAGTGATTTGAGCATGCCTTCTGTATAATCAGAAGGCTGACCCGGAATTTTGATAAGAGCCCAGTTAGCAAATTCGAAGCGCATATATTCTGCTTGCACCCCATTTGACCAATTATTCCCAATATGAGAATCACAAGTGCCATCAAATCCTGCTCGACAGGCATCACATTGCCCGCATCCATGAGTGAAAGGTGCAATAACGAAGTCACCAGGTTTAACAGTCGTTACTGCATCCCCGATTTCTTCGACAATTCCAATCGCTTCATGCCCACTATTTTGATGGCCTGCTTCAATATCTGAACTGCGGTAGCGCCATAGGTCAGAGCCACAGACACAGGTCCGAACAATCCGAATAATGGCATCATCTGCCTCAATGATTTGCGGACGATCAATCTCAGTCAGTCCAACTTGACCTGCTTTTGTATAAACTGCCAATTTCATCGTTTCTTCTCCTTTAATATCTTTATAGTAACTATTATACAACTTAGAGCACCCTAGAAGTCAAATTTTTGACATCATTTAAGATAAAATTTTTATAAAAAAGGAAACTCCTTTCTCAGAGTTTCCTAGTTTGATTCCCTCACTACTCCTCCTGTTGTCCTGAGCAGAATAAGAAGTGCTTTACTGCTTGGTAAAGGTCAAAGTGTCTGGATCATCATCCAATTCGTCCACAATCAGCTGATTGCCATTTTGGCGGTAACTTTTGACATCATCACCAACAATCAGTCTTTGATTAGCAGCATCTACTTGTACCTGCTTGATTTCCTTACTGCCATCGACCTCGGTCTCAGTCCAGGTACCAGTCGTACCATTGATTTCTAGGACATGCTGGTCACCATCATGGTCGGTTGCTTGATAGCGCCCGTCTAGATTAGTAGCCTGCCCTGCATTTGATGATGAAGAAGGCTGGTTAGAGGAAGATGCAGCTGATGACTGCGAAGTCTGATTTTGCGAAGATTGTGATGTTTGGCCTTGATTATTCTGTGATGAACTAGTATTCCCTCCTTGGTTGGTATTGCCTGAGCAGGCAGCCAATAGAACTGCTGCTGTCAGAGATAGAATTCCGATAAAGGCTTTTTTTGTAATAGTCATATCGCTTTCTCCTTTTTCTACATTTGTAGTTTATACTTATATTCTACACTTGTCTGTTTCATTTGTCAAGAAAAAGCAGTTTTTATTATAAGGAAAATACATCTAAAGGAAATGAAGCACTCTAACTGAACTTTGCTATTCAGACGCCAATTGTTCTGATAGGTTTCCCGAGCTAACTTGACAAAATAGTTCCCTGTCGTATAATGATTCTATAAAAGATAAAAGGAGAAAATTATGCCAATCAGAAAAGCCCAAGTCAGCGATATTCCTGCACTACAAGGACTCCTTCAGCAAATCTTGCTTGTCCACCATCAAGCTAGGCCGGACATTTTCAAGGCCGAGGGCAGCAAGTATAGCAATGAAGAGCTAGGGAAGATTCTGGGACAAGAGTCCACCCCTATTTTCGTCTTTGAAAGTGAATCCGGAGAAATCCTCGGTCACCTCTTCTGCTCCATCAAAGAACCTACCAGTCCTGTACTCAATCCCATCAAGACACTTTTTATCGAGGATTTATGTGTAGATGAGAAAACCAGAGGGCAAAATGTTGGCGAGCAGCTTTACCGCTTTGCGGAAGACTATGCTCGAAAAATCGGCTGCTATAATCTGACTCTCAATGTTTGGAACGACAATGTCGGAGCCCTGCGTTTCTATGAGCGATTAGGGCTTCAGGCTCAGGAAACTGTAATGGAGAAGATACTTTGATCTTGAAAGACAAATTTTAGGAAGCGCTAGCAATAGTTTTCGGATATACCCTACCAGCAGAATTAACTATTTTATTTGCAGAGAAATTTTCGATACAATAGATAGTAATAGGTAATGAAAGCGAGAAATCTTATGACAAAATCAAAATTTCAACTGGTTGGATCTCTTCTGCGCCCAGAAAATCTCCGCCAGTATAAGACAGAAATTGAGCACCGCGACGACATTCAATACCCCTTCTATGACAGCTTCCCAGGCTACCATGAGACGGAGACAGCTGACATCAAGGAGATTATCGCTGAGCAAAAGGCTAAGGGTATTGACATCCTGACGGATGGAGAATACTCCAAGTCTATGTGGCATCTGGACTTTGTCTGGGGACTTAAGGGAATTGAGCGTTACATTGCTGACCACGGCTATACCTTCAAGGACCACGACGGCGGGCAATACGAGACCCGTAAGGATATTGGTATCCGCATCACAGCACCACTCTCTGGGAAAAACCATCACTTTATCGAGATTTATAAGCTAGTCAAGGAAGAGGCTGCTGGTGAAGATACCAAGCTGACTGTCTGGGGACCTGCCCATGCTTATACTGAGTTAGCTGTCTTTGACCGCTTGGCGGGACCAGGACAAGTTTATGAGACCAATGAAGACTTGAAAAAAGGCTTAATTCAAGCTTATAAGGAATTTTTGGACGACTATAAGGCTGCTGGCGGACAGATTATCCAGTTTGACGACTGCCTCTGGGAGCTTTTTGACGAGTCCAATCCTGCTAGCTTCTTTGCGGAGGGCAATGCTAGTCTGGCTGACCTGGCAGACGAGTTTGTCGCTATTAATAACGAAGTCGTAGACTACGCTCATGAACTTGGACTGACTGTCTGGACCCACAATTGCCGTGGTAACTACGAAAGCCGCTCTGCTGCTGAAGGGACCTACGAAGCTATCGCGGAAAAATTCCTGCGCGACCAACACTATGATCGCTACTTCCTAGAGTGGGACAGCGATGTAGCTGGTGATGTATCAGCCCTAGCAGCTTTGAAGGACAAGAATGCGGAAGTCGTTTTAGGACTGCTTTCCAGTAAGACGACAGGCTTGGATGACGAAAAACGCGTCCTAGACCTCCTCAAGAAAGCAGCAACCGTTCTACCGAAAGAGCGTCTTCTGCTCTCCCACCAATGCGGCTTCGCCTCTTGTGACTCTGGAAACGAACTCACCATTGAGCAACAATGGGCCAAAATCAAACAAGGCCAAGAAATCGCCCAAAAATTCTGGGGATAATAAGCAAAAAAAGCGGTGTGACCGCTTTTTTCTATGTTTTTAAAATCAATTTTGGGCTGAATTAGATTTCTTTGATGAACTCCAGTTTCATCTGCATCTGTTCAACATATTAAATCTTGGAGTATCAGGAAAGTTCAATTCGCTTGAGCCAATTTTCAACCAAGGCCGTAAAGAGAGCCTCTTGATCTATCTGTGCATTGTGGCCAGCAAGATCCATCACAGCATAGGTTGCCCTTGGATAATAGTGAGACAGTTGCGCTAACTGCTGGAAGCCCACGACTTGATCCTGCTTTCCTGCTATAAAAAGGCTGGGCTCGTCATAGCCCTTTTCCTGTATCTCTTGATCCACTTCAAACGAAAAAGAATAGTTTTCTTGCAGCTTTTGGACAAAGGGAGCATTCATCATCTGAAGCCCTGCTAAGATTTCTTTTTCAAACCGTTGATAAGTTTCTTTAGTCTGTAAAATCGCTAAATCAACGAAATCTTCGCTTTTGCCTGCTATATCAAAACCTACCTCTCTAATTAGCAGGCTGTCTTTTGGAAGAATTCTTTCTTGCGGATTGGGTACAACTACTGGACAAATAAGCAGCAAACTATCAATCTGCGAATTTTTCTTAGCCAAAATTCCTCGAGCAAGATAACCACCATAAGACTCTCCAGCTAAGAGAAAGCTGTGTCCTCCGATTACAGTTTCTATAAAGTTCAGGAGCATCTCTAAAATCGCATCCGAACTTGCAAAAGCAGGATTGGCATCAGACCTACCCATGCCAGGCAAATCTAAATAAATTCTTTTATAGCCAGCATGTTTCTCAAAAATAGGTTCCAAACATCCTTCCATCAATTCAGATGAACAGCCCAAACCATGAATTGCCAAGACTGGTTTTCCTTGGCCAATCACTTTATAATATAATTTATTTCCCTGATAAGTAAAAAACATTTTTTCTCCAATCATACCTTAAAGACATGTTTTGCTCGAGGTGAAGCCTTTATCGAAACTAGTCAAAATAATATTGTTAATAAGCCTAACAAATTATTCTTATCATCTACACCCCTCAAAACTACTAGACAAGCAAGCTTATTCTCTCACCTTGATTTCAGTTCCTCATGCCTCATCCTCAAATATCGAGGTCGACTGCTTCAGATAAGGATTGGGATACTTGACTAGCAGGTTCCTTACAGCTCTTACCAAGTCTTTTTGCTCAGCCTGACCGGATTGGTAACGAAGCAAAAGATGCATAAAATCTTCTTTTTCTGAAGTGCTGACTTTTTTCTTAAAATAGCCCCAAACATGCTGAAAGGCATTGCTGACCTGACCGCGATTTTCAGGCAGGGTTACCGCCTGATCAATCAAGTCTTGAACATGAGCTGCTTCCACAGAGTCACTTTTCAGATACTGACGGATTTCCAGATAGATCTTACTGGAATGACTGAGGACTAGATATTTATTTCTAGCCCAAAGAGTCTGACATTCGGAGATTTGGTTTAAATTTTCCATGATTACTTTCCCTACTGATTTTCAATTTCGAATACTTCTCGTTTCGTCTACATCTTTGCTGGCATCCTAGCAATAAGCTTGCCATAATAGGAAGCAAAGCGAAACTGCAAATCAACTATGATTTGAATAGGTTTTCGAAGAGTATTAATCAAAATCCCCAATCACATGACTGGGGAATCGTTCATTAACGTACCTCTGCTCCGAGTTTTTCGGTCAGGGATTTTTCGATTTTTTCCATATATTTAGCCACTTCTTCGTCGGTCAGGCTAGCTTCTGGATTTTGGAAAGTCAGGCTGTAGGCCATGGATTTGAGGCCGACACCCAACTTGTCACCAGAGAAGATATCAAAGAGCTTAATATCGGTCAAGCGCTTGACACCAGCTGCTTGGATTGCATCAAGGACCTCTTGGTGAGTGATTTCAGCCTTGAGCAAGAGTGCCACATCCCGGCTGACAGCTGGGAATTTAGTGATTTCTGTAAATGGCTGTGCTGGCTGGAGCTGCTCTTCAATAGCAGACAGGTTGAGCTCCGCCACATAAGTTTCAGGAATATCGTAAGACTTGGCTGTCGCAGGATGGACTTGGCCGACAAAGCCGACAGGCTGGCCATTGATAGAGATCAAGGCAGTCCGACCAGGATGCAAACTCTTAATCTGGCTGCTCGCTACGTATTCAGCTGTCAAGCCAAACTTAGCAAAGAGTGCTTCCACTACACCCTTAGCATAGAAGAAATCAACTGCTACTGGCTTAGTCTGGAAGTCTTTTTCATTAACCAGACCTGTCAAAGCAAAGGCAAAGCTATTGATTTCATTTGGCAATTCTTCCTTAGGATTGCCAGTCTGCTCAAAAATTTTGCCAATTTCATAGAGGGCCAGATTCTTATTTTTACGAGCCACATTGTAGGCTAGCGAGTCCAAAATACCAGAAACCATGTTCTGACGGAGAACAGAGCGCTCCACTGTCATTGGCCACATAAGCTCAGTTAAGTTACTAGGATTGAGAGTGAACTCAATCGCCTTTTCTGGCGTCGTCAAAGCATAGGTGATGATTTCTGTCAGCCCAGCTCCTTCTGCTAAGGTCCGTACTTGACGGCGCAGTTGCTGCGTTGCAGTCAATTCACCGGCAGTCCCGTCATCTTTTGGCAGGCTAGCTGGCAATTTGTCATAGCCGTAAATGCGGGCAATTTCTTCATAGAGATCCGCTTCGATTGAAATATCCCAGCGACGGCGAGGGACACTGACAGTGAACTGTTCAGCATTTCCTGACAAGCCAAAGCCAAGTCTGCGGAAGACATCCACAATATCAGTATAAAATAAATCTGTTCCCAAAACTCGGTTGACATCCGCGAGACTGGACACCACTTCTACATCACTAGTGTCTAAGCTACCAGCGGATACGATACCAGCCTGAACTGTAGCTCCTGCCAAGTCCGCAATCATACTTGCTGCCGCGTCCAAAGCTTCATTGACAGTTGCTACATTGATGCCTTTTTCAAAGCGGGAAGATGATTCAGAACGAAGGTTAAGGCGACCGCTGGTCTTGCGGATTGATTTACCATCAAAAACAGCCGCCTCCAGAACAACACGAGTGGACTGGCCAGAGATTTCAGTCGCTGCTCCGCCCATAACACCAGCAAGAGCAACTGCCTTATCCGCCACAGTAATGACTAGGTCGCTGACTTCCAGCTCCCGCTCTTCGCCGTCAAGCGTCACCAGTTTTTCACCAGCACGCGCTTCCCGCACGACAATCTGGTCACCATCAAAAGTATCCAAATCAAAAGCATGCATAGGCTGACCAAAGTAGAGCAGGATGTAGTTGGTCACGTCCACTACATTGTTAATCGGACGGATGCCTTCGTTCATGAGGAGATTTTGCAGCCACTGAGGACTTGGAGCGATGGTAACATTTTCCAAGATACGAGCCGCGTAGTAAGGGGCTTTCTCTGTCTCAAGGGCAACTGAAAGACTGTCAGTTGCCTGCTTTTCATTTTCCACCAACGGGAAATCCTTGAACTGTACTGACTTGTCATAGATCGCAGCCACTTCATGAGCCACCCCAAGCATAGACAGAGCATCTGCCCGGTTTGGTGTGATAGAAAGCTCGATAATCTCATCGTCCAAGTCCAGATAAGAGAAGACTTCCTCACCTGGCACTGCTTCTTCAGGCAGGATTTGAATGCCATCCGCAAATTCCTTTGGCACGACAGAATCAGAAATACCTAGCTCACCCAGAGAGCAGATCATGCCCAGTGACTCCAAGCCACGGATTTTTCCTTTTTTAATCTTATAATTGTCTGCAATGCGAGCACCCGGCAAAGCCACCATGACCTTGATTCCTGCACGAACATTTGGAGCACCGCAGACAATCTGACGGTTCTCCTCTTCTCCGACGTTGACTTGACAAACATGCAGGTGGGTATCAGGAACATCCTCACACGATACCACCTCACCAACGACAATTTTTGACAGGCCAGCAGCTGGTGAGGTCACACCTTCCACTTCAATTCCTGTCGTTGACATTTTCTCAGCCAGCTCAGCGCTCGCCACATCAACGTCTACTAACTCTTTTAACCACTTATAACTTACTAGCATATTTAAGATACCAAGGGCGTCAAAAACGACTGAAAAATAGGAGATTTGCTAAGCATTCGACGAATGATCCAAATCTATCTTTTTCCGAGTTTTTAGCCCGGGTTCAATTCCTTTCTCTATTCTATCGCTGAGGAACTTGACCGACCAAATTTTAGGGATTTGTCTGAAATACTGATTTCAGAAACAAATCATCTAAATTTAAAGCTTTTAGGTCGTATCATTTCCTCTCTTTAAATTTTCTTATTTATTTCAATTTCTTGCGCAGTAGCCAGCCTGCATCTACTCTATCACCAGTGATATAATCATGCCGACCAAACTTTTCAAAACCGTATTTAGAGTAAAATTCCTGAGCTCTAAAGTTCTTCTCCCAGACGCCCAGCCAAACCCAGTCAAAACCTCGTTTTTTGGCTTCTTCCAAAGCAAACTCAAACAATTTCTTACCCAAACCCTGGCCAAGATAGGCTTTCAAAACATAGATTCGCTGAACCTCAAAGGCTTGTGACAGTTCTTGCTCCGTTTGAGCCTGTCCCCAGTTAAACTTTAGAAAACCAGCAATTTCACCGTCTTTGACAACAAAATAAGTCTCTGACTCAGGATCTGTCAGTTCCTTTTCGATAGTTGCAAGTGACAGCTCATTGTCAAAATAATGAGCCAAGTCCTCCTCACCGAAAAAGGGACCGAAGGTCTCTTGATAAGTTTGGACTTCCACATCTCTCAGGAGGTTCGCCTCTTCTTTTTTGACTCTGACTAGCATACTGCACTCCTTTCTCTATTCTATCGCTGAGAAACTTGACCAATAAAATTTTAGGTTCTATTCATTTCCTCACTATATTTTGTCTTTTATTTCAATTTCTTGCGCAGCAACCAGTCTGTGTCCACTGTCTCACCAGTGATATAGTCGTGCTGGCTGAATTTTTCAAAGCCGTATTTGAAGTAAAAATCTTGAGCTCTAAAATTCTTTTCCCAGACGCCCAGCCAGACCCAGTCAAAGCCTCGTTTCTCGGCTTCTTCCAAGGCAAATTCAAACATCTCCTTGCCCAAGCCCTGACCATGATAGGCTTTCAAAACGTAAATTCGCTGAACCTCAAAGGCTTGTGGCAGTTCTTGCTCTGTTTGAGCCTGTCCCCAGTTAAACTTGAGAAAACCAGCAATTTCACCCTCTTTGACAACAAAATAAGTCTCTGACTCAGGGTCTGCCAGTTCCTTTTCGATAGTTGCAAGCGACAGCTCATTGTCAAAATAATGAGCCATATCAGCTTCCTTGATAAATGGGCCAAAGGTTTCTTGATAGGTCGCGACTTCCAACTCTCGCAGGATGCTCGCTTCTTCTTTCTTGACTCTGACTAGCATACTGCACTCCTTTCTCAGAAAAGCTGCATCTATGAATACAGGCTTCTACTTAAACTGCTGAGAAAAACGAATATCTCCTTGGTAGAAGCCACGAATATCGTTGATACCATAGCGAAGCATAGCTAGCCGCTCTTGGCCAAGACCAAAGGCAAATCCAGAGTATTTCTCTGCATCAATGCCGCTCATTTCCAGTACGCGCGGATGCACCATACCAGCTCCCATAATCTCAATCCAGCCGGTCTTCTTGCAGACATTACAGCCGGCACCGCCACATTTAAAGCAGGAAACATCCACTTCAACGGATGGTTCAGTGAACGGGAAGTATGACGGACGCAGACGGATACTGCGGTCTTGGCCAAACATCTTCTGGACAATCAGCTGCAGCGTCCCTTGCAAGTTTGCCATGGAAATATTTTCTCCAACCACCAAGCCTTCAATCTGATGGAACTGGTGGGAGTGAGTCGCATCATCTGTATCCCGGCGGAAAACGCGCCCTGGTGAGATCATCTTGAGTGGCCCTTTAGAAAAGTCATGAGCATCCATAGCTCGCGCCTGCACCGGACTGGTGTGGGTTCTGAGCAGAATCTCCTCTGTAATGTAGAAAGTGTCCTGCATATCCCGTGCTGGGTGGTCCTTAGGCAGATTCATCCGCTCAAAGTTGTAATAGTCCTTCTCCACTTCAAAGCCGTCCACGACCTGATAGCCCATCCCGATGAAGATATCTTCAATTTCTTCACTAGTCTGGCTAAGAATATGACGGTTCCCAACCGGAATTTGACGGCCTGGCAGGGTCACATCCAAGGATTCCTCAGCCAGTTTCAGAGCTACTAATTGCTCTTCCATCTCTTGAGCAGTCTTTTCAAAGGCTGCTGTCAGAATATCACGCGCTTCATTGACATGCTTACCGATAATCGGCCGCATTTCAGCTGAAATATCCTTCATCCCTTTCAGGACTTCAGTCAGCGAACCCTTCTTACCCAAGACTGCTACACGCAAGTCCTGCAGTTCCTTTTGATTCTCAGCCTTGAGCTGCTTGAGAGAAGCTAGAGTCTCTTCACGCAGGCTTTTCAGTTGTTCTTCAATCGTTTTCGTCATTTTCCCTCCAAAATAAAAAGCGCGTCAATCTCCATAAGCGGAGCGTTGACACGCGGTACCATCCGTTTTTTATCTGGCAAGCCAGACCTTACTTATCAATCCTAGAGCAAGTGAATTCGCCTAGCTTTCATCTAGAGAGCTTTCAGTCGATGGCTCCCCTCCCTGTTAAACTTCCCCTAGGTTACTGGTCTTGCGGATTGCTATTTAGTTATATTTCATTCTAACAGATTTCTAAACATTTCGCAAGCTAATCCAGCTGATTTCTACATTGAACTAAACCTCTACCCTTTCATCCTCTTTTTGAAAATCCAGACAGAAGGGACAAAGAATAGGAAAGCATAGAGCAAAACCCAGAACAGATGAGGCAAAAGTGAATTCAAATCTTGAGCCAATGCCAACTGAACAACCTTTGCTGCATGGGCAAATGGCAAGGCATTGCAGAATGCTTCAAAACCACCTCCTATCATCTCAATCGGAAGCACAGCTCCACTGAGAAAGACCGTGGCATTGACAAGAATGGTTCCAAAACCACTGACTGCATTACTGCTAGAGAAGGCTGATCCTAAAAGCAAGCCCAAGGAAATAAAGAACAAAGCCACTGGAATCAAAACCAAGAGGGCATAAAAAGTTCCCAGATTTAAGGATAAGCCAAAAATCATGGCAGTTGCAAAACTAGCTATGCCCTGTAAAAGAGCCAGAGGCAGAACTGGAATCGAATACCCTAAGATATAATCCACACTTCTAAGCGGTGTAGATAGGAGTCGCATGAGAAAAGAGCTATTGCGGTCCGTGGCCATTAAACTGCCGACAAAAATAGTCAGCCAGGAAGCACCAAATACCATCATACTAGGAGCAAAATTTTCAATGGAAAAGATAGCTGGCATCCCTTTGAGGCTCTGTTTCATAAGGGACAGGGCGATAATCAGAAAGACAGGAAAACCAATTCCCATCAAACTGCTGACATAATCACGCATGATTTCTTTGAAATTGCGCTTTGCAAAAATGAAGGCTCTCATGCTAATTCCCCTCCTTCCGTATAGGCCAAAAAGGCCTCTTCAAAATCCTTCTTGCCGGAAGCTTGGATAATTTCCTCTGCTGTTCCCAAGATCTGCACCACACCCTTATCCATAATGCAAAGTCGGTCGGCCAAGGCCTCAGCTTCTTCTAGATAATGGGTAGTCAGAATCACTGTAACTTTTCCCTTTAATTGCTCAATATTCTTCCATAACTCCCTTCTAGCACGTACATCCAGCCCCAAGGTCGGTTCATCCAGAAACAGAATATTGGGCTGACTGATTAGAGCCATTGCAATACTGAGCTTGCGCTGCCAGCCACCTGACAAGTACTTGGCTCGATCATCCTGCCTATCCGTCAGGTCAAATGTCTCCATCAGATGCTCTGTCTTTTGCGCCGCTTCTTCCTTAGAAAATCCATATAGACGCGCAATCATCTCCAGATTCTCCTTGACTGTCAGCTTGGGAGCAACAGCTGTTTCCTGAGGCGAAACATTAATCATTTCCTTGACAGCATCTTCCTCCTTGCGAATGCTATAGCCTAGCATTAGGGCATCTCCTGCTGTCGGCTCAACTAGACAGGACAGCATCTTAATCGTTGTTGTCTTCCCCGCACCATTAGAGCCCAGCATGGCAAAAAATTCACCCTCTTCAATTTTTAGATTCAAACCATCAACAACCGTCTTTGAGCCGTATTGCTTGGTCAAATCCTGCATCTCAACTGCATACATAAGGACATCTCCTTTCATCAGATATGAGGAACTAAAAAACGAAATGTAATTTAAAGATATGACTTTGACATCTAAAGCTAGTCACAACTTACTCACTTAGCTAAAAACTAAGCTATTTAAACTCAATCTCGAAAGAGTTTGGTATGATTTGTATAACTTCTTATACTTATTATACACCCATTCATTAGTAGTAGCAAATAAAAGCAAAAGAAAAAATCTGCGTGAGCAGATTTCTATTTTATAAATCACTTTTTGAATTTTTGTCTCCATTGAAAGTCTGATTAAATAGATCTTCATAGAGCTCGTAACGCTGGATGGCAATGCCTTGCTGGGCATCTGCAAAGAGGACCAGAGCATCTCCAGGTTGAATTTCAAACATATCTCTCACTTCTTTGGGAATAACAATCTGCCCCTTGGGACCAACCTTGACCGATCCCATATAGCGGTTTTTTTGAATATCTTCTTCCATTCTTTCTTGACTAACTCCCTTTCCGCTTCTATCTTTTCGTAAAATCTACTAGAGCAAACTGCATTTCATTTGCTCTTCTCATTCACTTGAGCCAATTCTATTATACAACTGCGAGAAAGGTTTTACAAGAAGAGACTATTGAGAAAAAGAAGCCTGTGAAACAACAGACTCCCTTTCTTTCTATTTAATCACTTGTCCTGCTTCTTTCAGAACATCTTCTGGTACAGTAATGCCAAGTTCTTTGGCATTTTTGGTATTGATAACAGATTTACCTGTATCGAAAATATCTACTGCAGTGTCAGCAGGTTTGGCACCTTTAAGGACTTTAGCTGCCATTTTACCAGTCGCAACACCTAGGTCATACTGGTCTACAACAACAGAGGCAAGGCCTCCTTCTTCTACCATGGCCATCGCACTTGGATAAATCGGTTTCTTAGCTTCTTTATTGCTGGACACAACTGTCGCAAAAGCTGATGCAATGGTATTGTCAATTGGAATCCAGATAGCGTCAACCTTGCCAGTCATGACATTCATGGTTGAAGCAATTTCATTGGTCGAAGGAACAGAGTATTCCTCTACCTTGTAGCCTGCCTCTTCAGCCAATTTTTTGAATTCTTCTACCTGAGCTTTGGAGTTATCTTCACTGCTAGAGTATAGCGCACCGATAGTTTTGACATCTGGAGTCAATTTTTTAATCAGCTCTAGCTGTTGCTTAGCTGGATTGCGGTCAGAGACACCAGTGATATTGCCACCTGGCTTGTCCAGATTTTTCACTAGGTTCGCTCCGACCGGATCTGTGATAGCTCCCATGACGATAGGCTTGTCCTTAGTAGCTGCTGCCAGTCCTTGTGCAGACGGAGTCGCAATCCCAATCAGCACATCGTTGTCATTGGAAACCAACTGCTTACTCATAGTAGAGACCTTACTCTGATCGCCCTCAGCATTCATAAAGTCAATCTTAATCTTGCCGCCCTTATAGCCTTCCTCAGCCAGACCATCCTGAATCCCCTTGTAAATCAAATCCAGCGAAGGGTGGCTGACATACTGCAGCACGCCGACCTTGACCGTCTGATTGTCGCTGCTAGTCTTTGTGGTGTTACCTTTGCTGTTCAAGCTGGAATAGACAATCCCACCGATTGCCAAAACGGCCAGAAGGCCTAAGATAGTGATTAATCGTTTGTTTTTCATGTTCTTTCTCCATTTCTATGTTTTATAATTTCCTATTTAATCCCTAGGGACGCCATCGTTTAAACATAGGCAATTCTCCTTGTTTTTTTATAATAAGCAACAAAAAACCTCACACAGGTATTCTGTGTGAGGGCGTAAATCGCGGTGCCACCTCAATTATGGAAAAAAGATAGTATTCTCCATATCTCTGTCTTGTCATCAAACAAGCTGCACTGTAAGGTGTGCCTACCGAATTCTTATTGTTTCAAATTCATTTTATCAATTAGCCCAATTTCGTAAAGATTTGCTGCTCATTTCCACCAACCACAAGCTCGCTAAAAACAAATACATCTACTACTTTTCTAATTTCCTATATTTTAAGTTTTTCCTAATAATATGTCAAGACCTTTTTGAAAATTTTTATAAAATGTTCGGATTTGATTTATCGAGGCAGTTATAGGCAAAAATTAAATTACTTTTTGACGAGACTTTAGAAGCTTTTAGCTTGGTTTTTTGTTATAATTTTCTTTAGCAACTTTCAAGGAGAAAAACATGTCTTTCGACGGATTTTTTTTACACCACATGACAGAGGAGCTCCGCCGCGAATTGCTAGGCGGCCGTATTCAGAAGATTAATCAGCCCTTTGAACAGGAGCTTGTTTTACAGATTCGCAGCAACCGCAAAAGCCACAAGCTGCTCCTATCAGCCCACCCGGTCTTTGGGCGTGTCCAGCTGACAGATACCATGTTTGAAAATCCAGCTGTTCCCAATACCTTTATCATGGTTATGCGCAAATACCTGCAGGGCGCTGTTATTGAAGCAATCCAGCAAGTTGAGAATGACCGGATTTTGGAAATCAGCGTCTCCAATAAGAACGAAATCGGCGACAGCGTGGCTGTGACTCTGGTCATCGAAATCATGGGCAAGCATAGCAATATCATTCTCTTGGATAAGGCTAGCGACAAGATTATTGAAGCCATCAAACACGTCGGATTTTCACAAAATAGCTATCGAACCATCCTGCCAGGCTCAACTTATGTCGCACCGCCTCAGACAAGCAGTCTCAATCCTTTCACTGTGGGCGATGAAAAGCTCTTTGAAATCCTACATACTGAGAACTTAGAGCCCAAACGCCTGCAGCAAATTTTTCAGGGATTGGGCAGGGATACGGCTACTGAACTCAGTGGCCGTCTGACAACTGACAAGCTCAAAACTTTCCGAGCCTTCTTTGCCAGTCCAACTCAGCCAAGCCTGACCGAAAAATCTTTCTCTGCTCTGCTATTTTCCGACAGCAAGACCCAAATGTCCAACTTATCCGAGCTTTTAGACACTTTCTATAAGGACAAGGCGGAGCGCGATCGGGTCAACCAGCAAGCCAGTGAGCTCATCCGCCGAGTAGAAAATGAGTTGGAAAAGAACCGGAAAAAGTTGGGCAAGCAAGAGGAAGAGCTCCTAGCAACGGAGAATGCAGAAGAATTCCGCCAAAAAGGGGAACTCTTGACCACCTTTCTTCATCAGGTGCCCAACGATCAGGATCAGGTAGAGCTGGACAATTACTACACAGGTGAGAAGATTATCATCTCGCTTGACAAGGCCATAACCCCCAATCAAAATGCCCAGCGCTATTTTAAACGCTACCAGAAGCTCAAGGAAGCTGTCAAACACCTGACCAGCTTGATTGAGGAGACACGGACTACGATTCTCTACCTAGAGAGCGTGGAAACAGCCCTTGCTCAGGCCAGCCTGACTGAAATTGCGGAAATTCGGGAGGAACTAATCCAGACTGGCTTTATCCGCCGACGCCAGAGAGAGAAAATCCAGAAAAGGCAGAAACCGGAGAAATATTTGGCAACAGATGGCCAAACCATTATCCTAGTTGGGCGTAACAATCTACAAAATGATGAGCTGACGTTTAAGATAGCTAAGAAAGACGAACTTTGGTTTCACGCCAAAGATATTCCAGGCAGTCATGTGGTCATCACAGGCAATCTTCAGCCCAGCGATGAGGTCAAGACTGACGCTGCCGAACTAGCAGCCTATTTTTCCAAAGCCAGACTCTCCAATCTGGTTCAAGTAGATATGATTGAGACTAGAAAACTCAACAAACCAACCGGTGGAAAGCCAGGATTTGTCACCTATACAGGCCAGAAAACCCTACGCGTCACACCAGATGAAGAAAAGATTAAGAGTATGAAGATGTAAACTTGTCTTTTTGAAAATAGGTCATTCTTAGCAGCGAGACAGGCATTAGTAAACGGAAACATTCTGTTTCTCTCTATCACGCTAATTATGTGATACTAATAAAGAGGTAAAACTTACGTTCTACCTCTTTTTTGCGTTCTCGTAAAATTCTTCTTGTTCAAGAAGGAAATTTCGTCAAGCTTATGTTAGTCTTCAGACTTTTTCTTTCTCTTGTCTAAGCCAATCAGTCCTAAACCTGATACTCCCGCAAGTAAGCTTGCAGCCAAGTATGAGGTTTCTTCTGTACCGGTCTTAGGAAGAGATTGTGCGCCCTCACTCTTAGAAAGAGACGGTGGTGCAGGTGTAATCGTCCGCTCTGGCTGAACAGGATCTTCTGTCACAGTCGGAACATAGACTGCCGAAATCGTCTGTCCATTGCGGTCTTTTCGAATCACTGTCACGCCATCAGCTTGACCGACAAAGCCAATTTCCGGTACAAAGGTCACAGTGCCATCTGGCGCAATCGTGTAAGTACCTTGACCTGGAACAACCTTTTCAGTGTTGCCATCCTCGAATGTTGGCGGAACGGTTGGATCTACATCGCCTTCAAAGATAGGCTTGCCGGTCTGAGGCTTGCCTTTAAGACCAGTGCTGCCGGTATCTTCTGTAACAGTGCTTCCCAAGACAGTTGGGGTATAGGTAGCCGTCACGATATTTCCATAAATATCTGAACGCTTCACGACAACTCCGCTGGCGGTTCCAACAAAGTCTGCTTCCGGTACGAAGGTCACTGCCCCTAGCATATTGAACCGATAAGTTCCTTCTCCTGGGACAACCATTTCGGTGCTGCCATCCGCAAAGGTCGGTGCCACTGCCTGGTCAATCGCCCCTTCAAAGGTAGGCGTGCCCGTTTGAGCTTGACCCTTGCGACCGCTAGATACACTGTCCTTGCTAGTTGATGGTTCAACTACGGTCGGAATATAGCGAGCCGTAACTGAGCTGCCATTCTTATCGCGACGGACAAGGGTCACACCGCTTCCCTGACCAAGGAAATCAGCTTCTGGAGTGAAGGTGACTGTCCCATCTGGTGTGATGGCATAAGTTCCCTGACCTGGAATAGTCTTTTCCTTGCTTCCGTCTTCGAAGGTTGGTTCAATAGACTCATCAATTGGAACCAATGGATCACCTGCTTCAAAGACAGGTTTGCCGGTCTGAACATGTCCCTCGATATTCGTAGAGGTCGCATCTTTACCAGTTGGAGTTACCTTGACAAACTCTGGACTGTAAGTTGAAGTGACTGGCGTACCGTTCTTATCTACCCGCTTAACGATAACTGGATCTGGACTGCCTACAAATTGCTTGTCTGGGGTGAAGGTCACTGCCCCATCTGGAGCAATGGTGTAAGTTCCCTGACCTGGAATGGTCTTTTCTTTACTTCCATCTGCGAAGGTAGGCTCTACTGAGTCATCAATTGGAACCAGTGGATCGCCGCCTGCGAAGGTCGGTGTGCCAGTTTGAGGGACACCTTGAGGACCGGTGCTTGTTGCATTGGTGCTGGTTGGCGTAACCTTAGTAAACTCTGGACTGTAAGTCGCAGTCACTGGTGTGCCGTTCTTATCAACACGTTTCACAGTAATTGGATCTGGTTTACCCACAAATTGCTTGTCTGGACTGAAGGTCACTGCCCCATCTGGAGCAATGGTGTATATTCCCTGACCTGGAATGGTCTTCTTCTTGCTTCCATCTTCGAAGGTTGGCTCCACTGTTTCATCAATCGGAACTAGTGGGTCACCACCCGCAAAAGTTGGAGTGCCAGTTTGCGGAAGACCTTGAGGTCCTGTGCTTGTTGCATTGGTGCTGGTTGGAATCACTTCTTTCACTGCTGCTTGATATTTGACGGTTACTGGAGTTCCATTCACATCAGTCCGAGTTAATTCAAGTTCTGGTGTTTCACCCTTGAATTGTTTGTCTGGAGTGAAAGTTACCTTACCGTCTGCGTCCACTTCGAACTTACCGACATTTAGCACTTCTTTAACTGCTAAACCATTATCAAACAGTGGAGTTGAGCCCGCTGGGAATGGAACGGAATTATGGCCTGGAGTGAAGATAACATGACCTTCTTGAACCTGACCTTGCAAGCCTTCTGTCTTATCACCAGTACCAGTTGGAATTACTTTAGTTAACTCTGGACTGTATGTTGCGGTTACTGGCGTGCCATTCTTATCGACGCGTTTTACAGAGATTGGATTCGGTTTACCTACAAATTGCTTGTCTGGCGTGAAAGTCACTGCGCCATCTGGAGCAATCGTGTATGTTCCTTGACCTGGAATAGTCTTCTCCTTACTTCCATCTCCGAAAGTTGGCTCAACTGTTTCATCAATTGGAACTAGTGGATCACCACCCGCAAAGGTTGGAATGCCAGTTTGAGGCACACCTTGAGGACCTGTGCTAGTCGCATTGGTGCTGATTGGAGTTACCTTGGTAACGGTCGGTGTATAAGTAGCAGCAACTTCAGTACCATTCTTATCCACACGTTTCACAGTGACTGGTGTTGGTGTACCAATATACTGTTTCTCTGGATTAAAGGTGACAGAACCATCTGAGTTGATAGTGTATTCTCCTACTCCCTGAACAGTCTTCTTAGACTGACCGTCTTCGAAGGTCATTGGACTATCCATGTCAATCGGAACAGCTGAGTCGCCAGGAGTGAAAGTAGGCGTCCCCTTTTGTGGTTGACCTTGAATGCCAGTTGATTCAGCATTGGTGCCAGTTGGAGTTACCTTGGTAACTTCTGGGGTATAAGTAGCCGTTATTTCTGTGCCGTTAGCATCGACTCGTTTAACCCTAACAGGTGTCGCCTTGCCAGTGAATTGCTTATCTGGAGTGAAGGTAATGGAACCGTCTGAATTAATGGTATAAGTTCCTTGATTAGCCACTACCAAAGTATCAGTTCCATTTTCAAAGGTCATTGGAGAATCCATATCAATTGGAACAGCTGAGTCGCCAGGAGTGAAAGTAGGCGTCCCCTTTTGTGGTTGACCTTGAATGCCAGTTGATTCAGCATTGGTGCTAGTAGGCATTACCCTTGTTACCGTTGGCGTATAGGTAGCAGTCACTTCTGTTCCGTTTTTATCTACACGTTTAACAGTAACTGAAGCTGGGGTCCCCACATACTGTTTGTCTGGGGTAAAGGTGATAGTACCATCTGAGTTGATGGTATATTCCCCTACTCCTTGAACCGTCTTCTTAGGTTGACCATCTTCAAATGTCATTGGAGAATCCATATCAATCGGAACAAGTGAATCACCACCTTGGAAGCTTGGGCTACCTGTTTGCGGAACACCCTGAGGACCTGTGCTAGTCGCATCGGTGCTTCTTGGAACCACTTCTTTCACCACTGCTTGGTATTTGACTGTAACAGGAGTGCCATTGGCATCGGTGCGAGTCAATTCAAGTTCCGGTGTCTCACCCTTAAACTGCTTGTCTGGCGTGAAGGTCACTTTACCATTTGCATCTACTTCAAACTTACCGACATTCTGTACTTCTTTCACTGTTGAATTATTATCAAACAATGGTGTTGAATTCGCAGGGAATGGAACTGAGTCATGGCCAGGTGTGAAGGTAACTTTACCTTCTTGAACTTGACCTTGCAGGCCTTCTGTCTTGTTTCCAACACCAGTTGGCTTTACAGCTGTCACTGTTGCTTGGTATTTTGCCTTAGCAAGAGTACCATTGACATCTGCGCGACTGACTTCAATTTCTGGTGTTTTACCTACAAATGTCTTGACCGGTGTAAAGGTAATATTACCATCAATATCCACTTCAAACTTGCCAACATTTTCAATTTCTTTCACATTGGTACCAGTGTCAAAAACTGGGGTACTGTCTACTGAAAAGCCAACTTCTGGTCTTCCTGCTTCAAAAGTAATTTTACCATTCTGAACCAATCCTTGTGGACCTTCAGTCCGATCGCCAGTTGCGTTTGGAATAACTTCTTCAACAGTAGGAGTGTATCTAGCAATAACTTCCGTTCCATTCGCATCTACACGTTTGACCGTCACTGGGGTCGCCTTGCCAGTAAATTTCTTCTCCGGCTTAAAAGTAATGGAACCATCTGAATTAATAGTATAAGTTCCTTGATCAGCTACTACTAACGTGTCAGTCCCATTTTCAAAGGTCATGGGTTTGGTCATATCGATTGGGACTGCTTGGTCACCTGGGGTAAAGATCGGCTTGCCGCTTTGTGGTTGTCCTTGCAGGCCTGTTGACTCAGCATTGGTGCTTCTTGGTGTGACCCGTGTTACCGTTGGCGTGTAAGTAGCAGTAACTTCAGTGCCATTCGTATCTACACGTTTAACTGTAACTGGTGTTGGTGTACCAACATATTGCTTTTCTGGAGTGAAAGTAATCGAGCCATCTGACTCAATGACATAAGTACCGACCTTGTCTACCTTCTTAGTTGTTTGATTATCTTCAAAGGTCATTGGTTGGGCTATATCAATCGGCACAGCTTTGTCACCCGCAGTGAAAATAGGTGTACCTGATTGTGGTAGACCTTGAAGACCAGTGCTAGTCGCATTGGTACCTGTAGGAACCACTTCTTTCACCACTGCTTGGTATTTGACTGTAACAGGAGTGCCATTCACATCTGCTCGAATCAATGTCAGCTCAGGAGTGGTTCCCTTAAACTGCTTGTCTGGCGTGAAGGTCACCTTACCATTAGCATCCACTTCAAATTTACCAACGTTTAGGACCTCTTTAACAGTCAAACCATTGTCAAAGAGCGGAGTTGTTTCAGCTGGAAACGGCACAGAATCATGACCTGGTGTGAAGGTAACACGGCCTTCTTGAACCTGACCTTGCAATCCTTCTGTCTTATCACCAGTACCAGTCGGAGTTACCTTTGTAACAGTCGGTGTATAGGTTGCTCTTACTTCGGTGCCATTTTCGTCAACTCGTTTGACTGTCACCGCGGCTGGGGTACCCACATATTTCTTATCTGGAGTAAAGGTAATAGATCCATCTGAATTGATTGTGTATTCCCCCACGCCCGCAACCGTCTTCTTAGGTTGATCATCATCAAAGGTCATTTGCTTGTTATAGTCGATTGGGACCGCTGGGTCGCCTTCCTTGAAGACTGGCGTTCCTGTTTGTGGCACCCCTTGAGGACCTGATGAAGTAGCAGGTGTGCTGGTTGGTGTGACCTTGGTCACGTTAGGTGTATAGGTAGCAGTCACTTCTGTGCCGTTGGCATCTACGCGTTTAACCGTAACTGGTGTCGCCTTGCCAGTGAATTGCTTAAGCGGCTTGAAGGTAATGGTATCATCTGAATTGATAGTATAAGTTCCTTCATTCGCCACTTCCAAGGTGTCCGTCCCATTTTCAAAAGTCATGGCTTTGCTCATGTCAATTGGGATTTGTTGGTCACCTGCAGTGAAAGTTGGCTTACCACTTTGTGCTTGACCTTGAAGACCAGTTGATTCAGCATTGGTACTTCTTGGCGTTACTTGGGTTACCTTAGGTTGATAACGTGCTCGGTGTGCTTTACCGTCGGTATCACTGACTTGAACTACCACTGGGTCTGGCGTACCATAAAAAGTCTTGATAGGCTTGAAGGTCACTTGGCCGGTATTTGGATCCAATTCATAGGTTCCCACTTGCTGGCCATTGGCCATGGCAGGCACCGTATTTTCTGTTACCAGTCGTCCATTCGCATCCACAAAGCTAGCCGGACGAGTAGCTTCTGGCATGACAGGGGTCGTATTCGCATCATCATCGTTAAAAACTAGCGTTTTGTTTTGGTCTAAACCTTGAATACCATTTGATTCGTAGTTTGGAATTTTACGGACTGTTGGTACATAACGGCCATCCATCGTAGTCAATTGATCATTCTTATTAGGGTCAGAAGCATCTGTCGAAGTCCAACCAGTCGAGGTGCCGTTGCTGTCAGTCCAACGAATATTAATTCCATCAGCAGTTCCAGAAAAGGCAGTATTTGGTGTGAAGGAAACTTGCACGTCATTGTCATTGTTGGTCACTACATAGGTCCCTTCTGGACGAATATAAGTCATGCCATCCGCTGACTGCAAAACATTGCCCTGATTGTCTAAGACTTGAGGCGCTTGGGTGCTCATAACTGCATTGACACTGTCGTCTGAGCGATCCGTTCCTTTAGGTGTGAAGTGAAGGACAGCAGTTTGAGTCTCGCCTGTAAAGCCGTCTGTAGTCTGCTTCTCCCCCTTTGGAGGATAAATGCGGTGCAAGAGCATATCTTCTACTTCACCACTAAAGGCAATACCGGATGGTTGCTCAATATCGCCTTTATTAGTCGCAATTCGGAAACGCATACCCAATTTGTCCACTTGACCGCCACTAATATTGGGGTTGGCATTGAAGGTCAAGGTATAGTCACCAGCAGTTGTAATCTCTTGTAGGTTGCTACCTTCGCTTTCATTGAAGACTCCATCATTGTTGAAGTCTATCCATGTCTTGACATAAGATTTAGCATTACCATTTGGGTTAGCTTTGATTTTAATTGTGTAAGTTCCATTTTTTGCTTTGTCTAAATCAAGCAAATCATTAGAAGCACTTAATTGATCGTCCGCTAGTAATTGGCTGGCCCCCTCGTCCTTGTGTTCCTTTTTATCATCCAGAACCCAATTATTAGCTGTATCAACATCAATGTCTGCTGGAGTAGTCCCTAAGTAAGGCTGATTAATTAGCTTACCAGTCAGAGAATCACGACCTGAAATGGTATGGAATGCTTCGCCATAAGTCGCTGGTGCATCACTGCCATCCACCACTAAGAATCCCATCATCATAGCCTGTTGCCCAGATGATGCTACATAGAAACCTACTTCAGATGCCCCACGCGTCATCACTACAGGAACCGTCCGTTCGTTAGAACGGTTTGGTCCGAAGACCTGAGTACCCAGACCTCCTGTCACAGTATCTGGACTGAGATATTTATACCAGTCTACGCTTGTATCTCTTAAGATTAAGAGACCTCTTCTTTTTACATTTTCATCATCCAACATTTGCTTGGTAATAACGGTATAGGCTTCTTTGGCAGTACTCTTATTCTTCCATTCACCGAGATATTCCCATCCTTCTCCGTTAGTAGTGAAGATAGCAAATTCACCTGGGTTGGCATCTTCACCATCAGCCATAACAACCGTAGGGGCTACGCGCTTGCCTAGATAGGTAGCTTCAATTTGGAATTTTACTCCCCAGTTGGTTGAGTTCTCAGGGTAAACCAGCTGGGTCTTTCGTCCTTGCGTATTGAACCCTTGATCACGGATGGCAGTCCATTGATTCTGAATAGCTCCTGTCACCGAAGGAGGCGTTTGACCATACTTTGCTGCAGACTTTAAATATCCATTCTGAGCATTTGGGTCATAAGTATTTGCTGTCGGTGTTCCTTCAACCCGTTTTCTATAAGTTTCAGTCGAGTTAAAAGGTTTAAGCTCAGTGACCGTTAGGGTTACTTCATAGCCCGGTGAAATTTCCTTTTTGAAGGTAGTTCCTACTTGGAGTCCGCCTCGTGAATCCAATCCTTTCCAACTTGCAGTATCCGAAAAATCAAGCCAAGTAATCTGTTTGGCTAATTGGGTACTATCTTTCTTGACAGATTCCTCCAAGCTTGGTTTAGGTACTCGTGGCGTAGAGGTAGCATCATCTGCCCCAGCTGGTCCAGTACCTATCGGAACTCCTGTTGTTCCGCTGTTCTGTTGTCCAGTAGGTGTAGCATCCCGTCTCACACGACGAGAGCGATTAGGCTGAGCTAGATCTGCGGTTGCTTCTGACTTTTCAGCCACGACAGCCGCGTTGGATGTTTCTGGTTGAACAGTGATTGGTTGAGTATTCTCAACTGGTTTAGTTGTTGCAGATTCAGTAGGTTCTTCAACTTTCTCAGAATCTGAGCTTCTTGGACTAGGATTATCATCTGATTGAGGGGTCTCACTAGCAAAAGCGAGTGCTGAACTTTCTTTTGCATGTAAATGTTCAGAAGCCACAGTTTCAGCAGAATTCACTGATGATTCGGCTATTCCTGTTTGCGAAACTTCGTTTTGGGCACCAGAATCACTAGCTTCATCAGCACTAACTTGTGCCGCTGCTCCCAAAAGAAGCAGGGTTGACAAGAGCACAGAACAAACACCGACGTTTAGTTTCCGAATCGAAAACTTACGCAGGTGAGGATTAAATAAATCTTTTCCCATAATAATCTCCTAAATAATCATCTAGTTACAATAGTTTTATTATACAACATTCCATTTTAGTTAGCTATATATATAACTATAATTATATAAAAAATTTTTAAAAAAATTGACACAAAGCATTTTATAGTCTATTTTTGAAAACAAAAGAAAAAATAGATCATAGAAAAATCCTTATAAATTAAATAAATCTGAGAGTATCTCAGATTCTACTTTAATGTTTAACATTTTAGAAATGCCATTATTATGAAGTTTTTAAGAGTTTTTCTCTTTGGATATAAAGAAAAAAGATTCACTAACGAATCTTTTCCCTTTTATTTTAGTATCTAAGAAACCCAAATTCTTAAATTTTATCCTTCAGACTTTTTCTTTCTCTTCTCTAAACCAATCAGTCCTAAACCTGATACTCCTGCAAGTAAGCTTGCAGCCAAGTATGAGGTTTCTTCTGTACCGGTCTTAGGAAGAGATTGTGCGCCCTCACTCTTAGAAAGAGACGGTGGTGCAGGTGTAATCGTCCGCTCTGGCTGAACAGAATCTTCTGTCACAGTCGGAACATAGACTGCTGAAATCGTCTGACCATTGCGGTCTTTGCGAATCACTGTTACGCCGTCAGCTTGACCGACAAAGCCCGTTTCCGGTACAAAGGTCACAGTACCATCTGGCGCAATCGTGTAAGTACCTTGGCCTGGAACAGCCTTTTCGGTGCTGCCATCCTCGAAAGTTGGCGGAACGGTTGGATCCACGTCTCCTTCAAAGATAGGCTTGCCAGTCTGAGGCTGGCCTTTAAGACCTGTGCTGCCGGTATCTTCTGTGGCAGTGCTTCCCAAAACAGTTGGGGTATAGGTTGCCGTCACGGCATTGCCATAAATATCTGAACGCTTCACGACAACTCCGCGAGCAGTTCCGACAAAGTCAGCTTCTGGCACAAAGGTCACTGCTCCCAGCATATTGAACCTATACGTTCCCTCACCTGGGACAACCATTTCGGTGCTGCCGTCCGCAAAGGTTGGAGCTACTGCCTGGTCAATCGCCCCTTCAAAGGTTGGCGTGCCCGTTTGAGCTTGACCCTTGCGACCACTGGATACACTGTCCTGACTGGTTGATGGTTCAACTACGGTCGGAATATAGCGAGCTGTAACTGAAGTGCCATTCTTATCACGACGGACAAGAGTCACACCGCTTCCCTGACCAAGGAAATCAGCATCTGGAGTGAAGGTCACTGTCCCATCTAGTGCGATGGTGTATGTTCCCTGACCCGGAATAGTCTTTTCCTTGCTTCCGTCTTCAAAGGTTGGCGCAATCGTTTCATCAATCGGAACTAATGGATCACCTGCTTCAAATACAGGTTTTCCAGTCTGAACATGGCCTTTGATATTTGTTGATGTGGTATCTTTACCAGTTGGAGTTACCTTGACAAACTCTGGACTATAGGTAGCTGTTACTGGAGTTCCGTTCTTATCAACACGTTTTACAGTGATTGGATCTGGTTTACCTACAAACTGCTTGTCTGGGGTGAAAGTCACTGCGCCATCTGGAGTGATGGTGTAAGTTCCCTGACCTAGAATGGTCTTTTCTTTACTTCCATCTGCGAAGGTAGGCTCTACTGAGTCATCAATTGGAACCAGTGGATCACCACCTTGGAAAGTTGGAGTACCTGTTTGTGGAACACCCTGAGGACCAGTGCTGGTCGCATTGGTAGCTGTAGGAATCACTTCTTTCACTACCGCTTGGTACTTGACGGTAACAGCGGTGCCATTGGCATCCGTACGAGTCAATTCGAGTTCTGGTGTTTCACCCTTGAACTGTTTATCTGGGGTAAAGGTTACCTTGCCATTTGCATCCACTTCGAACTTACCGACATTCGGTACTTCTTTGACAGAAGAACCATTGTCAAATAATGGAGTCGAACCAGCCGGGAATGGAACAGAGTCATGGCCTGGGGTGAAGGTGACTTTTCCTTCTTGAACCTGACCCTGCAGGCCTTCTGTCTTCTCACCAGTTCCTGTAGGAATCACTTTCGTAAACTCTGGACTGTAGGTCGCTGTCACTGGTGTGCCGTTCTTGTCAACACGTTTCACAGTAATTGGATTTGGTTTGCCCACAAATTGCTTGTCTGGACTGAAGGTCACTGCACCATCTGGTGCAATAGTGTATGTTCCCTGACCTGGAATGGTCTTCTTCTTGCTGCCATCTTCGAAGGTTGGCTCCACTGTTTCATCAATCGGAACTAATGGATCACCACCCGCAAAAGTTGGAGTGCCAGTTTGCGGAAGACCTTGAGGTCCTGTGCTTGTTGCATTGGTGCTGGTTGGAATCACTTCTTTCACTGCTGCTTGATATTTGACGGTTACTGGAGTTCCATTCGCATCAGTCCGAGTCAATTCCAGTTCTGGCGTTTCCCCCTTGAATTGCTTGTCTGGCGTGAAAGTAACCTTGCCGTCCGCATCCACTTCAAACTTACCGACATTCGGTACTTCTTTAACTGCAGAACCATTATCAAACAGTGGAGTCGAATCCGCTGGGAATGGAACGGAATCATGGCCTGGAGTGAAGATAACATGACCTTCTTGAACCTGACCTTGCAAGCCTTCTGTCTTATCACCAGTACCAGTTGGCGTTACCTTAGTAAACTCTGGACTGTAAGTGGCAGTCACTGGTGTGCCGTTCTTATCAACACGTTTCACAGTAACTGGATCTGGCTTGCCTACGAATTGCTTCTCAGGAGTGAAGGTCACTGCCCCATCTGGAGCAATCGTGTAAGTTCCTTGGCCTGGAATGTTCTTCTCTTTACTTCCGTCTTCAAAGCTTGTCTCTACTGTTTCATCAATTGGAACAAGTGGATTACCACCTGTGAAGGTTGGGGTACCGGTTTGTGGAACGCCCTGAGGACCTGTGCTAGTCGCATTGGTGCTGGTTGGCGTTACTTGCGTAACGTTTGGCCAATAAACTGCATCTGCAGTAGAACCGTTCTTATCCCTTACACGAAGATGTGCAGGAGTAGGCGTTCCGTAGAAATCAGGAGTAGGTTGGAAGCTAATATCTCCATTAGCTTGAACAGTGTAAGTTCCTTGTAGCTTGCCACTTGCGTCGCTAACTGCCAAGGTATTACCCTGTTGAACCTGCCCATCCACAACGAATTGTGGTCCTGCTGGGTTTAATGGGACTGTTTGTGTTTGGTTATTAACAGTTGCTTGACCTGGAGTAAAGTTAAGCTGGCTAGTTTGAAGTTGTCCTTGAAGCCCAACAGTCTGTGTATCTTGACCTGTTGGAGTTGCGGCCTTAACTTCAGCTTGATAAGCAGCGGTTACTTCAGTCCCGTTCATATCAACACGTTTAACGGATTCAGCGCTTGGACGGCCAGTGTAACTAGGAACTGGTTGGAAGGTTACACGACCTGCGTTATCAACCATATAAGTTCCGACATTCGGAACAACCTTAGTTGTTTGACCGTTATCAAAAGTTGGAGCGACCGCCTCATTAATTGGCACACGATTATCACCTGGCACAAAAATCAAATTACCAGATTGTTCAGCACCTTGAATACCTTCAGAGCTTGCTCCTTGCGCTGTTGGAACAACACGCGTTACTGTTGGTTGATAGGTTGCACGGTGCTCTGTTCCATCGGTATCATGCAATTGTAGGTTAACAGGGTCAACTGTCCCCACAAATGACTTATTCGGAGTGAAAGTCACTCGCCCAGTAGCTGGATCTAATTCAAAGGTTCCCACTTCTCGGCCTTGCGAGATTGCCTTCGCGCTTGTTCCAACAATACGATTGCCATCAGCATCCAAGAAAAAGACAGGATTCGTTGCAGATGGTTGAGCAGGTATCTTAGCAGGATTGCCATCATTAAAGACAATATCCTGCACTTGAGGCAAACCTTGTGAGTCCGTCGAACGATGTTCCGTGAAATTCAAAACAGTCGGAATATAGCGGGCATCCATATTATTCAACTTATCGTTGATAACAGGTTCTCCATTATTCTTCGCAATCCAATCTGTACTTGCACCATTAGTATCAACACGGCGGATATTAATTCCTTGAGTAGTACCGATAAAGCCAGTGCTGGGTTCAAATATCACATCCACATTTGCACCCTTGGCTGTTACTTTATATCGTCCCTCAGCAGTATTGTACCAACCGTCGCCATCTGCTGTTAATGTATTGCCAGCATTATCCAAAACAAGAGGTGCTACAGTTGTATCAATAGCTGATTTCTTGCTTTCATCTTTTTGATCAATACCTTGAGGTGTAAACTGAAGAGTAGCTTTCTGACGCTGGCCGATTATTCCCGTACTTTCCTTCTTTTCTCCCTTCGGTGGATAGGTCAAGATGACTTCTAAGTCTTCAACTTCCCCACTAAAGGCTGTTCCCGTAGGTTTTTCAATATCTCCCTTATTCAGGGCAATGCGGACCCGCATTCCCAGCTTGCTAACTGCAGGATTGGTCATCGCTGGATTATTCTTAAAATTAACAGTATAGTCACCAGCCGTTGTTACTTCAGTAAATTCGCTGGCCTCATTTTCATCAAAAACGCCATTTTGATTGAAATCAATCCAAGCACGGACATAGGCCTTGCTATTGCCATTGGCAGAGGCTTGCAGGCGAACTGAGTAGTCACCATTTTGAAGACGATTAACTCGGAAGAGGTTATTTGTCTTACCAGTCAAATCAGAAGGCAAGAGCTGATTAACCCCTTCGTCTGCGTGATCAGTATCGTCATCATGCCTCCAGTCATTACCCGAAGTAGTATCAATATCAGCTTCAACTCGTCCCAAGAATGGCTGAGGAGTTCTTGCACCTGTATTGGCATCATAACCAGAAATAGCATGAATAGCATTTCCATAAGAAGCCGGTGCATCTCCCTCATCGACTACCATAAAACCAATCATAGCAGCTTGCTGACCAGAAGAAGCAATATAAATCCCAACTTCTGAAGCGCCACGTGTCATCACAATCGGAACTGTGTGATCTTTAGAAGTATTAGGACCAAAGACCTGAGAGCCCAAGCCTCCTGTTTTTTGATCTGGATTAGTAAAAGCAGTCCAGTCGATTACAGGTACAGTCGCATCATCCCCTATGTATTGACCATATCTATTAGGATTCATTGGAGAATAGGTATCCGTAATTACAGCACCATCTGGCCGAACGCGTTTCCATTCTGCCAAGTGTTCCCAACCTTGGCCATTGGTCGTGAAGATAGCATACTCCCCTGGGTTGGCTTCTTCTCCATCTGACATGATAACTGTTGCTTTTACAGGTTTTCCAAGGTAAGTCGCTTCTACCTTGAATTTTATTCCGTAGCTAGCACCATTTTTAGGGACTAGTAATTGAGTCTTTCGACCATTGGTATTAATCCCTTGGTCTCGGACGGCTGTCCATTGATTCTGTTCCGCTCCTATAATTTTCGGTCTAGCTGAATCTCCCTCGACTTCTTGTTTTTGAAATTCTTCTTTTACATATTTAAACCAAGTGTTTTTCGCATTCGGATCATAGCTGTTTTCATACTCAGTCCCCTTGACGCGGTCACGATAAATCTCTGTTGAGTGGAAGGGTTTTAATTCCGTTACTGTCAGTTTGATACGATAGCCTGGAGAAATTTCTTTTTCATAGACAGTACCAACTTTAAAGGAATCGTCCGTATCTAAGTTGCTGATGGCGCTTCTATCACCAAGATCCAGCCAGTTGATCTGCTTCATCAAGTCTGTCGGGTTCTTTTTTTCAGAATCAGCCAAAGTAGGCTTCTCAATGGTGTTGTTAGGGTCACCATCTCGCAGACCAGTAGGTGCCGCATCCCGTCTTACGCGACGAGAGCGACTAGGCTGAGTAGTATCTGTAGTTCCTGCCGGTTGAGCAGGAGCTGGTTGGGCATTATCTTCAGTCTTAACTTCTGCAGGAACAACAGCTGGTGCAGAGGTAGTTTCTGTCGCCGGCTGCTCACTTGTTGACTTGCCATCTGAATCAGGCCTTGCAGTCGCTACCGCAGACGCATCTTCTGCTTGAGCCGCGAAAGTGGCTGGCTTACTTTCCTCAGCTGGTGAATTTAGCGGCTCTGCAGTATTTACTGAGGAATCAGCTATGCTTGTTTGAGAAACCTCGCTTTGAGTTCCAGAAGAAACAGTCTCATCAGCGCTAACCTGCGTTGTCGCTCCCAAAAGAAGCAGGGTTGACAAGAGCACAGAACAAACACCGACGTTTAGTTTCCGAATCGAAAACTTACGCAGGTGAGGATTAAATAAATCTTTTCCCATAATAATCTCCTAAATAATCATTTAAATTGCAGATTTTATTATACACTATTCTATTTTAGTTATCCATATATATAACTATAATTGTAAGAAACTAACATTATAATTAGACACTTTATTAAAAATAGTCTATTTTTAATAAAAAAGAAGAAAGATCCATAAACGAATCTTTCCTCTTTTAATTTGG
This sequence comes from uncultured Streptococcus sp., assembly GCA_963533195.1. Taxonomy (GTDB): domain Bacteria; phylum Bacillota; class Bacilli; order Lactobacillales; family Streptococcaceae; genus Streptococcus. Next base: position 7,186 of record CAUSOG010000009.1, on the reverse strand, counting down.
TATCTGAAACCTAAATTCTTAATTTTTAGTCTTCAGACTTTTTCTTTCTCTTGTCTAAGCCAATCAGTCCTAAACCTGACACTCCTGCAAGTAAGCTTGCAGCCAAGTAGGAGGTTTCTTCCGAACCAGTCTTAGGAAGAGATTTTGCATTCTCGCTCTTAGTAAGAGACGGTGGTGCAGGCGTAATGGTCCGCTCTGGTACGACAGGCTCTTCTGTCACAGTCGGAATGTAGACTGCTGAAATCGTCTGACCATTGCGGTCTTTGCGAATAACAGTCACACCATCAGCTTGACCGACAAAGCCGGTTTCCGGTACAAAGGTCACAGTGCCATCTGGCGCAATTGTGTAAGTACCTTGGCCTGGAACAGCCTTTTCGGTGCTGCCATCCTCGAAAGTTGGCGGAACGGTTGGATCCACGTCTCCTTCAAAGAGAGGCTTACCTGTTTGTGGCTGTCCTTTGAGACCTGTGCTGCCGGTATCTTCTGTATCAGTGCTTCCCAAAACTGTTGGGGTATAAGTAGCCGTCACGGCATTGCCATAAATATCTGAACGCTTCACGACGACTCCGCGAGCAGTTCCGACAAAGTCAGCTTCCGGCACAAAGGTTACTGCCCCCAACATATTGAACCTATAAGTTCCTTCTCCTGGGACAACCATTTCTGTGCTGCCATCCGCAAAGGTCGGTGCTACTGCCTGGTCAATCGCCCCTTCAAAGGTTGGCGTGCCTGTTTGAGCTTGCCCCTTGCGGCCGCTAGATACACTGTCCTTGCTAGTTGATGGTTCAACTACGGTCGGAACATAGCGAGCCGTCACTGAGGTACCATTCTTATCAAGACGGACAAGGGTCACACCAGTACCCTGACCAAGGAAATCAGCTTCTGGAGTGAAGGTGACTGTCCCATCTGGCGCGATAGTATAGGTTCCCTGACCTGGAATGGTCTTTTCCTTGCTTCCATCTTCGAAGGTTGGATCGACTGTCTCATCAATTGGCACCAGTGGATCACCTGCTTCGAAGGCAGGTTTGCCGGTTTGAACATGGCCCTTGATATTCGTAGATGTCGCATCTTTACCGGTTGGGACTACTGCTTTCACTATTGCTTGATATTTGACAATAACAGGAGTTCCGTTAGCGTCTAAACGAATTAATCCCAGCTCTGATGTTTCACCTTTGAATTGTTTTATTGGGGTGAAAGTTACCTTGTTATCCGCATCCACTTCGAACTTACCAACATTTGGCACTTCTTTAATATTCTTTCCGTTACCAAAGAGTGGAGTCGAACCAGCTGGGAATGGAACTAATTTATGTCCTGGCGTGAAAGTCACTTGACCTTTTTGAACCAGACCTTGCAGACCTTCTGTCTTGGTGCCAGTACCTGTCGGAGTTACCTTGGTGAACTCTGGACTATAGGTCGCTGTCACTGGTGTACCATTCTTATCTACTCGTTTCACAGTGATTGGATCTGGCTTGCCTACGAATTGTTTCTCTGGCGTAAAGGTCACTGTCCCATCTGGAGCAATCGTGTAAGTTCCCTGACCTGGAATGGTCTTCTTCTTGCTTCCATCTGCAAAGGTTGGCTCAACAGTCTCATCAATTGCAACTAATGGGTCCGCACCTTTGAAAGTTGGAGTCCCTGTTTGCGGAAGACCTTGTGGGCCAGTGCTCGTTACGGTGGTGCCTGTTGGAGTTGTCTCTTTCACTACCGCTTGGTACTTAACTGTAACAGGGGTACCATTGATATCAGTGCGAGTCAATTCAAGTTCTGGCGTATCACCCTTGAATTGTTTGTCTGGTGTGAAAGTAACCTTACCATCTGCATCCACTTCAAACTTACCAACATTCGGCACTTCTTTCACTACAGAACCATTGTCGAATAACGGAGTCGAATTCGCTGGGAACGGAACTGAATCATGACCAGGCGTAAAGGTAACTTGTCCTTCTTGGACTTGGCCTTGTAATCCTTCTGTCTTAGTGCCGGTACCTGTCGGAGTTACTTTAGTGAACTCTGGACTGTAGGTCGCTGTCACTGGTGTACCGTTCTTATCCACTCGCTTCACAGTGATTGGATCTGGCTTGCCTACGAATTGCTTCTCTGGCGTAAAGGTCACTGTCCTATCTGGTGCAATCGTGTAAGTTCCTTGACCTGGAATGGTCTTTTCCTTGCTGCCATCTTCAAAAGTTGGCTCTACTGAGTCATCAATTGGAACCAGCGGATCACCACCTGTGAAGGTTGGAGTACCCCTTTGAGGAAGGCCTTGTGGGCCAGTGCTGGTTGCAGTAGTGCCTATTGGGGTCACTTTCTCAACAGTAGGTGTGTACGTAGCCGTCACTGGCGTACCATTCTTGTCCACTCGCTTAACAACAACTGGATCTGGTGTGCCTACAAATTGCTTGTCAGGTGTAAAGGTGACAGATCCATCTGGTGCCACTTCAAAGGTGCCGACATTTGGAACTTCCTTGCGTTTGCTTCCATCTTCGAAAGTCGCTGGAGTATCATTATCCAGTGGTACATTCGGGTCGCCACCGACAAAGTTTGGTTTACCAGTTTGTGGTTGGCCTTGTGGGCCAGTGCTGGTTGAGTTGGTGCCTGTTGGAGTTACCTCTTTCACTACCGCTTGGTACTTAACCGTAACAGGGGTGCCATTGACATCAGTGCGAGTCAATTCGAGTTCTGGCGTTTCGCCCTTGAATTGTTTGTCTGGAGTGAAAGTAACCTTACCGTCTGCATCCACTTCAAACTTACCGACATTCGGTACTTCTTTAACTGCAGAACCATTATCAAACAGTGGAGTCGAATCCGCTGGGAATGGAACTGAGTCATGGCCAGGCGTGAAGGTCACTTTGCCTTCTTGGACTTGCCCTTGCAGACCTTCTGTCTTAGTGCCGGTACCTGTCGGAGTAACAGCAGTCACAGTCGCTTGGTAGTTAGCCTTAGCTACTGTACCATTTACATCTGCGCGGCTGAGTTCGATTTCCGGTGTCTTACCGACAAACGTTTTAACTGGAGTAAAGGTGACATTCCCCTCTCCATCTACTTCGAACTTACCAACTTTGGCAATTTCTTTCAGATTAGTACCGGTATCAAAGACTGGCGCGCTATTCTCAGGGAAACCTACTTGTGGACTTCCTGCTTTAAAAGTAATCTTACCTTTTTGAACTTGGCCTTGAAGCCCCTCTGTCTGAGCACCTTTCGCCGTCGGAGTGACTTTTTCAACAGTTGGTGTGTACTTAGCCGTCACTGGTGTACCATTCTTATCCACTCGCTTAACAACAACTGGATCTGGTGTGCCTACAAATTGCTTGTCAGGTGTAAAGGTGACAGATCCATCTGGTGCCACTTCAAAGGTGCCGACATTTGGAACTTCCTTGCGTTTGCTTCCATCTTCGAAAGTCGCTGGAGTATCATTATCCAGTGGTACATTCGGGTCGCCACCGACAAAGTTTGGTTTACCCGTTTGTGGACGGCCTTGTGGACCCGTGCTGGTTGAGGTAGTACCTGTCGGAGTGACTTCTTTCACTACCGCTTGGTATTTAACTGTAACAGGGGTGCCATTGACATCAGTACGAGTCAATTCAAGTTCTGGCGTTTCACCCTTGAATTGTTTGTCTGGAGTGAAAGTAACCTTACCGTCCGCATCCACTTCAAACTTACCGACATTCGGTACTTCTTTAACTGCTGAACCATTGTCGAATAATGGAGTCGAATCTGCCGGGAATGGAACTGATTCATGACCTGGAGTGAAGCTCACTTTACCTTCTTGCACTTGACCTTGAAGGCTTTCTGTCTTGTCACCTGTTCCAGTTGGAGTTACTTTAGTGAACTCTGGACTGTAGGTAGCCGTTACTGGTGTACCGTTCTTATCAACACGTTTCACAGTGATTGGATCTGGCTTGCCTACAAACTGCTTGTCTGGCGTGAAGGTCACTACGCCATCTGGAGTGATGGTGTAAGCTCCCTGGCCTGGAATGGTCTTTTCTTTACTTCCATCTGCGAAGGCAGGCTCTACTGTTTCATCAATCGGAACTAGTGGGTCACCGCCCGCAAAGGTAGGAGTACCGGTTTGTGGAACACCCTGAGGACCGGTGCTAGTCGCTGTGGTGCCAGTCGGATTTACCTTGGTAAACTCTGGACTATAGGTCGCAGTCACTGGTGTACCATTCTTATCTACACGTTTCACAGTAATTGGATCCGGTTTGCCTACAAACTGCTTTTCTGGTGTGAAGGTCACTACTCCATCTGGAGTGATGGTGTACGTTCCTTGACCTGGAATAGTCTTTTCCTTGCTGCCATCGTCGAAGCTTGGCTCGACTGTTTCATCGATTGGAACTAGCGGATCCGCAGCTTTGAAGGTTGGGGTTCCTGTTTGAGGGATACCTTGTGGACCGGTACTCGTAACGGTGGTACCTGTCGGAGTTGCTTCTTTCACTACCGCTTGGTACTTAACTGTAACAGGGGTGCCGTTGGCATCCACACGAATAATTCCTAGTTCTGGTGTTTCACCCTTGAACTGTTTGTCTGGAGTGAAGGTCACAATGCCATCTGCATCCACTTCGAACTTACCGATATTTGGTACTTCTTTAATATTTTTTCCGTTACCAAAGAGCGGAGCCGAACCTGCTGGAAATGGAACTAATTCATGGCCTGGCGTGAAGGTGACATGACCTTTTTGAACCTGACCTTGAAGACCTTCTGTCTTGTCACCAGTACCTATCGGGGTAACAGCAATCACAGTCGCTTGATAGTTGGCCTTGGCTGCTGTACCGTTGACATCTGTATGGCTAAGTTCAACTTCTGGTGTCTTACCGACAAACGTTTTGACTGGGGTGAAGGTAACATTACCCTCTGTATCAACCTCGAACTTACCAACTTTGGCAATTTCTTTGACATTCGTGCCGGTATCAAAGACAGGTGTGCTGTCGGTTGGGAAGCCGACTTGCGGACTTCCGGCTTCAAAAGTAACCTTGCCTTTTTGAACTTGGCCTTGAAGCCCCCCTGTCTGAGCACCTGTGGCCCTTGGAGTCACTTTCTCAACAGTTGGCGTATACTTGGCTGTCACAGGAGTGCCATTTTTGTCCACTCGCTTAACAACAACTGGATCTGGCGTGCCAACATATTGCTTATCTGGGGTAAAGGTAACAGAACCGTCTGGTGCCACTTCAAAGATACCGACATTTGGAACAACCTTGCGCTTGCTTCCGTCGTCGAAAGTAGCCGGAGTGTCATTATCTAGTGGTACTCCCGGAGTGCCGCTTACGAAGTTTGGCTTGCCTGTTTGTGGACGGCCTTGCTCACCAGTGCTGGTGATATTTGTTCCTGTTGGAACCACTTCTTTCACCACTGCTTGGTATTTGACTGTAACAGGAGTGCCATTCACATCTGCTCGAATCAATGTCAGCTCAGGAGTGGTTCCCTTAAACTGCTTGTCTGGCGTGAAGGTCACCTTACCATTAGCATCCACTTCAAATTTACCAACGTTTAGGACCTCTTTAACAGTCAAACCATTGTCAAAGAGCGGAGTTGTTTCAGCTGGAAACGGCACAGAATCATGACCTGGTGTGAAGGTAACATGGCCTTCTTGAACCTGACCTTGCAATCCTTCAGTCTTATCACCAGTTCCTGTTGGAGTCACTTTGGTGAACTCCGGGCTGTAAGTTGCAGTCACTGACGTACCGTTCTTATCCACACGCTTTACAGTGATTGGCTCTGGTGTGCCTACAAACTGCTTCTCTGGCGTGAAGGTCACTGCGCCATCTGGAGCAATGGTGTAAGTTCCTTGACCTGGAATAGCCTTTTTCTTACTGCCATCTTCGAAAGTTGGTTCGACTACTTCATCAATCGGAACTAGCGGATCACCACCTTGGAAAGTTGGGCTACCTGTTTGCGGGATCCCCTGTAGACCGGTGCTAGTCACATTAGTTCCTGTTGGAGTTACTGATGTAACCGTCGCAATATAAGTGACTTTCGCTGCAATACCATTTGCATCTTTGCGAGAAATGCTAATTTCTGGTGTTTCACCTACAAAGCGCTTGTCTGGCGTAAAGGTGACATTTCCCTCAGCATCTACTTCAAACTTACCGACTTTGGCAATTTCTTTGACATTCGTACCCGTGTCAAAGACTGGCGTGCTATTGGCTGGGAATCCTACTTTTGGATCGCCAGCTTTAAAAGTTACACGGCCTTTTTGAACCTGGCCTTGCGGACCTTCTGTCTGATCTCCAGTTCCTGTCGGAGTCACAGCGGTCACAGTCGCCCGATATTTAGCCTTGGCTACTGTTCCGTTGACATCTGCACGGCTAAGTTCGATTTCTGGAGTTTTGCCTACAAAGGTTTTGACTGGAGTAAAGGTGACATTACCCTCTCCATCCACTTCGAACTTACCGATTTTGGCAATTTCTTTAACATTCGTGCCGGTATCAAAGACTGGGGTGCTGTTTTCTGGGAAACCAACTTGAGGACTTCCTGGTTCAAAAGTAACCTTGCCTTTTTGAACTTGACCTTGAGGGCCTTTTGTCTGAGCGCCTGTTGCTCTTGGGGTCACTTTCTCAACAGTAGGCGTGTACTTAGCCGTCACAGGAGTGCCATTCTTATCTACACGCTTAACTGTTACTGGGTCTGGTGTGCCAACAAATTGCTTGTCCGGTGTGAAAGTGACAGATCCATCTGGTGTCACCTCAAATATACCAACATTTGGAACCACCTTGCGCTTACTTCCATCATCGAAAGTCGCAGGAGTGTCATTATCAAGTGGTACATCTGGGTTGCCACTGACAAAGTTTGGTTTACCTGTCTGTGGACGGCCTTGCTTACCAGTGCTGGTGATGTTTGTCCCTGTTGGAGTTACGGCAGTGACTGTCGCCTTGTAGATTGCTGTAGCTGTGCTGCCATTCGTATCTGTACGAGTAATCCTGATTTCTGGCGTAAGGCCTTTAAATTGTTTCTCTGGAGTAAAGGTGACAATTCCATTCACGTCCACTTCAAACTTACCAACAGTAGGCACTTCTTTAACAGTCGAACCGTTGTCAAAGAGCGGAGTTGAGCCAGCCGGGAAAGCCACAGTTTGTTTTTGACTGTTGACTTGCGCAGAACCTTCTGTGAAGCTGACTTTTCCTCGCTGAACTTGGCCTTGTATACCACTGGTTTCAGCATTCGTCGCACTTGGTGCTGCTGCTTTTACATCAGCCTGATA
>CAUSOG010000008.1:0-98214 GCA_963533195.1 uncultured Streptococcus sp. | reverse complement strand
TGAGGCACTTATGGATGAATTTTAGATTTGTTGCACTTTTTATTGCAATTTATCAAATGAATTAAAAGTGAGTGGATATTATAAAATTTCGTTAGAGAGGAAAGTAAAAGAGAAAATCAATAACTTTACAGAGTTGTAAACATTCTTTACAGTTGATAATTCTAGTTAAATTTCTGATTTGTTTTCCTAGTCCTTTCGTGCTATAATAGGCCTTGCTCAAGCGACCTTCAATCGTTGAAAGCACAGCACGACCTTCAATCGTGAAATAACGAAAAGATGGGAGAACACAATGAGTGATAACTCTAAGATTCGTGTCGTTGTTGGTATGAGCGGAGGTGTCGATTCATCAGTAACTGCTTTGCTCTTAAAAGAGCAAGGTTACGATGTGATTGGCATCTTCATGAAAAACTGGGACGACACAGATGAATTTGGTGTCTGCACAGCCACAGAAGACTACAAGGATGTAGCTGCTGTTGCAGATCAGATTGGCATTCCTTACTACTCTGTCAACTTTGAGAAAGAGTATTGGGATCGCGTTTTTGAATACTTCTTGGCGGAATACCGAGTTGGGAGGACTCCAAATCCAGATGTCATGTGTAACAAGGAAATCAAGTTTAAAGCCTTCCTTGACTACGCCTTGACACTGGGTGCAGATTACGTTGCAACGGGTCACTATGCTCAGGTGAAGAGAGATCAAGATGGCCTAGTTCACATGCTGCGTGGTAAGGACAATAATAAGGATCAGACTTACTTCCTAAGCCAACTGTCACAGGAACAATTGCAAAAGACCATGTTTCCTCTCGGTCATTTAGAAAAGCCAGAAGTTCGAGCAATTGCTGAAAGAGCTGGCTTAGCTACAGCTAAGAAAAAAGACTCGACAGGTATTTGCTTCATTGGTGAGAAGAATTTTAAAGAATTTCTGAGTCAATATTTACCAGCCCAGCCTGGTCGCATGATGACCTTGGAAGGCCGAGATATGGGGCAGCATGCTGGGTTGATGTATTATACCATTGGCCAGCGAGGTGGTCTTGGAATTGGTGGTCAGCACGGGGGAGATAATGAGCCTTGGTTTGTGGTTGGAAAAGATCTCAGCCAAAATATTCTTTATGTTGGTCAGGGCTTTTACCATGACAACTTAATGTCAACCAGTCTTGACGCTAGTCAGGTTCATTTCACAAAAGAAATGCCAGAAGAATTTACTATGGAGTGTACAGCTAAGTTCCGTTATCGTCAGCTAGATTCTAAGGTAACAGTCACTGTAAAGGGTGACAAGGCAGTTGTCAACTTCGATCAACCACAAAGGGCAGTTACTCCAGGTCAAGCAGTCGTCTTCTATGATGGAGATGAGTGCTTAGGTGGAGGCTTGATTGACAGAGCTTATAAGAATGGTCGAGTCTTGCAGTACATTTAGATTGACAATTTAGCTCAATCTGCTAAAATAAGATAAGCAATACCTATGATGGTCAAAGCTCATGGATGTTGCAGGCTTTTTTGTCCTGCACTTCTAGAGACTTGGCCTTTTTTGGTGAAAAAATGAGGGAAAAAGAAAATGACACACAATTTTACTGAAAGTTATGATATTGTCGTGATTGGGGCAGGTCACGCTGGAGTTGAGGCGTCTCTGGCTGCCAGTCGAATGGGCTGTAAAGTTCTGCTGGCAACCCTTAATATTGAGATGCTGGCTTTTATGCCCTGCAATCCATCTATCGGAGGATCTGCTAAAGGGATTGTTGTCCGTGAGGTAGACGCCTTGGGTGGTGAGATGGCCAAGAATATTGACAAGAGCTATATCCAGATGAAGATGCTCAACACGGGTAAGGGACCTGCAGTTCGGGCTCTTCGGGCGCAGGCGGATAAGGAAGTTTATTCCAAAGAAATGAGGAAGACTGTTGAAAATCAAGCAAATCTGACCTTGCGGCAAACCATGATTAATGAAATCTTGGTAGAAGATGGTAAAGTAATTGGAGTTAAGACAGCGACCCATCAGGAGTATGCGGCTAAAGCCGTCATTGTTACGACTGGAACAGCCTTGCGGGGAGAAATTATCATTGGTGATCTTAAGTATTCATCTGGTCCTAATCACAGTCTGGCAGCTATTCCTTTGGCTGATAACCTGCGTGATCTAGGTTTTGAAATTGGTCGTTTTAAAACCGGAACGCCTCCGCGTGTCAAGGCGTCATCTATCAATTACGATGTGACCGAGATTCAGCCAGGTGATGAAAAGGCCAATCATTTTTCTTACACTTCTCGTGATGAGGACTATGTGAAAGATCAAATTCCTTGTTGGTTGACTTATACCAATACAGAAAGTCATGAAATCATCCAAAATAACTTGCATCGGGCGCCTATGTTTTCAGGAGTAGTCAAGGGAGTGGGGCCACGCTATTGCCCGTCTATAGAGGATAAGATCGTCCGTTTTGCGGACAAGGAACGCCACCAGCTTTTCTTAGAGCCTGAGGGACGCGATACGGAAGAAGTTTATGTGCAGGGACTGTCAACCAGTCTGCCAGAAGATGTGCAGAAGGACTTGGTTCACTCTATCAAGGGTCTAGAAAATGCTGAGATGATGCGGACAGGCTATGCCATTGAGTACGATATGATTATGCCCCATCAGTTGCGGGCAACCTTAGAAACAAAGAAAATTTCAGGACTCTTTACAGCAGGCCAGACCAATGGAACATCTGGTTATGAAGAAGCTGCAGGTCAAGGGATTATTGCTGGGATTAATGCGGCCTTGAAGATCCAAGGTAAGCCGGAGTTGATTTTGAAGCGTAGTGATGGTTATATTGGAGTCATGATTGATGATTTGGTGACCAAGGGGACCGTAGAACCCTATCGCCTCTTGACCAGCCGAGCTGAGTACCGTTTGATTCTCCGCCATGACAATGCTGATATGCGTTTGACAGAGATGGGACGAGAAATTGGTCTGGTAGATGATGAGCGCTGGGCTCGTTTCGAGATTAAAAAGAATCAATTTGATAATGAGATGAAGCGCTTGGAATCTATCAAACTAAAGCCTGTCAAGGAAACAAATGCTAAGGTAGAAGCGCTTGGCTTTAAGCCTCTGACGGATGCAGTAACTGCCAAAGAATTTATGCGGCGGCCGGAAGTGTCTTACCAAGATGTGGTTCAATTTATTGGTCCGGCGGCAGAGGAGCTTGATGAAAAGATTATCGAGCTGATTGAGACAGAGATTAAGTACGAAGGCTATATTTCTAAAGCTCTTAATCAGGTTGAAAAGATGAAGCGCATGGAAGAGAAGCGGATTCCAGCTAATATTGACTGGGATGATATTGATTCGATTGCGACAGAAGCAAGACAGAAGTTTAAGAAAATCAATCCAGAAACAATTGGCCAGGCTAGTCGTATTTCTGGTGTCAATCCAGCAGATATTTCTATTTTGATGGTTTACTTAGAAGGCAAGTCTAGAAGCATTTCTAAAAATCAAGCGAAGTAACTCTTGTAAAAGGCTTAGTTTCCTTTGGGAAGCAGCCTTTTTGTGTAAATTTACAAGAGGTTTACAAAGTTGTAAACTTTGAAAGGCTGTTTTTCGCTTCCTTTACCCTTCTTAAATGCTTTACTTACTTGGGAGAAATTCGCTTTTTTCTAGGATTTATGGTAAAATGGCGGAATAAGAGGTCTATGATGAAAAAATTTCGTTTTGCCCCAATTCACTTGGCGATGGCGGGTCTAATTTCCTTTATAATCTTAGCCATCTGTCTGAGGCTTTTTGGTGATAGTTTGGCCATGCTAGCTGCTCTCATGCTTGTGCTGGCTCTTTTGATTGTGCTTTTTATCCAGCAACAGAGAGTATCCGAGCTAGATGAGATTGAGCAGATTCATTATGTCAATCATCAAGCAGAAGGTAGCCTTGCTTCCTTGCTGGATAAGATGCCAGTTGGTGTCATTAAAATCAGTGAAGATAATGGTGATGTAGAGTGGTTTAATCCCTATGCAGAACTGATTTTTACAACCGAAGATGGTGATTTTGATGCTGATATGCTCAAGAATATCATGAAGGCTGCTTATTCAGACTCTGGTCATTATGCTACGGTTGGAGACAAGAAATATTCGGTTTACTTGGACCGTGCATCCAGCGTGTTTTATTTTTTTGATGCATCCAATGAATACGAAGCTACCGTTGGTCTGGTAACAACGCGCCCGGTAATCGGGATTATATCGGTGGATAATTATGATGATTTGGAAGATGTTGTTTCTGACACAGATATCAGTCATATCAATAGCTTTGTAGCCAACTTTGTAGCAGAATTTTCTGAGCAGTTTCACATGTTTTACCGTCGGGTAGGCATGGATCGGTTCTATCTTTTTACGGATTACACGGTGTTGGAACAGCTGATGGAAAATAAATTTTCTATCATTGATCAATTTCGGACGGAAGCTAAAAATCGAGAGCTGTCACTGACACTCAGTATGGGCTTTTCTTATGGTGATGGCAATCATGATGAAATCGGCCGGGTCGCTCTGCTCAACCTCAACTTAGCTGAAGTCCGCGGTGGGGATCAGGCTGTCGTCAAAGAAAATAATGACAATATGAACCCAATCTTCTTTGGTGGAGGAACGGCGTCAGCTGTTAAGCGCACGCGCACCCGAACTCGGGCTATGATGACTGCGATCTCTGATAAGATTAAGAGTGTGGATCAGGTCTTTATAGTCGGACATAAAAATCTGGATATGGATGCTCTGGGCTCTTCTCTTGGTATGCAGCTCTTTGCCAGTAATATCATTGAGAAAGCTTATGTGGTCTATGATCCGTCCCAGATGGCTTCTGACATTGAGCGCTCCATTACAAAGCTCCAGCAGGAAGGGGCTGACTATCTGGTTCCGCTTTCTGAAGCAGTAAATATGGTGACCAATCGTTCGCTCTTGATTATGGTTGATCACTCCAAGATTTCTCTGACGCTGTCTAAGGATTTCTTTGATCAATTCAGTCAGATTATCGTAGTCGACCACCATCGCCGTGATGAAGATTTTCCGGAAAATGCTGTGATTGCCTATATCGAAAGTGGGGCTAGCAGTGCCAGTGAGTTGGTAACGGAGCTGATTCAGTTCCAGAATTCTAAAAAGAACCGTCTCAGTAAGATGCAAGCCAGCATTCTCATGGCGGGTATCATGCTTGACACTAAAGGATTTTCATCTCGGGTCACTAGTCGGACCTTTGATGTGGCTAGCTATCTACGGACTCGGGGCAGTGACAGTGTTGTGATTCAGGACATTTCCGCTACGAATTTTGAGGAATATCGTGCGATTAATGAGCTGATTTTAAATGGCAAGAAGATTTTGCCTAATGTCATTGTAGCAGCTGGTCCAGAGGAGAACACTTATGATACAGTTGTTATCAGTAAGGCAGCTGATACCATGCTCTCCATGTCAGGAATTGAAGCTACTTTTGTCGTGAGCAAGAATACCAAAGGCTATGTGTCTATTTCAGCTCGCAGTCGAAGCAAGATCAACGTTCAGCGAATTATGGAAAAGCTGGGCGGTGGCGGTCATTTCAATCTGGCGGCAGCTCAAATTGAAGGTAAAACAGTTTCTGAGGTCCTTCAGTCGCTGAATCAAGAAATTATGGACCAAGTCATTAAAGAGGAAGTAATAATAGACGAGGAGAAAAAAGGATGAAAGTAATTTTTTTAGCAGATGTAAAAGGCAAGGGCAAAAAAGGTGAAATCAAGGAAATGCCGACTGGCTATGCTCAAAATTTTCTAATTAAGAAAAATTTAGCCAAGGAAGCAACAGCCCAGGCTATCGGTGAACTGCGCGGCAAGCAAAAGTCTGAAGAAAAAGCCCATGCGGAACTAGTGGCAGAAGCACAAGCTATTAAAGCTAAGTTAGCAGAAGAAGCTACTCTTGTTGAATTTACTGAAAAAGTTGGTCCGGACGGCCGCACCTTTGGCTCTATTACCAGCAAGAAAATAGCAGAAGAGCTGCAAAAGCAGTTTGGCATCAAAATTGACAAACGGCATATTAAGGTGGACTCACCGATTCGCTCCATTGGTCTGATAGATGTTCCAGTGAAAATTTATCAGGATATAACTGGGGTGATTCGTTTGCGGGTTAAAGAAGGATAATAGTGATTTGAAGGAAGGATTTACCGATGGCAGAGATTGATGAACTCCGAGCTCAGCCTCAGGATATTTTAGCGGAGCAGTCCGTCTTAGGAGCCATTTTCATTGATGAGAGCAAACTGGTCTTTGTTCGTGAGTATATCGAGCCTGCTGACTTCTTTAAGTATGCCAATCGCTTGATTTTCAAGGCTATGATTGACTTGGCTGACCGCGGTGATGCCATTGATGCAACGACGGTTCGCAATATTTTGGACAGTCAGGGTGATTTGCAGAATATCGGTGGTCTCAGCTACTTGGTGGAAGTGGTCAATTCTGTGCCAACATCTGCCAATGCTGAATACTATGCTAAAATCGTTGCAGAAAAGGCCATTCTAAGGCGGCTGATTTCGCGTCTGACAGAGTCTATCAATCAAGCCTACGATGGTGACCGTCTGTCAGAGGAAATTATTGCCGGAGCTGAAAAAGCTCTGATTGATGTCAGTGAAACAGCCAACCGCAGTGGCTTTAAAAATATCCGTGATGTGCTGAACCTTAACTTTGGCAATCTGGAGGCTCGATCTCTGCAGACGTCAGATATCACTGGGATTGCGACTGGCTATCGTGAGCTGGACAAGATGACGACTGGTCTGCATGAGGAAGAATTAATCATTCTGGCGGCTCGGCCAGCGGTCGGAAAGACGGCCTTTGCCCTTAATATCGCTCAAAATATCGGAACCAAGCTGGATAAGACTGTAGCTATTTTCTCTCTGGAAATGGGGGCGGAGAGCTTGGTGGACCGGATGCTGGCTTCAGAAGGGGTGATTAACTCTCACTCCATTCGTACGGGGCAACTGACAGATGAAGAGTGGCAAAAATATACCATTGCGACAGCTAATCTGGCCAACGCTAGTATCTATATCGATGATACACCAGGGATTCGGATTACAGAGATTCGCTCGCGGGCTCGAAAGCTTGCCCAAGAAACGGGTAATTTAGGGCTAGTCTTGATTGACTATCTGCAGCTGATTACGGGAACTGGCCGTGAAAACCGCCAGCAAGAGGTTTCGGAAATTTCCCGGCAGTTGAAAATCTTGGCGAAGGAGCTCAAGGTGCCGGTCATTGCGCTGAGTCAGCTCTCGCGTGGCGTGGAGCAGCGGCAGGATAAGCGACCGGTGCTGTCTGATATTCGAGAATCAGGTTCCATTGAGCAGGATGCGGATATCGTTGCCTTCCTTTACCGAGATGATTATTATGATCGAGCTGGTGAGGAGGAAGAAGGCATTCCCAACAACAAGGTTGAAGTCATTATTGAGAAAAACCGGAGTGGGGCGCGTGGTACAGTTGAGTTAATTTTCCAGAAAGAGTATAATAAATTCTCAAGTATTTCCAAAAGAGAGGACGAATAAAGATGAGTGATGCATTTACAGATGTGGCAAAAATGAAAAAAATCAAAGAAGATATCAAGGCGCATGAAGGACAAATCGTTGAGATGACGCTGGAAAACGGTCGTAAGCGCCAAAAAAGCAAGCAAGGCCGTCTGATTGAAGTCTATCCGTCTTTGTTTATCGTGGAATATTCCAATGAAGGCGGTCAGCCAGGGGAAATTTCCAATACCTATGTGGAGTCTTATACTTATTCTGACATTTTGACAGAAAAGAACCTCATCCGTTATTTTGATGAATAGAAAGGTCCAGTGGGCCTTTTTACTTATATTTGAAGCAATTCCTCAGTCAAATCGACGTATATAGAGGATGATAAGCAAAGAAAACAGGTGGTCATCATGATTAAAAATTTAGTTTTTGATTTGGGCAATGTTCTGATTGAATGGAATTCTGAGAAAATCTTGACATATTTTGAACCTGAGAAAGAGCGGCGGCAGGTTCTTAGGCAGGCTATTTTTGAGTCAGGTGTCTGGCATAAGACAGACAAAGGAGAGCTGAGTTTGAAAGAAGCCTGTGAGGAGGTTCTGACTCAGCTGGATGTTTCTTATCATTCCGCAATTAAGAATATCTTTTATCATTGGTACGAAGTCGTGCATGTTTACAGTGGTTTACAGGAAAGGATTCGGCTGTGGGCTAATCAAGGCTATCAAATCTATATCTTGTCAACCACTTGTGAGATTTTTTACCATATTGAAAAAGCTGGTTTGTTGCCTATTTACCCATTGTTGTCGGGCTATATCCTTTCATCAGAGGTCGGTGTCGTCAAGCCAGAAGCAGAGATTTACCAAAAGCTGTTGAAAAAATATAATCTGAATCCAGTAGAATCCGTCTTCATTGATGATATTCAGGCTAACTTAGATACGGCAGCTGAATTGGGCTTTGAAACCATCTTATCCACAAGCGAGACAGAGAATATCAGTGCTATGGAGGATTTGCTGACTGCGAAAGGGAAGTTTAGCTGATTGATGATCGTTTGCTTCACTTATCGTTGAAAAGGAGTGAGTCCAAGCTCCAACCTTGACATTTGCTGATGATTGCGCTATCATAGTCCTATATATGGGAGTCTGTGTACAGTCTGAGAGGAAGTGTAAGCTTCGACCGCACCTGATCTGGGTAATGCCAGCGTAGGAATCATACCGAAAAAAGTGGTATTTGTGCGCCTTTTCCATATACGGAAAAGGCCTTTTCTTTTATCATCTTTATCGATGGTGATATCTTGAAGAATTGCAGCACTAAAATACAGGAAGGGAGGAAAATCGTTCTAATGAAAGCATTACAAAGGCTGATGCGGCAGCAAATCGGTCTCTTAGGTATGCTGGGTGTCCTTGTCATCTGGCAGGTCATGGGCTGGCTCAAGCTCTTGCCCAAGTTTATTTTGCCGACACCTCTGGAAATCGGTCAGGCCTTTATCAGAGATGCTGGCTTTCTAGCAAGTCATAGCTGGGCGACCTTAAAAGTAGCCTTGCTGGGTTTAGTCTTGGGCGTCATCTTGGCTTGTATACTAGCTATACTCATGGACAGCTTGAGCTGGCTCAACGATTTAATTTACCCCATGATGGTCGTGGTGCAGACGATTCCGACTATTGCTTTGGCGCCAATTCTGGTTCTCTGGCTGGGTTATGGGATTTTGCCCAAGATTGTGCTCATTATTCTGACGACGACTTTTCCGATTATCGTCAGTATTCTGGACGGTTTTCGGCATTGTGATCGGGATACTATGACTCTCTTTGAGCTTATGCAAGCCAATCGCTGGCAAATTCTTTGGCATTTTAAGATTCCAGCTAGTTTGCCCTATTTCTATGCTGGCTTGCGCGTCAGTGTTTCCTATGCCTTTATCACGACCGTAGTTTCCGAATGGCTGGGCGGTTTCGAAGGCTTGGGTGTTTATATGATTCAGTCTAAGAAACTTTTCCAGTACGACACCATGTTTGCTATTATCATATTGGTTTCGGTCATCAGTCTTCTGGGGATGAAGCTGGTGGCTGTCAGTGAAAAATATGTCATCAAGTGGAAATAGTAGCTCAGCTCTGCTATTTTCCAAAGAAAGAAAAGAGGATAATGATGAAAAAAAGTTATAAAGTCTTGTTGGCAGGTTTGGCTGCTGTGTCAATTATCGGCCTAGCGGCCTGCGGTCAGTCGAAATCTACATCTGAAAGCAAGGATAAAAAAATTGATTTTATCCTAGACTGGTCACCTAACACCAACCATACTGGCCTTTATGTAGCTCAAGAAAAGGGCTACTTCAAGGAAGCAGGAGTGGATGTGGATATCAAGTTGCCGCCTGAAGATAGCAGTTCGGATTTGATTATCAACGGCAAGGCACCTTTTGGTATTTACTTCCAGGACTCTATGGCTAAAAAACTGGATAAGGGCGCAGAAATCACAGCAGTTGCGGCCATTGTAGAGCATAATACTTCAGGCATTATTTCTAAGAAGTCTGCAGGTATTACAAGTCCTAAGGATCTGGCTGGCAAGAAATATGGCACCTGGAATGATCCAGTGGAGCTAGGCATGCTCAAAACTTTGGTTGAAAGCCAAGGCGGCCAGTTTGATGAAGTGGAAAAAGTTCCCAACAACGATTCCAACTCTATTACGCCGATTGAAAATGGTTTGTTTGATGCAGCGTGGATTTATCATGGTTGGGATGGTATCATGGCAGAGACTCAGGGCATGGACACTAATTTCTTTTATATGAAGGACTATGTCAAGGAGTTTGACTATTATTCTCCTGTCATCATTGCTAATAATGACTATCTCAAGAAGAATCCGGACGAGGCGAAAAAGGTCCTGCAGGCTATTAAGAAGGGTTATCAATATGCCATGGAGCACCCTGAAGAAGCAGCAGATATTTTAATCAAGCATGCGCCAGAGTTGAAAAACAAGCGTGACTTTGTCTTGGCTTCTCAAAAATATCTGTCTGAGCAATATGCATCGGATAAGGACAAGTGGGGTCAGTTTGAGGCTAGCCGTTGGAATGCCTTTTACAAATGGGCCAAGGATAAGGGTATCGTAGACAATGACTTGAGTGACAAGGGATTTAGCAACGATTATATAAAATAATGACAGAAATTAAACTTGAAAATGTAAGCTATGCTTATGATGAGCAGCAGATTTTGAAAGATATCAGTCTACAGGTGGAAGCTGGCCAGGTCGTAGCGATTTTGGGACCAAGTGGAGTCGGGAAAACGACCCTCTTTAATCTGATTGCTGGGATTTTGGAGGTCCAGTCGGGCAGGATTGTCCTAGACGGGCAGGAAAATCCCAAGGGTCGGGTGAGTTATATGCTGCAGAAGGACTTGCTGCTGGAGCACAAGACGGTGTTGGGCAATGTCATCTTACCCCTGCTAATCCAAAAAGTATCCAAAAAGGAAGCGACGGAGCAGGCAACTCAGATTTTGAAGGAGTTCGGGCTCTTTGATGTGGCAGATAAGTATCCACATGAGCTGAGCGGGGGGATGCGACAGCGCGTGGCACTGCTACGGACCTATATGTTCGGCCACAAGCTATTTCTTCTAGACGAGGCCTTTAGTGCTTTGGATGAGCTGACCAAGATGGAGCTGCATGCTTGGTATCTGGATATTCATCGTAGGCTGGGTCTGACGACTCTCCTCATTACCCATAGCATCGAGGAAGCTCTGGCTCTCAGTGACCGTATCTATATTTTGAAAAATCGCCCTGGGCAAATCGTTGCAGATCTCCAACTGACTTGGTCAGACAGCGAGGATAAAGAACTGCAGAAGCTGGGATACAAGCAGGAGATTTTGGGGATTTTGGGAGTGTGAAGGAATGGCCTGAATTCCTTTGCTTTAAAGAAACAACTTTAATCAAGCCTTTTGGCTTGATTTTTTGTATGAGGCCCTTTACTTTTGACTTTATTCATGGTACAATAGCCTTTGTGTGAAATAGCAGCAGGAAAGCATGGAGCTCGTCAACAGAACATCAGCTATAAAAGTAGCCTTAGCTGTTTGGGCGAAAATGTTCTGCACGAATCAGGGCTTTCTAAGTGACTATTTCCTCAAAAATATTTTACAGGAGGACATTTTTATGTCACGTTATACAGGACCATCTTGGAAACAAGCTCGTCGTTTGGGTCTTTCTCTTACTGGTACAGGTAAAGAATTGGCTCGCCGTAACTATGTACCTGGTCAACATGGACCAAACAACCGCAGCAAATTGTCAGAATACGGTTTACAATTGGCTGAAAAGCAAAAACTTCGTTTCACTTACGGTGTAGGTGAAAAACAATTCCGTAACTTGTTTGTTCAAGCTTCAAAAATCAAAGAAGGAATTCTTGGTTTCAACTTCATGCTTCTCTTGGAGCGTCGCTTGGATAACGTTGTTTACCGTCTTGGTCTTGCGACTACTCGTCGTCAAGCTCGTCAATTCGTAAACCACGGTCACATCCTTGTTGACGGAAAACGCGTTGATATCCCATCATACCGCGTAACTCCAGGTCAAGTGATCTCAGTTCGCGAGAAATCATTGAAAGTGCCAGCAATCCTTGAAGCTGTTGAAGCAACTCTTGGACGTCCAGCATTCGTATCATTCGATGCTGAAAAATTAGAAGGTTCATTGACTCGCCTTCCAGAGCGCGATGAAATCAACCCAGAAATCAACGAAGCACTTATCGTTGAATTCTACAACAAAATGCTTTAATTTGTATTTGTTCAGAAGTCGGTTTTCCGGCTTCTTTTTTATACTCCCAATGAATTAATTAGAGCTATTTCCAACTAAAAAATGTCAATGGCTTGAGACAGCTGTTTTGGGAAATTATCTTATTTCTTTCTGCTCCTATCCAATCAGGTGAGACACTCTGTAAAGATTTTTTCCAGATTTTTTACGGAAGATTTGCTGAAATGGTGTATAATGGGGACAAGACACAAACAGAAAATTGTATGAAAGGAGTAGCGATGAAAGTTCTAGTGACAGGAGCGACTGGCTTTCTAGGAAAGTATGTTGTTGAAGAGCTGGCTGAACAAGGCTATCAGGTGCGGGCTTTTGGCCGTAATCTGAAGGCTGGTCGGCAGTTAGAAGGTCCTTTAGTAGAGTTTTTTGCTGGAGATTTTACCAGAGAAGAAGAAATTTTTGCAGCCTGTGAAGGAGTGGATGCAGTGGTGCATGCTGGTGCCCTCTCAACGATTTGGGGACCCTGGGAGCAGTTTTATCAGACGAATGTTGTAGGAACCAAGCTGGTTATGGAAGTCTGCCGACATTTTGGAGTGCAACGACTGGTCTATATTTCCTCTCCGAGTGTTTATGCTGCGGCGCGTGACCAATTGGCTATCAAAGAAGAGGCTGCTCCTCAGGAGAATGAGCTAAATTTCTATATAAAAAGCAAGCTCATGGCTGAGCGGATTGTCCGAAGCTATCCTCAAGTTTCGTCTGTTATCTTGCGCCCTAGAGGGCTTTTTGGTATTGGGGATACCAGTATCTTTCCTAGGATTCTGCGCTTGAGCCAAAAACTGGCGATTCCACTCATCAGAAATGGCCAGCAAATGATGGATATGACCTGTGTGGAAAATGTGGCCTTGGCTGTTCGTCTGGCTTTGGAAATGCCAGAAGCGCAAGGACAAGTTTACAATATTACCAACGGAGAATCCCGTAGTTTCAAGGATATGCTGGATGAAGCTTTAGATGGTTTACAGGTTCGTAAACGTTATGTTAAGTTGCCTGCTGCTTTTCTAGGATTTCTGGCACATGGATTTGAAAGCTTTTATCGCTTCTTTCATATTGAAAAAGAGCCACCTCTGACTCTTTACACCTATTACTTAATGCGTTATAGTCAAACGCTGGATATATCAGCAGCAGTAAGGGATTTGGGCTATCAACCCAAGTTGACAATCAGTGAAGGGATTGCAAAATATGTCCAACATTATCGAGAAAATTGAGTATCTTCAGCCTGGGCGCTGCAGCAGTCACTTGCAGCAGATGTTTAAGGGAGTTGCCAAGAAAAAAATGATTTTTCCAGCTGGTGTTTTCCTCTTGAAGCATCGTGAGAAAGGCTATATTCTCTACGACACTGGCTATTCTCCAGATATTCTGAAGCCTAACTTCAAATACTGGCTTTATGGTCTGGGAACGCCTGTTGATATACTAGAAGAGGAGCGTGTAGATCGTCTGCTTGAGCAAAAAGGAATTGTGCCAGAAGAGATTTCTTATGTCATTTTGTCGCACTTACATCCAGATCACATCGGCGGAGCTGCTTTCTTTCCCAAGGCTCGCTTCATTCTGACAAAGACCGTCTTCAAAACTTATCAACATGCCAAGCTTAAGGATTTGATTTTCAAGGAATTTCTTCCGCAGGATTTTGAGAGTCGGTTGGAAGTGGTGGAACCTCAGCAGGTGCAAGAAGCATTCCTCTATCGCAAGACAGTCGACTTGTTTGGGGATGGCAGTATATATCTGGCCTCAGTTGATGGCCATGCTGCAGGTCAAGCTTGTCTCTTTTTGCCAGATTATCATCTGTTTATCGGAGCTGATTTGTGCTGGGGCGTGGATCTGTTGCCGTATACAGAGCAGATGCGTTTCTTGCCGTCACTGATCCAAGATAGCAAGGAAGAATACATGGCTGGTGCGGCCTTGCTGCGGCAGTTGCTTGCTGTCGGCTATCAGGTGTTAGTCAGTCATGATCCGGCCGAGAGAGCGGAGCAGATTTTGTATGAAACTAGGAACATTTCTAAAAACCTTTAGCGTCATGCGCTGGGGAAATCGATTTAAAAATCGACAGGCCCTGGAAAGCTATCAAGTCAAGGCTTTAGCAATCTATCGGGAATTTCTGCAGCAGGAATCACCTTATTTTAAATCAGGTATTCCAGCAGATTTTAAGATGAATAAGGCCTTTATGATGGAGCATTTCAATGAGCTCAATACTCATGGGCTGGATCGGGATGAGTTGTTAGCCTTGGCTCTGGAGAGCGAGCGGACACGTGATTTCAGCCCCATGATAGGAGAAATCGCTGTTGGATTGTCTTCAGGGACATCCGGTCATCGAGGCTTGTTTGTCACTACTGAAAAGGAGCGCAGTATGTGGGCGGCAGCCATCTTGGCCAAGATGCTGCCTAAAGGTAAACTTTTTGGGCATAAAATAGCCTTCTTTCTTCGGGCAGACAACCAACTCTATCAGACTGTCAATTCAGGCTTGATTTCTCTGGAGTATTTTGATACTTTTCAGGGAGCCGAAGAGCATGTAGAGCGCTTGAATGCTTACCAGCCGACAATTTTGGTAGCGCCAGCATCAATGCTCTTGGATCTGGCTAAACAAGTCCAGGCAGGAAATTTGAAAATTGCCCCTAGCAAAGTCGTATCAGTGGCAGAGATTTTGGAAGAGCCAGATCGGCAGAGGATTCAAGAAGAATTTGCTCTAAAAAAGGTGGATCAGGTCTACCAAGCGACCGAGGGCTTTCTAGCCTGCACTTGTATCCACGGGAATCTTCATCTAAATGAAGACATTGTCCATGTAGATAAGAACTACTTGGATGATAGACGCTTTTATCCAATAATTACTGATTTCAAGCGGACATCTCAGCCAATTTTTCAATATGAGCTGAATGATATCTTGGTGGAAAATCCTGAACCTTGCCCCTGCGGTTCGGTCTTTACACGGATTGATAGGATTGAGGGGCGCTCGGATGATATTTTCGTGTTTGAAAATACCGCAGGTCAGCCGGTGGAGATCTTTCCAGACTTTATTCGCCGCTGCCTGCTCTTAGTTGATGGGATTGGAGAATACCAAGTCGCTCAGAAAAAGGACTATTCGCTGACCATTGCTATCGAACATCGTAGTCAGCAGCGAGAAAACGAGCTTGTCCAGCAGTTTCAGAATTTAGCGACTGATAAAGGCTTTCTTATGCCAGCTATTTCTTTTGAAGATTACCAGCGGGACAGAAGCCGTAAGTTGAAACGCATCTATCGGACTTAAGAATGCTCCAAGTAGAAAAACATATGAATCAGAGGCTAAAGCGCTTTGGCAGTTTACCCAACTGTCAAACAGCCCCAAGTCTGACAAGAAGGAGTTTAATATGACAGCAGTAAAGAATCATATAAAGATTGTTGGTTATGGTACGCATCTACCTAGAAATACTGTGACTTTTAAGGATCAGACCCGTTATCGAGTGGTGGAAAATGAAGAAACCCAGCTTTCCATGGCGGTCAAGGCGATTGAAAAAGCCTTAGAGCAAGCGGGCTTGACTATCAAAGATATTGACTGCATCGTGTCGGCCAGTGCGGTGGGCGTTCAGCCTATTCCCTGCACAGCGGCTTTGATTCATGAGTTGGTGGCTAAGGGGCTGTCCATTCCAGCCATGGATATCAATACGACCTGCACCAGTTTTATCTCGGCTTTGAGTCTCATGTCTCATTTGTTGGAGGCTGGTGAGTATCAAAGGATTCTCATCGTGTCTAGTGAGGTTGGAAGTTTGGGTCTCAATCCCAATCAGAAGGAAAGTTTTGAGTTGTTCAGTGATGGTGCGGCTGCTTTGGTTTTTGAAGCAACAGAGGAAGAGAGAGGTGTCATCTCCAGCCTGCAGCGAACCTGGTCCGAGGGAGCTCACGATACAGAGATTCGTGGTGGTTTGACATCTTTTCAGCCTAAGGAGTATTCGGACGCTACCAAGACTCACTACATGTTTGACATGAATGGCAAGAAGATACTCTTGCTCTCTGCCAGAAAAATTCCGGAAATGTTTAAAGAATTTAAAGAAAAGAGTGGCCTCAGTCTATCTGACTTGGATTATATCATTCCGCATCAGGCGAGTCGTGCTCTGCCAATGGTCATGCGCAGCTTGGGTATTCCTGATGATAAATACCTCAATCTCGTGCAAGACTATGGTAATATGGTGTCAGTAGCAGTGCCCTTTTCTCTCTGCTATGCTCTGGAGCGCAATCTAGTCAAGGAAGGGGACACCATCGCTCTGATGGGAACAGCAGCTGGTATGACAGTCAATATGCTGGCTATGAAATTATAATACAATAAAAATAGGGTGTACAGAACCTCTTTTGGTTTCGTACACCCTGTTTAATTTTTCAAAAATTTGAGTAGAAGTGTGCCCGATGGGTTTAAGCAACTTCTTATATCATTTTTAAAAGAAATTCTGCTATTTGTTCAGGACTTTCTTTTTTCCCTCTGGAAACCCACATCTGGCAGACGCCGAAGAAGGCATTAGCGAGAAAGACCCGGCTGTATTCTTTTTCAAAATGATTGTAAATGCGATTGCTAAAGCGATCCTGAAGGCTATCAGCTAGCATCATCTGCAGCTTATGGCGCAGGAAATTTTGAATTTCTTTCGTTCCGTTTTCCGTCAGAAGAGCAGCTAAAAGCGGCTCTAGCTGGAGGAACTGAAAGACCTCCGTAATCGCAGTTTGAATATCCTCCTGATTGTTATCAAAAATATACCCCAGTTGATGAAAGAGGTTTTGCTGATAACGTTCAATCATATCGTACTTATCCTTGTAGTGAGTATAAAAACTACTACGGCTGATGCCAGCAGCTTGAGCTAACTGGACAGTAGTGATATGGTCGAAGGACTGCTGATGCAGTAGTGAAACCATGGCTCTCTCAATAATAGCCTTGGTTTTTCGGCGTTTATTGCTTTCTAACATAAAATCTCCCTTTGAGGCTAAGCCTCAGTCTGCTCTTCAAACTAATAGCTATCATAGCAAACTACTTTTTCTTTTTCTCCATGTACTATTATATCAAATGTTTTTCAAGTGGAAAAGAGTTAAATTCCGAAAATAGGCATAGATAAGCAAAATTTTATTTTATTAGGTTTCTTAGACTGGTAAAATAATAAAGCCAAGACTTAAAGTAAAGTCTCGGCCTTCGTTTTGAGCATTATTTAAAGTAGAGGTAGTCGGGGTCGGGAGTGACGTAAAGCAACTCACCCTCTTGCGAGAAGATAATAGAAATTTGTTCATTTTTATAAGAGTAAATCGTATAGGTGTTTTGTAACCTTGATGCTTGAGAAATATCAACTACACCTGCTAAGAAAGCACGCGCTTGTTCGGTGTTGATTTTTTGCTCTTGAACCAGCCTCTTCAGATTTTCTAATTCTTTGTTTTGGAAGGCTTCGTATTCAGAAGCGAGGTCGGTGCTTACTTTTTCTGGCTCGCCGAAAATACTTTTAACTTTTTCTTGGGTATATCCTTTAAATTCAGGAATTTGAGCTTCAAAACCCCCAGATTCATAGGATTGGTAATAAACCTTGGCATCGCCAGTCGCATAAATCTTATCTTTCTTAGCATGATCGGCATCTTCTGGAAGACCATCTGTGGTTTTTTCTATATCCTTACTAGAACTACTATTTTCTTTGCTAGAACTTCTGGAAGAACTACTGATGCTAGAGGAGCTGCTTTTGCTTTTGGAAGATTGCTTTGATGAGCTTGAGGAATCCTTTAAACTAACTTTTTTTCCTGATTTATCTGAATTAGAAGGGCGAGTGGTCGACTCTGAGTTAGATGGTACAAGGAAACGGCAGGCTGACAGCAGAAATAGTACTGAAACTAGAGAAAATAAGCTAAATAGTGTTCTTTTTTTCATTGTCTTAAACCTTTCTTTACTATGCTCAATCTGACTTTAGCTATTGTGATGTGAGGCATCTGCTGGCAACAGTGTTTCACATGGAACCGTACCGTCAAGTTAAGATCTCGATGCTTGACTCCATTTACCTCGCTTATCATTCTAACATAATACTGATTTTCTGTGTAGCTACCAGTGGAAAAATATTTTTTATCTACAGATTATTTAGGGATTAAAGGCACTAGGGCGAACTTATTCCGCTTCCCTATAATCTTTTTAAACAAAATTAGACACCGTGTCCAATTTTTAAAGAATAAACTTGTAATAATTTTCGATTGGTGTATAATCAATTTTATCGAAATTTGGACACTATGTATAATTTTTAGGAGGTAGACATGTTAAGAGAATGGAAAGCTATTTTAAAAAAGCCGACTTTTATCA
Source organism: uncultured Streptococcus sp. (assembly GCA_963533195.1). GTDB lineage: Bacteria > Bacillota > Bacilli > Lactobacillales > Streptococcaceae > Streptococcus. The sequence continues at coordinate 79,756 of CAUSOG010000008.1, read as the reverse complement.
TTGTGATGTTAGGAGTCTCTTTGATTCCTGCCTTGTATAATGTTATTTTCTTGAGCTCCATGTGGGATCCGTATGGAAAGGTATCGGACTTGCCAGTGGCGGTCGTCAATCAGGATAAAGCTGTGACTGCTAGTGGCAAGACCTTGTCTATAGGCGAGGATGTTGTTTCCAGCCTCAAGGAAAATAAAAATCTGGATTTTCACTTCGTCAGTAAAGAAGATGCTCAAAATGGTTTGGAAAAGGGTGATTACTACATGGTTGTGACGCTTCCAAGTGATTTATCTGAACGTGCAGCCAGTATTTTGACCGATAATCCTAAGCAAATGAAGATTGACTATCAAACGTCTAGCGGCCACAGTTTTATTGCTGGTAAGATGAGTGATTCAGCCATGGCTTCTTTGAAGCAGACGGTGGCGCAAAATGTGACGGATACTTATACAAGCGCCATATTTAAGAATATGGGAGATCTAAAAACGGGATTGGTTAAGGCATCTGATGGTGCTCAGCAATTAGCATCTGGCAGTCAACAACTAGGTTCAGGCAGTCAGACAATTGCAGATAACTTAAGAACTCTGAATCAAGCTACGAGCAAATTATCGTCCAGTGCAGCTCAATTTAACACAGGACTACAGACTTATACTGGGAGTGTTGCACAAGTATCGTCTGGACTGGGTAGTTTGTCAAATGGGATAAACTCTTATGCTAATGGCGTAAGTACTGTTGCTGCAGGTGCAAATCAGCTGTTGAGTCGATCAGCAGACTTATTGGGAGGAGTCCAACAGCTTTCCCAGTCAGGAGATGGAGTTCAGACCTTATCAACAGGTGTGACGAATCTGAATACTGGCTTGGCTACATTAAAGTCCTCGGTAGATACCACCTTAGCTAACAACCAGCAAAACGTGAATGATTTGGCAACTGGTTTGACACAGTTGAATGCTAGTATTCAAGCTGCAGCAAGTGACTCAGCTGTTTCGACAGACAGCATTGAAGCCTCACTGACTAGCATAGCATCATCCGCTCAAGCCATTATCAATAACAATCAGGATGCCAAGGCTGCAGCTTTAGCAAGTGTCCAAGGGACGAGCACTTATCAAGGACTTTCTAGTGAGGCTAAGGCTGAGATTGATGCAGCAGTCAGTGCTAGTCAAGCGGGAAGTGACCAATCTGCTCAGGCAATCTTATCCGAAGTTGATATGATGAGGGCTTCTCTTGAAACGATAAAAGGCGCTAGTCAAACAAAACTTAGTCAGTTAGAAGGTGCATCAAATCAAGTTCTGCCACAGGCAGCTAACATGATCAATGGCCTTTATAATGGCTTATCAACAGTGAGTGCTAGCCTCGGTTCAGCAAGCGGAGGAGCCAATCAACTAATCGCAGGTGTAGATACCTTAAATGAAAAACTAACGACTGGTGCGACACAATTGGAACAAGGGGTGATAAGTTATACCAATGCAGTTGGTCAGCTATCTGAGGGAACATCAGCTTTGGCAAGTAAGAACCCTGATTTGCTAGCAAATACAACAAAATTAGCAAATGGGGCTGCCCAATTAACAGATAAATCACCAGAATTGACCTCTAGTTTCGGAAAATTAGCAGATGGAACCAATCAATTAGCGAGCGGAACAGGGAAGTTGGCTGATGGCAGCAGTGCTTTAACAGATAATCTCTCTAAACTTACTGTGGCAACGAGCGATTTGTCCAATGGTCTCGCGGATGCAGGTGATAAATTGTCAACTGTTTCTACTAAGGAAGACAATGCAAAAACTCTAGCAGATCCTCTGACATTGAGCAAGACAGATGAGAATAAGGTAGAGAAAAACGGCATTGGGATGGCGCCTTATATGATTTCAGTAGCTTTATTTGTGGCGGCTATTTCAACCAACATCATCTTTAGTACACTTCCATCGGGTCAAGAACCTAGGACGAAACGAGATTGGCTGAAGGCCCGTATAGAGGTAAATGGAGTAATTTCCGTCGTGGCGGGTGTTTTGGTCTATGGTGCTGTGCACTTGATAGGCCTATCTGCTAATCATGAGTTGGCAACCCTTGGTTTGATAGTCCTAGCCAGCATGACCTTTATGGCTCTTGTGACCGCTTTTGTTACTTGGGATAGCAAGCTCGGCGCCTTTGCCTCTCTGATTCTCTTGCTCTTACAGCTGGCTTCTAGTGCAGGAACCTATCCGCTGGAGCTGACTAGTAAGATTTTCCAAGTTATCAACCCTTGGCTGCCGATGAGCTATTCTGTATCGGGCTTACGCCAAACGATTTCTATGAATGGCCAAATTGGTACTCAGGTGCTCTTCCTTGCTTTTGTTTTAGTTCTTTTCATGGCGCTTGGTACTCTGGTCTATCGAACAGATAAAAAACAGCTAGCTTAGGGCATGTGCTTTTATGAATCTGTAAAAATGTAGATGAAAAGTCTATCTGTAATTCGTTTACTTTTTCTCTAATCAACATCTCCTGAAAAGGGAGATGTTTTGTTTTCTTTAAGTTTTCTTTATCTTTCTTTTAAGTTTTCATCTTTAAAATTGCATTACATTCAAGAAAGATAGAGAGGGGAGAAGCCCATGGCAGAAAAATTTTTTCAACATCATTTTCAGCGCTTTGAAACCAAATATATTATTTCCAAGGAAAACTTGCTGGATCTATTGCTAGAGTTTGAAGGCTATCTGGTGGAGGATGAGCGAGCTTATTCGACCATCAACAATCTCTACTACGATACGCCGTCTTATCAGCTTATTCGTGAGTCCTTGGAAAATCCTTGCTTTGACGAGAAGGTGCGCTTGCGGACTTATCAAGAGAATCCGACCGAGGATAGTCAAGTCTTTTTAGAAATCAAGAAAAAGACTGAGAATCTGGTAACCAAACGCCGTCTTGCAGCAGATTTGCTGACAGCAGGAGCCTATCTGGACGGTGATTACAGTCAGCTGACTGACGTTCAGATAGATACGGAAATGGTCTGGCTGACCCAGCATTTTGGAAATATCCAGCCTATGATGTATATCGGCTACAATCGTTATTCAATGAAGGGGATTGAGGATGAGCGGATTCGGATTACCTTTGATCACGACCTGACCTACCGTCCTTATGATCTGAGTCTCTTGGCTGGTCGCCATGGAGATCATCTCCTGCCAGCCAACCACGTGATTATGGAAGTTAAGATTCCAGAAGCTTGTCCGCTATGGCTGAGCGAGATTATGGATCGCTACCAGCTGTCTCCGAGCTCTTTCTCCAAATATGGCTTTGCCTATAAAAAGGAAAACTGTATCAGCAGCAAATAAAATAGATAGGAAAAGAAAAATGAAACAATCAAAATCAACCCTTAAAAAAATTAAATTGATGATTCCACTGGTCTTGATGACAGCAGTGCTGGGAGCATGCAGTTCAAAAGCCAGCAGCTCTACGGCTTCAAGCACTACCCAGACTGCTAATGCTACCAACATTAGTCAGAGCAAGACCAATACTTCTGATTACTTTGCTTCAGAAGACTCAGATGCTTCTTATGATGAGTCCAAGGCGACGACCATCAGCCTGAGTGGCTCTAGTGCTAAGACCTCTGGTGACGGCGCTAGTGTCTCCGGCTCTACTGTGACAATCTCTGAGGCTGGGACCTATGTCGTTTCCGGAACGAGTGAAAATGTGCAGATTGTCGTCAAAGCAGGTGATAGCGACAAGGTTCAAATCGTCCTGAATGGCGTAACCATGAGCGGGACAGACGCAGCTATCCTAGTAGAAAATGCGGGTAAAACAAGCTTGACTCTGGCTGACGGCAGCCAAAACACTATCTCAGACTCCTCAAATCACAGCAATACGGATGCAGATGCAGCTATCTATAGTAACTCTGACCTGACTCTCAATGGCTCTGGAAGTCTGACAGTTGACGGCAAGTATGAAACAGCGATTAAGTCTGAGCAGGCCTTGCGGGTAACAGGTGGCACTTATACTCTCAAAGCAGCTAAGCATGGTCTGTCAGCAGCTTCAGCCATTAATATCAAGGACGCCACTATCGATATCACAGCGACAGAAGATGCCATCCACGCGGACAATGATGAAGATACTTCTCTGGGGAATCTCTATATCCAGTCCGGCACCATTACGATTAATGCAGGTGATGATGGTCTGCATGCTAGCAATATCGCTTTGATTGATGGTGGGACGATTACGGTTTCTAAGAGTGTAGAAGCTCTGGAAGGAACCAATGTTACCATTAACGGCGGCAAGCTGGACCTTTATGCGACGGATGATGGTATCAATGCAGCTAGTGACGTAACTGGAGCTGATATCTTTATTAAGATTACCGGTGGCGATATCAAGGTCGAGGTCGGTGAAGGCGATACCGATGCTATTGACTCCAACGGCGATGTCATCATGTCAGGAGGAAACTTAGACATTACTTCTACGGTATCAGCCTTTGACTTTGACGGAACGGCCACCTACACTGGAGGTACCATCACGGTCAATGGTGAAAGCCGAACAGAAATCACTGCCGACGGACCTGGCGCTGGTGGACCTGGTGGCGGCGGTGCCCCGGGCGGCCAAGGCGGTTTTGGTGGGCGATAAGAAAATAAGGCAGTTCAATTTGAACTGCCTTATTAATTTATGAAAAAGACGGGGATGCAGCTATGTTTCTGCAAAGCAATCTTTTATAGAAGATTTAAGAGGGACGATAAATTTTCTATAGTGAAATCAGGTTTTTCTTCTAGTCGTTGGGGTTGGTAATAAGCACTAAAACCTTGTTTTAACCAGATAGTTGTCATTCCTAGTGCTTTCGCAGGTATGATATCATTGTCTATTCGATCACCAATCATAATAGCTTGTTGAGCAGGGCAATGAGCTTTCTCTAAAGCTAAAGTGAAAATGGCAGGGGAAGGCTTGGCAAGTCCGAACTCTGCAGAGGAGACAACTAAATCAATCCATTGATATAGTCCCATTTTTTTCAAACGTTCTTTTAGGCCAGGTAGTTGGTTGGCGATGATTCCGATTTTATATCGGTTGTGCAATTCTTTTAAGACCACTTGGGCATCTGGGTATAATTTCTCCAAATTAGAGTTCCAAATGGGACGTTCTAAGTTAAATTCTTTTATTGTCTCCAAGTCTCCCTTTTTACCTTCTTTAAACAGTTCAACCATACGAGCATAAAAAATATCGTAGTTAATATTTGTCCCTGTAATTGCTCTCCTAATTCTATCTTGATAGGCTTCTTTTTCATCAATCAAAGTAGAGCCAATGTCAAAAAACAACCATTTATGAGCTGACATTTTACTACTTCCACAATAATTATGATATGTCTTACTCATCTATCTTAATCAACATCGTCTCCGTATCCACGGTCACTTGAGCACCGATGGTAATGGTAAAGAGTGGCTGAGTATGGGCAAAGTCCAAGTCATAGAGGACGGGAATCGTCTTTAGAATTGGATGTTTGTCCAAGATATAAAGGAGCAACTCCTCTGTCATCTGGCATTCTTTTGGAAAGCGGCCGATGAGCAGGGCCTGTGGGTTAGGATAGGCCTGAAGGAGGGCTGCTAGATTGCGGTCAAATTCTACATAATCATCTTCCTCCGCCTCTTCAACAAAGAGGACATAGTTTTCATCTGTTGGGGCATAGGGTGTTCCACGCAGAAGTGAGAAGGTGGAGAGATTACCGCCGATAACAGTGGCTTGGGCTTGCCCGTGATGATAGACCTTCCACTCCGTTTCATGGAAGGTCAGTGGGGCATCGGGCAGGTACCAGGCGTTGTCGCCCCATTTTTCACTAGGAGTCAATTCATAAGAAGTCTGGCTGACGGCCTTGAGCCAGCTCTCGGTCTGGTAGTCCTGCAGAGCATCCATTTTAAAGCTGGAGTAGGACGGTCCCATGTAGGTTTTCATGCCGGTCTTGCTATAGATAGCGTTGAGCAAGGCTGTTGTGTCCGAGTAGCCGCAGAAAATCTTAGGATTTCTAGCAATCAATTCAAAGTCCAGATAGGGCAGGAGTTCATTGCAGTTGAAACCGCCGATAGTGGCCAGAATAGCATCAACGGAGTCATCCGAAAAGGCAGCATGGATGTCTGCCACCCGGCTTTCGATGGCGGCAGAGCCTAGAATATCATTTTCCAGATAATGCTCCGAAAAAGACACGATAAAACCCAGCTTTTCCAAGCGCTCCTTGGCGGCTAGATTGGCCTCAAAGCCACCGATGTGTTCGATTGATGCCGAAGGGCTGACGACCCGAATGTGCATACCAGGTGCGAGTTTTTTCATAGGAACCTCCTTGGGATAAATTTTTATAGAATATCATAGCACAAAGGCCAAGACCTGTAAAGCAAACTTAGGTCAGTGCGGGAATTTTTATCAAAAAAAGGGAGCCGCTGAAGACTCCCTGATTGTATATATTCTTTTCTATGATTTATTCGCTGAGCTTAATGCTACCGCTTTCGACGCTGGCAGTAAGTGTAGTTGTCGGATTTTCGACTTTACGGATGGCAGAGCCGCCAAGTTCATGGCCTTTGGAGTGCTCTACACTTATACTACTAGGGATGTCAATTTCACCTAGATCCGTTTTCAGATCAAAGGATAGCTGCGACAAACTGCCAGAAACCAGATGCAGATTAATATCGCCCAGTTGGTTAGTGATAGAGATTGTACCAGCTAATTCCAACTGTTCAGAGTTCAGTGAGCCGCTTGAGATTTTCAGAGTGCTGTCGGAGATTTTGCTCGAGTTTAGATTGACCTCTCCCAGAGAGTTTGCTATTTCGCCAGATGCGAACTGGCTGTTGCTCAGAGTGATGGTACCCGAAGAATCAATGATTTTTCCAGAGCTAATCTGACTGTTATTGATGGTAATCTCTCCCAGAGAGTTCTTAAATTTACCAGATGCGAATTGGCCATCATTCACAGTCAACGAGCCCTGAGATAGAGAGAAGTCAGCATTTTTGGCTGATAGATTGGACAGCGTAACATCTCCTAATGACGAACTGCCGCTGAATGTCTCAAGCTTGGTCCCCTTGGGCAGGGAAAGCTCCACAGTACGCTTCTCCTGAGATTCTTGGTCAAATAAGCTGAGTAAGGAGCGGATGCCAGTGCTTATGTGGAAGGAGTCTGCACCATCTTCCTTGATGTTTAAGTTTCCATTTTCAGAACTTGTTGTTATTTTTCCAAGCATGCTGCCGCCAATCTGATAGTTGCCGTCTCTTTGGTAATAGGTCAAGTGAGCCTTGTCATCAGGAGATTCGCTGATGACGAGGTTTCTAGCTGCTAAGTTGATATTTAGGGAAGAAAGATCAGAGAAACTTTCTTCTTTTTTCGTTAGTTTTACCTTGCTTTTGGTAGAATTGACCAAGTCATTGACACCGCCTGTAATGGAGCCGATAGTTGTCAGGGCTCCACCAAAGAGGCAGGCTAAAATAGCTGCAGATAAAAGAGGTTTTTTCAATTTGATGTTAGCCATGACGTGTTCCTTTCTTTGCGAAAAGTTGAGCTAGTTTGACAAAGCCAGCCTTGCCAAACTGAGTAACAGGAGAAATGCCTGCGTAGAAGATGCCGGACAGTCCCAGAGCTAGAACACTGAGCCCCAGGGTGAACAGGAAGGCCGGGATCGATGTCGTCAGTCCCACTGTCAAAGTGTCCCAGATCAGGCTGATTCCAAAAATAAAGAAGGCAAAGGCACCTATAGCCATGACTAGAGCAAAGATAAAGACTAAGAGGAAGAAAACGAAAGTCAAAAGTGCTGCTACTATAAAGAGCGGAATAGCCAAAGGTGCTGCCAAAATGGATAGGATAGCAATCTGGACGATGTTCTTAGTGTTTTTTGATGAACTGCTGTCTTGATTATCTTCCTCGACTTTTTTATCCAAAAGATTCAACATAATCTCGTGGGCCGCTTCCTTAGGGCTGCCTAAATCAGCAATAGCGGCTGCCTCGCCCTCTGGGCCTACCTCATCGAAGTACTCAGTGAAGTAATCCATAGCTTCCTCATAGTCCTTACGTGGCAGTTTTTTCAGATATTTTTCTAGCTCAGCTAGATACTCGGTTCTTGTCATGACGGATGCTCCCTTCTATGATACCGCTGATGGTCATGGTATAAGTTTGCCACTCTTCTTTTAGAGTGAGTAGATGTTCATGCCCGTAGGCAGTGAGTGAATAGTATTTTCGTTTTCGTCCTTGGTACTCCTGCGAATAAGTCGTGAGGCAGTCATTTTGCTCCAGCTTCTTCAGAATAGGGTAAAGAGTTGATTCTTTGATATTGGCAATCAGCTTAATCGTCTGGCTGATTTCATAACCGTAGGAATCGTCTTTTTCAAGGATGGCTAAGATGAGAAACTCAATCAAAGCCGATGATGTGGGGAAAGACATAGGACCACCTCCTTGTGTAAAATATTTATATATAATCTTTCTATATATAGTCTACAACCTCTTAGGAAAAAAGTCAAGCAAAATATATAAAATTTTTATATATTTTTTGAAAATGCCTTTTTATGGTTATTTATAAGGTGCATCAAAGTACCTTTCTTCCTTACAAGAACTTTACATCTTCCTTAGCTTTTGTGTTGAAAACATCTTCCATAAAATGGTAAAATGGTGTAAGTCTAACTAAAAATATAAGAGAGATCAATGAAAAAACATCAAACCCTATATAAGTTTTTGGGCCAAACCCTACTATATTTTGTTATCTTTCTGGCCTTGCTTTATTTCTTTAGCTATCTGGGTCAGGGTCAGGGTGGCTTTATCTATAATGAATTTTAATGTGAGAGAGTAGGAAACAATGTCAAATAAAGTGATACATGATATGATTGAAGCGATTGAGCATTTTGCTCAGGTGCAGCCGGATTTTCCGGTCTATGATATTTTAGGTCAAGTTCATACTTATGGCGATTTAAAGAAGGATTCCGATTCGTTAGCGGCTCAGATTGACAGTCTGGGACTTCCTGACAAGTCTCCGGTTGTGGTCTTTGGCGGTCAGGAATACGAAATGCTGGCTACTTTTGTGGCCTTGACCAAGTCTGGTCATGCCTACATTCCTATCGACAGTCATTCAGCCTTGGAGCGCGTGGCAGCGATTGTGGAAGTTGCTGAGCCAAGTTTGATTATTGCCATCAATGATTTTCCGCTGGCAGATGTAGCTGCTCCTATCTTTAGTGCGGAGCAAGTTCAGACAGCCTTCAGAGAGGGAGCGTCCTATGAGCTGAGCCATCCGGTGCAAGGAGATGACAACTACTATATTATTTTTACATCAGGGACAACTGGTAAACCTAAGGGAGTGCAGATTTCCCACAATAATCTGCTCAGCTTTACAAATTGGATGATTACGGATAAAGAGTTTGCGACTCCGGCTCGTCCTCAAATGTTGGCTCAGCCGCCTTATTCTTTTGACTTGTCAGTCATGTACTGGGCACCGACTTTGGCCTTGGGAGGGACTCTTTTTGCCCTACCTTCGGCTGTAACTCAGGATTTCAAGCAGCTCTTTGAGACGATTCTCAGTCTGCCTATTGCTATCTGGACTTCGACACCTTCCTTTGCGGACATGGCCTTGCTGTCGGATGACTTTAACAGCCAGAAGCTGCCTCAGCTGACGCATTTCTACTTTGACGGCGAGGAGTTGACAGTCAAGACAGCTCAGAAGCTGCGCGATCGCTTCCCTCAGGCTCGCATTATCAATGCCTATGGTCCGACTGAGGCAACAGTGGCCCTGTCTGCGGTAGCGGTGACAGATGAGATGCTGCAAAATTGCAAGCGCCTGCCGATTGGCTATACTAAGGCGGACTCTCCTACCTTTGTCATTGATGAAGAGGGGCAGAAGGTGCCGAATGGCCAGCAGGGAGAAATCATCGTCTGCGGTCCAGCTGTATCCAAGGGCTATCTGAATAATCCTGAGAAGACAGCGGAGGCCTTCTTTGAATTTGAAGGTCTGCCAGCCTATCATACAGGAGATGTCGGCTCAATGACAGATGAAGGCCTGCTGCTCTACGGCGGCCGGATGGACTTCCAGATCAAGTTTAATGGTTTCCGTATTGAGCTGGAGGATGTGTCTCAAAACCTCAACAAATCGAAATACGTTGAATCTGCAGTGGCTGTGCCCCGCTACAACAAGGATCACAAGGTTCAAAATCTGCTGGCCTATGTCATCCTCAAAGACGGTGTGGCTGAGCAGTTTGAGCGAGAAATCGATATTACCAAGGCAATCAAGGAAAATCTGCAGGATATCATGATGTCCTACATGATGCCGTCCAAGTTTCTCTATCGAGAGACCCTGCCTCTGACCCCGAATGGCAAGATTGACATTAAGGGGCTGATTAGCGAGGTCAATAAGCGATGATGGATTTCTTGAAACAGCTGCCTCACTTGGAACCCTACGGCAATCCAGTTTACTTTGTCTATATCGTTCTGGCAGTTCTGCCAATCTTTGTCGGACTTTTCTTTAAGAAACGCTTCCCCCTTTATGAAGCCTTGGTCAGCTTGGTCTTTATCGTCCTGATGCTGACAGGTCCCAGTCTGGCGCAGCTTTGTGCTTTACTGGGCTATATCATCTGGCAGATAGTTTGGGTTTATTCATACAAGCTCTATCGCAGGTCGCGGGACAGCAAGTGGATCTTTTATCTGCATACCTTGATGGCGGTTCTGCCACTTGTGCTTGTTAAGGTAGAGCCCGCAATCAGCGGTCATCAGTCTCTCTTTGGCTTTTTGGGGATTTCCTATCTGACCTTTCGTTCGGTAGGGATGATGATTGAGATGCGCGATGGAGTTCTGACAGAGTTCACACTCTGGGAGTTCCTGCGTTTCCTGCTCTTCATGCCGACCTTTTCGAGTGGCCCCATTGATCGTTTTAAGCGTTTCAATGAAGACTATTTGAACATTCCTGAGCGCGATGAGCTGCTGGATATGCTGGAGCAGTCTGTCAAGTATATCATGCTAGGCTTCCTTTATAAGTTTATCCTAGCCCATATCTTTGGACATCTCTTGCTGGGGCATGTCAAGACCTACGCTCTCTATACCGGCGGTTTCTTTAATCTGGGAACTCTGGGCGTCATGTATGTCTTTGGCCTGGATCTCTTCTTTGACTTTGCCGGTTATTCGATGTTTGCGCTAGCTATTTCCAATCTCATGGGAATCAAGAGCCCTATCAACTTTGATAAGCCTTTTCTCTCTCGTGATTTGAAAGAATTTTGGAATCGTTGGCACATGAGTCTGTCCTTTTGGTTCCGTGATTTTGTCTTTATGAGGCTGGTCATGGTGCTCATGCGCAATAAGGTCTTTAAAAACCGCAACACGACCTCTAGTGTGGCCTATCTGATCAACATGCTGATTATGGGCTTTTGGCATGGTGTAACCTGGTACTATATCGCTTACGGTCTCTTTCATGGAGCTGGGCTGGTTGTCAATGATGCCTGGCTGCGCAAGAAGAAAACTCTAAACAAAGAGCGCAAGGCTAAGGGGCTTCCGCCTCTGCCAGACAATAAATGGACCCAAGCTTTGGGGATTGTGGTGACCTTTCACGCAGTCATGTTCTCATTCTTGATCTTTTCAGGATTTTTGAATGACCTTTGGTTTAAAAAATAAAATGTAAACGAGGAAACTATAATGGATGTAAAAGCAGAAGTAATTGAAATTATTGAAGAACTATTTATGGAAGATGTGTCAGATATGATGGACGAGGATTTGTTTGACGCTGGTGTCCTAGACAGTATGGGAACGGTCGAGCTGATTGTTGAGCTGGAAAACCGTTTTGACATCCGCGTGCCAGTGTCAGAGTTTGGCCGCGATGACTGGAACACAGCCAACAAGATCGTTGAAGGCGTAACGGAGCTTCGCAATGCTTAAACGACTCTGGCTGATTCTGGGCCCAGTTTTCTGCGCCATGGCCATGGTTGCCCTGCTCTTTTTCTTCTATCCGCTTGATAAAAAGCATGATATAGAAGCAGAGAAGCGCTCAGCAGTGACCCTGACAGCAGAAAACTTCAAGAGCCGCAGTAAGAAGGTGACAGCCTTGACAGATAAGAAGATGCGCTTTGTGCCCTTCTTTGGCTCTAGCGAATGGCTGCGCTTTGATAGCATGCATCCGGCGGTTCTAGCCGAGAAATACGACCGCTCCTATCGTCCCTATTTTCTAGGACAGCGCGGGGCAGCATCGTTTAATCAGTACTTTGGTATGCAGCAGATGTCCTCTGAGTTGGAGGGACAAACGGCGGTTTATGTGGTATCGCCCCAGTGGTTTACCAAGACTGGCTATGATGCTTCGGCCTTTCAGCAGTACTTCAACAGCGATCAGCTGACGGCTTATTTGTCTCAGCAACAAGGAGATGCGGCGGCGCAATATGCAGCCCAGCGCCTCCTTCAGCTCTATCCAGATGTTGCTATGGCAGAGAGCGTCCAGAAGCTGTCTGAAGGTAAAAAGCTGAGCAGCTTTGAAGAGCGCCATATTGAGATGATGGCTCATCTTAATGAGCGCCAAGATGCTTTTTTTAGCAATTTTGCTGCCCTTAATAATGAAAATTATGACCAGCGAATTTTGCCTTATATGGCGGATTTGCCAGACACCTTCTCCTATAAAGCTTTGGAAGAGATTGCCACAGCAGAAGCCAAGAAGAAGACCAATAACAACCAATTCGGCATAGACAATCAATTTTACAAGACCCGTCTGGCCGGCAAGGTTGCTAAGCTCAGAGGTTTTCAAACCAAGCAATCTTATGAAAAATCCCCTGAGTACAACGACTTGCAGCTGGTTCTGGATCAGTTCGCCAAGTCAAAGACTAATGTCATCTTCATCATTCCACCTGTCAATTCTAAGTGGATGGAGTATACAGGTCTCAGTCCTGAAATGTACCAGCGGACGGTTGCTAAGATTCGCTACCAGCTGGAAAGTCAGGGCTTTACCAACATTGCTGACTTTTCTAAGGACGGCGACAAGCCTTACTTCATGCAGGATACTATTCACATGGGCTGGAATGGCTGGCTGGCCTTTGACAAGGCGGTTGATCCTTTTGTAGCCAATCCACAGCCGGCGCCAAACTACCAGATCAATGACCGCTTCTTCACTAAGGACTGGTCTCAGTATACTGGCAAACCAGAAGAATTCAAATAGGGTTGGGACTTTCCAGCCTTATTTTTATAAAGGAGGAAAGATGAAGATTCGTTTGTCCCAAACAGAAGATATCCCAGCCATTATGGAGATTTATGATGTAGCCCGTCAGTTCATGAAAGACCAAGGCAATCCGACTCAGTGGGATGGAGACTATCCTAGCGCGGGTTTGATTGAGGAAGATATTGTGGCTGGCCACTCTTTTGTTATTGAGGAAGATGGGCAGCTAGTTGGCACCTTTGCCTTTATCATCGGAGAAGACCCGACCTATCAGGTCATCGAAATGGGAGCCTGGCATTTTTCGGAGCCTTACGGCACCATTCACCGCATCGCTTCGAACGGGCAAGTCAGAGGCCTATCCCGTCAGGTCTTTGATTTTTGCTGCCAGCAGATTCCCTATTTGCGAATCGATACCCATGCGGACAATCAGGCTATGCAGGCAGCAGTGCTGAACTACGGCTTTAGGGAGTGTGGCATTATTTATGTAGCTGACGGCAGTCCTCGCCTAGCCTATGATTATCATCAATAAAAAAATCTGCCTTTGAGCAGATTTTTTGCGTTATATCAAAACAAACTTTTCTACAGCTTCTGCGACTCCGTGCTCATTGTTGCTTTTAGTGACGGCTTTTGCCTTGGTTTTGACTGCTTCAGGGGCATTGCCCATAGCGACTCCGAGTCCAGCCAGTCGCAGCATAGGAAGGTCATTGAAGTTGTCTCCGATTGTCATGACCTGCTCTAGAGGCACTTGGTAGTGCTGGGCAATTTCGTACAAGGCTTGCTCCTTGGAGACATGCTTGACCGTGACTTCCATGTAGTTGTCCTTAGAGAGGTAGAAGGCTGTCTTGGGGAAGTCTAAGGTCTGTAGGTAGTCATGGAGTTTCTGGATGACAGGCGCTTGATCAATCAGGAGTAACTTGTGAGCAGGCATTAGCACATCCAGCACTGGCATTAGTACATTCTGAATCATCGGCTGCTCACCTGTAATAGCAGCCTCTATCTGCACCCACTTATCCAGACGGTCAGCAATCCAATCCTTACCAGAGTAGAGATTGATGGACACACTAGGAAATTCAGCCTTGACCAGTTCCAGAAAAGTGCGGATTTCTTCCTTATCCAGAGGGTGCTCGATAATGGTCTCATAAGCTTGCGGGTCGCCCTTGATGACCAGAGCGCCATTGTAGCAGGCTAACGGATTATATCCCAGTCTCAGCTCACGGGCAATGGGCTCCATGCCTAGAGGAGAGCGGGCAGAAGCGAGAACGAAAGGGATTTTTTCTCGGTTTAGCAGGGGAATCATGTCCTTGAGTTTAGAATCTACTTGGTGCTGGTCATCCAAAATGGTGCCGTCAATGTCGCTGATAATCAGGCGAATCGCTTTGTTTGTCATAGCTCTTCCTCCTTTGTATCGAATGAATCGATTTAATAAATTATTTTAACCTTGTCTCCAAGCTTTTCTTGGACTTCAGGACTGGGCTCTTGGTCCGTAATCCAGTAGTCAAAGTCGCTGACAGGTCCCAGGATGTACTTAGACTCTTTCTGCCATTTGTCTTGCTCAGCCAGCAGAATCTTAGTCTTGGCGTGCTTCAAAGCCAGTCTTTTCAGGTGAGCATCAGCCTCGTCTTCAAAGCTGACTAGACCATCAGAGACACTGGCTGCCCCTATAAAGGTAATGTCAAAGGAAATTTGCTCCAGCAGCTCTGCTTCATTGAGCGCGTAGTAGAATCGGTTTTTGGGATAAAATTTTCCGCCTAAGAGGTGAAAGTCTACTTTGTCCTGAGTGCTCAGCATGATTGCATTATCCAGAGAATGAGAATAGATTGTCATCGGCTCCTTGATGCGCTGAGCCAGATGGAGAACGATGGTTGAGACATCAAAGAAAGCTATTTGTCCTGCCTTGAGAAAGTCATGAGCCTTCTGAGCAATAACCTTTTTTTCTTGACTTAGTTGGTTGATACGGTCGTTAAAGGACGGGATTTGCCTGCTAGTATCCAGCGGAATAATGCCTCCATGGGTGCGCTGCACAAGCCTACGCTCGCTCAAAATCGAGAAATCTCGCCGAATAGTATCTTTAGAAACCTGAAAATGCTCAATCATATCCTTGGCTGACAGCTGTTTTTTCTCAGCCAAGAGCTCTAAGATTTCAGCTAAGCGTTGTTCTTGGTACATGGTTTTCCCTCCCTACTTTTCTAAATAGAGTATAACATAATGAATAAGTTTTTAAAAGTATTTATAATCATTTATAAGTCATTAAGAATTACATTGGAGAAAGTCAAAAAAACCGAGCAAATCTCGGTTTTCATAATTTATAATAATCGAAAGACTTTTTCAATTAAGGTGTTTGGATACTGACAGTTCCGTCGCTGCCGACCTTAACATCAACACCGCCGCCTTGTACGTGAACGCCATCTTCATTTACGTTAACACCAGCGTTGTCAGTTTGTACATTAGCACCACCGTCTCCGTTAGTTTCAACAGAAGCATCGCCGCTTTCGTCTCCGCCATTTACATTAATGCTAGCATCTCCGCCGTTTACGTTGACTTTGGCACTGCCGCTTTCTTCAGATGAGCTGCTAGAACTTGTCTTAGCTTTAGATGAAGAAGATACGCTTGAGCTGGAACTTGAGCTTTCTTCAGTCTTCTTATCCGCAGAATTTCCGCAAGCTGCTAAAAAGAAAAGTGCAATTAGTGGTAATAAAAATAAAGAAATTTTAGATAATTTTTTCATCTTACCCCTCCTTCTAGTATAATATTAAACAAATATTTCATTTGAAGCAATGAAAAACTGGATTGATACATAAATAACATACTCTGTTAATAAAAATGTTACAAAATATATGCAAGTTAATTAGACAATACATAGATTTTATAAGCTTTTCCACGATTTTCCGCTTATTTAGTGTGTAATTGTTTTGTAACAAAATTCTTGTCCGTGAGAAGGAGAAAAATAACATTTTTGCAACATTTCTTTTCCTCTGTAAATGGAGAAATCATGCTATAATCAACCTATGTTATCAAGAGATTTTCAGAAACTAATCGAGACAGACACAGTTGCAGCAGCGCGAGCTTTGCTAGGTATGCAGTTGATTCTAAATGGCCAGAAGTTAGGCCGGATTGTCGAAACAGAAGCCTATCTAGGAAGTCAGGACAGTGCCTGTCATTCAGCTAGAGGGCGCCGCTCCCCTAAGAATGAATCCATGTATCTATCAGCTGGTCACTGGTATGTTTATCAGATTTATGGTCATCAGATGCTGAATTTGGTGACCAAGCCTGAAAATGTGGCCGAAGCCGTACTGATTCGAGCTTTGGAGCTGCCGGATGGCCGACTTTTAGCTAACGGCCCTGGCAAGCTAACCATGTATGCTGGGATTGATAAGCGATTTGATGGACAGAGTTTAGCGACCTCCAGTCTGCAATTAGCCCATGATCTGACTCCCAATCAGATTGCCAGCCGTCCGCGGATTGGCGTGACCTGCACAGATGCTTGGCGAGAGGAGCCCTTGGGCTTTTATGTGGCCGGCAATCGTCATGTCTCAAAAATTTCAAAGCGAGGCTTGCTGGATGATGAGGACACTTGGAAGAAGGAGTAAAGGATGAAGAAAACAGAGATTTTTGAGCAAGTCGTAGAAATTATGCGAGAGGATTCTTCTACAAAGAAAGACATCACGGGTGCAAATCCCGAAGAATATCGAGCGCGTATCACAGACCAGATGAGCCAAGAGGACTTTCTCTACCAAATGCATTGTTATATAGCCAGTTTTGGGATTTTGTCTCATGTTTGGTTTGGGCTTAAGGAAACGCAAGCGCCCGGCTTTAAACTGAGATACTACCAAGACTGCCTCTACGTCCTGCAGGCAAATAGCGATACGGGGCTGAAACGTGGAGACCAGATTCTAGCTTTAGATGGAAAAGCCTTGCCTCAGGTGTATCAAGAGCACAAGGATTATTTTGTCAGTGCCACACCAGAGCGACAGCACAAGGAGTGGGCTTACTTTGTGGGGCATGCCAGAGAAGTTACGGTGGTACGCAATGGCAAGGAAGAGCAACTGCATGTTCAGCCGACCGCTCAGCCAAAGAAGCCACCGCAGTTTGAATGGCGCAATCTTTCTGAGGACATCGTCTATCTTAAGTTAGAAGATTTTACGGATGAGGCTGCTATCAGTCAGCTATATGCAGACAGCCAAGCAGCTATTGAGCAGGCCAAGTATTTAATCATTGATGTTCGAGTCAATCATGGCGGGACGGACTCGCTTTATTATCCACTTTTCAAATATACTCTCCCTCAGGGGAAGGCCTTTAGTGATTTAGATTTGCCAAGCGATGATGGGATGGAGATTCTCTATACAGATAGAAATGTTGATTTGCGCCAGCAACTGATGCAAAATATCCTAGAAGATCCAAACTTGTCAGCAGAAACTCACCAAATCATCAAAGAATTTCTAAAAGAGCTAGAAGAAAATCGGGGGAAAGGTTATGTTCTCTATGGCGATGAAGACAGCAATCAAAACTTTCTGCCAGACGTCCTAGGCCTAGCTCGACCTGTAAAAGTCTTTGTGCTAGCAGATGTTACCTGTGGATCTTCAGGTGACAATTTTGTTGATACCATGAAAAAGATGCCCAAGGTTACGGTCCTAGGGCGTCCGACTATGGGAATTTTAGATTATTCCAATTGCTGCGTGAAGGATTTTGGTAACTATGAGCTTCTGTTTCCCACCTCACGAGACACTAGGATTGATCAAGGAAAGGGCATGAATGATAAGGGAGTTGAACCAGATATCTTGATTCCTTGGACACCAGAACACTTAGAGCGGGATGTGGACCTGGAAGAGTGTCTCAACTATTGCAAAAACGCTTAGGATTTCTAAGCGTTTTTTCGTCTATATTATATCTTGTCAAACTTCTCAATGTAAAAGAGTGTTAGTGTCACGATGGCAGCCAAGCCAATGAGAATGAGGATGGCTGGAGTCCAAGAATGGAATAAATCAAAGCTGTATCCAAAGAGGCTAGGACCAAAGGCGGCCAGAATATAACCACCAGTCTGGGCTAAGCCAGATAGCTGAGCGGTTTGCTCAGGAGTACTGGTTTTGAGTGAGAAAGTGACCATGAGGTAGGGGAAGAGGGCGCTGACGGACATACCGATTAGCAGATTGAGGATGAGCCAGTAGATAAAGGAATCTGTCTTGACCAGCAGCATGCCCAGACCAACCATACCAGTTACAGAAAAGAGAGCAATCATCCCCAAGCGTTTTTTAGCGGATAGACGCGTTGTCAGACTAGGTATCGTCATAGCCAAAGGAAGGCTGATAATTGAAAAGATAGAGGCTAAGAATCCAGTAGCATCATCGGAAAGTCCTGCCAACTGGCCAAGAGTCGGCAGCCAAGTGATAGCCGTATAAAAGAGTAAGGACTGCAGGCCACCGAAAACAATCAAAGCCCATACTCTAGGATTTGTTAGCAGAGAGCCCATTTGCTGTTCACGATTTTTACTAGTTAGCTTGTGATTGTGACGGCTGTTAGGCAGCCAGATTAAGCAGGCCAGTAAGCAGATGAGGGTCAGGACGAGAATCAATCCTTTCCAGCCAGCTAAGCGGACAATAGGCGCAGCCAAGGGAGACATGACTGAGATGGCCAGTCCCATAGAAGTGATATAAAGCGTGGTTAAAAATCCAATTTTCCCTGGCTGATTAGCCTGAATGACATTAGGCAGGAGCACATTTAAGACAGCGATGGCAGCCCCTAGCATGATTGTACCTGCGTAGAGTAGAGGCAGGTTAAAGATACGAATAAAAGAGCCCAGAGTCAGCACAATCATGGCTATTGTAAAGAGCTTTTCCAGTCCGACCTTTTGAGCCAGGCGTGGGGAAAAGGCTGAGCAAAGAGCAAACATGATCAAGGGCAGGCTAGTCAGCAGTCCCAGAGAGTTGACGGGAACTTGCAGCCCCTTGGCAATATCGCCCAGCACAACAGGCAGCACTGCAAAAGGTGCCCGCAGGACAACCCCCACCATCAGAATACCTGGAAGTAAAAATTTTGAATGTGTCTTTTTCATAAAGTTAAATTTCCTCCTATATAAGTATCAAAATAAAATCAGTTCATCAAATCCAGAAAATACTGGCTGATAACTGTTTCTGGCAATGTTTTCTTTTGCTGGAGCCACCAGCTGACCGTCTCCACAAAGGTAGAGGTCACGTAATTTCTCAGAAAAGGCTCCGGCAGCTGAGATTTTTTCTGCAGGAGCTGCTCCTGAATCATCGGAAAGAGATAGTTTTCCAGCTCAATCTTTAAGCGATTGGTGAAATAGATATTTTTCGAAAGCAGCAAGGTCGCAATCTTGTCCTGATTCTTTTGAAAATGCTGGAAAATATGCGTGGTTGCTTCAAAGAGATCCTTGCCGTCGTCGCGCTCAAGAAAGGTATGCTGAAAGAGGTCTTGGCAAACCTCCTCTAGCAAGGCTTCCTTAGTATCGAAATGGGCATAAAAAGTCGACCGGCCAACGTCTGCCAGGTCGATGATTTCTTGCACTGTAATGCTTTCATAACTTTTTTGATGCAGCAGGCTGATAAAAGCTTGGTAAATAGCTGCGCGTGATTTCTTGACTCGTCTGTCCATAGCATTTCGGAACAAAAGAGCAGGATTGTTCAGTAACAGACAAAGCCCCTCAATTGCTTCTTGTTTCCTTTCTGAGAATAAGGGATAATAAAGATGAAAAAACTGAACAAGGTGTTCCGTTTTGATTACATTATACTATAAAATTTGCTAAACTGAAAGGAGGCTGCTGTGAAATCTAGTAAAAATATGACTATTGCCTTTCTGTTAAACTTTTCCTTTGCCATTCTTGAGTTTATCTTTGGCTTTATGTTCAATTCCAGCGCTGTATTAGCCGACGCTGTGCACGACACAGGAGACGCGATGGCCATCGGACTTTCCACCCTTTTTGAAAAAATTTCTAATAAAAAAGAAGACAAGAAATACACTCTGGGCTACAAGCGCTACAGTCTTTTGGGAGCCTTGCTGACCTCGGTCATCTTGCTGGTCGGCTCGACCTTGGTGATTATCGAGAATGTACCCAAGGTCTTTGCGCCTGAAAAAGTCAATTATGACGGCATGCTAGTGCTGGGTATCTTTGCCATTATAGTCAATCTAGCAGCCAGCAAGGTGGTCGGCCACGGGCATGGACACAGTCACAATGAGTCTATTCTCAGTCTCCATTTCTTAGAGGACATTTTGGGTTGGGTGGCTGTTATTCTGGTCTCTATTGTTTTGCGCTTTACCGATTGGTATTTTCTAGATCCGCTGCTCTCCCTGCTTATCGCGGGCTTCATCCTCAGCAAGGCCCTGCCTAAGTTCTGGGAAAATATCAAGATCTTTTTGGATCACATCCCAAGCGATATTGATCTGAGCCAGCTTTATCAGGAAATTCTGTCGGTTGAAAACGTTCAGGCTATTACCCAGCTCAATGTCTGGACCACAGACGGTTTGGAAAAATTTGCCATGATCCATATCTGTCTTGAAAATCCAGATCTGCTGGCCGAGACCCAGACTACTCTGCGTCAAGAACTGCAAGCCTATGGCATCACCAAAATCACTATCCAGACGGATAGCAGCTTGGAAGAGCATGAAGAGTGGTGTTTAGGTGGAGAGGGCGATTTAAAACCTCATACTTAAATAGTACTAGTGTAAATTATATCTCTGCAGTCCGATATTTCGGGCTGTTTTTCGTTATACAGTCTAATTTCCATCACTCAACTGGTTCTATTTTTACGATTTTCTTCTTATTTAATATATCTTTTTCCCTGTCTGAAAATTCTAGCCTTTTTGATTTTGTAGTTTTTCTATAAAAAATAGACAAGCCGCGCACATTGTGCATTTTTAGATAGGTTTTACATATAATAAAATGCAAATGTATTGACAATGCTTTTTCTTTAGCATATACTATTGGGTAGGAAGAAACAGGCAAAGCTTGCTAAGCCTTGTCCTGAAGCGCCTTTCCTAAGCATATCGACTACCGATTAGAAGAGGACAGATGCTGTCACACTGTCCATCTGAAGGTTGAAAAAGAAGCAGTAAAGGGGAAATTTCCTCAGAAAAATTTGCTGTTTTTTTATCCTCGAAGTAAAAAAACGCTTTTAAAAAGCGTCAAAAAGCTTGATATAACAAGGTTTTATCAAAATTAAACATTTTTTTAAATGCAATCATTTTTTTCGAGGCAAACCTGTTGACAAGATGTCAATTATGTCATATACTGTGATAGGTAAATGTTTTTTAAAGCAAATAAAGCTTTTGTTCCTAGCATTTCCTACCAAAATATGCATATCGGTAAAAAGAAAAACCATAAGATAAGAATTCTTATCTTATGGCACTGGCTGCTTGATGATTCGGGTTAAACCAACTTCACACACACACGGTTTAACCTGCATCTAAAAGCATGAGAAATTTTGCAAGAGAACTTGCTTTGTATAGTATCTAAGAACGCAAGAACAAATGTTTTTGGCATCTGCTTTTTTGCGCCCCTTTTGACAAATCTAAAACGTCCCTTATCAATCTTAGGATTGGTTTAAGGACTGTTTACTAGGTTTATCAAATGGAGATACTGCTCAAAGCATCTAACTTAAAACATTAAGTTTGGTTCTATTGGTAAATTTTCCATGTACTAGCCTAACTTAAAAAGCTTAAAGAAACCTTAAAGGAAGCTTTAAGCGAGGGAGATTTTTTTAAGAAAGCTGTTATCTATTAACGCATAGAAAGAATTGAAGGATTTTTACAAAAAAATCACAGACAGGAGAAACAAATGGCACTAATCGCTATATTGGTTCAATTCAATCTGATAACGGCAGCTCAAAAAGAAGAAATTCTTCAAGATATGCCACAATCAAACATGCAGTTAGAGAGATATCTAATCAGCAAGGGCTATGTGACAGAAGAAGATATGCTGAAAGTCATGAGTTACTACTATCGTGTACCTCATGTCAATCTATCACAGTTTGTGATAGAAAAGGAAGCTGTCGAGAAGGTTTCAGAAAAAGTTGCTAAACGTCATGGATTGATTCCGATCTCTTTCACAGATGGAGAAGAGGGAGAAGAACCCAAGTTAGTAGTTGCGATGGCAGATCCAAGCAACTATATCGCCCTAGATGACGTTAAAATCGTCTCTAAGATGGCGGTAGAACCTTATGTAACTTTTCGGGATGATATTGAGAAGTATATCGATCAATACTATTCCAAAGGAGAAGAAGCCCAACAGGCAGCGACCGAAATCGAAGGTTTTAATGTGGATGAAGAGATCGTCGAAGAAGATCTCGAAATCAAAAATGCTCCGGTTGTGCGTTTGATTGACTCGATTATCAGTCAAGCAATCAAGACGCGGACCAGCGATATCCATATTGAGCCCTTTGAAAAAGTTGTTCGTGTACGTTTCCGGGTTGATGGGACTTTGGTGGAAAACATGCAGTTGAAAGCCAATGCTCACTCAGCCATTGCGACACGGATTAAGATTATGAGTGGTCTGGACATCGCCGAGCGACGGATTCCTCAGGATGGACGGATTGAGACAACCATCGACGGCAAAGAAGTCGATATGCGGGTTTCAGTCTTGCCTACTGTATTCGGTGAAAAAATCGTTATTCGGATTTTGAGCCGGAATGCAACTCTCCTCAGTAAAGAGGAGCTGGGATTCTCTCCAACCAATCAGAAGCTCTTTGAAGATATTCTTAAGGCGCCAGAAGGCATTATCTTGCTGACTGGTCCGACAGGAAGCGGAAAGACAACCACTCTCTACACAGCGCTCCGTGAGCTCAATGATGTAGGAAAAAATATCATCACTGTTGAAGATCCGGTTGAGTACCGATTGGAAGGGGTCAACCAAGTTCAGGTAAATAATAAAGCTGGACTGACCTTCGCGAGTGGTTTGAGAAGTATCCTGCGTCAGGACCCGGACATCGTTCTCTTGGGGGAAATTCGGGATGAAGAGACAGCTAGTATCGCGGTTCGGGCCGCTATCACTGGTCACGTCGTTCTCTCGACTATCCACACCAATGACACAGCTAGTACAGTCAACCGTTTGGTCGATATGGGCATCAAGCCTTATCTGGTCTCAACGGCGACTGTCGGTATTATCGCACAGCGCTTGATTAAGCGCATCTGTCCTAAGTGTAAGACTGAATATACTGTAGAAACAAATGAACATGCAGGTATCGGTATTCACAAGGGAGACACCTTGTATCGCGGACGCGGCTGCAACTACTGCAGCGGTACGGGATACTATGGACGTATAGCTATCCACGAAATCATGGCAGTGACAAGGGAGATTAAATCACTAATTAATGATGGTGGAACAACGTCACAGCTTCGAGCAGAAGCTAAGAAAAATGGTATGCGAGACTTGGCGGAGGAGGCCATTGATATCGCAAAACAGGGGACTACAACGATTGAAGAAGCAATGAAGATTGCCTTCAGTCTAGAAGGGGAAGTTTAGGATGAATTTGGATGAGTTAATTAAGCAGGCGATTGAAGCGGGTGCATCAGATATCCACTTCACGGTTGGCGCTGAGCCAACCATGCGTCTGCACGGGAGGTTAACACAACTCAACAATACAATTTTGACCAACGAAGACACGGTTCGCTTCACCAAGCATATTTTAAATGAGAAGCAGATTGCTCATCTTTTAGAAGTCGGTGAAGTGGACTGTGCCTACGAGGTCGACAATGGCTATCGCTTGCGGGTCAATATCTTTAAGCAGAAAAACAACTGCGGGATTGCCTTGCGGGTCATTCCCAAGGATATTCCATCTATGGAATCTCTGGGATTGCCACCAGTTATCAAAAAGCTGGCTGAGAAACGTCGGGGGCTGATATTGGTTACCGGACCAACAGGAAGCGGAAAGTCAACGACCCTGGCAACCATGATCAACTACATGAACAGCTTGCGGGATGAGCACATCATCACGATTGAAGATCCGATCGAGTACATGCATACGCATAATAAGTGCTTGGTCAACCAGCGTGAGCTGGGAGCGGATACGCAGAGCTTCGGCAATGCCCTCCGCGGTGCACTTCGTCAGGACCCGGATGTCATCCTAGTTGGTGAGATGCGGGATAAGGAAACGATTGAAATCGCTCTGCGTGCGGCGGAAACAGGTCACTTGGTTCTGTCAACCCTCCACACGGTCGGTGCCGTAAACACCATGGACCGGATTATCGACGTATTTCCAGCCGAGCAGCAGGAGCAAATCCGCGTACAGCTTTCAGCCGTTATGGAAGGGGTTGTATCGCAGCAGCTTATGCGTACAGCGACCGGCAAGGGTCGTGTGGCTGCCTTTGAAATCATGCTGGGAACACCCGCTATTCGCAACCTCATTCGCGAAGGGAAGACCCACCAGCTGCTGACGCCAATCCAAACGGGGGCTCAGCTAGGCATGATTACCATGGACACTTCGCTCATGGGACTCTACCGTCGCAATGTCATCGATCAGAGAACACTATTGTCCTACTCAGTGGACCGCGCTCAAGTTGAAAAATCCCTAGGAATAGTGGGGTACTAGAGCATGACAGTATATGTTTGTAAATACTTAGACACTAGGCAAGGGGTCGTCACACTAGAGGTGGACGCTCCTAACCGGACAGATGCCGTCAATCGGATTCGTCTCAAAGGGAAGCCGATCAGTGTCGAAGAAAAGGTCATGGGCTCTAAGGAGATTGTCCTTTTCCAAAGCAAGAAGATAAAGCTCAAGGACATATCGCTCTTCTGTAAGCAGATGTCGGTTATGTTAAACTCGGGTATCCCGCTCAACAATGCAGTAGATATCTTAGAGCAGCAGACAGATGCCAAAAACTTGAAGGCAAGTCTGAAGGTTATCAGTAAAGGCCTGAAGGAAGGGAATCAGCTGTCCAAGGCTCTAATCGAGCAAAATGGTCTCTTTCCCGACCTCTTAATCCGTATGGTACAGGCTGGTGAAAAGACTGGTAAGCTAGACGAGGTGCTGGAAAGAATGTCTGAGCACTATAATAAGGAGCTCAAGACCAGTCGCCAGATTCGCGGAGCTATGATCTATCCAGCGGTCCTTGCCTTTCTGGCAGTAGCTGCCACCTTGGTCTTGCTCTATGTCGTTATCCCTAACTTCTCGGGAATCTTTGAGCAGAGTGGTGTAGCATTACCTTTGCCAACACGTATCGTCTTGGCAGCTAGTAACTTTGTCCAGTCTTACTGGTATATCCTCTTTGGTGGGGTTGGGCTTCTAGTCTTCCTATTCCTACGTTATCGCAGTACAGAGGCAGGCCGCTATCAGCTGGACCAGCTCAAGCTCAAGATGCCAGTCGTCAAAGGACCGATGCAGAAGATTGTCACTGCTCGTTTCGCCAGCACCTTGGCTACTCTTACCAGTGCGGGTATCCCTCTGGTAGAGGCCATTGATTCAGCTGCCGCAACGACCAATAACGCTGTTGTTATTGACAAGCTGAGAATCGCCAATGAAGGTCTGCAAAAAGGGGAACGCCTAACGGGTATGCTGACCTCGACAGGTCTCTTCCCGCCTATGATGCTCTCGATGGTCAAGATTGGTGAGGAGTCTGGGTCTCTGGAGTCCATGCTCAATAAAACATCAGATTTTTATGAAGAAGAGCTGGAAGCAGCTATCAAGCAGTTGCTCTCACTCTTGGAACCAGCCATGATCATCTTCATGGGGGTTATCATCGGGGGAATCGTTGCCTCTGTTATGTTGCCAATGTTTGAAATTGCTAATGCTGTTCAACAGGGCGCTGAAGCAAATCAATAAAAGATTATTTACAGAAAAAGTTAGAATTCGCAGAGGACTTGCTCTGCACAAAAAGTTAGGAAAACCGTTCGGATGCTGGGAGTTTGTGGGGTCTCCCAGCTAGGAACAAAACGAATGCCCCTGTGGGCGGAAATAGTAAAAATTATGAAAAAATAGGAGATCTATTCAAAATGTTAAACAAATTGCAAAAGTTCCGTCAGGACTTGAAGAAAAAAGGTAAAGGTTTTACCTTGGTTGAGTTGATTGTCGTAATCATTATCATTGCTGTTTTGGCAGCGGTAGCTATCCCAGCTATCACAGGATTCCAAGACAGTGCGCGTAAGAGCCGTATTGAAACAGAACACCGTCAGTTGGTATCAGCTATTCAATCTTATCTTGGTTCACAAGTAGATCCTGAAAATCCTACTGAAGCACCAACTCTTGAGAAATTGCGCCCTTACATTGCGAAAAACTCTCAAGGCAAAGGTACTCTTGCCGATACTCTTGCTACAGACGGAAAAGACAAGCATGCTGCACACGTAATTACTGGTAACAAGTTGATTTCAACTTATACTCCAGCAAGTGGTGGAACAGCTAAGACTTGGACTTATGACTGGAAAGAAAATAGTGCTGCAACCGCAACGCCTTAATTTATCTAGCGAATTTTCCACTTAACGGTGGGAAATTAAAAACTAGCGTTGTAATTGAAGATGTTATCTCAAAGTCTAGTAAAACCCTACCTTTGGGATACTTACAAAGAAGTAAGATATATTAATCAAGAAAAATAGGAGAACTATTCAAATGTTAAACAAATTGCAAAAGTTCCGTCAGGACTTGAAGAAAAAAGGTAAAGGTTTTACCTTGGTTGAGTTGATTGTCGTAATCATTATCATTGCTGTTTTGGCAGCGGTAGCTATCCCAGCTATCACAGGATTCCAAGACAGTGCGCGTAAGAGCCGTATTGAAACAGAACACCGTCAGTTGGTATCAGCTATTCAATCTTATCTTGGTTCACAAGTAGATCCTGAAAATCCTACTGAAGCACCAACTCTTGAGAAATTGCGCCCTTACATTGCGAAAAACTCTCAAGGTAAAGGTACTCTTGCTGATACTCTTGCTAAAGACGGAGCAAATAACGGCCCAGCTCACGTAATCAGCGGCAATCAGCTGGTTTCTACCTACACTCCAAAGAGTGGTGGTACAGCTAAGACTTGGACCTATGACTGGAAGTCTAACAGTAATTCACAATAATAAAAGTTAGATGTAAAAATAGGGAGAACATCAACGAATGCTAAAGAAACTGAAAAAGTTCCGTCAGGACTTGAAGAAAAAAGGTAAGGGATTTACCTTGGTTGAGTTGATTGTGGTGATTATTATTATCGCAGTTCTCGCAGCAGTCGCTATTCCTTCTCTTGTTTCTTTCCAGGACACTGCTCGCAAGGCACGTATCCAGTCGGAACATCGTCAGCTGGTTCAGGCTGTGCAGTCCTATATTGGCTCGCAAGTCGAACCAGAAACGGCTGATGTGCCAGACCTTGATGCGCTCAAGCCTTATATAGCCAAAGAATCTCAGGGTTCAGGAGAGCTTTCTAAGACTCTCGCAGCGGATAATGGCAAGATTGCTCATGAGGTTAATAAGACGAGTCATAAGCTGATTTCGACTTATACGCCTGCTAGTGGCGAGAAGCCTATTACTTGGGAATTTGACTGGAGAACTAATAGCGCTATCTAGTAATAGAAAATTAGAGAAAGTCTCTATTCCGACTGCCAAGGCAGTCGGATATTACCAAAGTAGTTGTCAGATGATGACAACTATTTTGGCAATATCAAAAGAGGAAATTAGGAGATATTATCCATGAAAGGAAAAAAAAGACAAGGCTCAACCCTGCCTATGGTTATTGTGACCATTGTACTATTGGTGGCTATGCTGGGTATTATGGCATCTATCGTGGACACGGGGCAGGTGCAGACTCAACGGATGTATAGTTATATGAAAGCAAAGTATGCAGCGACTTCAGGTTCTCAGCTAGCTCTAGGAGCTTATTTTGGCGATGAAGGTGGAAAAATTCTTTATAATGAATTTGGAGCTCGGGCTGAAAGTCGAAATAAATCTAGGGAGCCAATCAAGTCAACTCACACTTTTAAGGATGGTGCCAAAGCAGAGATTGAAATCAATGGATCTTTTGAAGGGGCTACTAGTGGAAGTGAGAATTATTATATTACAATAGTTTCCAAATCCTATCTTACTGGAAGTAAAAGTTATTATGAGCACACAGTCGTTTTTAAATGGGCTACCAGTGGGATTCGTTCAGAAAAGGGGCGATTAGTTACAAATGAATAAAGGAGAGCAGATGAGCAAATTAAAAAAAGGTTTCACTTTGGTCGAGTTGATGGTTAGCATCATGCTGACTTCAATGGTTCTGCTGATTGTGGGAGTTATCTTTAATACCATGTTCACAAGCCGAAAGCTGATTCAACAAGAAGCATCCATTCAGGCAGATATGAGAACTTCCATGCAATACGTGGATAGAACTATCAGTAAATCTACAGCGATCTTCATCCTTGATGACTCTAAATATGGCAATAAATCAAAATTTACTAAAGGCTGGAGTTATGTTGGGCTTTCTGAGGATGGGAAAAAAATTCTCAACTATATATGGGATAAAGCAAATAACGATTGGATAATCAGGGAGCTAGGAACAAAATCACTCTATGATTTGAAAATGGAGTTAGATTTCAAGAAAAATGATGACTATAAGGATAATCGTCTGGTTTCTTATGAACTGAAAGGGAAATACGCAGGTTCTCAAAATCAGCTGAGTATACACACAGCTATGTCAGCTCTTAATACTAAGCAAGTGTTTTCTAAGGTTGCTAAAGGGAAAAGAGGCATAGCTCTGGCTTATCGTGACGATCCAATCGAAGGTCAAGCTAACGTAGCAATCAGTTTTGTCTTTGATGCTTCTGGTTCCATGAAGTTCAGTCTAAACGGTTCAGAAACAGTAAATTCTGAGTCTGACGATCCACTGAAAAATAAAAGCCGAATTAGTATCTTGAAAGATAAAGCTAAGAAAATGATGGCAGATCTTCAACCGGTTGGGAATGTCAGTGTCAATCTTGTTCAGTTTAATTCTCATGCTAGCTTTGTACAGCAAGATTTTCTTGAGTTGGATAAAGGTTTGACCCCTATTAATAGGGCTATT
This sequence comes from uncultured Streptococcus sp., assembly GCA_963533195.1. Taxonomy (GTDB): domain Bacteria; phylum Bacillota; class Bacilli; order Lactobacillales; family Streptococcaceae; genus Streptococcus. The sequence continues at coordinate 50,756 of CAUSOG010000008.1, read as the reverse complement.
GATAATCTGAATCCAGAACATGCAACTAATCCAGGTGATGGTCTTCGTTATGGAATGGTCAGTCTTCAAAATAATGCAGCCCAGCTCAAATATGTAGTTCTTTTGACGGATGGAGTTCCTACTGCTTATACTGTTGATCCTAGGTATAATTATCGGGGAAATAAGATTGAACTCAGAGGGATAGATAAAGATGGATTAGGATTTGTGTCTCGTTCTTATTTCTATAATTGGGAATATGATTTATCAACAGGGTTCCATTCGACACGGAATAACGCTGGTTTTGCTCCTGGGACTCCTGAGCCGGAAGTGAGTCGGGCTATAAAATATTCTAGTGAGGTTTCGAAAAAATTTGGAAAAGGAATTAAAAGAATTAATGTTATTGGTTTCTCGGCTGATAAAAATGATAAAGTAAAAGGAGAAGAGTTAACCTCGGCTATAAAGGAAGGGGTTCCAGAAACTAGTTATACAGATGTATCAGATGATAAGCAGCTTGAGCAGACATTTGCTGATATCAAAAAGCAAGTGGAGCAAGATTTGTGGTTTGTAAATGGACCGTAGTAAGGAGGAAATATGAAACAGCACTTTTTACAAAAGAGAAAGGGTGTGACCCTTGTGGAAGTTCTGATATCCTTGATTATTCTGTCTGTCGTTACTGTTTCGTTATTGGCCTTCTTCTCAACGGGTTATCAATCTATTATGCGTCAGCGTGGTCAAAATATTGAAAACTTTGATGCACAGGAGTCCTTTGAGAAGAGACTATCTCAGATTAAGCGAGAAGGTGGCCACGGAACAGAGACAGAAAACTTTGTCTATCGGAAGGGAAACGAGGCTTCTCGGTCCATACCTGTCAAAGGTCAGACCCTCTCTTATGATGATAAAAAGAAAGTTCTTCGTCTTTTTGTAGCTAATGCCAAGGAAAGTGTCCTCGATATCCCAACTGACCTATCTGTTAGACTTAAAGACTCAAAGGGGTTCTACTATGTTGGAGAAGATGCTCCAGAAGGAGAAGCAAGTCTGAATCAGGGACAGCAAAATAACAAATCTAAAATTCATCTTGAATCTGGCTGGTTTGAAGGTGATAGAAACATTGAAAAAGACGGGGAACGCCTTGTTCCTATTGGTACACCAGGGAATAGAATCGCAAGTAACAATTCTCGCATTGTCTTTCCAAGTATGCCGGGTGATTTTACTCTAAAACCTAATTTATCCAATGGCAAGTTCACTATTACTGATAGTATGCGAGGGAAGTATTTAACTTATGCGGCAAGAGCTATTAACTCTTTCGGGCGTGTTGGCGAGTACCAAGAGGCTGAAAAACGTATTTGGGTAATGGGACTTCCTGTCACTAATAATTTAGAGGTTCATACGGATGCTGATTTGATTTTGCAGAAGAATGGGGATGGAAGTAAATCTCTTTTACCTTCTGATGGAGTCTCTCATACAGATACTGACATTCAAAATCACGCCAAGCCAAATCAGCCGTATGTTGGAATCTATCCGGTGTTGAGCTACTATGAGGAAGCTATTAAACAGCCACGTCAATTCATTGCTCTTAGTGATAAACCAAACGATAAAAAGGAAATGGGATTTACGAGAGACTTTAGCAATGGTCTGACAACATCTATCCTGCTTGGAAATCGTCAGCAGTCAGGGAAAATTCTGACTTATCAGTTAGACAACACTTTGTCTTGGGGTATTAATCTAGAGGCAGATGGTAGATTAGATTTTATTAAAACAGATAAAAGCGTAGATAACAGTGGGGGTCAGCAACCATCATCAGTGAGGATAGATTATAACAAAGACAATTCTATCCAAGTGCGGAGTGCTGTAGTGAACAACACAAGTCTAGTTATAGAAGTTTTCGTTAATGGTGAGTTAGTACATACCGAGAACATAAGACTAAGCAGTACTCAAGTGACTCATAACTTTAGCAGTGGTAAGGTCATTTTTAGCGGTAATACTTACATTAATGAGTTTGCTATTTATACAACAGCTTTGAGAGATCCGGATATAAATAAGCTTGCTGAATACTTCCGCGATAAGTATAAGGCAAGCTAATAGGGAAATAGTTTTTAGGAAAAATAAGGGAGATTAGGAGATTATGGCAAAAAATATGTTTTCGTCCAAGGGGCGCAGAAGAGCTCTGGACGAAGAAGATAATGAGAAAAAAGGCTCATTTTTAGGAAAATTAAATAAACCGCTCTTCTCATCAAAAGGGAAACATAAAGAACACTTATCTATTCAAGGGGTTCAGATTAAGTCAGATCGTCAAGAAGACTTTGACGATGAGGAAAAGTCAACGGCAAAAGGGAGCTTCTTAACCAAGCTCAACAAGCCGCTCTTTTCTAAGAATAGTGGCAGTGATGATATGCCTGCTAAGTCTGGTAATCGTTCGCTCTTTGCTAAGAAAGGCAGTGGTGCGGCGAGCCAACCGGTCACTAGAATGCATGCACCTTACACTATGTTTGGTAAGCCAATCAAGGGCAATCTGATGGCCATTGACTTCACTGACGAATCAGTCTATCTGGTTGTTGCTAGACAGAAGCGCAATGAGTTGGAGATTATCAAGATGGCTTCTGCCAATCTGCCAGAAGGTGTTGTATTGAATAGTGAGATTATCGACCCGATTACTCTCAAAAATATTATCAGCGACCTGATGGAGCAGCATGCGATCACTGCTAAGTATGCTTTCTTTGCTCTGGGCAATACCAATATCATTGCCCGTTCGGTTGATGTGGCAGCTAGTGTGCAGAATGATGAGGATATTGAGGGCTTGGTATCTTACGAGCTTCAGCAATATCTGGATATTGATCCGACTTCTTATGTAATCCAGTTCCAAGAGCAAGAGTCTAATTCAGCCTTTCCGCTTGATGAAGATACTCGCTCACTCATGGTCTATGCTGTGCCAAAAGGTGTGGTAGAGCAATACTTGGGCTTGGCTAATAATCTGAAGCTGACACCCTATGTCTTTGACCTTCAGTCTAATACCTTTGAAAAATGGCTGGAACGCGTTCAGGCGGTTAACAATCGTGCCAAGAAGCTGACCAAGGAAAATGTCGGCATGGTACATCTGAGCAAGAGCTTCATCGGTGTTTATCTCTACTCAGAAGGCAAGTTTGTGACCAGTAACTATCTCAACCGTGGTTACAAGGACATCCTGAGCTATGCAGACGATGCTAGTCTTTTGCAGAAGCTTCCAGCAGTTGCTTCAGATGATCTGGATACAGGTCTTTTGAAGCGTGCCTTGGATGAGTGGGTGGCCGATGCTAAGAACCACATTCTCAATACTGAAAACTTCTTTAGTGGTTCAACCGGCCTCAACATTGATAGTTTCTACGTCTTTGGTGACCAAGATATCTGCTGGCAGTTGGCAGCTATTCTGAAGCAGAACATGAATCGGGAATTCATCTCAATTGATAACGTAGATTATGAGAATGTACTGTGGGAAGGTTCTGCCGAGTTTAATGCGGAGTTCATTCCGGCTACAGCCATGTTGATTAGGAGAGCAAACTAATGCGGAGAGATTTAAACTACTTTTCAAAATATCATGTGGCACCGGCTAAAACCAGTCCACTGAAACTTGCTGCTATTTCCGCTTTTGCTGGGATTGCAGCGATTATGATTGTGCTGATTGGCTTCTTCCAGTTTAGCGCTATGCAGCTCCAAGGCGAGATTGACCGAGCAGAGCAGACGCTCAAGAGTCCAGAAATGGCTCAAGAGCTGAAAGCTATCTCGGAGACAGAAGACAAGATTGTAACGGTCAAGAATGACGAACTTCTCTTTGGCAGCTTGGAAGGCGACTTCCGCCGACTGCACCGAGTAAACAAAGCCTTTATGGACTTCCTCAATAAAAATGTGACACGGGACTTGGTCTTTGACGATATCAAGATTAATAACGACAATGTAGAAATCGTTGGCTCTGCCAAAGAGCAACTTTCCATCGCTAAGTTTGAAGAAGAGCTTCGTAAGTCTGAGAAATTTAACCATATTTTTGTGGATAAAATTACTCGCGAGGAAAAAGATAATAATTCAATTTATGAGTTTAACATTAAAATTTTGACGAAGGATGTAGATTTCAATGAAGAACAAAAATGAGAAAGAAAAGAAAAAAATCCTGAGTAATTTGAATGAGCGTGACAAGAGATTGTTGGCCTGTGTCGGAGGAGTAGCGGTACTTGCTGGTGGGGGATATCTAGTATCAAATTCATATACTCGGATGGCTCAGCTGAATGAAGAACACGCAACAATCATGACAGAGCTGGATGGCAAGAATGCCAAGATTAGCCAAAAGAGATCTCTCGGGAATCAGCTGAAAACTCTGAATGCCAAGACTCTGGATCAAGCTAAAAAATACTATGGTACAACCAATCAAGGGGAGTTCATTTTCTTGATTGACAAATTGGTCAGAGAAAGTGGCATTAAATTCAAGTCTGTCAACTATACTGAAAGCAAAGAGTTGGAACTCCAGCAGGAGGGATTAGCTGCGACCTCATCTAATGGTCAAAACTCCAACTCTTCTGATACGACTGGCAGCTCAAGTTCCAGTGGAACATCATCGTCATCCAGTACGACCTCTAGCTCGTCTGGTACATCGTCCTCATCTAGCAGCAGCTCTTCATCAGATGCCAATACTGCAACGACAACCGCGGCTAGTACAGCGACTCCAGGAAACGGTAAGTACAACAATTCCAATATTACTCAGATGACAGCGGACATTGAATTCGAAGGAACTTATACGCAAGTTTTAAAACTCTTAGAATTAATCGATGGAAATCAACAAAAAATCGTTTCCAGCGAGCTAGAACTAGGTGAAAAGACAAGTTGGTCTTCTATCGAGGAGAATAGGAATCCAGAGCTAGCTACCGGTAAAATCAAACTGCGCTTCTATCAAGTAAAAGATGTTGAGCGCTATGTGACTCCAGAGAGCAATGTCGATAAGACCCCGATTCAGTTTGCTAACTGGGAGTCCCCGTTTGCTGCTCCAGCTTGGCAGAAACCCTTCATGAAAGTGGTATCGTCTAGTAACGGCACGGATGCGAGTGGGAACAATAGCACTTTGGGGGCCGCAACAACCAATACAACTAGCAGTGCGACTGCTAAAAACAATACAAATCTAGCTTCGTCTTATCTGGAGCAACTCAGCAATCTAGCTCCATCTTATCTGGAGCAACTCAGCAATCTGTCCAGTCAGAACAATGGTTTGTCAGCTTATTACAATTCATCAACAATCTATCGCTTCGAGTCACCTCTTAAGTTGACTCAGTCAGGTAGTAGCAATCAGTATGATGTGACGGTTGATAACACGGACTTCCTTGAGGGTTCAGGTTCAAACGTGGTTAAGATTCCAGCAACCAAGTCTTCTACCATGTATGAAATGGAATTTGCAGCACCGTATGTATCCTTGAACAATAAGCCTGATTCTATAAGCTTCTCTCTATCTCTGTCTAATCAATGGGCTGGTAAGATTGGCTTGATTGTCAAAAATGCCAGTGGTCAGAAGATTTATCTTCACGTCATTCGTCCCAACAGCTGGACTGGCTGGCGCGAAGTTAGCTTCGATCCTGAGAACATTCCAGGATTCAGCTATCCAATGACTATTGTGGGTTACTACTTTGAAACTCCGAGCGAAGAAAGCCCTGAAACGACTATGAAGCTGGATAACCTATCTGTGAACAACTTGGTAGTTAGCTAAAACACTTTGAAAAAATACCAAATAAGTCTATGGTTTAAAATTTCAAGAGCATGAGTAAATTTTTCTTAAAAAAATGCTAAAAACCAAGTTATTAGACTAGTATTCACGGTGCATTTATAGTAAACTAAAACATAGAGATATTTGAAGTATAATACAAGCAAACTCAGAATAGACGCCCGAGTCTATTTTGGTTTTTAATGGAGTTTATGGAAAAACAAAATCAAGACTGGTTTTGCATTGAAAAAGTTTAATATCATTTAGAAAGTGGGGGGTGTCGAAAATATTCAAATGGCATATTTTTTACCTTTTGGAGCAGGGCTTATAGCGCTGCATACGATTAGCATTTTATTTGTTTCTAGGATTTCATTAATAAAGCGCCTTTTTCTCGTAGTATGGGTCATGCTATTTGCGATTGGTGCTCCATTCCTCTTTCAACAAGTTCCCGGCATAGCCTTTGTTGGACTCTGTGCTTTGGCCTTGGCAGTCTATATGGTGCTGCTCTTTTCACAGGAGCTAGCTCCAGTCAAGAAGAGAGCAACTGCTTCAGCGCGAAGCAGAAGCCAGAAGCATACCAAGAGCACACGCAAGAAAGCGGAAGCGACGAGCGCAGGCTTGTCATCTGCTAGGGATTTGAACTTATCCAATGCTTCAACCGGTAGGATGAGAAAGGAAAGTAAAGAAAGGGTTCAGGCTGAGGAAAGTCCGGCAAGGCAGAGGGTATCTGCTTCTGGTCGCACCCTAGCAGACCGTTCTATCAAAAAGGATATGACAAGATATGAGAAAGTCAAACCTCTCTACCCTGTTGATAATTTGGCTACAGCTCCTGCCTTTGGAGAATACGAGCCAAACAGTCAGCTAGCGGCAGCTGAGGTCGGCATGGTGGGTATGGACCACAGCTCACAAAAGGCCAATGATGAATTTTTGCAGTCTCTGCTTCATCACCGCAAGGGGTCAACCAAGATTAAGGTGGCAAACTCTCTGATTCAGCCTACGGAAGCAAATGCAGCCGGCAATCAAGGCTATACAGATATTGATGATCCAGCCTTTGAGACAGCTGTTCTGTCTAAGATTAGACCGATGTCCTATACGGAGTCTAGCTATGGCAACTTCAGACCGCAAGCAGTTGAGGTAACAGGAGTTGTTTCTCAAGATGAGGAAGAATTCTTCACTGAGCAAGAACAAGCTCAGCAGCCGGTGGCAGAAGAAGTAGGAGGCAACAGCCTGGAAGATGTTTTTGCTGCTACGGGAGATATCAAACCAGTTAGAGAAGAAGAGTCAAAAGCAGCTAACAGCTTAGAATCTCTCTTCTTTGCTGAGGAGAAATCTGAGCCAGAGGCTCAGATGGACTCAGTCTTCAGCCAAGCTAGTGCAGAGCCAGAGTTTTCTGCTGCTGAAGAGTCTATGGTTAGCCGTGATCGCGCTGATATTCAGGGTTATCAAGATATTCTCAGCCAGATTCAGCATGATTTGCTGGGATCTGAAGAGGAAGATTTGACTGCTGAAGTGGCAGAGGCTTGGGAGGAAGAAGACAACTTCGAACCTGCAGCTGAAACGTTTGAATTTGAAGAAGCTGCTGAACCAACAGTTGTTCAATCAGTCGTTGAAGGCGCTGTTTGGACACAGGCTGAGCCTATCCAAGAAGCAGTTGCAGATGAGACAGAAGAAGATTTACTTCAGAAAATTACTGATATCCTCAAGGCTGAGGAAGCAGCAGAAGCAAGACCAGCTACAACAACTGCGGGAGATAAAGAAGTCTATTTCCAATTCCTTCTACTGGAAAGTCAGGAATTGTTGGCTTCTAATGCAGTTCAAGAGGCGGAGAGCTATCTGAAAGAGATTGTCCAAGGAAGCTCAGATCAGAATCTTCGTCAAGAAGCGTTCAACATGCTGGACAAAATCGGGAAAAATTAATACTATATAAACATACAATTGATTGTAATCAATTAGAAGGGTTTTAGGGGAAATTATGAAAAGTTGTAAAACAATCACAGGGACCGTTGTCATTGAGATTGAAAAAGGGATGGGACTGGGTGAAGTCCATGAAGTCTTTGTTGATGAGGGGGTCAATCTGACTTTTGTCATTAAGTCAAAACAGTCTGAACAGCCTTTTGCCTTGCTGTCTAGCAAGAACATCCAAGGCATCGGAGATTTTGCGGTCATGGTAGAAAACAGCTCAGTCTTTCAAGAGTTGGAAGAGGCTGATCTGAAGGTCTTGAACGACAAGCAGGGTAGCGTCTTTGACGAAATTGTTATCACAATTGATGGAAACAAGGTGGGAACTGTTGTTGACTATCATATTGACGAAAAGAATGAAATTGGCTACTTGGTGGTCAATTCTGAAGAAGCCAGCGAGGAAATTCAGATTCCTAAATCACGCATCTTGATGATTGGTAAAGAGTACATCATCCTCAATGATGAAAAAAAGACAGCTCCTCATCTTGAAGCAGATGTAGAGATGGGCCGTCTGGCTGCAGCAGATCTGCTCCATGAGACTGAAGCTGCAAAACCTGCCGAAAAAATTGAGGAAGTAGTTGCTGAAGCGCCTGTATTTGAGCCAGTTGTAGATGAAAAAGCAGATGTGAAAGAAGAAGCTGCGACAGATTTGACAGAGGCCTTGGCTGCTGTAGGTCTGGGAGCTGCTGCTCCTGAGTTGGAGTTTTCTGAAGCAGTCGTAGAGACAACAGAAGAACCAGAAGTTCAAGACTGGGTACAAGAAACAACAGCTCCAGCTGAAGAAGAAGTTGAAGAAACAGATGCAGCGCTGAGTCTGGATGCTGCTTTGGAAGAAGTATTGGCAACTCCTGCTGAGGAAGTAGAAACAACTATCAGCACAGCTCCAGTTGCTGAAGAAGAGTCAGCAGCAAAGAAAGCTGTTAACGATTTTATCGATCGGCAAAAACGTCTTCTGGTAGGCAAAACACTGCAAAAAGACCTTGTTAATGCAGATGGAGGAGTTATCCTGAATGCCGGAGATACTGTTTCAGATGACATCATTGATTTTCTTCGCCGTATCGACCGTAAATTCCTTATCCGCTTAGCTGAATGCGTAGTATAAGGTTGGTATGAGATTCATGTCAAGAAGAAAAAGAAAGGTTTCATCAAAATATCAAAAACTACTTCCAGCAGCGACACTTGCTGCCTTTCTGCTGGGTAGTTTATTTTATGTCATTTTTGTCTTTAATCCAACGATTGACCTGAGTATCAATGGCCGTCCCTCTATGAAGGTTCGCTCTCGGAGCGAAGCTGAGATTGAAGTTTACAGAGAACTGCCCTATAAGGCGACTTTTCAGCTGACTACTGGGCAACACTTCTCTGTAGATATGCGCTTTTTAGGACTGAGCTATTTCACAGAAGAAGAGCTCAAGCGGCTGGATAATATTTCAGCCAAGACAGTTTGGGATAAGTTTACACCGTTTTTCGATACCAAGGAAAATCTACAGATTTCCATCTATCCCAATCGACTCTTTTGGCTTAGACCTTTAAACGATGTCTTAGCTGCCCATCCTGATGTTCTCAGTCAGCTTCCAACGACCAATCATCTGGTCATGGACGGCGAGTCTAACGTAAAGGTGGGAGACAAGTCTAATGGCTATAAGATTGACCCTGCTGCTTTTATCCAAGCATCTGAGGAGATTGCCAAGACTGGTAAATTTGATGATGTCAAGGTTGAGAGTACGCCTGTCGAAGCAGAAGATCAGAGTGAGCTTCTGAGTCAATATACGCACTTTATAGAGCGTAAGGAAGTACCACTGCCGACCAACGCTGCCCAAGCTCAAAACATGAAGACAGCCTTTTACAAGCTGCAGAATGTTTACTTGGCTCCTGGCGAGACCAAGTCTATCTCAGAATTGCTGGGCGCTTTGAATGCAGAGTCTGGATATCTGCCAGTCAAGGGCAAGGATAATAAAGAAGTTTACGGTCAGGGTGCTGAGCAGATTATAGATGCCATTCAGCAACTCGCCTTTTCACGGACCAATGTTATTTCTTATCGAGGACAGTATTTCAACATCGGAACGCCGGCTGAAGGTTTGACCGAATTGACCATTCAAAACAATACAGAAACAGATATGGTATTTTCATTAAGTTTGGAGGAGGGGCAAGTATCCATCATTCTGGCATCTAAGTGATACTCAAGGGAAGTCTAAGTTTGACACTGTCATCTGAGATTTTCAAAGAGTATAAAAAGGGAAAAATTATGATTGCAAGTTTAGTATTTATATTAGGTGTCGTATTTGGGAGCTTTTTCAATGTCGTCATCTACCGTGTGCCGCTGGAAAAGAGCATTGCCAAAGGTCGATCTATGTGTCCGTCCTGCGGCCATGTCTTGACTTCGGTGGAGCTGATTCCGGTTGTGTCGATTATCATGCAGGGCTTTAAATGTAAACACTGCAAGGAGCCGATTTCACCGCGCTATCTCATTGTGGAGCTCCTGACGGGTCTGCTCTGGCTGGCCTCTTATCAGATCTTTCAAGATCAGGGGCCATGGATGGTTGCTTCAACCTGTCTTTTGGTGTCACTTTGTCTCATTATCGGTTATATCGATTTTGATACTCAGTACATCTCGGACTCGGTTCTGCTGGTTTTCTGGCTGGGCCGTATGGCTGTTACGTTTTTTACCAATGAGTTCAATTGGGAACTGCTCTTTTCGCTGCTAGTCGGCGCTGGTCTCTACTCTCTCATTTATTTTGGGGCCAAGGCTTATTACAAGAAAGAGGCCTTCGGGATGGGAGACATTCTCTACTTAGCTGCCCTGAGCAGTTGGTTTAGCCCCTTGAATACGCTGATTTTGGGATATGGTTCTTTCTTTGTGGCTGGAGCGATTCTCTTAATCGCAACCATCTTTAAGAAATTCAAATTTAAGTTGAAAGAAGAAGTCCCTTTTGGTCCTGCTATGAGTATCATGGCGGTCATCCTATATTTCTGGGGAGGAATCTAGGAAACTAAAAGCGACAATAGAAATGGATAAAAAAATGTTTAGGAAGAAAAAAGTTATCATAGCATTAGCGACAGCTACTGTCCTTTCAGGCAGTGTGCTGCCTGTCAGCCGCCTAGCGGCAAATGAAAAGGCCAGTCTGGATCCATCTTTAGTTCAAGTGTCAGATCAGTTTCAGGCCAAGAAGACAGGAGCAGTCGTCTTTTCAGAAGATGTAACAGTGCCAAGTACAGTGTCAGCCGATTTCATTGATAGTCGTTTGGCTGGCACGCCGATGGCTGGATTGGGAAAAGCTTTCAAAAAAGCAGAGAAAGATCATGGAGTTAATGCAATTTTTCTCGTAGGGCTGGCTATTCACGAATCGGATTACGGCCGCAGTCAGATTGCTCAGGCCAAGCACAACCTTTTTGGTTTCATGGCTTATGACTCCAGTCCTTTTTCCAGTGCAGGAAATTTCGCAACATTTGACGATGGTATAGATACCGTTGCCCGCTATCTCAGCGAGCACTATCTCAAGCCTGGTGGTCAGTTCTACAATGGTAAGAGCATGGCTGCTATCAATGTAAGATACGCATCTGACAAAACTTGGTCAAGCAAGATTATGATTCGTATTCGAAATTTTTTGAAAAAAGGTTAAGGAGGCTGGGACAATTGTGTCTCAGCTTGCTTTATTATAGAAAGAATTTCTTTTGGTGAGGTGATTGACAAGTTTTTTTTGGCTCTCTGAGGCTCTAAAAATTCCTAATCATCCTCTCGGGACTAAAAAATAAAAAAATGCTTCTGCGACATCTACATCGTCTTTTATGGCGAAAAATGACTTAATTAGGGGATTTATGAAAAAAAAGTTTGACGTAAGCGATGTGTTAAAGGAAGCCTGGGGACTGACTGTTGACTACTTTTTTGTATGGACAGCAGGGCTTGCTATCATTCAACTGCCATTTTTTATTCTGGGGCTGTTAATTCTATTTTTTTCTCCATGGACTTCTACATTTCTTCCAAGTATGATTTTCTTTGGATTTCTGAGCTCTTTTATGATTGCTTATATCCATAAGTTTTCCTTGACCATGGTTCGTAATCCGCAGATGGTGCGGCGAAACTTCTGGAGGGCTGTTGGCTACAGTATTTCTGATGGCTTTTTTGGGCGTTTGCTTTCTATGTCTATTTACGTCTTCATGTTTTTCTTGGCTATGTTACTTCTTTTTGTATACTTGTATCATATGTGGGTGCCTGGTTCAAATGTTCGGGAAATCTGGCATGCTTTGGCTATTTGGGCTGTAAATAATCGAGAAAAAATGACAAGTATACTCTTTCTGATGTTTTTGATAGCACCAATGTTTAACTTGTTGTTCCATTTATTTTACAGCTATTTTGTAGCCTCTCACTTCTTCTTATTGCCCTATATTATTCAGGATACCAACTCTTCTGATAACCTCTTGCGTCCTCTGTCAGCTTTTAGCTGCTTGGGCAAGTCCTTTTCTCGTATGAATGGTCAGAGAGGGCGTTACTTACTGGTAGAGCTTGTCTTAAAGCTTATTCCTGTAGTATTGGGTCTAATAGAAGTTTTGAGTTTACTTTTTGGTGATGGTGTATCTAATGTTGTGGGAATGATTGTTAGTATAATCAATGGCTTTTTGCTGATTTATACCTTGGCAGCCCGCTCGGTTATGGCCGACATCCTGATGTCTTATGATCGGGAAATAGTTCATTTTGGAGATTAATATTTATGAAAAAATTAGAAAGGGTTTTAGGATTTAGGATAATGAACGATGAATGATGTAAAAGTAACAAGGGTTTTCAGAGAAGCTTGGATTTTTGTTACAGAGTATTATTTTGTTTGGCTGAAAGGCCTTTTGCTGGTCGGAATCCCGCTTGCAACACTGGCTTGGTTTCTTTTTCCGCTGGTTTCGAGTTGGTCTTACCGGTCCATTTTAGTCTTGACTTGTTTGGCATTTATAATTGCCTTCAGTTTTGCTTACGTCAATAAATTTGCCTTGACAGTGATACGAAATCCGCAGATGGTTAAGCTCTATTTTGGCTATGCGGTTTGGTACAGTATCTCAGATGGCTTGCTTACCCGCCTCTTTTATTCCTTCATTGTCAGTGCAGTTCAGGTTCTGATTCTGTACATGGGTTGGTCGGCAATCGGCATCAATCTTGGGGTGGCTAGTCTCTTTGCCTTTTATCGGAGAGCAGTAAGTCCAGAGGCCATTGTGATTTTCCAGTTTCTCTTTCCTTTCTTGTTCATGGTCTTTTACCTGCTCTTCACTTATCTGGTTGATTCGCACTTCTTTTTGCTGTCTTATATCATTCAGGATACTAGCTCCAGAGACAATCTGGCCAAGCCGCTTTCTTTTTATGGTTGTCTGAGAAAGTCAGTCCTGCTGATGAAGGAGCGCAGGGGTCGTTATGTTCTGCTCAGCTTTTTTCTAGCTTCTTTTGGTGGGCTGATTGGGCTGGGCACTCATCTCCTGATGGATCTGATAAGGCAGTATATTGGTCCCTTGCTGGGGGAACTGGATGATTTACTTGGCCTGATCCAGATGATTCCTGTCCTGGTTTTCAGTAGCTTTTACTGTGTATTTGTTCTGGTTGTTCGGACAGTTTTTGCCGATACTCTGATGGAAAATGATACAGAGGTGGTGGATTTTGGTGATTAAGTCATGAAGTCGCAAGTCCAGACAATAACTTTTTAGAAACAAGAGGAAGGATATGAAATCCGTAACAAGAATTTTAATAACAGCTTTGGTGCTAACTGGGATTGGCTTTATCCCCCTGCCTTATCAAGTGGAGACCTTGAGACCGGCTTTGAATGCCAAAGACTTTGTCCAAGTTCAAGGAGGAACTAGTCAAGGAAAAGGTCAAATCTATGTCATGGCTGTCGGTGTTTCCGATGCTCGGGTGTTCAGTCTCTTTTTGACTTTGCTGCCTAATTACAGGCTGGAAACAGAGTATGTCTCTGTGCCTGAAAACTATTTTGATAAGGAGAAGGGACGGGAAGAGCGAGAGAACAGCACTATGGGGTCTTCCCATCTCAATGCCTTGCAGGTAGCTTATCAAGCAGCTGGTCGTACTGTTGAGATTAGACATAAAGAGATTTTTGTGGATGCTGTCAGCCAAGAGACGCCGTTAGCTCAGGAGCTGCAGAAAGGCGATGTGATTTTAAAGATTGACAATCAGAGTTACACTAGTCCATACGATATTGTCGATCAGATGGAGCAGCGGCCAGTTGGCGATGTGGTATCAATTGAGTACAGCCGTAATGGTGTAATTGGTTTGGCTAGCGGTCCTGTGATTGTGGATGAGACAACTGGTAAGCCTGGTTTGGGGATTGCGTTGGGTTCCAAAGCCAGTGTTGCCATGAATCCTCTGACGAAGTTTAAGAGCAACGGTGTAGCAGGTCCCTCTGGTGGACTCATGTTCAGTTTGGAGCTGTACAATCAGCTCGTGTCTGAAGACATTACCAAAGGAAAAGCTATTGCTGGTACTGGAACGATTGACCACAAGGGAAATGTTGGCCGGATTGGCGGGATAGAGATGAAGGTCATGGCTGCAGATAAGGCAGGCGCTGAGATTTTCTTTGTTCCTGATGATACCATTGACGCCGATATTGCCCAGTACAATCCCAAGCTGCGCTCTAACTACCATGAGGCACTTCGTGCTTCTATCAAAATCAAGAGTAAAATGAAAATCGTCCCTGTCAAAACCTTCAACGAAGCTTTGAACTATCTCAGAGAGATGGAATAAGAGACTTTACTACTCTATGAATAGTCAATAGAAACACAAGCTCTTGCTAGTTATTTATCTGGCGAGGGCTTTTATTATAGAATTTTTTCAAATAATTGCCACCTTGGCACATAAATTCTTGCTTTCCAAATTGAAGTGTGATATATTTATAACATAAAGAGTGTTAAATATTTCTAACATAAGGAAAGGAGTCTATCATGAAAAAAAGTCAAAAAACGGGTGGCCTCATTGCAATGATTGCCGCAGCTCTCTTTATTGATTTTACTGTTTTATTTGGTTCTAATCTTAGTTGGGGACCCAAGTTGATTATTGCTGGTATTTCAGTGTTAGGTCAGATTGTAGCTATTTGGGGCTGGCTGCACATGAAACCATGGCCTCATAAGAGTCAGAAAGGTAAGGGAAGGACTATTTTTGACTTGTCTGCTAAGCTGTACACGATGCTTTTGTTTGCAGCAACCATTTTTTATACAGTAGGGATTTGGGTTGCGACCCCAAGCGAAAGATTCGGCATTAAAGAATGGATTTTGGGAGTTGGCCTCGTTATTGAAGTGATTGTATTTGGTTTTTTCTCTTTGAAAAATGTCAAGGAAACTCCAGACGAACGCTTCTATGCTAATCTAGCTAAGGCAGCTAGCTTGATGTTTGTCTTTATACTAGGCGCACTGATAATCCTAGCAGTTATCATTGGGTACATGGGTTCTCTCATTCTTTACATGGGCCAGATCTTTATTAGCATAGCTGCCTTGATTTGCATCTTTGCGGTTGTCTATCTTATCTTAGAACGGAGAGGATAACCATGGCCAAAGAAAGTAAGATTATCACTAATCTCAAATCCGTTCGTGAGTCCAAGGGCATGACCCAGCAGGAGCTAGCCGACCGCATCGGCATGAGGCGCGAGACAATTCTGCACTTGGAAAATAACCGCTATAATCCTTCGTTAGAGATGGCTCTCAAAATTGCTCAAGTCTTCAACCTAAAAGTAGAAGACCTCTTTGAACTCAGACAGAAAGAGGAGGTATAATTTTTTTCGAGACTTGCTATTAAGTTTGTTGTTCAGCTAGGGCTTGAAGCAAAAAGAAAAAATCCTTTGAAATGTTGATTTCAAAGGATTTTTGTTATATAAATTACTTAACTTCTGTAAACACAACGTGTTTGCGAAGTTTTGGTGAGTATTTCTTCAATTGAAGACGGTCTGGTGTGTTGCGTTTGTTTTTAGAAGTAAGATACAAGCGTTCACCAGATTCTTTGTGTTCAAGTGTGATATTTACGCGCATGGTAGCTCCCTTCTATTATTCTGCTGCTGCAGCTTTGGCAATCTTACGGCCCTTGTAGTATCCTTTAAGGGATACACGGTGAGAGCGTGAGTAATCACCAGTAGTTTCGTCAAAAGTTACAGTTGGAGCTGTCACTTTGTAGTGAGTGCGGCGTTTGTTTTTCTTCGCTTTGGAAGTGCGACGTGCAGGTACTGCCATTGTTTGTTTCTCCTTTTAGTTTATGAATTCGATTCAATTTGATGATTTTCATCAACTTTAACAGTATAACAAAACTTTTTTGTAAAGTAAAGTTACTTGACAGATTTTTTCTTCTTTTTGAGAAAAACCTTATCTTCTAGTTGTCTTCTTTTTACTTGATAGGAAAAAGTTTCAAATCCGCCTCTATATTTTCCCAATCTTCTGAAAATTTAAAAATTTTCTTCTGTAAAATACAGTCTAAGTGTGGTATAATAAAGCACAAAGATTACAGCAATGAAAGGGAAAGATATGACAGATAAGGACATTCGTCACAGAAGTAAGATTTATGACAGTATGGTTAAATCTCCTAACCGTGCCATGCTTCGCGCGACGGGGATGACTGATAAAGATTTTGAAACGCCTATTGTTGGGGTGATTTCCACTTGGGCGGAAAATACACCTTGTAACATCCATTTGCATGATTTGGGCAAGCTAGCCAAGGAAGGCATCAAAGCAGAGGGTGCTTGGCCAGTTCAGTACGGAACTATTACGGTTGCGGATGGGATTGCCATGGGAACGCCAGGTATGCGCTTCTCTCTGACCTCACGCGACATCATCGCAGACTCCATCGAGGCTGCCATGGGTGGGCATAACGTGGATGCCTTTGTAGCTATCGGGGGCTGTGATAAAAATATGCCTGGCTCCATGATTGCCATTGCTAACATGGATATTCCTGCTGTCTTTGCCTACGGCGGAACGATTGCACCGGGGAATCTGGACGGCAAGGACATTGACTTGGTTTCTGTCTTTGAAGGAATCGGGAAATGGAATCATGGTGACTTGACAGCTGAGGAAGTGCGCCGCATTGAGTGTAATGCCTGCCCTGGCCCTGGTGGCTGTGGCGGTATGTATACGGCCAATACCATGGCGACGGCTATTGAAGTTCTGGGCATGAGTCTGCCAGGCTCCTCTTCTCACCCAGCTGAGTCCAAGGACAAGCAAGAGGATATCGAAGCAGCTGGCCGTGCTGTTGTGAAAATGCTGAAAATGGGGCTGAAGCCGTCTGATATCTTGACACGTGAAGCCTTTGAAGATGCAATCACAGTGACCATGGCTCTGGGTGGTTCTACCAATGCTACTCTGCACTTGCTGGCCATGGCGCACGCGGCCAATGTTGAGCTGACGCTTGATGACTTTAATGTCATTCAAGAGAAAGTGCCACATTTGGCTGACTTGAAACCGTCCGGTCAGTATGTCTTCCAAGACCTTTATGAGGTTGGTGGAGTGCCGGCTGTGATGAAATATCTCTTGGCGAACGGCTTCCTGCATGGCGACCGCATTACTTGTACAGGTAAAACGGTGGCAGAGAATCTGGCAGAATTTGCTGATCTGACACCAGGTCAAAAGGTCATTATGCCACTTGAAAATCCAAAACGTGCAGACGGTCCGCTTATCATCTTGCATGGTAATCTGGCTCCAGATGGTGCTGTTGCTAAGGTTTCTGGTGTTAAAGTACGCCGTCACGTGGGACCGGCTAAGGTCTTTGACTCAGAAGAAGCTGCTATTGATGCGGTACTGGCCGATGAAGTAGTCGATGGCGATGTGGTTGTAGTCCGTTACGTTGGACCAAAGGGTGGCCCTGGTATGCCAGAAATGCTGTCACTTTCTTCTATCATCGTAGGGAAAGGCCAAGGAGACAAGGTGGCCCTTCTAACAGATGGTCGCTTCTCAGGCGGTACTTACGGCTTGGTTGTCGGACACATTGCTCCGGAAGCTCAGGATGGTGGCCCGATTGCCTATCTCCGTACAGGCGATATGGTCACGGTTGACCAAGATACCAAGGAAATTTCTATGGCAATCTCTGATGAAGAGCTGGCGAAACGTAAGGCAGAAACGACTATTCCGCCGCTTTATAGCCGTGGTGTTCTCGGTAAATATGCTCACATGGTATCCTCTGCCGCTAAAGGTGCTGTTACTGACTTCTGGAAACCAGAAGAAACAGGGAAGAAATAGCCTATATATGACAAAAGAACCCGCTAGTTTTTCTAGCGGGTTTGATATTTTTAATATAGAAGAACTTAACACTTTCTTATCTAGGACTGATCCCCAAGGCAATACGTCCGAAGCGGCTGATACGAGTGATTTTCCAAGCAGGAGACCAAGTAACCTCAACAGAGGCGCTTTCAATCTCATCTATTTTTTTAAGAGAGTCCATAATGGCGATGGGTAGACTCTCAGCACAATCACAGGCTGTATCGGTAAAGGTCATGACAACCTTGCAGTGGCCGTTTTCGTCTAAGTTAATTTCATAAATCAGCCCTAAGTTATAGACATCCAGCTCTACATCCGGATCGTAAATACGCTCGAGCTTCTCCACCAATTTATCCTGAATTGCAGCTGCTCGGTCATTGATTTTGATATCGTCTCTCATGGCTATCCCCTTCTATCTGAGTTGAATTGTTTTTATTTTCTCACAATTCTGACTTTTTTTCAAGCTATTTTGGAACATGAAAACGGATTTAGTTCTTCCAAATGAAAAATCCCTTTCGGGCTCCTCAAAATGGCGGACTTATGATAGAATATAAGTACTAAAGAAGGCGGAGGTCAGAAGATGAAATTACAAAAACCTAAAGGAACTCAGGACATTCTTCCTCAAGAATCAGCCAAGTGGCAGTATGTAGAAGACTTTGCCCGCAAGACATTTAAAAAATACAATTACGGCGAAATCCGCACACCGATTTTTGAGCACTATGAAGTCATTAGCCGCTCGGTCGGGGATACGACAGACATCGTGACCAAGGAAATGTATGACTTCTATGACAAGGGCGACCGCCATATCACTCTGCGTCCAGAGGGGACAGCACCTGTGGTGCGTTCTTATGTGGAGAATAAGCTTTTTGCTCCTGAAGTGCAAAAGCCTGTCAAAGTCTACTATATGGGCTCTATGTTCCGCTATGAGCGGCCTCAGGCTGGCCGCCTGCGGGAATTTCACCAGATTGGAGCAGAGTGTTTTGGCTCTAGCAACCCTGCTACAGATGTGGAAATGATTGCCATGGCTGCTCAATTTTTCAAGGATATTGGTATTACTAATGTCAGCTTGGAGCTTAACTCGCTGGGGAATCCTGAGAGCAGAGCTGCTTACCGTCAGGCCTTAATTGATTATCTGACTCCGCTGAAGGCTAGCCTTTCAGCAGATAGCCAACGTCGCTTGGAGGAGAATCCGCTGCGTGTGCTGGATTCTAAGGAACCCGAAGACAAGGCGGCAGTAGAAGGTGCACCGTCTATTCTGGACTATCTGGATGAGGAGAGTAGTACTTACTTTGCGGCCGTTCGCTCCATGCTGGAGACCTTGCAGATTCCTTATATTATCAATACCAACATGGTCCGTGGCTTGGACTACTATAATCACACAATTTTCGAGTTTACGACAGAGGTAGCTGGCAGTCAGCTGACTATTTGTGCTGGCGGCCGTTATGATGGGCTGGTGGCTTACTTTGGCGGACCTGAAACGCCAGGTGTTGGCTTCGGTATGGGCTTGGAACGTTTGCTTCTGGTACTTGACAAGCAAGGAGTAAAGCTGCCGATTGAAATCGCTCTGGATGTTTATGTAGCTGTTTTAGGAGCTGGTGCCAATGGTAGAGCTTTGGAGTTAGTGCAGGCTCTCCGCGCACAGGGATTTGCGGTAGAAAGGGATTATCTAGACCGCAAGCTCAAGGCTCAGTTCAAATCCGCGGATATCTTTAAAGCCAAAACTCTTATCACCTTGGGTGAAAGCGAATTGGAGAGCGGTCAGGTGACTGTTAAGAACAACCATAATCGTGAAGAGATTACTGTTAGCCTACACCAAATCCAAGAAAACTATCAGCTTATTTTTGAGAAATTGGGGTTTTAAGCAAAGTATATAATTTTTGTTTCATAAAGAGAATGTTACAGTTTTGTTACAAGAATATGATATAAACCAACAAGTGGATAATATTTTGGTATAATGGTCATATTCTATTAATTTAAAAGGAGAAACAATGAAAAAAATCCTTAAATTTGGTGTATTACCTGCCTGTGTTCTTTTACTTGGAGCTTGTTCAATGCTACCAAGAACAGAGAAGAAATCAGAAGATGCGAAGACAGAGCAATCATCTTCATCCTCATCTGAAAAAGAAACGAATGAAAAGCGAATTGAGAAAGATGCTGATATTATTCTGCGAGCAGTCTTTACAGATCATTCTTCAGGTTTTACAACTTTAATGGGGACTTCTGTTGACAAATGGAAGAAAGGAATTTCTCAAGCCTACGTAGACGAAAACATATCCAAATATACGCCAGAAGAAGATTATACTATCGATTTAAAGACTGAATCATTTACTCCATCAAAAACATTAGAGTTGTTTGATCAGGCTCGCTTTAAAGTCTTGGCGACTATTGGGGATGACTTTGAGATTACTGGTGTTGAGGATGATGAAGAGACTGCAACAGTAACATTTAAGTCTCGTGCTATTGCAACCCGTGATTTGGCAAATGTGATTAATCTTGCTAAAGCGAGTCTCTTTGAAAATGGAATTGAAGATGTAAAAGAGTTGGAAGATTCGACTAATCCGGATCTTGAAAAACGTCTAGCTCTGCTTAATAACTTCCTTTTCTACTATGCTTTTGATCGGATGAATGAGGACTTTGGTTACATTGAACCTCGTGAGTTTACAATGGAGTTAACTAAAACCAAAGAAGGTCGCTACATTCTTACTGATGAGAGCTTCCTTGAATTACGTAAATCTATTTTTGTGAATGAGTATTCGTCTAATGATGCTGCAACACGTAAAGGTAATAAAACAACTGATTCTGGCTCAAAATCTGACTCAAGTTCATCTTCATCATCTGATAAATCAAAAGTGTAATAGCTCTGATTAAAATAATTTTAATTTTTTATTATTTATTGATGAGCGATAAAAATTAACTAAGAGAGATAAATTCTCTCTTTTTTGATGTTTTGATCGAAGAACCCCCTCTTCTTGAAGTTATGAAAAACTATATCTTAGGCATTTTATTTCTTGATATTTTTGCTAAGTGAGTTAATTTATAAAGCCTTAAGTCTATAAAATTTGGAGTATTATATTTTAAATTATGTGCTAATCAATTATGATTTAGCTATCTATCATAATTTCATTTTAAATTGTCGTAGAGGAAGTATCAGTTGATACACTGCATAATATGCTATAATAGTCTATAGAAAGTCGAGGGAATGATGAAGAAAATATTATTGGTAGTTGTCGTGCAGGGCTTGGTCATCTTCGTGATTACTGGTCTGCTTTGTTATTTTATGCGGGGGGATTTTTTCTTCCGTGCCTTGGCGCCAATTTTTGGTCTGGCAGCGGGAGGTTTTCGCTTCGTGACGTCCATGGTGACAAAAGCATTTGCGCCTAGTCTCTATGAGGATAGCAAGAAAAAGGAATAATCTATAGAGTAGACAGTAGGTCTGGGGTCGTTTGCCTCAGGCCTTTTGTCATAACTGTCAGCAATAGTCATGTGAAGCTTTAATATTTTTCAGAAAAAGAATGGACAGAAGGGCTTTCTTAGGCGCTTTGTGGTAAAATAGTAACAGAATTAAAAATTTGGAGAGTAAAGATGAAACGTTCTATGTATGCTGGGCGTGTTCGCAAGGAGCATGTTGGTCAGGAAGTCACTTTGAAGGGCTGGGTAGCCCGCCGTCGGGATTTGGGCGGGCTGATTTTCATTGATTTGCGCGACCGTGAAGGCATTATGCAGCTGGTCATCAATCCTGAGACAGTGGCTACAGAAGTCATGGCAACTGCAGAAAGCCTGCGCAGTGAGTTTGTGCTGGAGGTGACAGGCAAGGTTGCTGCGCGTGAGCAGGTCAATGACAAGCTGGCGACAGGAAGCGTTGAGCTGCATGTGGAGAGCTTGACTGTCTTAAATACAGCCAAGACGACGCCTTTTGAAATCAAAGACGGCATTGAGGTGAATGATGATACGCGCTTACGCTACCGTTATCTGGACTTGCGCCGGCCAGAGATGTTGGAAAACTTCAAGCTCCGTGCCAAGGTAACCCACTCTATCCGCAATTATCTGGATGAGCTGGAGTTCCTTGATGTGGAAACGCCTTTCCTGTCCAAGTCAACGCCAGAAGGAGCGCGTGATTACTTAGTGCCTAGCCGGGTTCATCAGGGACATTTTTACGCCCTGCCTCAGAGTCCGCAGATTACCAAGCAGCTCTTGATGAACGCTGGTTTCGACCGTTATTACCAGATCGTTAAGTGCTTCCGTGACGAGGACTTGCGCGGTGACCGTCAGCCAGAGTTTACTCAGGTGGACTTGGAGACTTCCTTCTTGTCTGATCAGGAGATTCAGGACATTACAGAAGGCTTGATTGCTCGTGTTATGAAAGAGACCAAAGGTATTGATGTTTCTCTACCTTTCCCTCGTATGAAGTATGATGATGCCATGGCTCTTTATGGTGTTGATAAGCCTGATACTCGTTTTGAGATGTTGTTGCAGGACTTGACAGAACTTGTCAAGGGAGTTGACTTCAAGGTCTTTTCAGAAGCTCCAGCTGTCAAGGCTATCGTGGTTAAAAATGCTGCAGATAAATACTCTCGTAAGGATATCGATAAGCTGACAGAGCAAGCAAAACAGCATGGTGCTAAAGGTCTTGCTTGGGTGAAAGTGGCTGAAGGTGAGCTGACTGGTCCAGTTGCTAAGTTCTTGACAGACTTGACAAGTCAGTTGACAGAAGCTTTACAGCTTGAAAATAATGACCTAGTTGTCTTTGTGGCTGATACTTTGGAAGTGGCAAACGCTGCTTTGGGAGCTCTTCGTGTTCGTTTGGGCAAAGAGTTGGACTTGATTGACCCTGATACATTTAACTACCTTTGGGTGGTTGACTGGCCCATGTTTGAATGGTCAGAAGAAGAGGGTCGCTACATGAGTGCCCACCATCCTTTCACCCTGCCTCAGAAAGATTCTGAGCAAGAGTTGGAAGGTGACCTGAGCAAGGTACGGGCTGTGGCTTATGATATCGTCCTCAATGGTTACGAGCTGGGTGGCGGCAGTCTTCGGATTAACCAGAAAGACTTGCAGGAGCGGATGTTCAAGGCGCTTGGCTTCTCAGCTCAAGAAACTGCTGAGCAGTTTGGCTTCCTTCTGGAAGCTATGGACTATGGTTTTCCACCGCATGGCGGCTTAGCTCTGGGCTTGGACCGCTTTGTGATGCTCTTGGCTGGTGAAGAAAATATCCGCGAAGTCATCGCCTTTCCGAAAAATAACAAGGCTTCTGATCCAATGACACAGGCACCTAGCCCAGTGTCGGTCGCTCAACTAGAGGAATTAAGTTTACAAGTGGAAGCACATGAAGAAGACTAATTTTTATAAACTCTTTCGCTATTATGTCCGCAGGTTTGCTTATAATTTTAAGATTTTGCGGTCTTTAAAGAGTATCTCGCGTGAGAAGTACGATGAGAAGATTTCTGCCTCGCTTGTCTATGCCTTTTTGTCGGCTGTCGCAGTCAATTTCTTCTTTCAGCCGGGGCATGTTTATTCCAGCGGGGCGACTGGTCTGGCGCAGGTCATTACTGCCCTCAGTACTCGTTTCTTAGGTTTTACCATTCCGGTTTCTGTGACTTTTTACGCTATTAATATTCCGCTGATGATTCTGGCCTGGTACCAGATTGGGCATAAGTTTACCATTTTCACCTTTATCACGGTTACCATGAGCTCGCTTTTTATCCAGTTTGTGCCAGAAGTGACTTTGACTGATAATCCTATTATCAACGCCCTTTTCGGTGGTGTGGTCATGGGAGCAGGGATTGGCTTTGCTCTTAAGTCCAGTATTTCCAGTGGTGGGACTGATATTGTCAGTCTGACTGTTCGGAAAAAAACAGGCCGGAATGTCGGGAATATTTCCTTAATTGTCAATGGGATTATTATGCTGATTGCGGGTTTGACCTTTGGCTGGGAATATGCGCTGTACTCCATGATTACTATTTTTGTATCAAGCCGAGTGACAGATGCTGTCTTTACCAAGCAGAAGCGCATGCAGGCTATGATTATCACTAGTCATCCAGATAGGGTGATTGATAAGATTCACAATAAGCTGCATCGCGGGGCGACAGTGATTCATGGCGCTGAGGGAACTTACAATCATGAGCAAAAAGCTGTTCTGGTGACAGTTATTACCCGAGCTGAGTTTAATGAATTCAAGCAAATCATGAAGCATACAGACCCAGCTGCCTTCGTCTCCGTCGCAGATAATGTCCATATTTTGGGACTCTTTGTTGAGGAGTGAAGGTATTCATTGAGCTTGCGAATGCGAAGCAGTATAGTGCGGAAGTTTGTGCTTAAAAAAGTTTTGTGATAGGAGATTAATATGCGGTAGGACAATAGTCCCACCGCTTTCTATTCTCTATTGTGGAGGGTGGAAATCTCAAGTAAGAAAGGATATACAAATGCAGGAGATTTTCAGACAATGACGACTTATAAAAAAATCATGAATATCGCCTTGCCGGCTATGGCGGAGAATTTTTTGCAGATGCTCATGGGGATGGTCGACAGCTATCTGGTGGCCAGTCTTGGGCTGATTGCAATATCTGGTGTCTCAGTGGCCGGCAACATCATTACTATTTATCAGGCAATCTTTATCGCTCTGGGGGCTGCTATTTCCAGTCTCATCTCCAAAACTCTGGCTCAAGGGGACAAGGAGCGTTTGGCCTATCATACAGCCGAGGCTATCAAGCTGACTTTGCTTCTGAGCCTTCTGTTGGGGCTGATTTCCCTGCTCTTTGGCAGGCAGATGCTGGATCTTCTGGGGACAGAAAAGGCGGTGGCTGAAGCAGGCGGTCTTTATCTGGCTCTGGTTGGTGGGACTATTGTCCTGCTAGGCTTTATGACTTCCTTTGGAGCTCTGGTGAGGGTCACGCGCAATCCTAGATTTCCCATGTACGTCAGTCTTCTGACTAATGTCCTCAATGCCCTCTTTTCTGGTCTGGGGATTTACGTCTTTCGGCTTGGTATTGTCGGTGTAGCGCTGGGAACGGTGCTGGCTCGTTTGGTGGGTGTCCTGATTCTCTGGCGGGAGCTGGATTTGTCCACAATCCGCTGGAGCTGGGGGTTAGATGGAGAGCTCTTGCGCCTGTCTCTGCCGGCTGCTGGAGAGCGGCTCATGATGCGGGCGGGTGATGTAGTGATTATCGCCATTGTGGTCGTCTTTGGGACGGACGCAGTAGCGGGGAATGCCATCGGTGAAGTCCTGACGCAGTTTAATTATATGCCAATCTTCGGGGTCGCAACAGCAACAGTCATGCTGGTAGGGCATGCGGTAGGTGAGGGAGATATGAAAGAGGTCGGTCTGATTCGTCAGCGGACCTTCTGGCTGTCTTTTAGTTGCATGCTGCCCGTGGCTCTAGGGATTTTCGTTTTTGGTCGGCCGCTGACCTTGCTCTATACGGATAATAGCGGAGCTATTACAGCCAGTCTTTCAGTCATGCTTTTCTCCTTGCTGGGAACTCCCATGGCAGTGGGAACCGTGATTTACACAGCTATCTGGCAGGGGCTGGGCAATGCCAGACTGCCTTTTTATGCCACGACTGTTGGCATGTGGCTGATTCGCATCATTGCCGGTTATTTGCTGGGTGTGACTTTTGGTTTGGGTCTGCCAGGAGTCTGGACTGGGATGCTCTTGGACAATGGCTTCCGCTGGCTGTTTTTAAAGGTTTTATTTGACAGAAAAATGAGGGAAATCACATGACAAAAGCATTTATTTGGGATTTGGACGGCACCTTGCTGGACTCCTACGATGCTATTTTAGCGGGGATTGAGGAAACCTATGCTCACTATGGTCTGGACTTCAACAGAGCGAGTATTCACAGCTATATCCTAAAGCACTCTGTCCAGAAGCTTTTGGAGGAAGTGGCATCTGAGAAGGGTCTGGATGCTGCCGAGATGAATTCCTTCCGTGGAGCAAGCCTAAAGGAGAAGAACGCTCAAGTCCATCTGATGGAAGGAGCTGCGGAGATACTGGCCTGGGCTGAAGAGCAGGGCATTGCCCAGTTCGTCTATACCCACAAGGGACTCAATGCCCATCAAATCTTAAAAGACTTGGGAATTCATGACTATTTTACAGAAATCATCACAACAGCCAACGGCTTTGAGCACAAGCCCCACCCAGAAGGTGTCGACTATCTGCTCGCGAAATATGGCCTGGATAAGCAGGAAACCTACTATATCGGCGACCGGACGCTGGATGTAGATGTCGCCGTCAACAGTGGCATCCAGAGCATTAACTTCTGTGACTACCGACCAGAAATCAATCTGAAAATAGAAAAGTTGATGGATATCAAGCGATTATTTACAAAATAAAAAGCAGACCAGAACTGATCTACTATCAGTCTAGACTGCTTTTTCTTTTACATATGCTCAATGTGTAGTTCCAGCAAGAACTCCAGAGCCTCAGGAGTACAGTTCTTTTTTTCAATAGGGAAGCCAGTATTCTCACCAATCAAAATATAAAAATCTTGCTTTGTCGCAATGACCTTGACAATATCATCATAGGTATAGTGAAATTCTCCACGTATGTTTCTTGCTATAAAAGCCTCTCTGTCAAATATCAGAGTGACTTCCATGTTCTGAAATAAAGGATTTTTTTGATAAGCCCTCTTTATCTTATAATTCATGCCAAAATAGTACATAGAGGCGAAAATAGGGGGAAACAATATGACAGACATTATCTTTTCCTCTAATGGACTGAGCATTACGTAGGCTAACAGCCCGACTATCAGTATGATTATGTATAATACAAATCCTTTTCGTCGTATGAGAATAGCCCATGAAAATCTTTTATAAACTTCTTCAGTCACAAGAGTTGTAATACGAATTGGAAACATCTTTCACCTCCAGTTTCTATATTATAACATATAAGAGCGATAAGATTTAGCCGAGCCTTGCTAGGCGATACGATACCAAGCAAGATTGGTCTCTTTATAGGAGGTGAGTGATTATTGCGTCTTTATCTAAAACTAGCACATCTGGCATGGAAAGATTATGCCAGAAGTTATAATCAATGTTAGAGTCAAATGTACTTAGTAAAATGCAGATAAGATTGCCATGGGAGCTAATGATAATCTCTTCGTTTTGATGTTTGCTTTCCAGTTCATGAAGAAGAGCTAAGGCTCGCTGTTGAGCTTGTTGATTAGACTCGCCACCAATCAGTGAGAATGTCGGCCGTGACCAAAGTTGCATGAGGGCTTCTTCAAAATCTTGGTCGGCAATCGCTTGACTGCTTAGCTTTCGCTCTATTAGCCGTTTGTCGGTTTGAATAGCGAGTTTCAGACTCTGAGCCAAAGGCTCAACCGTTTGGATGGCTCTTTGATAGGGGCTGGAATAAATGGCTGTAATAGGTTTGTCTGCTAAAAAGTCAAGTTGTGCCAAAGATTCTTGGCCTTTGTCTGATAATGGTCGGTTGATTTCATCAGGTGTATAGTTAGAATGCGCATGACGGATAAAATAGTAGGTGTTGTTCATAAGATGATTATAGCAAAATTTAAATCTCAATTCATTTTCTACCTATTTTCCACGCCGCCTTTTCTGTCTTTGTCCGCCTTTCGTGTTATAATAAACCTATGGAAAATAAGAATAAGTTATTATTAATCGACGGTTCGTCCGTTGCTTTTCGCGCTTTTTTTGCGCTTTATAATCAAATCGACCGTTTCAAGAGTCCATCGGGCCTGCATACCAATGCTATTTACGGCTTCCACCTCATGCTCAATCATCTCTTGGAGCGTGTGCAGCCGACCCATGTCCTGGTAGCTTTTGATGCTGGCAAGACTACCTTCCGAACTGAGATGTATGCTGACTATAAGGCTGGTCGGGCCAAGACACCGGATGAATTTCGTGAGCAGCTGCCCTTTATCCGAGAAATGCTGAAGCACCTAGGCATTCACTACTACGACTTGGCTCAGTACGAGGCGGATGACATTATCGGGACCTTAGACAAGATGGCTGAAAAAACAGCAGTGCCTTACGATGTGACCATTGTCAGCGGCGATAAAGACTTGATTCAGCTGACGGATGATAATACCGTGGTGGAGATCTCCAAGAAAGGTGTGGCCGAGTTTGAGGAATTTACCCCAGCCTACCTCATGGAAAAGATGGGCATCACGCCAGAGCAGTTCATTGACCTCAAGGCGCTGATGGGCGATCAGTCAGATAATATCCCTGGAGTGACCAAGATCGGTGAGAAGACTGGTCTCAAGCTCCTCTTGGAGTATGGCTCTTTGGAAAATCTCTATGAAAATATTGACCAGCTCAAGGCTTCCAAGATGAAGGAAAATCTGATCAATGACAAGGACAAGGCCTTTTTATCTAAAACTCTAGCTACTATCAATACTCAGGCTCCGATTGAAATTGGGCTGGATGATTTGGTTTATAAGGGGCCGCAGGTAGAGGCTCTGAGCAAGTTCTACGACGAGATGGGCTTCAAGCAGCTCAAGGCTCAGCTAGGAACGGCTCAAGATCCGGTAGAAGTCAAACCAATTGAATTTACCAAAGTGACTGAGGTGACAGCGGATATGCTGGCGCCAGAGCAATTCTTCTATTTTGAAATCTTGGGTGACAACTACCACAAGGAAGAGATTGTCGGTCTTGCCTGGGGCGATAGCCGTCAGATTTATGTCGGCACCAGCGATTTACTGCAACAGCCTCTCTTTCAGGAATTTTTGACAAAAACAGCTCTAAAAACCTACGACCTCAAGCGGACCAAGGTACTGCTCAGTCATTATGGTATCGAACTACCAGCAGCCTCCTTTGATGCGCGTCTAGCCAAGTATCTGCTTTCGACGGTCGAGGATAATGAGCTGGCGACCATTGCTCGCCTCTACGGCCAAACAATTCTGCCTACTGATGACGAGGTGTATGGCAAGGGAGCCAAGCGCGCTCTGCCGGACCAAGCGCAACTCTTTGAGCATCTAGCTCGTAAGGTCCAAGTACTGCTGGAAACAGAAGAGCCAATGCAAGAACAGCTCCGTTCCCACGACCAGCTGGATTTGTTGCTTGAAATGGAGCAGCCGCTGGCCTTTGTCTTAGCCAAGATGGAGATTGCGGGGATCAAGGTTGAGCGGGAAACCCTACAGGGCATGCAGGCGGAAAATGAAAAGACGCTGGAAAGTCTGACCCAAGAGATTTATGATCTGGCTGGTCAGGAGTTCAATATTAACTCGCCGAAACAGCTGGGAACCATTCTCTTTGAGGATATGGGGCTGCCGCTGGAGTACACCAAAAAGACCAAGACAGGCTACTCGACAGCAGTTGATGTGCTGGAGCGTTTAGCACCGATAGCACCGATTGTGTCTAAGATTCTGGAATACCGTCAAATCAGCAAACTCCAGTCCACTTATATCATCGGACTGCAGGAGGCGATTGCATCTGACGGTAAGATTCACACTCGCTATGTTCAGGATTTGACTCAGACGGGCCGCCTGTCCTCTGTTGACCCCAACTTGCAGAATATCCCCGTTCGTTTGGAGCAGGGCCGCCTTATTCGTAAGGCCTTTGTGCCAGAGTGGGCTGACAGCGTACTACTCAGCTCGGATTATTCCCAGATTGAGCTGCGGGTGCTGGCTCACATTTCGCAGGACGAGCATCTGATTGCTGCCTTTCAACATGGAGAAGATATTCACACGGCTACCGCCATGCGGGTCTTTGGTATTAAAAAGGCAGAGGATGTGACACCTAATGACCGCCGTAATGCCAAGGCTGTCAACTTCGGAGTAGTCTATGGCATTTCTGACTTCGGACTGGCCAATAATTTGGGAATTTCCCGCAAGGCTGCCAAGGACTATATCCAGACCTATTTTGAGCGTTTCCCAGGTATCAAGAATTATATGGAAACGATTGTCCGTGAAGCGCGTGATAAGGGTTATGTAGAGACTATTTACCATCGCCGTCGCTCCTTGCCGGACATCAATTCCCGCAACTTTAACATCCGAAATTTTGCGGAGCGCACAGCTATTAACAGCCCAATCCAAGGCTCCGCCGCAGATATTCTCAAAGTCGCTATGATTAATCTGGACCGAGCTCTGACAGAGAAGAATTTTAAATCTCGCATGCTCTTGCAGGTTCACGATGAAATCGTGCTAGAAGTGCCAGCTGACGAGCTAACAGCCGTCCGCCAGCTAGTCAAAGAAACCATGGAGGCTGCGATTGAGCTGGCCGTTCCACTAGTGGCTGATGAAAACGCCGGCCAAACTTGGTACGAGGCGAAGTAAGATATCAAGGGCGTAAAACACAAAGTGAAAATAGAAAGCTAACATAGCATTCGATGAATGCAAGGAAGCTTATCTTTTTCACACGGTGTTTAGCCCGGATTCAGTTAAGACGCAAACACTGCAAAACTATCCAACATTATTATGAATGAGGAGGAAGCCTATGACTTATCATTTTCAAAATCCCAGTGATGCAATCGTCAAGCATTATTTGAAAAACAGCAAAGTGATTGCTGTTGTTGGCTTATCTGACCGCGAAGAAACAACCAGCAACCGCGTGTCCAAGGAGATGCAGGAGCGGGGCTATCGTATTATCCCAGTCAATCCACGGGCAGCGGGCGGTCAGATTTTAGGTGAAACCGTCTATGCTAGTCTCAAAGACATTCCTTTCCCTGTGGATATTGTCGACGTTTACCGTCGCAGCGAGTTTTTGCCGGATGTGGCGCTTGATTTTCTAGAAGCAGATGCTAAGATTTTCTGGGCTCAGTTGGGCTTGGAGAGTGAGGAGGCTGAGCAGATTTTGCGGACAGCTAGTCGGGACGACATTGTCATGGACCGCTGCATTAAACGCGAGCATACTCGCTTGATTCTAGGCGAATAAGATGGCCAAGTTAGTTATCATTCGTGGAAATTCCGGCTCTGGCAAGTCTAGTCTCGCTGGGAAACTGCAGACTCACTGCGGCCGAGGAACTCTCCTGATATCGCAGGATACGGTTAGACGGGATATGCTTAAGGAAAAAGTCGAGCCAGGAAATTTGTCTATTGATCTGACGGAAACGTTGGCCAGCTTCGGCTACGAACATGATTTGCTAGTTCTGGTAGAAGGATTTTATGAGACGGACATTTACGGACAGATGCTAGAGCGGTTGAAAAAACTCTTCGCTCCGCAGGTCTTTGCTTACTACTATGACCTATCCTTTGAAGAAACAGTCCGCCGCCATCAGACTAGAGCTAAACAAGAAGAATTCACCCCAGCCGACATGAAGCGCTGGTGGAAAGACCGAGACTTCTTAGGCTGGGCAGAGGAATCCTTCTTCACAGATGAGGATTCACTAGAGACAGCCTTTGATAAAATCTGCTCTGCCCTTGACAAGACAGAAATATAATAGTAAATAAAAAAACAACTCACAAGCTTAGGACAAGGAGTCCCGTGCCTGTGGGTTGTTTTCTTTTGAAATAGCTTTTTCTTTTTTCAATTCCTCATAAAAGAGAATGTAAGCAGTCGCTGTATAAGGGAGAACCATAATATTCAGTACACCGTAAGTCATTCTGGCCAGTAAATTCCAGCCGATGAAGCTCAGATTCAGCATAAATAGCTTTCCCTTGTAGCCCTTCATTAGCTTCCGGCTTTGACGGATAGCAGAGAAAGCTCCCTGGTAAGTGTCGGTCTCAAGCTGGTCATATAGGATGAGCTCTGCTTGAGAATATGCGTAGTACTGAGGAACGGTGATGCCTAGGCCAAGGGATATCAAAAGGCTTCCCAGTAACATACCAGGAGTGTATTGAAGGATTTGCTGGCCTGCAGCACTTTGAGCCGTCACTACTGTATGGGCTGGGATTTTTTCCGAAATAGAGAGGATTTTATAAGCATTAAAGATTGCTAGAAGACTCCCGCAGAACATAGGAATATTCCAAAGAAAAATCAGCAGCTGCTTGAGTAAAACCGTCTTGAAGACAGGTGTGAAAGTCTTGCTCGTAAAAAGATGTCCTATATCTGAAAAGTTGACATCATCCTTTGTCTTACGAAGGACCTTTATCATGGTGTAGCTGGCAGAAAGCAGTAGCAAGGTCAAGATAAACTGGATGGTTGTCGGGAAAAGATTTTTACTAATGAGAAGATAGATGGACTGGCTAAAAGTTAGGCTGGGAATGGAATCTCTTAGATTGTCATTAAGGGAAAGTAAGATGCTGAGGATGCTGACAAGAGTTGGGGCCGCAAACAAAAGAAAAATCCCTCTCGTTTGGCTGCGGACGGTACGAGCCTGAGCTCTGATGTTACTTAGATTCATAATTCCTCCATTTGAATTTGTCTGTTACATTATATCATACCCCGTGACAGATAGAAGTTTTTTTGGTAAAATCATACGGTATCTTGTGAGCCCTTGCTGCTCATTATATAGAAGAAAAATCGCTGGGACTGTTTTTCCCAGCAGGAGGAAACATGTCAACATCACCGATTCAGTATCGTTTGATCAAAAAAGAAAAGCACACAGGTGCTCGTTTGGGAGAGATTATCACGCCTCACGGAACTTTTCCGACACCTATGTTTATGCCGGTTGGGACCCAGGCGACGGTCAAGACCCAGTCACCAGAAGAGCTCAAGCAAATGGGTTCAGGTATCATCTTGGCCAATACCTATCATCTCTGGCTGCGGCCCGGGGATGAGCTGATTGCCCGTGCAGGTGGCCTGCACAAGTTCATGAACTGGGATCAGCCTATTCTGACGGATAGTGGCGGTTTTCAGGTCTATTCTCTAGCTGATAGCCGCAATATCACAGAAGAAGGAGTAACCTTTAAGAACCACCTCAATGGTTCCAAAATGTTCCTGTCACCAGAAAAGGCCATCTCCATCCAGAACAATCTAGGCAGTGACATTATGATGTCCTTTGATGAGTGTCCACAGTTCTACCAGCCCTATGACTATGTCAAGAAGTCTATTGAGCGGACTAGCCGTTGGGCAGAGCGTGGACTCAAGGCCCACAGCCATCCACACGACCAAGGTCTCTTTGGGATTGTTCAGGGTGCTGGCTTTGAAGATTTGCGCCGCCAATCTGCTCAAGACTTGGTCAGCATGGATTTCCCAGGCTACTCAATCGGAGGACTGGCAGTTGGTGAGTCTCACGAAGAGATGAATGCAGTGCTGGACTTCACAACACCTATGCTGCCTGAAAACAAACCCCGCTATCTCATGGGAGTTGGAGCGCCAGATAGCTTGATTGATGGGGTTATACGTGGTGTGGATATGTTTGACTGCGTCCTGCCAACTCGGATTGCCCGAAATGGTACCTGTATGACCAGCGAAGGACGTCTAGTTGTTAAAAACGCTCAGTTTGAGGAAGATTTCACGCCGCTTGACCAAAACTGTGACTGCTACACATGTACCAACTACACGCGGGCCTATATCCGCCACTTGCTCAAAGCGGACGAGACCTTCGGCATCCGCCTGACCAGCTATCACAATCTCTACTTCTTGGTAAACCTTATGAAGAAGGTGCGCCAAGCCATCATGGATGACAATCTGCTGGAATTCCGTGAAGACTTTATTGAGCGCTACGGCTACAATAAATCCAGCCGAAATTTCTAAGAAACTCCATTTGAAAGGGGAAGCTATGTCTGATGAAGAGAAATTGCTGAAAAGATTGACAGCTTATCTGTCAGACGACCAACACCACACCCTGCGTATTTATGGTCATGGTGCTTCGGGCAAGTCAACTTTTGCTCGAAAACTCCAGCTAGTTCTGGGTGAGGAGCGAGCCAATCTGCTAGAAACAGATCCTTATGTAATTACTGGGGAGTATCGAGATTTGCTCAGTTCCAAAGATTTTCCTCATCAAAAAGTAACAGCCTGTATCCCAGCCGTTCATGAACTAAGCAGTCTGGAGCGAGATATTTGCGCCTTGCAGTCTGGTCTGGATATTCTGACTATTGGCACAGTTTGGTCGCCTAGGTTGCGTTTATCAGCCGGAAAGCCGATTTTAATAGTAGAAGGTATGTCGGCTGCCTTTTTGCCTGAAAGTTTGTTTGATTTGTCGATTTGCTTTTACACGGACGATCAGACCGAGTTAGAGCGCCGCTTGGCTCGGGATGTGGCTGTGCGAGAGCGCAGGCCAGAGTGGATAGAGCAGACGCATCTGGCTCGACGAGAGCAATATAGGCACTTTTATCAACCCTATCTAGCATCTGCAGACCTTGTCATCTGCCAGTCGGGCAAGGACTTTCGCATTGAAAAGGACAGCCCCTTACTATAAAATAAAGTAGCCAAGAGTAAATTTTCGTTTCTAATCTCACTGATGTGCGTCAGTGAGATTTTGTATTTTCTGAATACAAGCTTGAATAAATAGGTGAAAAAGTTTAAATTTTCTTCTAGATAATGACTTACAAGACTTATAAATTGTTTAGAAAACACTTTCATAAAAAATTATCCTAAAAATCCTTAAAAAATTACTCAAATCCCTTGCAATGACTGGTTCTTTGTGTTAAGATACTATGGTGCTGTAAAAATACAGCGTGTAGCTTTGATGCAAGAGGTTGCGACACGCTCGGTTGCATTGCCACGCAATCACCTGTCGGTTTTCTTGTGGAGCTAGCCTATTATCTTAAATAGACGAAAAGGAGAAAAAGATGGCAAACAAAAAAATCCGTATCCGTTTGAAAGCTTACGAACACCGTACGCTTGACACAGCGGCTGCAAAAATCGTAGAATCAGCTACTCGTACAGGTGCACAAGTTGCGGGTCCAATCCCACTTCCAACTGAACGTAGCCTCTACACAATCATTCGTGCGACTCACAAATACAAAGACTCTCGCGAACAATTTGAAATGCGTACTCACAAACGCTTGATTGATATCATCAACCCAACTCAAAAAACAGTTGACGCTTTGATGAAATTGGATCTACCAAGTGGTGTGAACGTAGAGATTAAACTTTAATCTAAAGCTTGATCTAAACCAGAGCATGAAAAACGCTCGTTAAAAACTTTTTGAAAAAAATTATAGAAAAGGAAACATTTTCTCATGACAAAAGGAATCTTAGGGAAAAAAGTGGGAATGACTCAAATCTTCACTGAAGCTGGCGAATTAATCCCTGTAACTGTTGTTGAAGCAGCTCCAAACGTTGTTCTTCAAGTTAAAACAGTTGAAACAGATGGTTACAACGCAGTTCAAGTTGGTTTTGATGACCTTCGTGACGTATTGAGCAACAAACCTGCCAAAGGCCATGTAGCGAAAGCTAACACAGCTCCTAAGCGCTTCATTCGTGAATTCAAAAACATTGAAGGCTTGGAAGTAGGAGCAGAAATCACTGTCGATACATTCGAAGCTGGTGATGTTGTTGATGTAACAGGAACTTCAAAAGGTAAAGGTTTCCAAGGTGTTATCAAACGCCACGGCCAATCTCGTGGTCCAATGGCTCACGGTTCACGTTACCATCGTCGTCCTGGTTCAATGGGACCAGTTGCGCCAAACCGCGTGTTCAAAAACAAACGCTTGGCTGGACGTATGGGTGGCAACCGTGTAACGATTCAAAACCTTGAAATCGTACAGGTTGTTCCAGAGAAGAACGTTATCCTGATTAAAGGTAACGTACCAGGTGCTAAGAAATCTCTTATCACTATCAAGTCAGCAGTTAAAGCTGGTAAATAATAAAGAAAGGGGAAATCAGTCACAATGGCAAACGTAACATTATTTGACCAAACTGGTAAAGAAGCTGGCCAAGTTGTTCTTAACGATGCAGTATTTGGTATTGAACCAAATGAATCAGTTGTGTTTGATGTGATCATCAGCCAACGCGCAAGCCTTCGTCAAGGAACACACGCTGTTAAAAACCGCTCTGCAGTATCAGGTGGTGGACGCAAACCATGGCGTCAAAAAGGAACTGGACGTGCTCGTCAAGGTTCTATCCGCTCTCCACAATGGCGTGGTGGTGGTATCGTATTCGGTCCAACTCCTCGTTCATATGCTTACAAACTTCCACGTAAAGTTCGTAGATTGGCATTGAAATCAGTTTACTCTGAAAAAGTTGCTGAAAACAAATTCGTAGCTGTAGACAGCCTTTCATTTACAGCTCCAAAAACTGCTGAGTTTGCAAAAGTGCTTGCTGCACTGAGCATCGATACGAAAGTTCTTGTTATCCTTGAAGAAGGAAATGAATTCGCTGCACTTTCGGCTCGCAACCTTCCAAATGTGAAAGTTGCAACTGCAACAACTGCAAGCGTTCTGGACATCGTAAACAGCGATAAACTTCTGGTTACTCAGGCAGCTATCTCTAAAATTGAGGAGGTTCTTGCATAATGAATTTGTACGACGTAATCAAAAAACCTGTTATCACTGAAGGCTCAATGGCTCAGTACGAAGCAGGCAAATACGTATTTGAAGTGGACACTCGCGCTCACAA
This sequence comes from uncultured Streptococcus sp., assembly GCA_963533195.1. GTDB lineage: Bacteria > Bacillota > Bacilli > Lactobacillales > Streptococcaceae > Streptococcus. Next base: position 14,566 of record CAUSOG010000008.1, on the reverse strand, counting down.
GCTCTTGATCAAGCAAGCTGTTGAAGCTGCTTTTGAAGGAGTTAAGGTTGCTAACGTTAACACTATCAATGTAAAACCAAAAGCAAAACGCGTTGGACGTTACACTGGTTTTACAAACAAAACTAAAAAAGCTATCGTAACACTGACAGCTGATTCAAAAGCAATCGAGTTGTTCGGTGCAGAAGAAGAATAATCTAAGGAGGAAATATCGTGGGAATTCGTGTTTATAAACCAACAACAAACGGTCGCCGTAATATGACTTCTTTGGATTTCGCTGAAATCACAACCAGCACTCCAGAAAAATCTTTGCTTGTTTCTTTAAAGAGCAAGGCTGGTCGTAATAACAACGGTCGCATCACTGTTCGTCACCAAGGTGGCGGCCACAAGCGTCACTACCGTTTGATTGACTTCAAGCGTAACAAAGACGCTGTTGAAGCAGTTGTAAAAACAATCGAGTATGATCCAAATCGTTCAGCAAACATCGCTTTGGTTCACTACACTGACGGTGTGAAGGCTTATATCATCGCTCCTAAGGGTCTTGAAGTTGGTCAACGCATCGTTTCAGGCCCTGAAGCAGATATCAAAGTCGGGAACGCTCTTCCGCTTGCTAACATCCCAGTTGGTACTTTGGTTCACAACATCGAGTTGAAGCCGGGTCGTGGTGGAGAATTGGTTCGTGCTGCTGGAGCTTCTGCTCAAGTATTGGGCCAAGAAGGTAAGTACACCCTTGTTCGTCTTCAATCAGGCGAAGTTCGTATGATTCTTGGTACTTGCCGTGCTACAGTTGGTGTTGTCGGAAACGAACAACATGGACTTGTAAACCTTGGTAAAGCAGGACGTAGCCGTTGGAAAGGTATCCGCCCAACAGTTCGTGGTTCTGTAATGAACCCTAACGATCACCCACACGGTGGTGGTGAAGGTAAAGCACCAGTTGGTCGTAAAGCGCCATCTACTCCATGGGGCAAACCTGCTCTTGGTCTTAAAACTCGTAACAAGAAAGCGAAATCTGACAAACTTATCGTTCGTCGTCGCAACGAGAAATAATTTAAAACAATCTATCCGCCAGCTCGGTAGCGCTGCTTAGTCAGCGCAGGCCGCTGTGGTACTTATTTAAAGGAGAAAATATAAAATGGGACGCAGTCTTAAAAAAGGACCTTTCGTCGATGAGCATCTGATGAAGAAAGTTGAAGCTCAAGCTAACGACGAAAAGAAAAAAGTCATCAAAACTTGGTCACGTCGTTCAACGATCTTCCCAAGTTTCATTGGTTACACAATCGCAGTTTATGACGGACGTAAACACGTGCCTGTTTACATCCAGGAAGACATGGTAGGTCACAAGCTTGGTGAATTTGCGCCAACTCGTACTTACAAGGGTCACGCTGCAGACGACAAGAAAACACGTAGAAAATAAGGAGAACATAAATGGCAGAAATTACTTCAGCTAAAGCAATGGCTCGTACAGTGCGTGTTTCACCTCGTAAATCTCGTCTGGTTCTTGACAATATTCGTGGTAAAAACGTCGCTGACGCAATCGCAATCTTGAAATTCACTCCAAACAAAGCTGCTGGCATTATCGAAAAGGTTTTGAACTCTGCAATCGCTAATGCTGAAAACAACTTTGGTTTGGAAAAAGCAAACTTGGTAGTATCTGAAGCTTTCGCAAACGAAGGACCAACTATGAAACGTTTCCGTCCGCGCGCTAAAGGTTCAGCTTCACCAATCAACAAACGCACAAGCCACATCACTGTGGTCGTTGCAGAAAAATAAGGAGGTAACATCGTGGGTCAAAAAGTACATCCAATTGGTATGCGTGTCGGCATCATCCGTGATTGGGATGCCAAATGGTATGCTGAAAAAGAATACGCGGATTACCTTCATGAAGATCTTGCAATCCGTAAATTCGTTCAAAAAGAATTGGCTGACGCAGCAATTTCAACTATTGAAATTGAACGCGCAGTAAACAAAGTAAACGTTTCTCTTCACACTGCTAAGCCAGGTATGGTTATCGGTAAAGGTGGAGCAAACGTTGATGCACTTCGTGCAAAACTCAACAAATTGACTGGAAAACAAGTCCACATCAACATCATCGAAATCAAGCGTCCTGACTTGGATGCGCATCTGGTTGGTGAAGGAATTGCTCGCCAGCTTGAGCAGCGTGTTGCTTTCCGTCGTGCTCAAAAACAAGCTATCCAACGTACAATGCGTGCAGGAGCTAAAGGAATCAAAACTCAAGTATCAGGTCGTTTGAATGGTGCAGATATTGCCCGCAGCGAAGGTTACTCTGAGGGAACTGTTCCGCTTCACACTCTTCGTGCGGATATCGATTACGCTTGGGAAGAAGCTGATACTACTTACGGTAAACTGGGTGTTAAAGTCTGGATCTACCGTGGAGAAGTCCTTCCAGCTCGTAAAAACACTAAAGGAGGTAAATAACCAATGTTAGTACCTAAACGTGTTAAACACCGTCGTGAATTCCGTGGAAAAATGCGCGGTGAAGCAAAAGGTGGAAAAGAAGTAGCATTCGGTGAATACGGTCTTCAAGCTACAACTAGCCACTGGATCACTAACCGCCAAATCGAAGCTGCTCGTATCGCCATGACTCGTTACATGAAACGTGGTGGTAAAGTTTGGATTAAAATCTTCCCACACAAATCATACACTGCTAAAGCTATCGGTGTGCGTATGGGATCTGGTAAAGGGGCACCTGAAGGTTGGGTAGCACCAGTTAAACGTGGTAAAGTGATGTTCGAAATCGCTGGTGTATCTGAAGAGATCGCTCGCGAAGCGCTTCGTCTTGCTAGCCACAAATTGCCAGTTAAATGTAAATTCGTAAAACGTGAAGCAGAATAAGGAGAAGGCATGAAACTTAATGAAGTAAAAGAATTTGTTAAAGAACTTCGTGGTCTTTCTCAAGAAGAACTCGCGAAGCGTGAAAATGAATTGAAGAAAGAATTGTTTGATCTTCGTTTCCAAGCAGCAGCTGGCCAATTGGAGCAGACAGCTCGCCTGAAAGAAGTGAAAAAACAAATCGCTCGTATCAAAACTGTTCAATCAGAAGTTAAATAATAGACTAGGGAAGGAGAATTTCAATGGAACGCAATAATCGTAAAGTTCTTGTCGGACGCGTTGTTTCTGACAAAATGGACAAAACAATCACAGTTGTAGTTGAAACTAAACGTAACCACCCAGTCTATGGTAAACGTATTAACTACTCTAAGAAGTACAAAGCACATGACGAAAACAATGTTGCCAAAGAAGGCGATATCGTTCGTATCATGGAAACTCGTCCGCTTTCAGCTACAAAACGCTTCCGTCTTGTAGAAGTCATTGAAGAAGCGGTTATCATCTAATCAAACCAGAAAGGAGAAAACTTAAATGATTCAAACAGAAACTCGTTTGAAAGTTGCCGACAACAGCGGCGCTCGCGAAATCTTGACAATCAAAGTTCTTGGTGGCTCAGGACGTAAGTTCGCTAACATCGGTGATGTAATCGTTGCGTCTGTAAAACAAGCTACTCCTGGCGGTGCGGTTAAGAAAGGTGACGTTGTAAAAGCTGTTATCGTTCGTACTAAATCAGGTGCTCGTCGTAAAGATGGTTCATACATCAAGTTTGACGAAAACGCTGCAGTCATCATCCGTGAAGACAAAACTCCTCGCGGAACTCGTATCTTCGGCCCAGTTGCTCGTGAATTGCGTGACGGTGGCTTCATGAAGATCGTATCATTGGCTCCAGAAGTACTTTAATCAAAATTAACAAACACAGTCCCCTGGCAAAAGTCAGGGTGCCCCTATGGGCGTAAGAATTAAGAGGAGAAATAAATGTTTGTAAAAAAAGGCGACAAAGTTCGCGTAATTGCTGGTAAAGACAAGGGTGTTGAAGCACTTGTTGTTACGGCTCTTCCAAAAGTAAACAAAGTTGTTGTTGAAGGTGTAAACATCGTTAAGAAACACCAAAAGCCAAATAACGAAAACCCTCAAGGTGCTATCGTGGAAAAAGAAGCACCAATCCATGTGTCAAACGTTCAAGTACTTGACAAAAATGGTGTTGCAGGACGTGTTGGCTACAAGTTTGTAGACGGCAAAAAAGTTCGTTACAATAAAAAATCAGGCGAAGTGCTTGACTAATCACGAAGGAAAGGAGAAGTATAATGGCAAATCGTTTAAAAGAAAAATATCTTAATGAAGTAGTTCCTGCTTTGACAGAACAATTCAACTACTCATCAGTGATGGCTGTGCCTAAAGTAGATAAGATCGTTTTGAACATGGGTGTTGGTGAAGCTGTATCAAACGCTAAAAGCCTTGAAAAAGCTGCTGAAGAATTGGCACTTATCTCAGGTCAAAAACCACTTATCACTAAAGCTAAAAAATCAATCGCCGGCTTCCGTCTTCGTGAAGGTGTTGCGATCGGTGCAAAAGTTACCCTTCGTGGTGAACGTATGTACGAATTCTTGGATAAATTGGTTTCAGTTTCACTTCCACGTGTACGTGACTTCCACGGTGTTCCAACAAAATCATTTGATGGACGCGGAAACTACACACTTGGTGTGAAAGAACAATTGATCTTCCCAGAAATCAACTTTGATGACGTTGACAAAACTCGTGGTCTTGACATCGTTATCGTAACAACTGCTAACACTGACGAAGAGTCACGTGAATTGCTTACAGGCCTTGGAATGCCTTTTGCAAAATAATATAGGAGGTAAAACAAATGGCTAAAAAATCAATGATTGCTAAGAACAAACGCCCAGCTAAGTTCTCTACGCAAGCTTATACTCGTTGTGAAAAATGTGGCCGTCCACATTCCGTTTACCGCAAGTTTAAACTTTGCCGTGTTTGCTTCCGTGAATTAGCATACAAAGGACAAATCCCTGGCGTTACCAAAGCATCTTGGTAATTCTAGCTTCCAATCCCGTCGTGAGTCGTCTGCTTTTGCCTAACTCAAGTTATGCCTGCAAGCAGATGCCTAGACTCACTTAGGAATTGAAACCTAGAAACATATTCTGAGCATAGCTCAATCATTAACTAGCAAGTGCAGCTTGCAAACTACTAGTAAGAGGAGAAATATAAAATGGTTATGACTGACCCAATTGCAGACTTTCTGACACGTATCCGTAATGCTAACCAAGCAAAACACGAAGTACTTGAAGTGCCTGCATCAAACATCAAAAAAGGGATTGCTGAAATCCTTAAACGCGAAGGTTTTGTAAAAAACGTTGAAATCATCGAAGATGACAAACAAGGCATCATCCGTGTATTCCTTAAATACGGACCAAACGGTGAAAAAGTTATCACTAACTTGAAACGTGTTTCTAAACCAGGACTTCGTGTCTACAAAAAACGTGAAGACCTTCCAAAAGTTCTTAACGGACTTGGAATTGCTATCCTTTCAACTTCTGAAGGTTTGCTTACTGATAAAGAAGCACGCCAAAAGAATGTTGGTGGAGAAGTTATCGCTTACGTTTGGTAAAATCAAGATACAAAGAGCGTCATGGGCAATGTGAAAATAGGAAATCTGACAAAGAGTGTTAACACTCTAGGAAGATTTGTCTTTTTCACACAGACCATAGCTCGTGTTCAATTTAGCTGATTTACTGGTCGGCTAAACAGAGAGTAAATTAGTTAAGGAGAAAAAGATGACAGCTGCTGAATTGAATGAAAGACTTATTGTTGCAGAAGACGCTTTGGCTGAATTGTCAAAAGATGACCTTGTATCTCTTTTATGTGAAATTGGTTATAGTCCTGCTGCTATTGATGTATTGACAGAATATCAGGAATTTGTCAAAGCTTTTCGAAAGAAACTAGGTTTGCTCTAATCCGAATGCCCCCCGTGAAAACTGGCCCTTATGGCCTGACAATCTAACAGGAGAAAATAAACATGTCACGTATTGGTAATAAAGTTATCGTGTTGCCTGCTGGTGTTGAACTCACTAACAATGACAACGTTGTAACTGTAAAAGGACCTAAAGGAGAACTTACTCGTGAGTTCTCAAAAGATATTGAAATCCGTGTGGAAGGAACTGAAGTAACTCTTCACCGTCCAAACGATTCAAAAGAAATGAAAACAATCCACGGAACAACTCGTGCCCTTTTGAACAACATGGTTGTTGGTGTATCAGAAGGATTCAAGAAAGAACTTGAAATGCGTGGGGTTGGTTACCGTGCTCAACTTCAAGGCAAAAAGCTTGTACTTTCAGTTGGTAAATCTCATCCAGACGAAGTAGAAGCTCCAGAAGGCATCACTTTTGAACTTCCAAACCCAACGACTATCGTTATCAGCGGAATTTCAAAAGAAGTAGTTGGACAAACTGCAGCTTACGTACGTAGCCTGCGTGCTCCAGAGCCATACAAAGGTAAAGGTATCCGCTACGTTGGTGAATTCGTTCGCCGCAAAGAAGGTAAAACTGGTAAATAATCTTGTCTGGCTGATTTTTTCAGCCAAACAAGCTGTTTCCCAACGTTGTGCATAAGCACAAGATTAAAATTAAGAGGTGAAAATTGTGATTACGAAACCAGATAAAAATAAAATCCGCCAAAAACGCCACCGTCGCGTTCGCGGAAAACTCTCTGGAACTGCTGATCGCCCACGTTTGAACGTATTCCGTTCTAATACAGGCATCTACGCTCAAGTGATTGATGACGTAGCGGGTGTAACGCTCGCAAGCGCTTCAACTCTTGACAAAGAAGTTTCAAAAGGAACTAAAACAGAACAAGCCGTTGTTGTTGGTAAGCTCGTTGCTGAACGTGCAGTTGCTAAAGGTATTTCTGAAGTCGTCTTCGACCGCGGTGGATATCTCTATCACGGACGTGTAAAAGCTTTGGCTGATGCAGCTCGTGAAAACGGATTGAAATTCTAAGAGGAGGACACTAGAAAATGGCATTTAAAGACAACGCAGTTGAACTTGAAGAACGTTTAGTTGCCATCAACCGTGTTACAAAAGTTGTTAAAGGTGGACGTCGTCTTCGCTTTGCAGCTCTTGTAGTTGTTGGTGATCGCAATGGTCGTGTTGGCTTCGGTACTGGTAAAGCTCAAGAAGTACCAGAAGCAATCCGCAAAGCAGTTGAAGATGCGAAGAAGAATTTGATTGAAGTACCAATGGTTGGCACAACAATTCCTCACGAAGTTCTTTCAGAATTTGGCGGAGCGAAAGTATTGCTTAAGCCAGCTGTTGAGGGTTCTGGAGTTGCTGCCGGTGGTGCGGTTCGTGCCGTCATCGAGTTGGCAGGTGTAGCAGATGTTACATCTAAATCTCTTGGCTCTAACACTCCAATCAACATCGTTCGCGCAACTGTTGAAGGTTTGAAACAATTAAAACGCGCTGAAGAAGTTGCTGCCCTTCGTGGTATTTCAGTTTCTGACTTGGCATAAGAAAGGGGATAACATGGCTCAAATTAAAATTACTTTGACTAAGTCTCCAATCGGACGCATCCCGTCACAACGTAAAACTGTTGTAGCACTTGGACTTGGCAAATTGAACAGCTCAGTTATCAAAGAAGATAACCCAGCAGTACGCGGTATGATTACTGCAGTATCACACTTGGTAACTGTTGAAGAAGTTAAATAAGCTTTGCTGATTTAACAACTTTAAATTAAAATACGTTAGGGGATGAGATTTTCTCAGCCCCTAAAACTAAATATATGTATAGGCGAGTTTATATAGGAGACACCTTTTCTCCTATATGAGCGCTAGCATTTTACAAAAGAGGAGAAATAATATAATGAAACTTCATGAATTGCAACCTGCTGCAGGTTCTCGTAAAGTCCGCAACCGTGTTGGTCGTGGTACATCATCTGGTAATGGTAAAACATCTGGCCGTGGTCAAAAAGGTCAAAAAGCTCGTAGCGGTGGCGGAGTTCGCCTTGGTTTTGAAGGTGGACAAACTCCATTGTTCCGTCGTCTTCCAAAACGTGGATTCACTAACATCAACGCTAAAGAATACGCAATTGTGAACCTTGACCAATTGAACGTCTTTGAAGATGGTGCTGAAGTAACTCCAGTTGTTCTTATCGAAGCAGGAATTGTTAAAGCTGAAAAATCAGGTATTAAAATTCTTGGTAACGGTGAGTTGACTAAGAAATTGACTGTGAAAGCAGCTAAATTCTCTAAATCAGCTGAAGAAGCTATCACTGCTAAAGGTGGTTCAGTGGAAGTCATCTAAGCGAGGTGACCTATGTTTTTCAAACTATTAAAAGACGCATTTAAAATCAAACAGGTACGGTCTAAGATTCTGTTCACGATTTTTATCATCTTAGTTTTCCGTATCGGTACAACCATAACGGTTCCAGGGATTAATGCCAAAGCCTTAAGCAATTTGAATGATTTGCCATTCCTGAATATGCTGAGCTTGGTCTCTGGTAACGCCATGCGAAACTTCTCTGTCTTTGCACTTGGAGTCAGCCCTTACATCACAGCTTCGATCGTTGTTCAGCTGCTGCAAATGGACTTGCTTCCGAAGTTTGTAGAGTGGGGGAAGCAAGGGGAAGTAGGACGTAGAAAGCTGAATCAAGCGACCCGTTATATTGCCCTAGTTTTGGCCTTTGTGCAGGCGATTGGGATTACCGCTGGTTTCGATACTCTCTCAAGAGCTAATCTGGTTGCCAATCCTAATGTGCAGACCTACGCTTTGATTTGTGTTCTTCTAGCAACGGGTTCTATGATTGTGACCTGGCTGGGCGAACAAATCACAGATAAGGGTTATGGGAATGGCGTTTCCATGATCATCTTTGCTGGTATCGTTTCAGCTATCCCTGATATGATTAAAGGTATCTATGAAGATTACTTTGTCAATATCCCTAGTGATCGTTTGACTTCATCCTTCATTTTTGTAGGGATTCTGATTGTGGCAGTCCTGCTTATCATTTACTTTACAACCTTTGTACAGCAGGCTGAATATAAAATTCCAATTCAGTATACGAAAGTAGCTAAGGGTGCACCTTCTAGCTCCTATCTGCCACTGAAAGTCAATCCAGCTGGGGTTATTCCAGTAATCTTTGCCAGCTCCATTACAGCTGCACCGGCGGCGATTTTCCAAGTTGTCAGTGCCATGGGCTATGATGCAGATTGGGTGAAGACAGCTCAGTCACTTTTGGCAACAACGACCATTAGTGGTATGTTCATGTACGCCTTCCTGATCGTCCTCTTTACATTCTTCTATACTTTTGTACAGATTAATCCAGAGAAGACAGCAGAAAATCTGCAAAAGAGCGGAGCCTACATTCCAGGTGTTCGTCCTGGTAAAGGAACAGAAGACTACATGTCTAAGCTGCTGCGTCGTTTGGCAACAGTGGGCTCTCTCTTCCTAGGTTTCATTTCTATCCTGCCTATCTTGGCTAAAGATGTATTTGGATTGACAGATGCCGTTGCTCTTGGAGGAACCAGTCTCTTGATCATCATCTCAACTGGTATTGAGGGAATGAAACAGCTAGAAGGCTACCTGCTGAAGAGAAAGTATGTTGGCTTTATGGATACTTCAGAGTAAGGAATCTTTTGAATGGCTTTTCTAACGAGAAGCTAGTTTAGATAACCTTTCTTGAACCGAAAATAAACAAAATAAAAGGGGACAGAGTAGACTCACCCCCTTCTATTTTGTTTTTAAACGAGTTTATTAATCGGTTTAATAGATTGCTTTAAAAACAAAAAAGGAGACCAATCATGAATCTTTTGATTATGGGCTTACCAGGTGCTGGTAAAGGAACTCAAGCTGCTAAAATCGTTGAGCATTTCAATGTTGCACATATTTCAACTGGAGATATGTTCCGTGCGGCGATTGCTAACCAAACAGAGATGGGCGTTTTAGCCAAGTCCTATATTGACAAGGGCGAGTTGGTCCCAGACCAAGTGACAAACGGCATTGTCAAAGAGCGCTTGAGTCAAGACGATATTAAGCAAACAGGCTTCCTCTTGGATGGCTATCCGCGTACGATTGAGCAAGCAAATGCCTTGGATCAAACTCTAGCAGAGCTTGATTTAGCTTTGGACGGAGTTATCAATATCGAAGTGGATCCTAACAGCTTGCTGGAGCGTTTGAGCGGTCGGATTATCCATCGTGAAACAGGTGAAACCTTCCATAAGGTCTTCAATCCGCCAGCAGACTACAAGGAAGAGGATTATTACCAGCGTGAAGATGATAAGCCTGAGACGGTTAAGCGTCGTTTGGATGTCAATATTGCTCAGGGTCAGCCGATTATTGATCACTATCGCAGCAAAGGTCTGGTCCATGATATTCAAGGAAATCAAGATATTAATGATGTCTTCTCAGCTATCGAAAAAGTCTTGACAAATTTGAAATAAAAGCGTTTTTCCTGCTTGCAATATTTGACAAGTAGTGATACAATGAATTAGTCTGACTTATAATTGTTACCTCTGTGCTCAGAGGGATCAAATCGAAATTTATGGAGGTACTTTTGCGTGGCAAAAGACGATGTGATTGAGGTTGAAGGCAAGGTAGTTGATACAATGCCTAATGCAATGTTTACGGTTGAACTTGAAAATGGACATCAGATTTTAGCAACAGTTTCTGGTAAAATTCGTAAAAACTATATTCGTATTTTAGCGGGAGATCGTGTGACTGTAGAAATGAGTCCTTATGATTTGACACGTGGACGGATCACATACCGCTTTAAATAATCGAAAAACTTGGAGGGATAAGAAATGAAAGTAAGACCATCGGTCAAACCAATTTGCGAATACTGTAAAGTTATTCGTCGTAATGGTCGTGTTATGGTAATTTGCCCAGCAAATCCAAAACACAAACAACGTCAAGGATAAGATAGAAAGGAGAAAACATGGCTCGTATTGCTGGAGTTGACATTCCAAATGACAAACGTGTAGTCGTTTCACTGACTTATGTGTACGGTATCGGACTTCCAACTTCTAAGAAAATCTTGGCAGCTGCTGGGGTTTCAGAAGACATCCGTGTAAAAGATCTTACAATCGAACAAGAAGACGCTATCCGTCGTGAAGTAGATGCGATTAAAGTTGAAGGTGACCTTCGTCGTGAAGTAAACTTGAACATCAAACGTTTGATGGAAATCGGTTCATACCGTGGTATCCGTCACCGTCGTGGACTTCCTGTCCGTGGACAAAACACTAAAAACAACGCTCGCACTCGTAAAGGTAAAGCTGTTGCGATTGCTGGTAAGAAAAAATAATATAGGAGGTAAAAGTCTTGGCTAAACCAACACGTAAACGTCGTGTGAAAAAGAATATCGAATCTGGTATTGCTCATATTCACGCTACATTTAATAACACTATTGTTATGATTACTGATGTGCATGGTAACGCGATTGCTTGGTCATCTGCTGGAGCTCTTGGATTTAAAGGTTCTCGTAAATCTACACCATTTGCTGCCCAAATGGCATCTGAAGCAGCTGCTAAATCTGCACAGGAACACGGTCTGAAATCAGTTGAAGTTACTGTAAAAGGTCCAGGTTCTGGTCGTGAGTCTGCTATTCGTGCTCTTGCTGCCGCTGGTCTTGAAGTAACAGCTATTCGTGATGTGACTCCTGTACCACACAATGGTGCTCGTCCTCCAAAACGTCGCCGTGTATAATCACCAACCGTTACACTGCTTTTCGTTTAAGAGGGAGTATAGCAAATGATTGAGTTTGAAAAACCAAATATAACAAAAATTGATGAAAATAAAGATTATGGCAAGTTTGTAGTAGAGCCGCTTGAGCGTGGCTATGGTACAACACTGGGAAATTCTCTTCGCCGTGTGCTTTTGGCTTCACTTCCAGGTGCTGCTGTTACTTCAATTAATATTGAAGGTGTTTTGCACGAGTTTGATACAATTTCCGGTGTCCGTGAAGACGTGATGCAAATTATTCTGAACGTCAAAGGGATTGCTGTAAAATCTTACGTCCAAGACGAAAAGATTATTGAACTGGATGTTGAAGGGCCAGCAGAAGTAACTGCCGGAGACATTTTGACAGACAGTGATATTGAAATTATAAACCCTGATCATTATCTCTTTACAATCGGAGAAGGCGCAAGCTTTAAGGCAACGATGACTGTCAACAGCGGTCGTGGTTATGTGCCTGCAGATGAAAATAAGAAAGATGATGCACCAGTGGGAACACTTGCGGTGGATTCTATCTATACGCCAGTGACAAAAGTTAATTACCAGGTTGAGCCAGCTCGTGTTGGTAGCAACGATGGTTTTGACAAACTAACCCTTGAAATTTTAACGAATGGAACAATTATTCCAGAAGATGCTTTGGGACTTTCAGCCCGCATCCTTACGGAACATTTGAATCTCTTCACTAACCTGACAGAAGTAGCTATCGCTGCAGACGTTATGAAGGAAGCAGAAAAGACTTCTGATGACCGCATTTTGGAACGGACCATCGAAGAATTAGATTTGTCAGTTCGCTCATACAACTGTTTGAAACGTGCAGGTATCAATACTGTATTTGATTTGACAGAAAAATCTGAGCCTGAAATGATGAAAGTTCGTAACTTGGGACGCAAGAGTCTGGAAGAAGTAAAAGTTAAACTTGCTGATCTCGGTCTGGGGTTAAAAAACGATAAATAAAGGAGGAATACATGGCTTACCGTAAACTAGGACGCACTAGCTCACAACGTAAAGCAATGCTTCGCGATTTGACAACTGACCTTTTGATCAACGAATCAATCGTGACAACTGAAGCTCGTGCTAAAGAAATCCGTAAAACAGTTGAAAAAATGATTACATTGGGCAAACGTGGAGACTTGCACGCTCGTCGTCAAGCTGCAGCTTTTGTACGCAATGAAATCGCATCAGAAAACTATGATGAAGCAACAGAAAAGTATACTACAACTACTGCTCTTCAAAAATTGTTCTCTGAGATTGCACCACGCTATGCAGAGCGCAACGGTGGATATACTCGTATCCTGAAAACTGAACCGCGCCGCGGAGATGCTGCGCCAATGGCAATCATCGAATTGGTATAAGATCATCAATCTTTGTTGAGTGTTATGATGATGGAATAGAATTTCTATTCTTAGTCTAGCTCTGGTCTACCGCTAGGATTCTTTCCTAGCGGGAACACTCATCATATAGTTGATAATAGGTAGACGCTTGTTTACGAAATTGCTTTTAAGACAAAAACAATTTCGTAAGTAGGCGTTTTTGCATAAGGCTAGGAAAATACCTTAAATTTTGTTATAATACTCTAACACTATCAAAAATTTATAGGAAATGAAAATGATGGATTCAATCCAAATTTTAAAAGAACGCTATTTAAAGAATATCAAAGAAAATCCAACTATCTACATTGGCATTGAGTTAGAATTTCCTATTGTCAATAGCCAGGGCGGAGCAACGGATACAAATGTGGCCAAGAATCTCTTGAAGCGTCTATTGGAAGAGTATGATTTTGAGGCGGAACGATTTGATAGAGATGGCAATCCCATCCAACTGAAATCTACTAAAAATGAAGACAGGATTCTTTTTGAGGTCTCTTACAATACTTTGGAATTTGCTTTTGCCAAGGCTAGCAGAATTCAAGAAGTTGAAGAGCGTTTTAATAACTATCTGAACATTATTCAGCCAATTCTGCGCGAAGAAGACCATGAAATTCAAGGAGAAGGAATTCATCCTTTCTGGGCAGAAAATGATAATAGTCCAGTTAAGTATCCAAGATATGAAATGTTGATGCAGTATTTAGCTATGGGAAAGAACATGGATGGTCTGCACAATTATCCAGAATATGGAGCTTTTATTTGTGGGAGTCAAGTTCAGTTGGATGTCTCAAGAGAGAATTATTTGACTGTTATCAATGTCTTCAATCAAATTGAAGCTGCTAAGGCATACCTTTTTGCCAATTCAGAATTTTCAGATTCTTCTTGGAATACAAAAATAGCTCGGGATATTTTCTGGGAGCAATCAATGCATGGCATTTTACAGGAAAATGCGGGTGTGAATTCGAAAGATTTTCAAACTGAAGATGATTTTTTTGCATATCTTAGTAAATCAGCGCTTTTCACTGCTGAACGGGAAGGTAAATCCTACTATTTCTATCCGATAGCTGCTAATGAATACATGAGTCAGAAAACTATTGAGGCTTATAGCCTTTCAGGTGAAAAAGTAAACTTGACTCCAAGGGAAGCGGACTTCAAGAATCACAGAAGTTACCAGTATCAAGATTTGACGACACGGGGGACAGTAGAGTTTCGGAGCGTTTGCACCCAGCCTTTTGATAAAACTTTTGCTTCTGCCGCTTTTCATCTTGGTATTTTAGAAAACTTGGAAAATGTGAAAGCCTATTTACAAAACGCTCCCTTCTTTCAGGAGGAAGGTCGGGATTACAAAGCTTTAAGAAGAAAGTTTTCCAAAAAAGAGTTGACTGCAAGTGAAACAGAGCGTATTTATGAATTCACAAAGACTTTGCTTCAGTTGGCAGGAGTTGGTTTATTAGCTCGTCAACTAGGGGAGGAAGTATATCTTCCGACACTCGAATAGATGGAAAGACTTTAATGAATAAAAAACTTCAAAAAAATCGAAAAAAGGTCTTGACAGGAGGTGTGGTTGGGTGATATACTAATATAGTTGTCGCGAAAGACAAAGCCCTTTGAAAACTGAACAA
>CAUSOG010000007.1:0-104052 GCA_963533195.1 uncultured Streptococcus sp. | reverse complement strand
AAGTACCAGCTTTCAAAGCAGGTAAAGCTCTTAAAGACGCTGTAAAATAATTTTGGTTAATAAAGCCTGACACACTTGCCTTTGGCGCGTATGTCAGGTTTTTTTTGCTCTCAGTTCTTGAACTTAATAAAAGATTTAGTGGCTTCGAGAAAGTTGATTGATGAACTTTCTTGGAGTTTTTATTTTGCAGTAAAGTGAAGTAATTTGTCTCTAAACAAAAGAGAATGATAAAGGACAAACATATTTAAAGACGTGAAATAAAAAGTTGAAAATTTTAGCAAAAGCACTTTTAAATTATAGGTCTTTGTGATAAAATGAAAGGAACATTTCTTTTTGCGTAATGATTGCGAGATCATTGAAAAAGTTTAGGAGGTAAGAAATGAAATGGAAACCACTTCAGGACTCACTGCGTCCTGTTAATCCTTTTGGCAGCAAATTTCGCCTGCTGATGGGATTATTTGTTGTGCTTTTTTCAATCTTTCTGCTCCCCATTCAGACATTGTCTGCCTTGGAGGAGATTAAGAATGCAACGGATATTTCTACTCTGGATATCCATAAGTTCAATTTGAATATCAATAATGTCAGTGTCTTATCTAAGTCATCGGCTGTTGATCAATTTCATTTGTCCAATCCGCATTATGAATATCTGAGTGGCGGGGTTTATCCTGGTGAGATGGAGAATTTCACTCTCAAAGTGGATAAAAGCAAGAAGCAGGATCAAGTATTCGATAATCCCCTGGCTTTAAAATTTACCAATGTTGGAACTGTTCACGGTAAGCAAGTGGATGCTTATCTGAATTTCAATAAGGTAACCTTACACTACCTCAATACTGCTCAGGCAGAGTCAGAGATGAATAGTGCTCAAAAGCAAACGGTAGAATTTTTCTCTATTTCGGAATTGTGGGAAAATAATGCTTTTGAAATTGGGAATGTTCCCTATGTAGATGCAGCTCATGACTACATTATGAATAAGGCTTTTTGGCTTGATGCGGATGTAACAGCAGAGTTGCGTTATGCAGATGGGTCAGAGACAGATTTGAAGTTGGTTATGAAGCCAACAGACATCGATGCAATTGATGCCAACAACTTGAAGGAAACCTTCTATGTTAAAGACTATCAAAATGATGTTAATCTTCGTTTGATGAATAATGCCAATGTCTTAAGACAGGAAGACCAGGGAGGACAAACTGCTTGGGTAGCAACTCAGATTACAAGCGGTAGCTATTCTGAGAACAATATTTCTGGTTTAGCGCTTCGGTCAAATAGTAATAAGATGAATTTTGGTTATTCATCAACAGAGGTTTGCTCGGCAGTCTTTGGTCTTTATATTGAAAAAGTTTATCCCAAGCCAGTCTTAGAAGTGGATCCAGCTAAGATTCCAGCTAAGGAAGGTCAAGAGGTGACTTATAAGGGAACCTTCAAGATTCCAGTTCCTGGTAAGGATATTTTGGCTGCCCCAACTACTATTGAGATGACTGAAACCTTTGATGAGCGTCTGGATTACAAGGATCTCAAGGTTGAGGCTGGCGGTAATGCCTTGCAGGAAGGGCGTGATTACACGATTGAAAAGAAAGGCCAGACTGTTACGGTCAAGATGACACCGGAGTATGTTAAAGCAAATTCTTCTCAGGATATAGTCATTACCTACAAGACTGCAACCAATCAAAAGGTAGCAGAAAAGGGTGCTGCAACGATTGAAAATACAGTGACCTTGAAAGTTGATAATCTTTCAGCACCATCTAATCAAGTTACTACTGACTTGCTCTATGAAAAGAAACATGAATTTGTTAGTGGCACTGCTGGTAAGGAACTCCCGCAGGAAATCAAAGACCTAACACCAGAAACAGAAAAGAATCTGGAGAATGGCACTAAGGCCACCCCGACACAGCCAACTAAGACGGAAGTGAAGACCGCAGATGGCACTTGGAATTTCAAGTCTTACGACAAGAACGAAGCAACGATCAGTGGAGCGGATGTGCACTTTGTTGGTACATGGGATTTTACCCCAGCGCCAACTTATAAAGCAACACACGAATTTATCAGCGGTACAGCTGGTAAAGACCTTCCACAAGCAGTGAAGGATTTGCTTCCTGCTGATAAATCTGATTTGGCCGACGGTACGAAAGCCACTCCAACCCAACCAGTCAAGACAGAAGTGAAGACCGCTGATGGCACTTGGACCTTCAAGTCATACGATAAGACGGAAGAGACTATCAACGGAGCGGATGCACACTTTGTTGGTACCTGGGAATTCACTCCAGCGCCGACCTATAAGGCTACTCACGAGTTCGTCAGTGGTACAGCAGGTAAGGAATTGCCACAAGAAGTGAAGGATTTACTTCCATCCGACAAGCCTGACTTGACAAACGGTACGAAAGCCACTCCAACCCAACCAGTCAAGACAGAAGTGAAGACCGCTGATGGCACTTGGACCTTCAAGTCATACGATAAGACGGAAGAGACTATCAACGGAGCGGATGCACACTTTGTTGGTACCTGGGAATTCACTCCAGCGCCGACCTATAAGGCTACTCACGAGTTCGTCAGTGGTACAGCAGGTAAGGAATTGCCACAAGAAGTGAAGGATTTACTTCCATCCGACAAGCCTGATTTGGCGGATGGCACTAAGGCCACTCCAACCCAACTAGTTAAGACAGAAGTGAAGACCGCCGATGGTACATGGACCTTTAAGTCTTACGACAAGTCTGAAGAGACCATTAACGGAGCGGATGCTCACTTTATTGGTACATGGGATTTTACCCCAGCGCCAACCTATAAGGCTACACATGAATTTGTCAGCGGCACAGCAGGTAAGGAATTGCCACAAGATGTGAAAGCTTTGCTTCCAACTGATAAATCTGATTTAGTTGACGGTACGAAAGCTACTCCAACGCAGCCAGTGAAGACAGAAGTTGAAACATCTGATGGCGGCTGGAGCTTCCAGTCATATGATAAGAACGAAGCAACCATTAATGGAGCAGACACTAAATTTGTTGGAACTTGGACGTTTGCAGCGAAGCCTAGCCCAGCACCAACCTACAAGGCGACCCATGAGTTTATCAGCGGTACAGCAGGTAAGGAACTGCCACAAGAAGTGAAATCCTTGCTTCCAAGCGACCAAGCAAACTTGTCAGATGGCACTAAAGCTACTCCAACGCAACCAGTGAAGACAGAAGTTGAAACATCTGATGGCAGCTGGAGCTTCCAGTCATATGACAAGAACGAAGCAACTATTAATGGTGCAGACGCTAAATTTGTTGGAACTTGGACGTTTACAGCGAAGCCTAGTCCAGTACCAACCTACAAGTCTACACATGAATTTGTCAGCGGTATAGCAGGTAAAGAATTGCCACAAGAAGTGAAATCCTTGCTTCCAAGCGATAAATCTGATTTGGCCGACGGTACGAAAGCTACTCCAACGCAACCATTGAAGACAGAAGTTGAAACATCTGATGGCACATGGAGCTTCCAGTCATATGACAAGAACGAAGCAACCATTAATGGTGCAGACGCTAAATTTGTTGGAACTTGGACGTTTGTGGCGAAGCCTAGCCCAGCACCAACATATAAAGCAACGCATGAATTTGTCAGTGGTACCGCTGGTAAGGACCTTCCACAAGAAGTGAAGGATTTACTTCCAAGCGACAAGTCTGACTTGGCAGACGGTACTAATACAACTCCAACACGACCAGCGAAGACGGAAGTGAAGACTGCAGATGGTACTTGGACCTTTAAGTCTTATGACAAGAACGAAGAGACCATTAATGGAGCGGATGCTCACTTTGTTGGCACCTGGACTTTCGCAGCTGACTCAACTACGCTTACTGGTACTGTGAACTGGATTGACAATGATAACGGTGCAGGTCGCCGACCACAGAGTGTCCTTGTTCATTTACTTGCAGATGGACAGGATACAGGCATCAGCGTAACTGTTGATGAGGCGATGGGCTGGAAATATAGCTTTGAAAACCTGCCTCGCTTCAAGGATGGAAAAGAAATCGTCTATAGTGTTCGCGAGGACGAAGTGGAAGGCTACAGCAATCAAGCTGAAGGCATGGATGTAACCAATCGCTTGCTTGTAGATGCTCAAGTTAAAGAGATTGGCAAGAAACGAATTCTGCCTAAGACTGGCCAAGACATATCTATCCGGATGCTGATTCTTGGATTCTTGACTTTTGGAGGAGTAGTTGGCTTGACCAAACGTCAGCGTGACTAAGATTAAGCTGCAGTAAAAAGCTTTGAAAATCAAGAATATATGAAAAGTCTGTTGTCTCAACTTTTGTTGGGAATAGCAGGCTTTTTATTTTTGGCAGGAAAATCAAGGCACTGATAGAATTTAAAAATTTTAGGCCTTATTTACAATCATTCTTAATAGCCAAGTAAGCCTAGTCATGGTATAATGGTAATGACTTAGATGAGAGGCTATAACGGAGTAGATAATGAAACAAGAACATCAGCATGATTTTGACCAAGTAATTGGCCATTTGCGCGCCAAGGGTGTGCGCATTACAGAAACGCGGAAGGCGGTAATTGACTATATTATCCAAAGTCATGACCATCCTAGCGCTGAAATGATATATCAGGACTTGAAGCCCAATTTTCCTAATATGAGTCTGGCAACAGTCTATAATAATCTCAAGGTTCTGATTGATGAGGGTTTTGTCGCTGAGCTCAAGGTTCGCAATGATACGACGACCTACTTTGACTTTATGGGCCATCAGCATCTCAATGTTATCTGTGAAAAATGCGGCCGTATCGCTGATATGGAGCTGGAACTTCCGGATGTGAAGCATGAGGCTGAAGTGCAGACTGGCTACCACATTACTCAAAGCCAAACGACTGTCTATGGCCTCTGCCCCCAATGCCAGCAAGAGGCGGTGTGATTGCGAGGATGATGAGGAGCTTTTTGGAGCCTAAAGACGAACAAAGTTGTGACTCGCTTCGCAAGTTCTATCTGCAACTTCAAAGCAGTACTTTGAGCCATCAGCTACTGCGTCAAGATTCTATTTCTAATAAAAAGAAAGGCTAGAACTTATGTCTCTTAGCCTTTTTCTATGTTTTTTAGCAAGGTAAGTTCGCAGGACAAGGATATCATCCGATCTTAGAGATAGGATGCCCAATCAGGCACTGTACTTAGCAAAATCAGATATTTCAAGTACAACCCCTTATATACTTATGCTATTATTTTAAAGGTGAATTCTCTTTTGATATAATGAAAGCAGAATAAAGCTTTTTACAAAGAGATTCAAAGAGTTCTGAAGGATTTACAATATATGTAAATTCGTCATAAGTCTGTAGTATTGAAATCTTTAAGGGGTATTACTTTGTGGGTAGATTAGATTTTTAGGAGGTCTTATGTTCTGGTGGAGAAAGAAATGGCTGGATGAGTTGTCAGACAGTGATGAATCGCCTCTTTTGGAATGCCGTCATCTTCTCTTTGAAGAGGAAGCTGGCTATCCTATTTGTCCTTCTTGCGGTGGACTCATAAAAGAGAATTTTCCTAAGAAAGGCACGGACAAAGCACGTCTGCACCTGATATGGGAGAAGATGCAGCGAGTATGGAGTGTAAGATTTGGAAGGGAATTTTCAGCAGCTTTGTTTGTGATACCAGCTATTTTTCTTCCAGAATTTTTAGGCCATTGGATTTTAACCACTGGAGATTACGGCTTTTCTAGCTTTTTCATTGCTAGCCGTCATACGCCTACAATGATTAGCTTCACTTATGAAGGCTATATTCCTTTATTCATCTTTTTTATGGGCAAAGAACGCTTTAAACGTTTCTCTACTTTTTCTTTAGGATTTGAGCGTTTTCATAAAATCCTTTATTCTTGGCCTGTTCGGCTTGTTACCTTTATCACTGTTATTTGCTTCATTAATATTATTATGCCAAAGATTTATGGGGTTGAAGGAGATGTCTTTATAGGTAAACATACCCAGCTAACTCCCGCCCAGCATGCTAAAGGTGTAGAACTTTTCATCTTTGTCAATATGCTCTCCATATGGATTGTATCTGCCTTACTGCTTATTTATCAGTTGATAGACAGGAGACGGACTTGGTGGCTCAAGGAAGCTAATGAGGCTTATCTGTCTGGCGGGTGTTAAGGCAAAGGTTTCTGCTCGGAAATACAAAAGCGCTTTCTTGCTGAAAAAGGTCTGATTTGACGAAATAGGCTAGCTTTTTAGGCGAAAATTTTGTAAAATAGAATAGATAAACGGGGAATGCCTCGGAAAATAAAAGGAGAATCCATCTAATGGTAAAATTAGTTTTTGCTCGCCACGGTGAGTCTGAATGGAACAAAGCTAACCTTTTCACTGGTTGGGCTGATGTTGACTTGTCTGAAAAAGGTACACAGCAAGCAATCGACGCTGGTAAACTGATTAAAGAAGCTGGTATCGAGTTTGACCAAGCTTACACTTCAGTTTTGAAGCGTGCGATTAAGACAACTAACCTTGCTTTGGAAGCAGCTGATCAGCTTTGGGTACCAGTTGAAAAATCATGGCGTTTGAACGAGCGTCACTATGGTGGTCTGACTGGTAAAAATAAGGCAGAAGCAGCTGAGCAATTTGGTGATGAGCAAGTGCATATCTGGCGTCGTTCATACGATGTATTGCCTCCAAACATGGATCGCGATGATGAGCACTCAGCACACACTGACCGTCGTTATGCTTCACTGGACGACTCAGTTATTCCAGATGCTGAAAACTTGAAAGTTACTTTGGAACGTGCCCTTCCATTCTGGGAAGACAAGATTGCTCCAGCTTTGAAAGATAGCAAGAATGTCTTTGTAGGTGCACACGGTAACTCAATCCGTGCCCTTGTGAAGCACATCAAACAATTGTCTGATGATGAAATCATGGATGTGGAAATTCCAAACTTCCCACCATTGGTATTCGAATTTGACGAAAAATTGAATGTAGTAAAAGAATACTACCTTGGAAAATAAGCTTAAAGGAATCTGGGATTATTCTCAGGTTCTTTGCTTTTCCATAGAGGAAAAACAAGTCTTGCTGGAAGCCCTAGCTGGCAAGTCTTTTAGGTTCAGTAGTTTGGCAGACTTCCTCTTAACTCGTCCATATTTTCAGATTTTCTATCAGTTTTGAAACATTCATCGAGCTGGATTTATGGTAAAATAAAGGTCAGAACTTTTACTAGAATGAGAGAGAAGATGGCAAGGAAGAAGAGAAAATTTGACAGCCATTCCATCACCAGAAGGCTTTATCTGCTGTTTGGAATCGTGATGTTTTTGTTTTTAGCCTTGATTGCCCGTCTAGGCTATATGCAGGTGGTCAATCAGGACTTTTATACGGATAAGTTGGCCAAGGCCAGCAAGACCAGGATTACCACTAGCTCAGTGCGTGGGCAGATTTATGATGCTACCGGCAAGCCCTTGGTGGAAAATACGACCAAGCAGGTGGTGACCTATACACGGGATAACCGGTTAACGGCTGGAGAGATTCGAGCGACAGCTCAAAAGCTCCTGACCTATGTCAGTGTCAGCGATACAGAGGTGACAGACCGCCAAGAGGTGGATTATTATTTGGCGGACAGCGCAGTCTATCAGGAAGTGGTGGAAAAGCTGCCCAAGGACAAGAAATTTGATACAGACGGCAACCGCCTGCCTGAGTCCAAAATCTATAAGGCTGCAGCTGAGAGCATTGACCCTAAACAGCTGGGCTATACGGATGAGGAAAAGAAGGCCATCGTTCTCTTTAGTCAGATGAATGCAATTTCCAACTTTGCGACGGGAACCATCCAGACAGATCCGCTGACAACAGAGCAGGTGGCTGTACTGGCTTCCAGCAGCAAGGAACTGCCGGGTATCAGTGTCTCAACGGGCTGGGACCGTAAGGTCTTGGATACCTCGCTGGCTTCCATCGTGGGTAATATCTCGACGGAAAAGACTGGACTTCCGGCTGAGGAAGTGGATGATTACCTGAAAAAAGGCTACTCCCTCAATGACCGGGTGGGGACCTCCTATTTGGAAAAGCAGTATGAGTCAGTCCTGCAAGGCAAGCGAGCTGAGAAGGAGATTCATCTGGATAAAAATGGTAATATGGAGAGCGTGGAAAATATCTCTGACGGCAGTAAGGGTGACAATCTCAAGCTGACGGTGGACTTGAACTTCCAGCAGGGAGTGGAGGACATTCTCAAAAATGCCTTTAATGCAGAGTTGGCTAGTGGCAATGCGACTTACTCTGAGGGCGTCTATGCAGTAGCTATGGATCCAAATACCGGCGCCGTTTTAGCCATGGCAGGCATCCGGCACGACCTGGAAACAGGAGAAAGCTCGGTCGATGCTCTGGGGACCATGACCAATGTCTTTGTTCCGGGATCTGTGGTCAAGGCTGCAACATTGACCTCGGGCTGGGAAAATAATGCCATTAGCGGCAACCAAGTCCTGACAGACCAGCCGATTAGCTTTGGCGGTACGGACAGCATCACGTCTTGGTTTACCCAGTATGGTTCGCGTGCTATCACAGCCCAAGAGGCTTTGGAATACTCTTCTAATACCTATATGGTGCAGGTGGCGCTGAAGATGATGGGGACGCCTTACTCAGCGGATATGAAGCTGGATTTTGATGAACTGGATCCGTCCATGAAAAAGCTGCGGTCGACTTTTGCAGAATATGGTCTGGGCACTTCGACAGGTATTGACCTGCCAAATGAGTCCACAGGCTATCTACCAGACAAGTTTACTTTTGCCAACTATCTGACCAATTCGTTCGGTCAGTTTGACAACTATACGACGCTTCAGCTGGCCCAGTATGCCTCAACAGTAGCTAATAATGGCAAGCGTGTGGCTCCACATATCGTTGAAGGCATTTACGGCAACAGCGACCAAGGAGGACTCGGTGATTTGGTGCAGAAAATTGACACCAAGGAGCTGAACCAGGTCAATATCTCTGACGAGGATATGAGCATTATCAAGCAAGGCTTCTATCAAGTAGTTCATGGCAGCAGTGGCTTTACGACTGGCCGGACCATCTCTCAGGGAGAGAGCGTGCCAATCAGTGCCAAGACTGGTACGGCTGAGACCTTTGTGGACAAGGGCAAGAAAGAAGCCATCAATACCAATGTCGTGTCCTATGCTCCGAGTGAGAAGCCGCAGATTGCGGTGGCGGTGGTGTTCCCTCACAATACGGACCTATCTTCTACTGTCAGCCACAGTATTACTCGAGATATTATCAATCTTTACAATCAACAACACCCGATGAATTAGTGCTCAATGAAAATCATCAGCAAACGGAGAAAGCTAAGAGCAGTCAGTGCTCAAGGAGAGCAACTTGGTTTGAGGAGATTTTTTGAGAATAGAGAAAGGATTTTATGCTTTACCCAACCCCTATTGCCAAGCTGATTGACAGTTTTTCAAAGCTGCCCGGCATTGGCATCAAAACAGCCACTCGACTGGCTTTTTACACTATTGGCATGAGCGATGACGATGTCAATGAATTTGCCAAGAATCTGCTGGCTGCTAAGCGTGAGCTGAGCTACTGCTCTGTCTGCGGCAACCTGACGGATGAAGATCCTTGTGCTATCTGCCAAGACCAGTCGCGCGATCAATCGACTATTTTGATCGTTGAGGACAGTCGGGATGTATCTGCCATGGAAAATATTCAGGAATACCACGGACTTTATCATGTCTTGCATGGCTTGATTTCACCTATGAATGGCGTTGGACCGGATGACATCAATCTCAAGAGTCTGATTACTCGTTTGATGGATAGTGAAGTGACGGAGGTTATCGTCGCGACCAATGCGACTGCGGATGGCGAAGCGACCTCCATGTACATCTCACGGGTCTTGAAACCCGCTGGGATTAAGGTGACTCGCCTAGCGCGTGGTTTGGCGGTTGGCTCCGACATTGAGTACGCGGACGAGGTTACGCTGATTCGCGCTATCGAAAATCGGACAGAATTATAAACATAAAGGATTTTTCTGGCTCTAGCTGGCTGGAAGAGTCCTTTTTTCTGTTCAAAAATGCTGGGAATTGTGATATACTAAAACGGACTGATACAGAAGCTCTTGCTTAGAAGAATCGACTAGCTAGGTAGGTGTAAAACCAAGCTTTTTAACTTGATTCTTCTCGGGCTGGTAGCTTTTGTAAATCGTACTATTTTTAGAAAATGATAGGAAAAATCATGGCAAAACAAAGATTGATTTTATTGTATGGCGGACGCAGCGCAGAGCGGGAAGTTTCGGTTTTATCAGCTGAGAGCGTCATGCGGGCTGTCAATTATGATAGATTTTCAGTGAAGACTTACTTCATCACCAAGGATGGAGATTTTATCCAAACTCAGAAATTTGAAGCAAAGCCGGTTGCTGATGAGAAACTGATGACCAATGCCACAGTGGATATGTCTCGGAAGATTAAGCCCAGCGATATTTATGAAGAAGGAGCAGTGGTCTTTCCAGTTCTGCATGGTCCCATGGGTGAAGATGGCTCTATTCAAGGCTTCCTAGAAGTGCTCAAAATGCCTTATGTCGGCTGTAATATTTTATCTTCTAGCTTAGCTATGGATAAAATTACGACCAAGCGAGTGCTGGAATCGGCAGGCATTGCCCAAGTGCCTTATGTGGCGCTGGTCGATGGCGAGGATCTAGAGCAAAAAATCCAGGAAATCGAGGAGAAATTGACCTATCCGGTCTTCATCAAGCCCTCTAATATGGGCTCCAGTGTCGGCATTTCTAAATCGGAGAATCAAGCAGAACTGCGTGCTTCTCTAGACCTGGCATTCAAATACGACAGCCGGGTACTGGTTGAGCAAGGAGTGACGGCTCGCGAGATTGAGGTTGGGCTTCTGGGCAATGTGGATGTCAAGAGTACCCTTCCTGGAGAAGTGGTCAAGGACGTGGCTTTCTATGACTACGAAGCCAAATACATCGATAACAAGATTACCATGGATATTCCGGCTAAGATTCCAGAAGAAGTGGTGAGCCTGATGCGTCAAAATGCAGAGGCAGCTTTCCGAGCTCTGGGCTGTCTGGGACTGTCTCGCTGTGATTTCTTCTATGCAGAAGATGGTCAGGTCTTCCTTAATGAGCTCAATACCATGCCAGGTTTTACCCAGTGGTCTATGTATCCACTACTCTGGGAAAATATGGGACTGGCCTATCCTGACTTGATTGAGAAATTAGTTGGCCTAGCTGAAAAGGCATTTGCCAAGAGAGAGGCGCATCTTCTCTAAAATATGATATAATAGAGGGGCTGAAAATTTTCGGTCCTTTCTTTTTGCGAGCAAACCGAAAAACGAGGAAGAAGTATGAAACTAGATTTATATGAAATTGCAGAAGTCCTGTCTGCGAAAAATGATGTGACTCAGTTTGAAAATGTCTCTCTTAGAAATGCTGAGTTTGACAGCCGTTTGATTGAGTCGGGTGACCTTTTTGTGCCGCTTAAGGGGGCACGTGACGGCCACGACTTTATTGTGACAGCCTTTGCTCAGGGAGCTGCTGCCACCCTATCTGAGCGTCCAGTGGCAGAGGGGGCTTATATCTTAGTCGATGATGTCCTGACAGCCTTCCAGCGCTTGGCCAGGTATTATCTGGAAAAGACGCAAGTGGATGTGCTGGCGGTGACAGGTTCCAACGGTAAAACGACAACCAAGGACATGCTGGCTCAGCTACTAGCAACCACTTATAAAACCTATAAGACCCAGGGCAATTACAACAATGAAATCGGTCTGCCTTATACGGTTCTTCACATGCCTGAGAATACAGAGAAACTTGTCTTAGAAATGGGGCAGGACCACTTGGGCGATATCCATCTCCTGTCTGAACTTGCCAAACCTAAGACGGGCATTGTAACTCTGGTCGGAGAAGCCCATCTGGAATTTTTCGGCAGTCGAGCTGAGATTGCCCAAGGCAAGATGCAGATTGCGGACGGCTTGAGAAAAGATGGTCTTTTGATCGTTCCGGCAGATAAGATTGTCAATGAATTTCTGCCAGCAGACTGCAAACTGGTTCGCTTTGGTCCTGATGCGGATATCTTCCTGACGCGTCTGGAAGAGCGCAAGGACAGCTTGAGCTTTGAATGCAACTTTTTGGAGCAGAGGATTGACCTGCCTGTGACCGGTAAGTACAATGCGACCAATGCCATGATTGCGGCCTATGCAGCTCTGCAGGAGGGTGTATCTGAGGCGGCTATTGCTCAAGCCTTTTCTGAGCTGGAGCTGACCCGCAATCGAACGGAGTGGAAGAAAGCTGGCAATGGCGCAGATATTTTATCGGATGTCTACAATGCCAATCCAACAGCCATGCGCTTGATTCTGGAGACTTTCTCGACCATTCCGGCCAATCCAGGTGGACGAAAATTAGCGGTGTTGGCGGATATGAAAGAGCTGGGAGCGGACTCTAAGTCCATGCATGGCTCGATGATTACCAGCCTCAATCCAGAAATTGTGACCGACCTTTTCCTCTATGGACAGGATATGGAAGCACTCTATGACTATACCAAGGAAATCTACCCTCCAGGCAAGGTGCATTACTTTATCAAAAATGACGAGAAAGACCAGTTTGAACAGCTGACACAAGCTGTCAGAGAGAAGCTGACCCCTGCCGACCAAATTCTTCTCAAAGGCAGCAATTCCATGAATCTGGCGAAGCTGGTAGAGGACTTGGAGGGGGAATTATAAGCAACAACAGGCAAACTCAGCCTTGTTCAAACCTTATATTAGAATGTGAGTCTAGGAGATGGGAATAAGAGATATGTTTACAACCTATAAAACCGAACCGCCTCAACTGGGACTTTGGTATTTTGTTCTTTTGGGGCTGGTCTTTGCGATTATCTGGCTTTCCTATCGCTACTACAATCGGAAGCCTTACCAGCGGTTATTTGTTGGGATGCAAGCTTGTCAGCTGATAGGCCTCTACTCTTGGTATATGCTGACTGCTGCCCCTCTGTCTGAGAGTCTGCCTTTTTATCATTGCAGAATGGCTATGTTTGCCTTGATGTTTCTGCCTAATCGCTCAGTTTATAAATTCTATTTTGCACTTTTGGGGACTTTTGGTTCGATTGTAGCCTTTATTTATCCGATTTTCGATCCTTACCCTTTTCCCCATATTACTATTTTGTCCTTTATCATCGGCCATCTAGCGCTCTTGGGAAATTGTTTGATTTATCTTTTCAGATATTATCATACTTTCTCTATGAGCTGGCAGCGAGTGGTGTGGACGACCTTTCTGATGAATACTTTTTTGCTTGTTATAAATATGTTGACAAAGGGTTCTTATGGATTTCTCACAGATCCGCCGCTTGTTGGCAATCACGGACTACTGCTCAATTATCTGCTTGTCTCAATCGTCTTAAGTGCAGCAGTCTGCTTGGTTTCTGAAATTGTTAAGCGCGTGGAGCAGACCAAGACAGTCACCCTAACCTAATCATCTAATGGAGGATTTATGAAAGATTTTTTAACTACGACAAAAACGGTAGCTCCGCCTATCTCGATTTTATGGTATGCTGTGATGATTGCTCTGGTCTTGCTGTCTATTTGGAGCTCGCTCAGATACCATGATAATCCGCGTTTTGTCAAGGCTTTTAAGTGGATTCAGATTGCCCAGCTGCTGATGCTTTATAGCTGGTATTTTGGTTTTCGGATTCCCTTTTCCAACAGCTTGCCTTTTTATCATTGCCGCCTGGCTATGTTTGCGGTGGTTTTTCTGCCGGACAAATGGCGGAGCAAGCAGTATTTCGCTCTCTTAGGAGCCAGCGGAGCGGTCTTTGCCTTGGGCTACCCAGTCTTTGACCCCTATGATTTCCCGCACATTACCAGCATTTCTTTCTTAATTGGCCACTATGCCCTTTTGGTTAATTCCTTGATTTATCTGATGAATCACTACGACAAGACCTTGCTCAAGAAATACATGATTGTAGCTTACACCTTTGGGCTCAATCTTTTCCTAGTCGGCGTTAACCAAGTGACAGGAGGAAATTACGGTCTGCTAAAAAATCCGCCTTTCATCCCTCATGCCCCTCTATGGATAAAGTATCTCCTTGTGTCAGTCATCCTTTCTCTGGCTCTGGTTCTCTTTGATATCTTGTTTAAGAAACGGTGGAAAAAGCGGTTAAGTTTGGTCCGCAGTTAATTCATCTCAAGTTTACAAGTCCTGTCAAGTTAATGTGGCAGGAGTTTTTTAAACTTAGGAAGCCTTATCATGACTTGCTTTGCTTCTAGTGACAAATGGACTGTTTGTCTATCAACTCTTTAAGCTGGTTCAACTAGACGCTTCTGTGACAGCTGAAGAGAAAGAAGAACCGGATACCAGAAAAAACGCCTACTCTATTTACTGGTTTTAATCTTAATCTTTGCAATTTTCCTCTTTAGCAGTGTCATTGTCAGATTATAAGAGAAATTTTATTGACATAGGAGAATAGAATCGCTCGGAAGGGCGATTTTTTATCTTTCTAAGATAATTGAAAAAAAGCGCTAAATCCGCTATAATAGGTAGGTTGAAAGGATTGGAATACTCCGATGTAAAATAAAAAAACTAATACTAAGATTCACCATTATCCTAAATGAAAGAAAGAGAAGAAGATGACTTTACAAGAAGAAATTAAGAAACGCCGAACCTTTGCCATTATCTCCCACCCGGACGCGGGGAAGACGACCATTACGGAGCAGTTGCTCTACTTCGGGGGCGAGATTCGTGAGGCTGGGACAGTCAAGGGGAAAAAGACGGGTAATTTTGCCAAGTCGGACTGGATGGATATTGAGAAGCAGCGGGGGATTTCAGTGACTTCCTCTGTCATGCAGTTTGACTACGATGGCAAGCGGGTCAATATCCTGGATACGCCAGGGCACGAGGACTTCTCAGAAGATACTTATCGGACCTTGATGGCAGTGGATGCTGCGGTCATGGTTATTGACTCGGCCAAGGGTATTGAGGCCCAGACCAAGAAGCTCTTTGAGGTTGTCAAGCATCGGAATATTCCAGTCTTCACTTTTATGAACAAGCTGGACCGTGACGGTCGCGAGCCCTTGGACTTGTTGGAAGAATTGGAAGAGATTTTGGGTATTGCCAGCTATCCGATGAATTGGCCAATTGGCATGGGCAAGAGCTTTGAGGGTCTTTATGACCTCTATAATGAGCGGTTGGAGCTTTATAAGGGTGAGGAGCGCTTTGCGACTCTGGCAGAAGGCGACCAACTGTTTGTTTCCAATCCTTTCTATGAGCAAGTTAAGGAAGACATTGAGCTCTTGAGCGAAGCTGGAAATGAATTCTCGGAAGAAGCGATTTTGGCCGGTAAGCTGACACCAGTCTTCTTTGGTTCAGCCCTGACCAACTTTGGGGTACAGACCTTCCTTGAGACTTTCCTTAAGTTTGCTCCGGAACCGCATGGCCACAAGAAGACAGATGGTGAGGAAGTTGAGCCGCTCAGCCCAGACTTTTCAGGTTTTGTCTTTAAAATTCAGGCCAATATGGATCCGCGCCACCGCGACCGTATCGCCTTTGTTCGTATCGTTTCTGGCGAGTTCGAGCGCGGTATGAGTGTCAATCTGCCTCGTACTGGCAAGTCCGCCAAGTTGTCCAATGTTACCCAGTTTATGGCCGAAAGTCGGGAGAATGTGACCAATGCTGTAGCTGGTGATATTATCGGAGTTTATGATACAGGGACTTATCAGGTTGGTGACACCCTGACTGTAGGCAAGAATAAGTTTGAATTTGAGCCTCTGCCAACCTTTACTCCTGAAATCTTTATGAAGGTTTCATCCAAGAATGTTATGAAGCAAAAATCCTTCCATAAGGGGATTGAGCAGCTAGTGCAAGAGGGAGCCATTCAGCTTTATACCAACTACCAGACAGGCGAGTATATGCTGGGCGCTGTCGGTCAGCTCCAGTTTGAGGTCTTCAAGCACCGCATGGAAAATGAATACAATGCTGAAGTGGTCATGAATCCTATGGGCAAAAAGACTGTCCGTTGGATTTCACCAGATGACCTGGACGAGCGTATGTCTTCTAGCCGTAACATCCTGGCCAAAGACCGCTTTGATCAGCCAGTCTTCCTCTTTGAAAACGACTTTGCCTTGCGCTGGTTCGCGGACAAATATCCAGATGTTAAACTGGAAGAGAAGATGTGATTCAGTACCGACAATTGGAAGTAAAGTTCCTACTTGTTGGACGCTAGCCGCCTGACTAATCTCATCAGGCGAGATAATTAGTTTGATTGGTTTTGTTCTTCGAGATTGCATATTTACTTGCAGGAAGAGTTTATGAAGTTGGGCGCTAGTTTATTAGAGAATTATTCTACATTGTAGAAAGGAGCTCCATGTTTCTGGAAAGAAAGCTAAAAGATCAGTCTGTCTGGATCAACATTGACTCAGATAGTTTCAAAAGAAATGCCCGGATTTATCAGGATTATGAAATTGATAAAGAGACCATTGAGTATGCACTCGATAAGAATGAGCGGGCTCACATGGACTACAATCGTGAGAATGGAACGGTTGTCTTTATCTACAATGTCCTTAATCTAGCGAAAGACAAGGAACATTATGAGACGATTCCCATGACCTTTGTGGTGCAGCAGGGGCGTCTCATCACCATTAGTAATCAAGACAATGCCTATGTTGTGGATATGATGAAAGCCTATACTGAGCATCATGAGCCAGTATCGGTCTATAAGTTTCTCTTCGCTAGTCTGGAGTTGGTCTCCAATTCTTACTATCCAGTCATTGAGCGGATGGACAAGCGCAAGGATGAGATTAATGCTCTCCTGCGTCAGACAACTACCAAAAAGCATCTTTTTGCTCTGTCCGACTTGGAAACATCTATGGTCTATCTGCTTGCTGCTGCTAAGCAGAATCACATGCTCCTAGAACATATCAAAAGCCATGGCATTTACCGCCGTTTTGATGAATTAGAAACCGAGCAGTTTGAGGACGCCATGATTGAGGCCCGTCAGCTCGTCTCCATGACCGATTTGATTGCTCAAGTTCTCAGCCAGCTTTCTGGCTCCTACAATAATATCCTAAATAACAATCTGAATGACAATTTGACGGTTTTGACCATCATTTCGGTCCTTCTGGCAGTACTCGCAGTTATCACTGGTTTCTTTGGTATGAATGTTCCTCTGCCCTTGTCTAATGATAAAAACGCCTGGATTTATATTGTTGTCATTAGTCTGATTATCTGGGGACTTCTGACCAAGCTTCTTAAATGGCTGGCCAATAAGAAGTAAACATTTGAAATTATTTTCCCTATAACAAGCACCGAGAATGGTGCTTGTTTTTTCGTGCTTGGGAAAGAAAATGATTAGTACAGTTTGCCTGTATTTAAAAAACTGTTATTTTATGTTATAAAATATAACATAAAAATTATAATTTTTATTGCATAAAATTTCATAATAAAGTATAATATAAAACAATTTAAAATAAGTGAGGGGTAGAAATATGGCAGAATACCTAAGCGATTTAAATTACAAAGACAATGTATACCAATATACTGACCTTGGGAAAGCCTCAGCTCTACTAGGAGGGGATATAGGAGGACTCCCTTATTCTATACGAATATTATTAGAAAGTGTTCTTCGTAAGGAAGATGGTGTTGACGTAACAAAAGATAACATTGCTTCTTTGATGCATTATCAAGCTAAATCACCAAGCGGAGAAGTTCCTTTTAAACCTAGCCGAGTTATTCTCCAGGATTTTACGGGTGTTCCTGTCGTAGTGGATTTGGCTAGTATGCGTGATGCTATTGTCGGCCAGGGTGGTCGGGCTGAAATGATTAATCCAGAAATTCCAGTTGATTTAGTCATTGATCATAGTGTTCAGGTTGATTTTTACGGCTGTGACACAGCTCTGGAAGCCAATATGAACCAAGAGTTTGTCCGCAATAATGAGCGCTACGAATTTCTCAAGTGGGCAGAAAAATCATTTGATAATTATCGGGCGGTTCCCCCTGCTACAGGAATTATCCATCAGGTCAATATCGAGTTTCTCAGTGATGTCATCATTGAAAAGGATGGCCAACTCTATCCGGACAGCATGTTTGGAACGGACAGTCATACGACCATGATTAATGGAATCGGTGTTCTGGGCTGGGGAGTCGGTGGGATTGAGGCTGAGGCTGCCATGCTAGGTGAGGCTTCTTATTTCCCAGTTCCTGAGGTGATTGGTGTTCGTCTCTTGGGCAAGCTGCCTAAGATTGCGACAGCGACGGATTTGGCTTTAAAGGTCACGCAAATCTTGCGGCAGGAAAATGTCGTTGGTAAATTTGTCGAGTTCTTTGGACCTGGATTGTTTAATCTAAGTCTGGCTGACCGAGCAACGGTGGCTAATATGGCTCCAGAATACGGAGCTACCTGTGGTTATTTTCCGATAGATGAGGAAACGCTCAATTATATGCGCCTGACCAATCGATCAGAAGATCATATCGAGCTGACCCGTCTCTATGCTCAAAAAAATCACCTCTTCTATAATGAAAAGGTTGAGCCGAACTATACCAAGGTAGTCGAAATTGATTTGTCCAGCATTGTGCCGAGCATCTCAGGCCCCAAGCGTCCCCAAGATTTGATTGAATTAACAGCTGCTAAAGAAGAATTTCAAGCTAGTCTAGTCAGAGAAGCGGGGGTCCGAGGCTTTGGATTAGATGAGAGCGAGCTGGAAAAGTCTGCAGTGGTTCAGTTTTCTGACCATGAGGAGACGATTAAGACCGGCCATGTGGCTATCGCTGCCATTACTAGCTGTACCAATACATCCAATCCCTATGTCCTGATGGCTGCGGGGCTTTTAGCCAAGAAAGCAGTAGAAAAAGGCTTACGCGTTTCAAAGACTGTCAAGACTTCTTTAGCTCCCGGCAGCAAGGTGGTCACAGGCTATCTCAAGAAGAGCGGTCTTCAGTCCTATCTGGATCAGCTTGGTTTCAATCTTGTCGGCTATGGCTGCACCACTTGTATTGGAAATTCAGGCGATCTACGACCGGAAGTGGCTCAGGCGATTACGGATACTGACTTGCTGGCTAGTGCTGTTCTTTCAGGAAATCGGAATTTTGAAGGACGGATTAATCCACTGGTCAAGGCTAATTTCCTAGCTAGTCCGCCCTTGGTAGTTGCCTATGCTCTAGCTGGAAATACCAATATTGATCTGACTAGTGAGCCGTTGGGTTATGATCAAAAGGGGCAGCCTGTTTATTTGATGGATTTGATGCCGGAGCACGACTTGGTTGCAGATTATGTTCAAAAATATGTGACGCGCCAGCTTTTTGAAAAAGAATATGCTCATGTGTTTGACGACAATGAAAAATGGAATCAGATTCCGACAGCTTCTTCTCAAAATTATCAGTGGAACCAGGCTTCGACCTATATTCAAAATCCACCTTACTTTGATAGCTTAGCTGATGATTTAGCCATTCAGCCACTGAAAAATCTCGCAGTGCTGGCAAAATTTGGGGATACGGTGACGACAGACCATATCTCCCCAGCAGGAAATATTGCCAGAAACAGCCCAGCGGCTTCCTATTTGCTGGAGCATGGAGTGGATTACCAAGAGTTTAATTCCTATGGCAGCCGTCGGGGCAATCATGAGGTCATGATGCGGGGGACTTTTGCCAATATTCGAATAAAAAACGAACTGGCGGATGGGAAAATTGGTGGTTACACAGATTATAAAGGAGAGTTGCTATCCATTTATGAGGCGGCCATGCGCTACAAGGAAGAGGAAATTGACACCATTGTCTTAGCTGGCAAAGACTACGGTATGGGGTCCAGCCGTGATTGGGCAGCTAAGGGGGCTAATCTTTTGGGTGTCAAGGTGGTGCTGGCAGAGAGTTTTGAGCGTATCCACCGGTCCAATCTGGTCATGATGGGTATTCTTCCTCTGCAGTATCTAGAGGGAGAAAATGCGGCTAGTCTGGGCTTAACAGGCAAGGAGACTTTCGACATCAATCTGCCACAGGACCCGCAAGTTGGTCAGCTAGTTGACGTGGTAGCTCGGAAGAGTGCTGAAGAAATAGCTTTTCAGGCTCGGCTGCGCTTTGATGCAGAGGCGGATATCCGTTACTATGAAAATGGGGGAATTTTACCCATGGTCGTTAGAAAGAAATTAGAGGAGGTGTGAGCATGAGTCAGACGGACGGTTTGAAAGATACCATAGCCTGTGATACTCGGATTAGCCAGATTGTGGATGATTCTTTGTCTTATGCAGGCTACAATATTTCTGAATTGGTAGAGCACCATGCGAGTTTTGAAGAGGTGATTTATCTGCTGTGGCATTTGCATTTGCCGACTCAGATTGAGCTCAAGCGTTTTGAAGAAGATCTGCGAGCTAATTATGCCATCAGCGATGCGGTGGAGCAGTGCATTCTCATCCAGTCCCGCAAGCACCTTCATCCTATGAGTGTTTTGCGCTCAACGGTCAGTCTTTTGGGCGTTTATAATGTCCATGCTGAGGAAGCTTCTCTAGAAGCGACCTATGAGCAGAGCATCCAGTTTATGGCAAAGATGCCGACCATTATTGCGGCTTTTGCAAGACTGAGGTCGGGTCAGACTCCAATAGAGCCTAGAGAGGATTTGGGATTCGCGGCTAATTTCCTCTATATGCTCAAAGGACAAGAGGCGAGTGAGCTTGAGGTTAAAGCCTTCAACTGCGCCTTGGTGCTCCATGCAGACCATGAGCTCAATGCTTCAACTTTTGCGGCTCGAGTCTGTGCCTCAACCTTGACCGATATTTATTCCTGCGTGACAGCAGCTGTTGGAGCGCTCAAAGGCTCGCTTCATGGCGGCGCTAACGAATGTGTCTTTGATATGCTGAAAGAGATCAGAGAGGAAGGGGATTGTCAGGCCTACCTAGACCGCAAGTTGGCCTCTCATGAGAAGATTATGGGCTTTGGTCATCGAGTTTACAAGACCCAGGATCCACGTGAAAAATACCTACGTCAAATGGCCAAAGACTTGACACAGGGAACCAAAGACGAAGTCTGGTATCAGCTTTCAGAGGAAATTGAAGCCTATATGAAGCATACCAAGCACCTGATACCGAATGTCGATTTTTATTCGGCTACGGTTTACCATGTGCTGGGCATTGACAGCAGTATCTACACCCTGATTTTTGCTATGAGCCGGGTGGCTGGCTGGATTGCCCATATTCAGGAACAGCGCAAGAACAATAAGCTGATTCGACCACGTTCTAACTATATCGGTGCTCAAGGTTTGGAGTATCTTCCCATAGGAAGGAGATAAAATGGCAGATAAGATTTTATTTGAGAAAGGGCGGTTGCAGGTCCCAGATGCTCCTATTATTCCTTACATCCAAGGAGACGGGATTGGGATTGATATCTGGAAAAATGCCCAGCTGATCTTTGATAAGGCGGTAGAAAAGGCTTATGGTGGCCAGAAAAAGGTTGTTTGGAAGGAAGTTTTGGCTGGGAAAAAAGCTGCAGACCAGACAGGTGACTGGCTACCGAATGAAACACTAGCAACGATTAAGGGCCATCTGGTGGCTATAAAGGGCCCGCTAGAAACCCCAGTCGGAGAGGGGATTCGTTCGCTGAATGTGGCTCTGAGACAGGAATTGGACCTCTATGCCTGCCTGCGGCCGGTTCGTTATTTCAAGGGAGTTCCCAGTCCGCTCAAGCACCCCGAGAAGACTGATATCACAATTTTTCGGGAAAATACAGAAGACATCTATGCAGGGATCGAGTGGGAGAGTGGAACGACTGCAGTCCAAAAAGTCATCGATTTCCTGCAGAAGGATATGCAGGTTGACAAGATTCGCTTCCCAGAAAGCTCTGCTATTGGGATCAAGCCTATCTCTAAGCAGGGCAGTGAGCGACTGATACGGGCGGCTATTGACTATGCTCTAGCCAAAGGACTGAGGCGTGTCACTCTGGTTCACAAGGGCAATATCCAGAAATTTACAGAGGGCGGTTTTCGAAAATGGGGCTATGAGCTAGCTCAAAGAGAGTATGCGGACGAGCTGGCTTCTGGAAAACTAGTCATTCAGGACGTCATTGCGGATAATTTTCTGCAACAGATTTTGCTCTATCCCGAGAAATTTGATGTAGTCGCCTTGACCAATCTAAATGGTGACTATGCCAGCGATGCCTTGGCTGCTCAGGTGGGCGGGATTGGTATTGCGCCAGGAGCCAATATCAATTACGAGACCGGTCATGCTATTTTTGAAGCTACTCACGGAACGGCGCCAGATATAGCGGGTCAAAATAAGGCTAATCCTTGTTCACTTCTCTTATCAGGGGCCATGCTCTTTGATTACATTGGTTGGCCGGAGGTCTCTCATCTACTAACTAAGGCTATTGAGAAGGCTCTCTTTGAGCAAAAAGTGACAGGTGATTTTGCCAGTCAGCTGGAAGGAGTAGCAGCTTTGACTACTAGTCAATTTGCTGAGGAGCTGCTGGCTAATATAGAGAAGTATCCATAATGAAGAAAAAAGCGGTGAAGAATCTGCCTATCTAGACAATCTCTTCATCACTTTTTTGTCTTTTTCGATATTCCAGTCCCCAGCCGATGATCCAGCAGAAGACGAGCAGATAATTTTCAATCCAGCCCAGTAGGTTGGCTTGATTCGCCTTTTCCAGATAGCCTAGCAGATGGTTGGTGCCAAAGCCCAGCCCACCCAGAATCAGTGCTAGCAAGGTCATACGCAGATAGAACCAATCATACTTTATGTTGGTGGCAATGACTAAAGGCAGAATAGCCAGATTCCAGAAACCGATTTCCCGCTGCCAGTAGGGAGCTAGACCATAGATAGACTCATTTCCCAAAAGCTGGGGCTGGAATATCTGGATCATAGCCGCGCCCAGCATAGCTAAGATCAGTAAAATGAAAATCACTCGTAAAAATTTATTCATACTTATCTCCTTTCTTCTTTGTAGATTATAATGTTTTTGAAAATGATTTTTAAGTTTTCATTTTTTACAAAAGAAATCTCTAATAAAATATTTTACAGGCAAGTCCTATCTTTTTAGGTGCTTTTGTGGTATACTAGATTAGTTGCAGAAATACAGTTTTTCTATTCAGTGGGAGCTAGCGACCGAGTCGGCGCTTTTTTAGTGCCTGGACTTGAGAGCCCATATTTATGAAGAGAAGAGCGAATACTCTCAGAAAATCGAGATTTAGCAAGCGAAATCACTTGGGATGTTTCGATAGTTGAGTATCAAAAGCCCTATAAGGTGGCTTCGCACCGCCTTTAGAAAGAAGAAGAACATTGAAATTTAATGAATTACATTTATCTGCTGAATTACTAGCAGAGATTGAAAAAGCTGGCTTTGTAGAAGCAAGCCCTATTCAAGAGCAGACGATTCCACTTGCCATGGCAGGTAAGGATGTCATTGGTCAGGCCCAGACAGGGACAGGAAAGACAGCGGCCTTTGGCTTCCCAACTCTGGAGAAGATTGATACAGATAATCCTGCTGTGCAGGCATTGATTATCGCTCCAACCCGTGAATTGGCTGTGCAGAGTCAGGAAGAGCTTTTCCGTTTTGGCCGCAGCAAGGGTGTCAAGGTGCGTTCTGTCTACGGTGGCTCCAGCATCGAAAAGCAAATCAAGGCCCTCAAATCTGGCGCTCATATCGTCGTAGGAACACCTGGCCGTCTCTTGGATTTGATCAAACGCAAGGCGCTTAAGCTGAATCAGATTGAAACCTTAATCTTGGACGAAGCGGATGAAATGCTTAACATGGGCTTTTTGGAAGATATTGAGTCTATCATTTCCCGTGTGCCAGAAGAACGTCAGACCTTGCTCTTTTCTGCGACCATGCCGGATGCTATCAAGCGCATCGGTGTCAAGTTCATGAAGGAGCCTGAGCATGTCAAGATTGCTGCTAAAGAGCTGACGACGGAGCTGGTGGACCAGTATTATATCCGTGTCAAAGAAAATGAAAAATTTGATACCATGACCCGCCTGATGGATGTGGAGCAGCCAGAGTTGTCAATCGTCTTTGGTCGGACCAAGCGTCGGGTGGACGAGCTGACTCGTGGCCTAAAAATCCGCGGTTTCCGAGCAGAGGGTATCCATGGTGATTTGGACCAAGGCAAGCGCCTCCGCGTTCTGCGCGACTTTAAAAACGGCAATCTGGATGTCTTGGTGGCGACAGATGTGGCCGCGCGTGGATTGGACATTTCTGGTGTGACCCATGTTTACAACTACGACATTCCGCAGGATCCAGAAAGCTATGTTCACCGGATTGGTCGAACTGGTCGTGCTGGTAAGTCAGGTCAGTCTATCACTTTCGTAGCGCCAAATGAAATGGGCTATTTGCAGATTATCGAAAATCTGACCAAGAAGCGTATGAAAGGCCTTAAACCTGCGACTGCAGAGGAAGCTTTCCAAGTTAAGAAAAAAGTTGCCCTTAAGAAGATTGAACGCGATTTTGCGGATGAAAGCGTCCGTTCTAACTTTGAGAAATTTGGCAAAGATGCTCGCAAGCTGGCAGCAGAATTCAGCCCAGAAGAGTTGGCTATGTATATCCTCAGCTTGACGGTGCAGGATCCAGATGCCCTTCCTGAAGTAGAAATTGCCCGTGAAAAACCATTGCCATTTAAACCGTCTGGCAGTGGCTTTGGCGGAAAAGGCAAGGGCAGTCGTGGCGGAAATAATAACCGTCGCAGCAATGACAATCGCCGTGACCGAGGTGGCCGTCGCGATCAATTTAAGAAAGGTCGCAAAGACGAGCGTTTTGACAAAGAAAATCGCTACCGCAAAGACCACAAGAAACCACGCAATACTTCTAGCGAAAAGAAAACCGGCTTTGTTATCCGTAACAAGGGTGATAAATAAAGCGAGGTGTTAACTAGAGTTGGCGACAATTTTAGTGTCAAGAGAGAATGCAAGTTCTCTCTTTTTTTCGTTTGTTCGATGAGTCCGCTTACCGTCTGTCCTGCAGAACTATAAGTCTGAGTCAATGTAGTTTCCTTAATCATGCTAATTGAAGCAGTCCTGTTTGTCAAAGTAAATTATAGCCCCCTTATTTCTGCTGTGAACAGTTCTTGGTCTTCTTGCTATAGAACAGGATTCGAAGTATTTCAACTAATTTCGACATCAAAATTCAACATATCAGCTATTTAAAATAAAAAAATTCACAAATCTTTGTTTATATGCTGGAACTGTTGTATAATAAGGTGAAGGTGAGTCTGTAAGAAATTCAGGAGCAAAAGGAGAATGTAAAATGAAAGAAAGTAGACATAGAATCATTCTGCAAGAACTGGATCAAACAGGTGTGGTTGCTGTTAAAAACCTCAAAGAAATGCTGGGCGTTACGGATATGACCATCCGTCGGGATTTGATTGATTTGGAGAAGCAGGGCATGCTGACCCGCGTTCATGGCGGAGCCCATAAGAAGGTCAAAAATGCTCTCAACGAGATTTCCCACTCAGAAAAGCAAATGCTGAATGTTGAGGAGAAGAAGCAGATTGCCCGTAAATGTGCGGATTTGATTGCTGATGGGGATACGGTCTTTATTGGGTCAGGAACCACAACGGATTTTATCGGAGACTATTTGGATGGCAAAAATATCAGCATTGTCACCAATTCGCTGCCAATTTTTGAAAAGTTAAAAGAAAGAGCCAACTTAGATTTAATTCTAATTGGCGGACGCTATCGGGCTAAGACTCAAACCTTTGTCGGTCAGTTTGCCAATAATCTTTTGAAAGAAATTAAGGTTTCTAAGGCCTTTATTGGGGCGAATGGCATTGACGGTCATAATGTTACGACCAGCAATGAAGAGGAAGGCAACGGAGATGCGATTATCCTTAACAATGCCATCAGCAAATACATTGTAGCCGATAACAGCAAGTTTGACAGCTATTCTTTCTACTCTTTTTACCGGCTGGACAATCTCAGTGCAGTTGTGACGGACGATAATATCGCTCCGAAAGTCAAGGAAAAATACAGCACTTATGTTGAAATTCTGTGATGTCTGACCGGTGAGAGAAACCTGGTTCAAATGAATAATTTATAGAGGCTGTGACTGGGATTTTGTCTAGAAATTCTAGTCGTAGCTTTTTTATATCTTGGTCGATTTTGTAAACAACAGTCTTGACTTTGCTGCGGAATTCCTTATATAATAAAATGTATTATTAAATTTTAGGAGGTCTTATGACAATCAATATAGTGATTTTTGTGGCTGTGTCGCTTTTTCGTTTGGTGTTTTTGAGGAAATCCTCTCAGAATGAGCAAGATATTCTGGCCAAGGGTGGCATGGAGTACGGGGTGAAAAACTCAAATATCATGAAGTACCTGCACATGCTATTTTATGCGGTTTGCTTTCTGGAATTGCTGCTGAAAAAGCCAGCTTTTGACTTTGTGAGCCTATTGGGAGCTGTGTTGTTGCTCTTTTCTATGTTTATGCTCTACCTTGTTGCCAAGCTCTTGGGACCAGTTTGGACCATCAAGCTCATGCTGGTTAAGGATCATAAGTTTGTTGACCACTGGCTCTTTCGAAATGTCAAACATCCTAATTATTTCCTGAATGTTGTACCAGAATTGGTGGGCTTAGCTCTGCTCAGTCATGCTTACTTTTCTCTTTTCATCCTCTTCCCCCTCTACTGTATCACCCTCTATGTCCGTATCAAGGAAGAAGAGCAGTTACTCAAGGAAGTTATCATTCCAAATGGGATTGCTGGCGAATAAAGTTAATAAAATGCATATCGACTGCAAAAGAAAGGCTAGGACATAAACGTCCTAGCCTTTCTTTTGCATGAATTTTCGTATTTCATCAGCCATTTGCTGGGGTTGGTTCGCTTCAAAAAGTAAACTATTTTCTTCAGGCTGGTGGGCAGTTTGGCTGAAAGCCAGAACTGGTTTCCCCTTGCTGATAGCCCTTTGGACAATCT
The DNA here is from genome assembly GCA_963533195.1 of uncultured Streptococcus sp. Taxonomy (GTDB): domain Bacteria; phylum Bacillota; class Bacilli; order Lactobacillales; family Streptococcaceae; genus Streptococcus. The sequence goes on along the minus strand of CAUSOG010000007.1, from coordinate 77,272 downwards.
GGTCGACCTCACCCCAGTGATTGATATCCAAGTAAATATCCGCCCTATCAAGCAAATCCTCAATAAAGTCATCCTGGTGAATGTTGGTGTAGAGGTTGATATTAGGGTAGTCCTTAAAGCTGGCTAAGTAAGGAGAAATATTGGTCTTAGCGGCAATGTGAAATTCCAAGTCTGGCAGATTTTCTGCTAAATAGGCCAATTGTTCCAAGGTGTCAGAAGCTGTCAGCGTGAAGGCATGGAAATTGCCCTGTGGACGCTCCTTGATGATAAGCTCTTCCTTGCTCATAGCGATAGAGTTGCTGGGAATATCCTGGAAAATCAAGCTGTTGGCTCCAATGATGACATTATCACCAATGGTCACACCTTTGAGAATCACAGTATTGGCCCCAATCCAGCAGTTAGCTCCAATCTTGACTGGCGCAACAGTAAAATCAATCTTCTCAATATGGTAATTAGAATACTGATGATTATGGTCAAAAATGCGGACCCCATCGCCAAACATAGTGTCTTTCCCGATTTCGATAGAGTGCTGACAGCGGACAGAGCAATGATCGTTAAAGAAAACCCGGTTTCCTAGCTTGAGTTGTGCTCCGCTGGCTACACTGAGGCTGGTAAAAGATTGGAAGACGACATCTTGACCGATATCAAGCTGGCTGTCTGGGGAAATTTCGATATGATGAAAGTCGCCTTTAAACTGGATTTCAGGCATTTTGAGTCCTTTCTTTGATGTAAGCCAGTTTGGCTTGTCTAGTTTTCTTTTTAAAGAGTGCTTCGGCTGACATGGCAGCCGGCTTGCTAGGGTGTTCTTCTTGGTAAAGTAAGGTAACTGGCAGCCGAGCGCGGGTGTATTTGGCTCCTTTGCCAGCTTGATGTTTTTTGAGTCGGGCTTGGACATCCGTTGTGTAGCCCGTGTAGAGGGAGCCATCCCCGCATTCAAGCACGTACATATAGGCTTTATTTTCCATAGTAAATCTTGTGAATCTCTGGAGTGTAGCTGCCGTCCTGATTGTGAATAAAGAGAGGGGGCAGGATTTTTAGACCGTCTCGGGAACCATCTTTAATAGCTTCAATGAGCAGCATATTGGCCTCTTTACCCAACTTTGGATAGACAAACTGGATGCGTTTGGGAGCCAGGTTGTGGGCTTGCATGGTGTCTAAAATATCTAAAAAGCGTTCTGGTCGATGAACCATAGCAAGGCGACCATTGGATTTGAGGACTCGCTGGGCAATCTTGCAAATCTCTTCCAGGTTGGTTGAGATTTCATGGCGGGCTAAAAGGTAGTGCTGGCTTTCGTTTAGATTGGATTGCTTGTCCACTTTGAAATATGGGGGATTGCAGAGAATCATGTCAACCTTGCTGCCGGTGATATATTGGCCTAGGTTTTTCAGATCGTCCTGAATAACTTGCATTTGCTGGGTCAAATCATTGAGCTCAATGGAGCGCTCGGCCATGTCTGCCAGACGTTCCTGAATCTCGACTGCCAGAATCTTGGCCTTGGTGCGAGTGCTTGCAAAAAGTCCAACAGCGCCATTTCCAGCACAGAGATCGACAATCAACCCCCGCTGAGGCAGCTTAGGAAAGCGGGAAAGCAGCACGCTGTCTACCGAATAGCTGAAGACCTCACTATTTTGAATAATCTTGACATCCGTTGAAAAGAGCTGGTTGACGCGCTCTCCGTCTTTTAGTTTTGCTTCGTTCATAAGTCAATTATAGCATGATTTAGCAAGGATTCCAAAGGGATATGGGAAGTTTTTGCACAATCAAAAAAACATGCGAGGTCTCTCGCATGTTTCCATGAGCATAAATGATAATTCTTTTTTAGCTAGCCCTTAATCAAATCTGTATTTCTGCTTGATGGTGCAGGCAACAAAGGCAAATCCGAAAACGACCATGAGAATCAGATAGACTGGCAAAGTTGCGGTTGTCAGCGTTGCAATTTCCAATAGGTGCTGCAGGACAAAGGCTGATAGATAGAAGCCAAAGACAGAGAAGATAATAAGCAGGCTGCGCCAGAGGTTGAGTGGCAGACAGGCCCGGATGACTGACAGGAAGCTGATGCTGCCTAGCAAGTAATAGGTCAGGGTGGCCATTTCTATGTCGCTCCAGCCATGGCTGCTGCCCCATATACGAACAAATAGGACGCTGAAGACAATCATGAGGGAGCTTGGCAGAGCCAGCTGCAGGGAGCGTTTGAGGAAGTGTTTTTCAACCGGCTTAATATTGCGCTCAAAGGTGAGGACAAAGGGTGGAAAGCCTTCAACAAACTGGTCAATCAGGGTGATTTGAATCGGAATGAATGGGAAAATCAGGAGGTATTCCGCCTTGCCCAGCAGGATACTGGCGATACAGATGATAGCCAGGATGAAAGAATAAATGGTCTTGATGAAGAAAATCGGAGCAATCCGGCCGATATTGTTAACGACCCGGCGGCCTTCAAAAAGAATCTCAGGGACATCGTTAAAGTCGGAGTTAAGAAGAACCAAGTTGGCAATTTGTCGAGTTGCGGGATCTCCCTCGGCCATGACGATGGAGCAGTCTGCTTCACGCAAGGCCAAAATATCATTAACACCATCTCCCGTCATGGCTGTTGTCCGACCAGCGGCCTTGAGAGTCTGGATGAGCAGCTTTTTCTGATGAGGAGAAACACGGCCGAAGATAGCTGTTTCTTCGGCCTGCTCAACCAGTTCTTGATCGCTGATTTTAGAGCAGTCGATGTAGCTGTCGTAGTTGGCAAATCCAGCCTGGCTCGCAATATGGGAAACAGTCACTGGATTGTCACCAGAGATGATTTTCAAATCAACATCCTGAGAGCGCAGGTAATCCAGTGTCTCAGCCGCTCCCTCACGAATAGGGTCAGTGATTTCCAGAACAGCCAGAGCAGTCATATCTTCAGGCAGTTGGATGCTGTGTTTGTTTAGCACTTGGTCGCTGTGAGCCAGCACCAAAACCCGCGATCCGCGTTTTTGAGCCTCTCCAACCGCTGCAGGATTGCTGTCCAGCAGCATTTCAGGTGCCCCCAAAAAGATGGTTCCGACACTTGATAAATGCATAGCCCCCCATTTTCGGTCACTAGAAAATGGGATGACATTGTCGCTAGTATAGGTGTGTTCTAAATGGCCGTAGCCCTTGCGGATAGCCTGGGCTGTTGGGTTATTATCCTCGCTGGTTTGGATGTAGGCTGCTAAGATTTGACCGACCGTATCATCAGAAAACTTATCTGACAGGCTATGTAAGGCTTCAACAGTCATCTTACCTTGAGTAATTGTCCCGGTCTTGTCTAGGCAGAGAGTATCCACCCGAGCCAGAGTTTCAACTGAATACATTTCCTGAACAAGAACCTTACGCATGCCTAGCTTGATGACAGCTGTCAGGAGTGACGTGACTGTCAGCAGAGCGATTCCCTTAGGCAGCATACCCAAAAGGGCTGTCGAGCTGGTAATGACAGAGTTCTTGGCAGGCAGGCCCTTTATCATCAGGGCTTCAAAGAAGAGAGCCATTCCGAAAGGAATGATGATTTTTCCGGTAAAGCGGGAAATTTTCCCAAGATTGTAAAGAATGCGCGAGTTGATAGGCTTGAGGGTTTTAGCCTCAGTCATAAGCTTGTTGGCATAGTTATCTGCGCCGACATGGTGCACCTCAGCATAGATCTGCCCACTAGCCAGAAAGCTACCAGACAGCAGCTCAGCGCCTTCTTCCTTGAGAACCAAGTCACTCTCCCCTGTCAGCATGGCTTCATTGGCCTCGGCAACACCCTCTACCACACGAGCATCACTGGGAATCTGCTCGCCGGCTGACAGCTTGATCAAATCGCCCAGTACAATTTCTTCTGGCTGAATTTTGACTTCCTGGCCGTCGCGGATGACTGTGACCAGCTCTCGGCTGACCAGATTGAGCTTGTCAATCATATGCTTGGCCCGCAACTCCGTGATGATACCAGTGACAGCATTGAAGCTAATGACTGCGAAGAAGACCAGATTGCTCCAGGCTTGGACAGAGACCAAGGCTACAGCAATAACAAAGTTAAGGGCATTAAAAAGGGTGAAAACATTCCGCTTAACGATTTGCCAGTTACTAGTACTGGTGTCACTTATAAAATCGTTGGTCAGGCCCTGCGAAATCTTTTCATCTACTTGGGTTTGGTTTAAACCAATTAATTCTTTCTTGTTCATGAGATTAATGATACCATTTTTTTAGGGAAATGGCTATCCGAATCAGCTGTTACAGCCAAAGTTTGGAAAAATATTGCAGACTATAAGGGTATAGGGTATAATGGGAAAGGATGTAATAAATTTCAAGTACAATCACAGTTTGAAATAAGGAGAGTTTATGTTTTATACTTATTTGCGAGGTTTAGTGATTTTTATCCTGTGGACCTTGAACGGAAATGCGCATTATCACAATAAAGAAAAGATTCCTTCAAAAGATGAAAATTATATCTTGGTTGCCCCTCACCGGACATGGTGGGATCCAGTTTACATGGCTTTTGCGACCAAGCCCAAGCAGTTCATTTTCATGGCCAAGAAACAGCTCTTTGAAAATCGGGTGTTTGGCTGGTGGATCCGCATGTGTGGTGCTTTTCCTATCGACCGGGAAAATCCTGGTCCGTCAGCTATCAAGTACCCTGTCAGTATGCTGAAAAAGAGCAATCGTTCCCTCATTATGTTCCCAAGCGGCAGTCGCCATTCTACGGATGTTAAGGGAGGCGTGGCAGTGATTGCTAAGATGGCTAAGGTCCGTATCATGCCAGTAGTCTATGCTGGTCCCATGAGCCTCAAAGGCTTGGCAGCTGGAGAGCGCGTGGACATGAATTTTGGTAATCCAATTGATATTTCAGACATTAAGAAGATGAATGATGAGGGAGTTGAGGAAGTGGCCCGCCGTATTCATGCGGAGTTTGATCGTCTAGATGCTGAAGTGGCTCCTTATCAGGCGCAAAAGAAAGGCAATATTTTCTTGCGGATTCTACGTGCCTTTGTCTTTATTCCTGCTATTTTGATTGGAATTTTGACCATCATTTTCAGCTTTTTTGCTAGCTTTGTCTGGGATCCGGATAAGCACAGAAAATAAGAGACTAATCAGCTTGCTGAGCAATCTTGCTTAGGAGCTGATTTTTTTATGTGAGTGAGCTATAATGTTGGTATGTTTTATAAGGAGGATGCTATGTCTCTTACTTTTTTATCTTTTGTAACCTTATCACTGTTTATGCTGCACGAGTTTGATGAGATTATCCTGGTTCGGCCTTGGATTTCTCAGAATCAAGATCATCAAGGCTATCAAAAGGAGATGTTCATTGCTGGGAGAGGGAGTTATCTTTCTGCTGAAAGCATTGCTCTGATGATTGCAGAGGAATTTCTACTGGCTTTTATCCTTTTGTTGCTTGCCATTCTATTTCGCATTCCTGAGCTAGCTTTGGCTATTGGTTTCTGTCATACTCTTCATCTGCTGGGCCATATCATGCAAGTGTTTCGCTTTCGTCGCTGGGTACCGGGCGGCTTCACAGCTTTGACGACTTTTCCTATACTCATCTTAATCTTCATCCTTTATCTATGTCAGCAGTCAGTTTCTTGGCCGCTGCTTCTGATTCTAAGCGCGCTAGTCATGGCTTTTCTTTTGGCAAATCTTGCTTTTTTACATAGCAGAGCTCAAAAGTTAGAAGCTTGGATATACAGGATAAGCAAAGCAGATTGATATTACAGCTCCTATTTTCATCAATGACCCTTCTATCTATACGACTTCTTGCAAAATAAAGATTTTAAAATATGACAAGCTGAAAATATTCTCAGCTTGTTTTATTTTTTTGAATGTTTTACGAATAAAAAGACAAAGGAGAAAAATATGCTTGAAGAAATCATTGAGAAGCTTAAAGAATACAAGCTCTTTGTTGGTCTGGTAGTAGTTGGCGCTGTGCTAGGTGGTTTTTTCCTCATCAAAGGAAATCACCAGCCGCAAAATCAGGTAGCCGCCTTGAGTCAAGAAGTCACTTCTTCATCTAGTTCTACAGAGGAAGAGGAGGAAAAAGTTGTTGCTAAGACTAAAGGCGAAGAAGAGAGTGAGCAAGTCACTGTGGATATAAAGGGAGCAGTCAAGAATCCTGGTGTCTATGAGCTGAGAGCAGGAGCGAGAGTCCATGAAGCCATCCAAAAAGCTGGCGGATTGACAGCAGACGCTGAGGCTAAGTCCATCAATCAGGCACAAAAATTAACGGATGAAGCAGTAATCTATGTGGCAAAGATTGGTGAAGAAGGAGCTGATGTCACCCAGACTGGCCAGCGTCAAGCAGGAGCTTCTGATTCTGCTGGTGCCAGTGGTGGAAAGTCGGACAAGGTCAATCTAAATACGGCGACAGAGGCTGAACTGCAGACTATTTCAGGCATCGGACAGAAGCGGGCTTCTGACATTATCGCCTACCGCGAAAGCAGTGGCCGTTTCAAGTCAGTAGATGATCTGAAAAAGGTGTCAGGTATTGGAGATAAGACCTTAGAAAAGCTGAAAGAATATGTCACAGTGGATTAAAAAGTTACCCCTCGCCCCTATCTATCTGGCTTTCATACTTGTATGGGCCTATTTTGCAGTCTATTCTGGCAGTTCCTTGGCTTATTTTGGGCTAGGTGTCCTTCTACTTCGTCTCTTTTTCAGTTATCCTCTCAAAAAGAGTCTAGCTGCCTTGGCATTCCTGTCCCTTTTTGTCCTCTTTTTCTTGCTTTGTCGGGAAATAGCAGAGCAGGCCTTTAGGCAGGAACCTCCTTCAGCTAGCTCGGTTCAGGTCTTGCCAGATACGATCAAAGTCAATGGAGATTCCCTATCCTTTCGAGGGCGAGCAAACGATCAGCTTTATCAGGTCTTCTACAAGATCAAATCAGCCAGTGAAAAGGAAGCTTTTCAGCAATTGACAGATTTGGTCGTCCTTGATATTGAAGCAGAGTTTGAACAGGCTCAGCAGCAACGAAATTTTTCGGGCTTTGACTATCAGGCTTATTTAAAGAGTCAGGGGATTTACCGTACCTTAAAAATCAATAAGATTCAGTCACTAAGACCAATTTCCAGCCTTAATCCACTCGATTGGCTATCTGTCTGGCGCAGAAAAGCGCTGGTTTATATTCGAAATAATTTTCCTAGTCCAATGAGTCATTACATGACTGGACTCCTGTTTGGTGACTTGGATACGGAGTTTGCGGAAATGAGTGACCTATATTCTAGCTTGGGTATCATCCATTTGTTTGCCTTGTCTGGTATGCAGGTCGGTTTCTTTTTGGATGGTTTTCGCAGAATTCTTCTACGTTTGGGGATGAAGAGGGAGACAGTAAATGCCTTGCAGCTGCCTTTTTCATTTATCTATGCTGGACTGACGGGCTTTTCTGTTTCTGTCGTCAGAAGTTTGGTTCAAAAGTTACTAGCTCAGCAGGGACTGACAAGGCTAGACAATTTTGCTCTGACACTGATGCTTCTCTTTATCATCATGCCCAATTTTCTTCTGACAGCTGGCGGTGTCTTGTCCTGCGCTTATGCTTTTCTGATTTCTATGATGGATTTTGAGAAGTTGTCGCCGTTTTGGAAGCTTTTAGCGGAAAGTCTGACTATTTCATTGGGGATTTTGCCCATACTAATCTACTACTTTGCAGAATTTCAGCCTTGGTCCGTGATTTTAACTTTTCTATTTTCACTACTCTTTGACCTGCTGATGCTGCCAGGCTTAACCCTCATTTTTATTTTGTCACCACTGATAAAAATTTTTCAAGTCAATTTTTTCTTTCAGATACTTGAAGATGTGATTCGTTGGGTAGCTGATTTTGCTCCGCGTCCTTTGATTTTTGGGAAGCCCAACCTCTGGTTACTGGTCTCTCTGCTTTTGGTTTTGGCTTTAATCTATGACTTTCGGAGAAAGAAAAGCTGGCTTTTGTCTCTTAGTTTGCTTGCTCTTCTCTTATTTTTTCTAACAAAGCATCCGCTGCAAAATGAGATTACAGTGGTGGATATTGGTCAAGGTGATAGCATTTTTCTCAGGGACTGGCAGGGCAGGACGATTTTGATTGACGTAGGAGGACGAGTCGAGCTAGGAAAGAAAGAGAAGTGGCAAGAACGACAGACTTCATCCAATGCAGAAAAGACCTTGATTCCCTATCTCAAAAGTCGTGGCGTTGCTAGTCTGGATGTATTGATTCTGACTCATACCGATACCGACCACATGGGCGATATGCTGGAGGTAGCTAAGCATTTTTCTATCAAAGAAATCTACGTTTCTAAAGGAAGTCTGACTCAGCCTGATTTTGTTCAAAAACTGGAGCAGATAGAAACTTCTGTCCATGTCGTAGAAGTAGGAGATGAGATTCCGGTATTTGACTCAGCTTTGCAGGTCCTCTATCCTAGTGGGACAGGCGACGGTGGAAATGATGATTCGATTGTACTCTACGGGGAGTTCTTTCAGACAAAATTTTTGTTTACAGGTGATTTGGAAAGGCAAGGAGAAACCGAACTGCTGCAGCGCTTCCCTCAGCTGAAAGCAGATGTCTTAAAAGCAGGGCATCATGGCTCCAAAGGCTCTTCCAGTCCAGAGTTTTTAGAGCAAATTCAGCCGAAACTGGCCTTGATATCAGCTGGCCAGAATAATCGTTATCGACATCCGCATCAGGAAACTTTGCAAAGATTTGAGAAGTTTAATACAGCCATCTATCGAACTGACCAGCAGGGGGCCATTCGGTTGACTGGTTGGAATTCCTGGAGGATTGAAACGGTTCACTGATAGCCGCGCTAAAGATGTCAACTCATACTTTGTAGACTGCTTAGCTTCAGTCAGGAAGTCATATTGATTTATTTATGCATTTGTGATAAGATAATGGGTATAAAAAAATTATAGAGGAGAATTTTATGTTTGCTGCATATAAAAAATTCTGGACACACTATGCTGATTTTTCAGGCCGTTCAAGTCGGTCAGACTATTGGTGGGCGTTTTTGTGTAACATGATTATCATCGTACCATTGTTTATCATTATTTGGGTTTCTGCATTAGGAAGTATTTTTTCTGTAGCTCAGGACGCAGCTTATGGATATGAACCAGATCCATCAGCATTCTTGGCTGGGGCAGGATTTGCTGTTATTTTTTGGTTTATCCTACTGATTTATTATTTAGCTATCTTAGTTCCTAGTATGGCAATTATAGTTCGCCGTCTGCGGGATGCTGGTTATCATTGGGCTTTCCTATTTTTGGCTATTGGTCCGTCTATTGCTATTCTTATTCCTGTTCTAAATATTATTGCAGTTCTTGTAGCTCTTCCATGTTTTATTGCTTTGATTGTTTTACTTTGTCAAGGATCTAAGCCTGAAATGGTTGGAAATTCATATGGTCAGCAATATGGCCAGCAAAACTTCCAAGGCCAACAGTTTGGTCAACAACCACAGCAAGGTGGTTTCCAAGGTCAGCAGTTTGGTCAACAGCCACAGCAAGGTGGTTTCCAAGGTCAGCAATTTGGTCAACAACCACAGCAACCTGTCCAAAACCAACCATTTGGTCAACAGCCACAACAAGGTGGTTTCCAAGGCCAACAGTTTGGTCAGTCACAACAACCTGTCCAAAACCAACCATTTGGCCAACAGCCACAGCAAGGTGGTTTCCGAGATCAGCAATTTGGCCAACAACCACAACAAGGTGGTTTCCAAGGACAACAGTTTGGTCAGCAACCACAGCAACCTGTCCAAAATCAACCATTTGGTCAACAACCACAGCAAGGTAGCTTCCAAGAACAGCAGTTTGGTCAACAGCCACAACAACCTGTTTCTGATCAAAGTCAAGCGGTGGAGCAAGCAGAACCAGTTCAAAATCCATTTACTGCTGAAACACCTGAGCAGTCAACACCTCAAGATTTTGGAACTCAAGCACCTGTTGAGGACAATCCGTTTGTTTCAACAATTCAAGAGGAGCAACCTGCTACACCAGTTGAAAACAGTGTAGAGGATACAACTGAAAATCATGAATAAACAAAGAAAGAGTTGGAATTTTTCCAGCTCTTTTTGCTATGTCGCTCGCAGAAAAGTTTTAACAGAACGAGGCATTGATTGCTTTTCATAACAAAGAAAAATGAAGCCATTGATAGTTCATATTTATATAGCAGATATACTCAAAAATTAGATTTTGTTTGCAAAGAAAATAGCAGACTTTCCGACTCTTTTTTGTTACAATCAATACATGAAAAAAATTGACAAGAAATATAAAGCAGGGGAGACTTTCTGTGTTAGCTATTGAGGAAATTAAAAAAGTCACGTCAAGCAATCTTCCTGCTTTGACCATTTTGACTGGGGATGACTTGGGGCAGTTTGAGTTGTTGAAGGAGCAGTTCCTCCGCCAGATTCAGTTTCAATCGGGTGATTTGAACACTGCTATTTTCGATATGAAAGAAGCAAACTATCAGGATGTGGAGTTGGACTTGGTCAGTCTGCCTTTTTTTGCGGATGAAAAAATCGTGATTTTGGACCATTTTGCTGATTTGACAACAGCCAAGAAGCGGTATCTGACTGATGAAGAACTCAAATCTTTCGAAAGTTATCTGGAAAATCCAGCAGATACGACTCGTCTGGTTATATTTGCAGAAGGTAAACTGGATAGCAAGCGCCGTCTGGTCAAACTGCTGAAACGGGACGGGAAAATTTTTGAGGCTGCAGAATTCAAGGAAGCAGATCTACGGGCTTATTTCAACAAGGAAGCGCAGGCAGAAGGCTTGCAGTTTGCTCCGAAAGCTTTCGATCAGTTGCTGCTGAAATCAGGTTTTCAGTTCAGTGAAGTCAGTAAAAATTTAGCATTTTTGAAAGGTTATAAAGAGTCCGGTCAGATTGGTTTAGAAGACATTGCCGAGGCTATTCCCAAGACTCTTCAGGACAATATTTTTGACCTGACCCAGCTGATTTTGCAACAAAAGATTGATGAAGCCAGAACCTTGGTACGAGATTTGACTCTTCAAGGTGAGGATGAAATCAAGCTTATTGCCATTATGCTGGGGCAGTTTCGTATCTTTACGCAGGTTAAGGTTTTAGCAGAAAATGGCAGAGCTGAGAGTCAGATTGTGTCTGATTTGTCCGACTATCTAGGCCGCAAGGTCAATCCTTATCAAGTCAAGTTTGCCTTAAAGGATGCTCGCTCACTGAGTTTAGCCTTTCTTAAAAAGACTATGGCCTGTTTGATTGAAACGGATTTTCAGATTAAGTCGGGGCTGTATGATAAAGATTACCTGTTTGATTTGGCTCTGCTCAAGATTGCGACGGGTGAGCTACAAGCAAAATAGTTGAAAAATTCTAATGATTGCGTTATCATTTTTATAATCATATAGAAAAAGAGGTCTATCAAATGGCAATTATCTTACCTGATCTTCCTTACGCTTACGATGCTTTGGAGCCTTACATTGATGAAGAAACAATGCACTTGCATCATGACAAGCACCACAATACCTATGTAACGAATGTTAATGCTGCGCTTGAAAAGCATCCTGAAATTGGTGAAGACTTGGAAAAATTATTGGCTGATGTGGAGTCTATCCCAGCTGATATCCGTCAGGCAGTCATCAACAACGGTGGTGGTCATCTTAACCACGCTCTTTTCTGGGAATTGATGACACCAGCAGAAACATCACCATCTGCAGAATTGGCAGCAGATATTGAAGCTACTTTTGGATCATTTGAAGACTTTAAAGCGGCTTTCACTGCAGCGGCTACAACTCGTTTTGGTTCTGGCTGGGCTTGGTTGGTTGTCAATAAAGAAGGCAAGTTGGAAGTGACCTCAACAGCAAATCAGGATACTCCTATTTCAGAAGGTAAAACTCCAATCTTAGGACTGGATGTTTGGGAACATGCTTACTATGTGAAATACCGCAATCTTCGTCCGAATTACATTCAAGCTTTCTTCTCAGTTATTAACTGGAAAAAGGTTGACCAACTTTACGCAGCTGCGAAATAAACAGGCAGTTTCAATATATAAAAAGGTGAATCGTTTAAAGATTTGCCTTTTTTAATGCTTAAAATACCTTTTTTCTGGATTTCACTTGTTATTTTCCTCATAATTTTTTATAATACAAATGCTAGGAGAAATGTTTTGAGTAAAAAAATTGTAACGATTATCGTAGCTGTAGTTTCTTGTATTTGTCTGCTGGGCTTCATCGTCCTTTTTATAACCGAACGAAATAAGGCCATTGAAAAGAAAGCACAAGAGGCTGCCCAACTTGCAAAGTCTGGCGAGCAAGAACAGGAGGAGGAGAAAGTCAAGCCTGATTCCAAACCAGTTGAAGAAAAGCCCAAGCCAGTTGAAAAAAGTCCAGAGGAGAAGCAGAAGGTCATGGAGGCGGACGGCCCGACTATGGATGCTTTAGGACTTCGATTTGACTATGCAAATTTGGATTTGACTCAGGTCATTCAGGCTTATATGACCGAAATGGGAATTGAACCCTCCCAGGTTGCATTTTCCTATAAGGATTTGACGACTGGTAAGACCTTTGCCATAAATGATACCCAGCCTATGACTGCGGGATCGACCTACAAGCTCCCTCTCAATATGCTGGTAGTAGATGAGGTTGCTGCTGGCAAACTTTCTATGGACGAGCGGTTTGATATTACCAATACAAACTATGAATATAGGGGCGAGCATGATAACTATGTTGGTGCTTTCAACGGTGCTATGAGAATATCAGACATGCAGGAATATTCCTTGGTTTATTCTGAAAATACTCCAGCCTACGCTTTAGCAGAGCGTCTAGGCGGCATGGAAAAGGCCTATGATATGTTTAGTCGCTACGGTCAGTCCAAGGCTGATATTAAGACGATCAGCCGTGAGAATAATAAGACCACGACGGACTACTATATTCAGGTCCTTGAGTATTTGTCTAAAAATCAGGAAAAGTACAAGGATATCCTTTATTATATAGGCGAATCCTTCCCAGGTGAATACTATAAGCGCTATCTGCGTGACATTACCATCTATCAAAAGCCTGGATATGTTCGTGAGGCGCTCAATGTGGATGCATTAGTTATGGAAGAGAAGCCCTATATTATAGCTCTCTATACGGCTTATTTAGGTGGTAGCACCGAGGCCAGTGATGAGATCAGTGGTGTCGGAATTGAGCAAGTTGGTCAGTTAGCCTACGTCATCAACCAATGGCATCGGGTTAATATGAACTAAGAGCAATCTAGTCTAGACAGGCTAGATTTTTTGATAGCTATTTAGAAAAAAACCAAAATACCTCTTGCTTTTTTGAAAGAGAAGTGTTACAATCTATTTAGAAGATGTTCTAATTACTTCATTCTGCTCTGTTTAATTAGTCACTGAGCAATTTTTTATAAAAGCTATTTAGAAAAAATTCTAAATTTCTCTACTCAAAAAGGAGGAAAAATGAAGAAAGCAAGAAACTCAATCCTACTAACCGTAGTAGGTCTAGTGACGGGTCTATCCATTTGGCTGGCTGTTTTTTCCTGGGTGCTCTATAAAAATAAGGACGACCTGCAAAAAATATCCAATCAAAAACATTTTTAAATACAAAATAGGCAATCTAGTTTTTCTAGACTAGATTTTTTAATCCAGAGTATTTAGAAACAAATCGAAATACCTAAGAAGGATTAGATTGCTTCATTTCGTACTCTTTATTTAGAAAATTTTCTAAATAGATAGATAAAGGAGAAAAGATGAAAAGAGGATTACTTTTATTGCTTATAGGCTTGCTCACGGTTTTATCCGTCTGCTGGGCAATCCCGTCTTGGATCGTTTTCAAAAATAGACGAAAATTGGAAGGAAAAATTAAATGTTGAAAGAAATTTTACGGAAATACCGCGCTTCTTATCTGGGTGCGACTATCTTTAGCATTGGAGCAACGATTTTTATCACTTTGTTTTCTTTGCAGCTGGGAGTTGTTGTGGACAGTGCGCAGAAGGCTCATTCTAACTTGCTTGGACAATTCTTTATCTGCCTTTTTTGCACTTGTGCTTGGTCTCTTTGCAGCTTGCTGGCTATTTGGTTCAAGAACAATCATAATAAGCAAGTCTTGGAAGAAGTCAAAACGAGGCTTTTCCATTCTTTTTATGACAAGAATTTGCATGACAAGGCTTCCGAGCAGGAAAATAGCTATCTCAACACAACGACCAAGAATATGGATATTTACCAAGAGAATTACTTGACCCCGCGCTGTGATATTGTGGCTGCCTTTTCTTCAGTTTTTATCAGTACACTGGCTATTTTTTGGATTGAATGGCGCATGGCTCTGGGCTTTATTCTCATTTCTTTTTTGACCATGGCTGCGTCACAAATTCCAGGGATATTGATGCGCAAGGCGACAGCGAATTTCACTCAGAAAAGCAATTACTTTTTGAAGCAAGTCACCAATTTTTTGGAAGGCTTTGAGCAAATCAAACTTTTGCAAATCCAAAAAAGGGTGGTTGAGCACCTGTCTAGCAGCAACAGCGACTTTGAGCAAGCCAGAAAAAGCTATAATGCGGCTAAGGAGGGCGCTGTGACTCTGATGATGTTCTTTAGCTTTCTGTCTCAGATATTTTGTATGTCTCTGGGGATTTGGTTTGTCAGCCAAGGGTCTCTGACCATTGGGGCTTTGATTGCCAGTGTTCAGCTTTTGAACTTTGTCTTCACTCCTTTGCAGCTTTTTATCAATAACAAAAATCTCATGAGCACGGTCAAGGATATTGAGAATGATTTTGATGCTAAGTTGGCTAAGAAAGAAGCGGAGCCCGCTCAAAATCTGACCGAAACGATTGATCGGATTGATTTTGAACATCTCGGTCTGGAGTTGGGCGACAAGGCTCTCTTTCAGGATTTTTCTTATCAGTTTGCCAAGGACAAGCACTATGCTATTATCGGCGAGTCTGGTCGGGGCAAGTCGACCTTGATGAAGCTCTTGCTCAATTATTTTGATAGCAAGGACTACGCTGGTCAAATCATGGTCAATGGTCAAGCGGTCAGCCAGCTAGCAAGCGACAGTCTCTATCAGAAAATCGCCTTTATCCAAAAGAATGACTTTTTTATCGAGGGAAGTGTGGCGGACAATATCGCGCTATACAGAGATATAAATGCACCTGACCAAACTTTCTTGTACCAAAGTCTGCATTTTAATGAGGCTTTCTTGAGCAAGAAGCTGGATTTGGAGCGGCAGGAAGTTTCCTATGGTGAAAAGCAGCGGATTGATTTGGCGCGTTTCTTGGTTAAGGATTATGATGTGCTGATTTTTGATGAGCCGACCAGTAATCTTGACCCGAGCTTGGCGGCGGAAGTCATGGACTATATCTTGTCCATCAAGGACCGCATTGTTATCGTTATTACTCATAATCAAGGCAGGGCACTCTTAGACCGCTTTGATGACTGTCTGGAATTATAAAAGGAGGAAAGAAAATGAAATTAAAATGGAAAGAATTAGTGGCAAGCCTAATCGTTATTTGGCTACCGCTTATCTACGCTTTGTCAATCTATGCAGACCTACCTCAGCTAATCAGAGGGCATTTGCCCTATAGCGGTCTAGGCATGCCCAAGCAAGTCTTTATCTGGTTTCTGCCAGTTCTCTTGAGTGTAATTCAACTGATTGTTTGCTACACGACGACTATTAAAGAGATTATCGACAAGCAATTTGTCCATTTCCTTTACTGGCTGGTTCCCTTTATCAATGCCGTAGTTTATATCAGCGTTCTTCTTTATGGGCTCAATCCGGCTTTTCCGGTATTTAAGGTCAATGGGATTATGGTGGCAATCAGCCTTAATGCTGTCAGCTACTTTCTCACGAGAAAAATAGTGGCAGACCAAGAGCCGGCTCCACGCGTTTTAGCTTATATCTTCAGTGGCATCAGCTCAATCCTTTTTCTGGTCAGCCTCTTCCTCTTTTAAAAATGTCTGATACGAAAGGAGAAAATCATGTTTTATATTTTCGTTTTTGTTAAAATCCTGTTATTCTTTATCTTTGGCTGGTTGTGGCTGCTTTTCAGCCTGCTCGGTTTGCTCTCTTTCTTTCCTTTTTGAGTGAGCGAACTCTAGTAAATGATGATTGGAGGCAAACATGAAAACATCATTTTTGAAAAGCGCTGTGGCGCTGGTAACGTGTGGCTTGCTCGTTCTAGGAGCAGCCCACGCTTACGCCGACCAGCAAAAATTGCCGTCAGGCACGCCTTACGACCAAATCGGTCAGAAGATTGAAAATTACTACCAAGAACACGAAAAAACCAGCGCAGGACTGGCAACAACGGTCTTTGACAAAGACGGCAATACTCTCTATCAAAAGAACTTCGGCTATATGGACAAGGAAAAGAAGCTAGCGGTGGATGACAAGTCGGTCTTCGAGTGGGGTTCAACGACCAAAATCACCGTCTGGGTCAGCGTCATGCAGCTTTGGGAAGAGGGAAAGATTGACCTGAAAACGGACATCAGGGAGTATCTGCCCCAAAATCTCCTAAAAAATCTCAAGTACGACAAGCCCATTACCATGCTGGACCTCATGAACCACCAAGCGGGTTTTGAAGACTACCCTTTATATATAGGTTCTGACAAGGATTTAGGAGCATTGATGAAAAAAACTCCGTCTCAGATTTATGAGCCGGGAACGGTGACCTCCTATTCTAATTATGGGACAGCGCTGGCAGGCTATATCGTGGAGCGGGTGAGCGGGCAATCCTTTGCCGACTATGTCCACGAGCATATTTTCCAGCCGCTGGGTATGGAGCACACCGCTCTCAAGCCTGATTTGTCGGATAATCGCTATGTACAAAAGCAGCGGGAGAAGGAGAAAACTTATGATACAAATGGAGACTTACTAAAAGGCGACCAACCCTTTGTTCTTGGAGAATATCCAGCGGGGCGGGCAACAGGAACATTTGCCGACATCAAGAAATTTGCCCAAGCTCTCTTGCAAAAGAAAACGCTCTTTAAGCGAGCAGAGACTTGGGAGAATTTTTACAGCGCTAGCCATACTTATCCGGGTACGGACGTTCCTGTCAATGCTCATGGACTGTGGGCAACAGAATTTGAAAACACCAGAACGCTTGGGCACGGTGGAAATTCGCCGGGTTTTACGACCAGCCTCTTGCTTGATTTGAAGTCAGGGATTGGCTCAGTCGTTACAGTCAATCAGAGAAATGAGTTCCATTTTGCTATCGCCATGCCTGACCTCATTTATGGTAGGAAAAAAGAAGCCTCAAAGGCGTCACAAAGAGATTTTCAAGCTGGTTTTTATCGCGAAGCGCGCATTTTTAGCAAAGGTCCTCTGTCCATATTTAGAGTTTTCAAATCGACCAGCTATCTGGACAATCCCTCTGAAAATGCGGCTATCAAAGACTATTTTGGTTTTTGGACGGCAGGAGAAAAAGGAGGGAGCTATCGTTTGAATTTGCCCATTTCAGATAGAATGAAGCTGTCCTTGCTTGATGTCATCAAAGACTATGGCAGTTTAGTGCTTGCTGGGCTAGCCTTACTTTATGTTGCCCTTTGCTATCTTTGTGGTATTTTGGCAAAATTGTATCGTTTGCTCCTTAGGAAAAATAAGGGAAGCAACTCAGCTGTTTGGTCAATCTGGCATTATCTGACGGGCTTCATTATTCTTTGGGTGTTTCGCAATTTATTCTCATTTTTCTCTATTATTCTTGCGAAAAATTCTTTCGACCTAGCTGGTCTGACGGGGTATTTTCAACTCTTTGCCTTGCTTGCTCTAGTCTTGCTGATTAGTGCTTTTCTGCCCTATCTGCCTTTTTTCAAAGAGAGATTGAAGCAAGGAAATAAATACCTCACGCTAGCGACCAACTCCGCCGCTTTTATCATCGCTTTTAATATTTTCTACTGGTCGCTGTACCAGTGGTGGGCACTTTAATAGAAAGGTGAATATCATGAAATCATCATTTTTGAAAAGCGCTGTGGAGCTAGTAACTTGTGGGCTGGTCGTTTTTGGAGCGGGTCACGCTTACGCCGACCAGCAGAAATTGCCGTCGGGCACGCCTTATGACCAAATCGGTCAGAAAATTGAGGACTACTACAAGGAACACGAAAAAACTAGCGCCGGGCTGGCAACATCCGTCTTTGACAAAGACGGCAATACTCTCTATCAAAACAACTTTGGCTATATGGACAAGGAGAAAAAGCTAGCTGTAGACGATAGCTCGGTTTTCGAGTGGGGGTCAACGACCAAAATCATGGTCTGGGTCAGCGTTATGCAGCTCTGGGAAGAGGGAAAACTTGACCTCAATGCCGACATTAAAGAATATCTGCCCAAGGATTTCTTGACAAACCTCAAATACGATAAGCCAATAACCATGCTTGACCTCATGAACCACCAAGAAAGTTTCGACGAAACACCCCTTTACATGGGTAGTGACAAGAGCTTGGAGGAGCTGCTCAAAGAAAGTCAACCGCCGCAATCCTATAAGCCCGGTGAGCTGACGGCTTACTCTAACTATGGGACAGCGCTGGCAGGCTATATTGTAGAGCGGATAAGTGGACAATCTTTTGCCGACTATGTTCACGAGCATATCTTCCAGCCTTTAGGCATGAAGCATACTGCCCTCAAGCCTGATTTGTCGGACAATTCCTATGTACAAAAGCAGTGGGAGAAGGAGAAAACCTATGATACAGAAGGCAACTTGCTGAAAGGTGACCAGCCGTTTATTCTTGGAGAATATCCAGCAGGGCGGGCAACGGGAACCTTTTCAGATTTGAAACGCTTTGCCCAAGTTCTCTTGCAAAAGAAAGCGCTTTTTAAGCGAGCGGAAACGTGGGAGACCTTTTACAGTCCTACGAATACATTTCCTCATACGGATATTCCAATCAATTCCCACGGACTTTGGTCAATAGAGTATGAAAATACCAGAACGCTTGGGCATGGGGGGAATTCGCCGGGCTTTACGACTAGTCTTTTGCTTGATTTTAAAACGGGTGTCGGCTCTGTCATTATGGTTAATCAAGGGCTGGAGACTAATTTTACTTCTAAAATACCCGAGCTTATCTACGGTCAGAAAAAATCGACTTCGCAAGAACAAGTGAAAAACTTCCAGCCCGGCTTTTACCGTATGGCTCGCACTTTCAATCAAGGTCCGTTATCCCTGATGAAAATGATGCCCAACTATACAACTTATATCAAAAATCCTAATGATAATCCAAATATTCAATCGCGTGGTTTCTGGATAGCAGGTGAAAAGCATGGACGTTATGTGATTAGTTTACCGATTTCCGACTGGGTCAAGATGTCTATATTTGATGTGGTAAAGGACTATGGTGTTTTGATTTTGGCAGCTGTAGCAGTGGTTTATGCGCTACTAGCTTACATTGGTGGTTTTCTTGTTAAAATGTATCGCTTGATTTTCCGCAAGCCAAATCAGCAGCCTGCTAATCTAGTCTGGAACATCTGGCACTATGTGACTGCAGGGTTTGTGCTCTTTGTACCAGTCAACTTTATGACGGCTTTATCTTCTATCCAAGCAACAACTTCAACGGCTGGTAGCCGCTTGCAATTCATGCTCTTTGCCATGGTAGGACTGGTCTTGGTTGTTAGCACCCTTTTACCAGTCATTTGGCGCTCTGCCTTCAAATCAGCTAGTAAGGCGCGGATAGCTCTCACGCTAGCGACCAGCTTCGCTGCCTTTATCATGGCTTTTAATATTTTCTATTGGTCGCTATACCAGTGGTGGGCACTTTAATAGAAAGGTGAATATCATGAAAACATCATTTTTGAAAAGCGCTGTGGCGCTGGTAACGTGTGGCTTGCTCGCTTTTGGAGCAGCGCAAGTTCGAGCTGACCAGCAAAAGTTGCCGTCGGGCACGCCTTATGACCAAATCGGTCAGAAAATTGAAAATTTCTACAAGGAACACGAAAAAACCAGCGCGGGACTGGCGGCAGCAGTCTTTGATAAGGACGGCCAAACCATTTACCAAAAGAACTTTGGCTATATGGACAAGGAAAAGAAGCTGGCTGTGGACGACAACTCGGTTTTTGAGTGGGGCTCTGCCACCAAATTGACCGTCTGGCTCAGCGTCATGCAGCTCTGGGAAGAAGGAAAAATTGACCTAAAAACAGATATAAAAGAGTATTTGCCCAAGGATTTCCTGAAACACCTCAAATACGACAAGCCCATTACCATGCTGGATCTGATGAACCACCAAGCGGGTTTTGATGAAACGCCGCTGAACACAGGAACAGGCAAGAGCTTGGAAGAATTACTAAAAAGCCAGCCCGCTCAAACTTATGAGCCAGGGACGGTGACATCCTATTCCAATTACAGTACAGCTCTAGCAGGCTATATCGTGGAGCGCATCAGCGGACAGGACTTTGCGGATTATGTCCACGAGCATATTTTCCAGCCTTTGGGCATGAACCATACCGCTCTCTTACCTGATTTGTCGGACAATACCTATGTCCGAGACAAGCGGCAGGGCGAGAAAACCTATGATACAAATGGAAACTTATATATAGATAAATTGCTTCCCGCGGATATTTATCCAGCGGGGCAGGCGACAGGGACTTTTGCCGATTTCAAGCGGTTCGCGCAAGCTCTTTTGAGAAAGGAAAAGCTCTTTAAGCGCCCAGAAACCTGGAATGAACTGTATCAGACAACTTCTACATTCTCAGATAAAGCAGTCGCTAAGAATGCCCACGGCTTTTGGGTAACAGAGTATGAGATAGGCTCTATTTTAGGACACGGCGGTCATTCTTTTGCCGGTTTTTTAACCATGATTTCGCTGGATTTCAAATCGGGTATCGGCATGGTTACCATGGTAAATCAGAGAGAAGAAGCCACCTATTCTTTTGGTCTACCCGATTTGGTCTTTGGTAAGAAAAAGCAAGCCCCTAGCCAGTCTCAAAAAGACTTTCAAGAGGGCATGTATCGAACTTCTCGCTCCATTCAGCAAGGCCCGACCTCTATTTCGCGCCTTGCCCCCGCTTATACCTTTTATGTGAAAGATGTGATAAAAGACGGTCATTTATTAGTCAGCAACTATTGGCTTTTGCAACAGCGCCAAGGCCGAACAGAAGTTGAAACAACCTATAATAATTTAGAAAAGCTCTCGCTTTGGGAGGTGATAAAGGATTATGGCTCTGTCGCTCTGCTGGGACTGGCATCGGTTTATGCCGTACTTGTTCTTCTGTTAGCTGCTTTGAGCAAGATATATCGCTCACTTTTTGGAAAAGAAAGCAAAAGACCGACTCCAAGAAGTTGGAAAATTTGGCATTATGGCACTTGCGGGCTGATTCTGGTCAGCTTGGTCAATCTAGCAGGTCTCGTCATAGTTGCCGTTTCGGGGAAGTACATGCCCGATTATCGCTGGCAAGCCATTCTCTTTGCCCTGCTTGCACTGATTTTCTTAGTCAATGCTGGGTTGCCAATCTTTCTGCGTTCAAAATTCCAAGTGAGCAAGGGTCGAAAAATCTTGACCTACTTGACCAGCAGCGCTTCACTTATCGTCGTTCTCAATATCCTTTATTGGAGCCTTTACCAGTGGTGGACTTTATAAATAACAGAAAGGAGCATTTCACATGCAGACTTCCATTTCAACTTCAACTATTAAAAAATTTCTCATCTGGGCTTATGGCATAGGTTGGTTTCTTATGATCTTCTTATGTTATTTCTCTCAGCAAAAACAAAACGTCATAGCCTCGGTCTTCTCTATTTCCGCTATGTTTGCGCCGAGTATCGCGGCTCTTATTTCCAAAGCTCCCATTAAAGAGGCCGGTTGGCGACCTAATCTGAGCAAAAAGTGGAAGTCCTATGCTGCAGTCTGGCTCTGGATTGCCTTTTATGCTATCTTTGGTGCGGTAGTTTATTTTAGCATTTTTCCCCAGCACTTTTCACTAGCCTTTAGCCTGCTTGCTAAAAGCATTGGAACTAGCAATCCAGCTCTAGTTCAATCCACGGTTTGGCAGTATGTCTTTAATTTTCTAACGTGGATAAATTTACTTTGTATCATTCCAGCTTTAGGTGAAGAGTTAGGCTGGCGGGGTGTGCTTTATCCTTATCTTAAGGAGCGCTACGGTCGGACGAAGGGTCGCTTTATCGGTGGTCTGATTTGGGCTTCGTGGCATTTACCTATGTTACTGTTTGCGGACAAATTATCACTAGACACCATTCTCTATATCTTTCCTTACTATATTATGGCGATTACTATGGGCTTCTTGTTAGATATTTATTATGTAAAAAGCAAAACCATTTGGTTGCCTGCTTTTGGTCACTCCACTATTGATACACTTGGCCCCCTGACTTCTTTGTTGGTCGCAGGAAATGTCAAACCTCTTGCCTATCTCGGGCCTGGAGCCAATGGGCTATTTGTAGGCTTACTAGCCATTGTAGTGGTTACTTGGCTAACCAAGCGGGAGGCGAAAGAAAACTAGAATTGAAAAAAGAAAGGAGCATTTTATATGCAAAACACAATTTCAACTTCAACCATTAAAAGGTTTCTAGCATGGGCGTTTGGGCTCGCTTGGCCAGGTATGCTAGCCATAGCTTACTTTTATGCGAACAATCAGAAACTTGTCGGTAACATTTTATCCGCAAGTGTGGTAATGTTCGCCCCTATGGTGGCTGCTTTTTTGGCTAAAGCTCCTGTCAAGTCTATCGGCTGGAAATTGAAGCTCGCCAGTAAATGGCGCGATTACCTAGCCTGCTGGTTAGCCATTTGTAGCATTATACTTGGCGGCGCACTTGTCTATTTTGCTGTCTTTCCGCAGCATTTGGCTTTTGCCCTGAACCCACAAGTCGCCCTTCAAATTTTAATGATTTTTACGGTCTTAACTCTAGTCGTCAGTCTTTCTGGCTTGGGCGAGGAAGTCGGCTGGCGGGGTATTCTCTATCCTTATTTGAAAGAGCGCTACGGACGGACTAAGGGACGCATCATTGGTGGTCTCATCTGGGCTATTTGGCATTTTCCTGTCAATATGATTGGAGCAGGGACGCTGGGTGAGCGTTTCTTAAATTTAATTCCCTATTATATAATGGCTATTTCTTTTGGGATTATCCTTGATATTTACTATGTACGTAGCAAAACCATTTGGCTGCCAGCCTTTGGACATGGGGTCATTGATGCCGTTGCCATGATAACTACCGTTTTCACTGTTAGTGGGGTAGAAACGTTTAAATTCCTTGGTCCTGGTCCAACTGGACTTTTTAGCGCTCTCATTGCTCTTGTCATTGCCGTTTGGCTGACCAAGCGCGAAGAGAGAGAAAGTCAGCAGGGGATTTCTTAATATTTTTTAGGTGATTTTTCTACCACTTACTAGCGCAATCTAACCACTTACCAAAAAGAGATTGATTTGGTGTACTTCTTTTGTTAGGATAAGGGTGTAGGGGAAAATACACCTTAAGGAGGTCACACATGACACATACTTATCAAAAGACAGCCCATCGCTCTAGTCTGGAAATCTTGCAAGAAGAAGCAGGGGCAAAAAATTGGTGGCTGAGCCTGCCGCTGGCTTTTCTTGCGATTGCTGCGGGAAGCCTCATCAGCGGAGCTTTGTCCCAATGGCTCTTGCTGCCGAGCATGACGGACGCCAATCGCTTACTGATAGGCATCGTTTCTTTATCCGTCTTTTTAGGTAGCAGTTTACTCATCATTCTCTTCGTCGCTAAATTTTGGGAGCGGCGCAGCCTTGCCAGTTTTGGACTTTGGAAGGAAAAATTAGGGTTCAATCTGCTGCTTGGTACAGCAC
Source organism: uncultured Streptococcus sp. (assembly GCA_963533195.1). Lineage (GTDB taxonomy): Bacteria > Bacillota > Bacilli > Lactobacillales > Streptococcaceae > Streptococcus. The sequence goes on along the minus strand of CAUSOG010000007.1, from coordinate 53,635 downwards.
TGGGTTTCTTCTTAGTCCTTCTGGCTGTGGGCTTCAATCTGCTCGGCGGACAGCTCCACATTCAAGTCGAAAAGCAGTTCAATCTAGGAATTTGGCTCTTTTTCCTGGTCAATTTCTTCTTTCAGGCGCTGGCTGAAGAGATGATTTACCGCGGCTTTGTCATGAACAAACTCCGCACCAAGCTGGACTTGCTACCGGCTGTCCTGCTCAACTCCCTACTCTTTGCGGTTATCCACATTTTTAAAGGTGGAACGCCCGTCCTTTATATCCTCAATGTCTTTCTGACCGGGATTTTCCTTTCCCTCCTTTTTGCACTGACGGACAATCTCTGGCTGGTCATAGCGCTGCATGCGGCTAATAACATGATTTATCTAGGTGTCTTTGGAGTGATTGGGACGGGCAACAATCTCCAGCACGGTAGTTTCTTACAGACGACTTTGACCAGTCAAGCCAACAGTTTCTTAGCAGGAACGCCAAGCGAACCTCTATCAGGCGGGCTGATAGCAGTCATCGTTATGGCGCTGGCTGCTCTTCTCACCGCCTATCTAGCCAAGAAAAAGCAAGTGTTTAGCTAAGCCCTCCTTGTCTTTTATCCTCAAAAACAGTATAATGGAGAAAAGAATTTGAAAGTTTTCTAAATAGTTTTAGGAGGATTGCTGGCAGAAAATCTTGTCCGTTTGAGTAGCGCCTTGCTTACATTTGTAGGAGCCATGACTTATCTAGAGCTAGTTGCTTTGTTTGTCCTTAGCTAGAAATCAATTTTAAGAGGTATCAAAATTGGGAATTAGTGAAACCATGAAAGCCCTAGCTGATCCAGTTCGGCGGGAAATATTAGAAATATTAAAAAAAGGTCCTAAGTCGGCTGGTGAAATCGCTCAAGTCTTCGATTTGACGGGAGCGACGGTATCCTACCATTTGTCCCAGTTGAAAAAAGCGGGGCTCATCTATGAAGAACGGCAGAAAAATTACATTTACTACCATTTAGATGCTACGGTTTTTGAGGAAATTTTGGTCTGGATTGCCGCGCTAGGAGGGAAAAATAATGAAAACGAAACTGAGAAATAACCTTAGAGAATTGCTGCTGACTTTCTTGGTTATTTGGCTGCCACTTGCTTATGCCTTATGGATTTATCCTAGTTTGCCAGAGAATATTAGGATCAATTTCACGTCGCCGATTAGCCCGACATTTAAGTATGTACCCAAATTTCTCTTTATCTGGGGTCTGCCAATCTTTATGACTTTGGCACAGCTGATTGTTTATGGGGCAACGGCTTACCGAGAAATCACCAAGCCAGCTTTTGCCCGCTTCGTCCTTTGGATTGTTCCCTTGACCCATATCATTGTCTATCTTTCTATTCTGTTCTATGCTCTTGATTCCCACTTCAATGTTAATAAGATTGCCTTGATTTTTTCAGGCTTGATGTTTATGATTTCTGGGAATTATATGCCCAAGAAAGTGGTGGTGGAAGAAAAACCAGCGCCGCGTTGGCTAGCCTACCTCTTTATCCTAGTCGGATTGACAGCCGTACTAGTGGGACTTTTTCTTTTGTAAATCAAGTGAAAACAAAGTGCACAGATTGTGCGCTTTTGTTTAGTCTCATTCTGGCTCTTTGTCAACTGTAGTGGGTTGATGAGAAGTTATAATCTGGAGAGGACTAAATCAGTCCTCTCCTTTTTGATGTTCAAAGCGATGATTTCTTTATGAGTTCCAGCATCTAGAACATCCAAGATTATGATGTTAGGGTCTTTTATTCCCAGTAAGTTTGTGATAAAATTGAACTGTTCCATAAGAGTCTTTCTAATGATGGTTTTGTCGCTTTTCATTATAGGTCTTATGGGACTTTTTTTCTACAACAAATAGGCTCCATTATTCCTACAGTGGTTTTACCCACTACAGAAATTATAGAGCCGTTTTTTATTGCAGTAGAGCTTGATAATTTTTAGATTGAAGTTATTTAGAAAAAATTCGAAATAGATTTGACAGAAAGAAAGGAAAGATGTATAATCTATTTAGAAAAAAACCAAAACAGTTTAGGAGAAAAAACGATGATTTCCATTCATATCTTGATTGCTATGCTGCTGATTTTAGGGACAGTCCTTGTTCCTTTGGTTTATTTTAAAAAGACCAAGCACATTTCTCTATTAGTCTTTCTTTTAGGGGGAGTCGGTTTTTATTTATCGAGTCAAGTTCTGGAAAATATTTTGCATCGTATCGTTTTACAGCCTCAGGCTGATGGAACTATCGCTTTGCAGACGGAAAAACCTTGGCTATATGTTCTTTATGGTGTTGCTGCGGCAGCTATTTTTGAAGAAACAGCCCGCTGGGTCATCTTTTACTGGCTGCAAAAGAAGCGCCCACTGACCTTTAGGGATGGTGTGGCCTATGGCTTGGGTCATGGTGCTATTGAGGCTTTGTTCGTTGGTATTGTCAGTCTCTTAAACTTTTGGGTTATAGCTCAAGTAGTAACTCAGGGGAATGCTCAGACGCTGGCTCAAATTCCTCAAGCAATTATTGACAATGTCCGTTCCATGAACGCTGGCAGCATCTATCTTTTGGCTTTTGAACGGATCTTGGCTATTCTCATTCAAATCCTTCTGACCTTCTGGGTTTGGAAGGCGGTCAAGGAGAAGGCTCCAGTGTATTTTTTAGCCGCTCTGGGACTTCACGCCCTGATTGACTTAGCGCCTGCTCTGGCTCAGGTAGGCGTTCTTCCGCCACTTGCAGTTGAAGCTCTGCTCTTGGTAGAGGTAGTGGCACTAGTCTTTCTGACCAAGAAAATTTTGAAAGTTTACCTGAAGGAAAGGTTCAATCATGGGCATCAGTCAAACGCTTAAAGCCCTAGCTGACCCAGTTCGAAGAGGGATTCTGGAAATGCTCAAGCATGGTCCGAAGTCTGCAGGGGAAATTGCCCAAGCTTTTGAGCTGACCCCTGCGACGGTATCCTACCACCTCTCTCAGCTAAAGAAAGCTGGTCTGCTCATAGAAGAAAAGCAGAAGAACTATATTTATTACAGCTTAGATGTCACTGTTTTTGAAGAAATTCTTGTCTGGTTTCAATCTCTTGGAGGAGGAAACAAAAATGAAAAAAAATAGTTTACAAGAATTAGGTTGGGCGCTTGGCGTCATGCTCTTGCCAGTTTTATATGCCATCTGGGTCTATCAAAAATTACCAGAAAACCTGGCTATTCACTTTGACTTATCTGGAAAAGGAAATGCGTTTTTACCTAAGTTTTTAGTAGTTTCGGCTTTTCCAATTGTCATGATGCTGCTAGAAGTTATGATTTACTGGATAACCATTGTCAAAGATATCTTAAATAGAACCTTTAAGCACCTTATTCGCTGGATATTTCCTTTTACCTTTGTTTCGCTGTATCTAGCTACCATTTATCGGGGTTTAAATGAGAGTTTTGATGTGCGTAAAATAGCAACTATGCTAGTTGCTTTGGTTTTCATAATTGTAGGCAATTACTTGCCCAAAAAAGTACAAGCTGACAGAAATTCCATGAATAGAAAATGGGCACACCTCTTTGTTTTGTTAGGATTTCTTACTTTTATAGTCAGCATTTTCTATTTGTAAGCGGATTTATGCTATAATGGTATCAAGTATCAAATAAAAGGGTTATCATGATTACCAAGGAGCATTATCAATATATCCGGCAGCACCCTGCCTTTGTCAATCTGCCAGTGGAGCTTTTCGATAAATTAGCAGTAGAGATTCAGTATCGCAAGATTCCAAAAGGGCAAATTATCTTTTTTGCAGGAGATCGGCGTGAGCGACTTTTTCTCTTGTCTCAAGGTTATGTGCGGATTGAGCAATATGATTCGACGGACACATTTTCTTATATGGATTATGTCAAGAAAAACAGTGTTTTCCCCTATGGAGGTATGTTTTTTGATGAGTGCTACCATTATACAGCCAGCGCTGTCACCAATGTCGAATATTTCTCCATTCCTATTGATTTATTTGAAGAATATTCTAAGAAGAGTGTGGATCAGCTTTTGTTTATTACCAAGCGGCTGTCGCAAATTCTGGAATTTCAGGAACTTCGTTTGCGCAATGTCGTAGCAGCCAGTGCCAGCGAGCGTGTGGTTCAGTCCTTGTCTCTGCTCTGCATGGATTTGTGCAAGGTAGGAGATAGCCTGCCCTTTCCTATCAGCATGAAAGAACTGGCTAAGCTAGGAGCCACAACTCGGGAAACGGTCAATCAAGTTCTGAAAAAACTCTTAGATGAAGGTCGGATTGAATACCAACATAAAAAATTAACTTTTAAAGAGAAAGAGTATTTTATGAAATACCTTGCTGGAAGCTAATCGGTTCTGATTAGCTTCTTTTTTGCTTATAAATTCAAAATGTTCTAATATTAACCGTGTATTGATTTTATTTTAAAAAATAAATATTCACAAAAATAATAAAATGAATAAAATATTCAAAGAAAACGCTTTAAATAAGAATATTATAAAAATAAAAATAGAAAAAAGCAAAGGATTTGGCATTTGAAATGTAGGCTTTTTCTTGAAAGCGGTAGCATTAAATGCTAGAATAGTACATGTAAACGGGCTTAGAAAAACCTAAACCGCAAAGAAAAAGGAGGATAGTAGATGTCTACACATCCAATTCGTGTTTTCTCAGAAATTGGAAAACTGAAAAAAGTTATGCTGCACCGTCCTGGCAAGGAGTTGGAAAACTTGCAGCCGGACTACTTAGAACGTCTTCTTTTTGACGATATTCCTTTCTTAGAAGATGCACAAAAAGAACATGATAACTTTGCTCAAGCGCTTCGCAATGAAGGAGTTGAGGTGCTCTATCTTGAGCAACTGGCTGCTGAGTCACTGACTTCTCCAGAAATCCGCGAGCAATTCATCGAAGAATATCTGGAAGAAGCCAATATTCGAGGCCGTGAAACCAAGAAAGCAATTCGCGAACTGCTCCGTGGTATCAAAGATAACCGAGAGTTGGTTGAAAAAACGATGGCAGGGGTTCAAAAAGTTGAATTACCAGAAATTCCTGAAGAAGCAAAAGGCTTGACGGACTTGGTAGAATCTGATTATCCATTCGCTATTGATCCAATGCCAAACCTTTACTTCACACGTGACCCATTTGCTACAATTGGTAATGCTGTATCGCTCAACCACATGTATGCAGACACTCGGAATCGTGAAACTCTTTATGGTAAATACATCTTCAAACATCACCCAGTATACGGTGGAAAAGTGGATTTGGTATACAATCGTGAAGAAGATACACGTATCGAAGGTGGGGACGAACTGGTTCTTTCAAAAGACGTGCTGGCAGTAGGTATCTCACAACGTACAGACGCAGCTTCTATCGAAAAACTCTTGGTCAATATCTTTAAGAAAAATGTTGGTTTCAAGAAAGTGTTGGCTTTTGAATTTGCCAACAACCGTAAGTTCATGCACTTAGACACTGTCTTCACTATGGTTGACTATGACAAGTTCACGATTCACCCAGAAATCGAAGGCGATCTTCGCGTTTACTCTGTGACTTATGTTGATGATAAACTTAAGATTGTTGAAGAAAAAGGTGATTTGGCAGAAATCTTGGCAGAAAACCTTGGTGTAGAAAAAGTTCACCTGATTCGCTGTGGCGGTGGCAATATCGTAGCTGCTGCGCGTGAGCAGTGGAACGACGGTTCTAACACCTTGACCATCGCACCTGGTGTGGTAGTAGTGTATGACCGCAACACCGTTACTAACAAGATTTTGGAAGAATACGGCTTGCGTTTGATCAAGATCCGCGGAAGTGAATTGGTTCGCGGTCGTGGTGGACCACGCTGTATGTCTATGCCGTTTGAACGTGAAGAAATTTAGGAATCCAGTATTTTACTGATACTCAAAGAATAGAAAGAGGAAATAATAGAATGACACATTCAGTATTCCAAGGACGTAGCTTCTTAGCAGAAAAAGACTTTAGCCGTGCTGAGTTAGAATACCTTATCGGTCTTTCAGCTCACTTGAAAGATTTGAAAAAACGCAATATTCAACACCACTATCTTGCTGGCAAGAATATCGCTCTCTTGTTTGAAAAAACATCTACTCGTACTCGTGCAGCTTTTACAACAGCAGCCATTGACCTGGGAGCACATCCAGAATACCTTGGTGCAAATGATATCCAGCTTGGTAAGAAAGAATCTACAGAAGATACTGCTAAAGTTTTGGGCCGTATGTTTGACGGGATTGAATTCCGCGGTTTCAGCCAACGCATGGTAGAAGAATTGGCAGAATTCTCAGGTGTTCCAGTATGGAATGGTCTGACAGACGAATGGCATCCAACTCAAATGTTGGCTGACTACTTGACTGTTCAAGAAAACTTTGGCCGTCTGGAAGGCTTGACATTGGTATACTGTGGTGATGGACGTAACAATGTTGCCAACAGCTTGCTGGTAACAGGAGCTATACTTGGCGTCAACGTTCACATCTTCTCACCAAAAGAACTCTTCCCAGAAAAAGAAATCGTTGAATTGGCAGAAGGCTTTGCGAAAGAAAGCGGCGCACATATCCTCATCACAGAAGATGCTGACGAAGCAGTTAAAGGTGCAGACGTACTTTACACAGACGTTTGGGTATCTATGGGTGAAGAAGATAAGTTTGCAGAACGCGTTGCCCTCCTCAAACCTTACCAAGTTAATATGGATTTGGTGAAGAAAGCTGATAATGAAAACTTGATTTTCTTGCACTGCTTACCAGCATTCCACGATACAAATACTGTTTACGGTAAAGATGTCGCTGAAAAATTCGGCGTAGAGGAAATGGAAGTAACAGACGAAGTCTTCCGCAGCAAATATGCTCGTCATTTTGACCAAGCAGAAAACCGTATGCACACAATCAAAGCGGTTATGGCTGCAACTCTTGGGAACCTCTACATTCCAAAAGTATAATCTTACCTAAGAAACCGTCTACCAACAGCTATGAGGGCTGCGACTAATAGCTTTAGTCTGGCCCTCTTTTATATGATAAGGAAAGCTCATTTTCTTATTGAAAATTAAAAAATCTACTAAAATAAATTGGAAGCGCATTCATTAGAGCGCATTTAAGGAGAATTTAATGTCAAATCGTAAAATCGTTGTAGCCTTGGGAGGAAATGCCATCCTTTCATCTGACCCATCAGCGAAAGCACAGCAGGAAGCCTTGATGGAAACTGCTAAACATTTGGTAAAATTGATAAAAAACGGGGATGATCTTATCATTACCCATGGAAATGGTCCACAGGTAGGGAATTTGCTGCTGCAACAGTTGGCAGCGAACTCTGAGAAGAATCCTGCTTTCCCACTAGACTCTCTTGTGGCTATGACAGAAGGCAGTATCGGCTTCTGGCTGCAAAATGCCTTGCAAAATGCTCTCTTGGATGAAGGTATCGAAAAGAATGTTGCTTCTGTTGTGACGCAAGTAGTGGTGGATAAGAACGATCCAGCCTTTGTCAACCTCAGCAAGCCAATCGGTCCTTTCTACTCAGAGGAAGAAGCAAAAGCGGAAGCTGAAAAGAGCGGAGCGACTTTCAAAGAGGATGCTGGCCGTGGTTGGCGCAAGGTTGTTGCTTCACCAAAACCAGTGGATATCAAGGAAATTGAAACGATCCGTACGCTTTTGAATCAAGGTCAAGTAGTAGTGGCTGCGGGCGGCGGCGGGATTCCTGTCGTCAAGGAAGACAATGGCCATCTTACTGGTATTGAAGCTGTTATTGACAAGGACTTTGCTTCTCAACGCTTAGCGGAGTTGGTTGATGCAGACCTCTTCATCGTCTTGACTGGTGTGGACTATGTCTTTGTTAACTACAACAAACCAGACCAAGCAAAATTGGAGCATGTGAATGTTGCTCAATTGGAAGAATACATCAAGCAAGAACAATTTGCACCAGGCAGCATGCTTCCAAAAGTAGAAGCAGCTATTGCCTTTGTCAATGGCCGTCCAGAAGGTAAAGCAGTTATCACATCTCTGGAAAATCTTGGTGCTCTGATTGAGTCTGAGAGCGGTACGATTATTGAAAAAGGCTAGACATAGAACTGATTGAAAAGCGATAGCAAGTAATCTCTATTGCTGATGGAAGTCTTTTCCTGAAAATCTTTGATTATTTTCAAAAATACTGGCTTTTTCAATGTTAATATGGTAAAATAAAAACAAAGTAAGCGTTTTCTTGTTTACTCATACAGGGAAATGTAGGTTCGTAACCTCGTTAAAAAATTTTTAGGAGGGAATACAAATGAGTGAAAAAACAAAAAAAGGGTTTAAGATGCCTTCATCTTACACCGTATTGTTGATAATCATTGCCATTATGGCAGTGCTGACTTGGATTATCCCAGCAGGGGCTTTTGTAAAAGGTGTTTATCAGCCTCAGCCACAAAATCCACAAGGGATTTGGGATGTCCTGATGGCACCGATTCGTGCAATGCTGGGTACGCATCCAGAGGAAGGATCCTTAATCAAGGAAACTACTGCTGCGATAGATGTTGCCTTCTTCATTCTCATGGTTGGTGGTTTCCTTGGTGTTGTAAACGAAACTGGCGCTTTGGATGTAGGGATTGCCTCTATCGTTAAGAAGTACAAGGGTCGCGAAAAGATGCTGATTGTTGTCTTGATGCCTCTCTTTGCCCTTGGTGGTACTACCTATGGTATGGGTGAGGAAACCATGGCCTTCTATCCGCTTTTGGTACCAGTGATGATGGCGGTTGGTTTTGACAGTCTGACTGGGGTGGCTATCATATTGCTTGGTTCGCAAATCGGATGTTTGGCTTCTACGCTAAATCCATTTGCAACTGTTATCGCTTCAGAGACTGCTGGTGTTGGAACTGGTGAAGGGATTGTCCTTCGTCTCATCTTCTTGGTTATTCTGACTGCTCTCAGCACTTGGTTTGTTTACCGCTATGCAGATAAGATTCAAAAGGATCCGACCAAGTCATTGGTTTACAGCACTCGCGAAGAAGATTTGAAACACTTTAACGTTGAAACTTCTTCATCTGTTGAGTCAACTCTGAGCAAAAAACAAAGAACAGTTCTATTCCTGTTCATCATGACATTTGTCATTATGGTATTGAGTTTCATTCCTTGGACAGATCTCGGTATTACTATCTTTAAGGATGTCAATACCTGGCTGACAGGTCTTCCAGTACTCGGTAAGATTATTGGTTCATCTACTTCTGCACTGGGTACTTGGTACTTCCCAGAAGGAGCGATGCTCTTTGCCTTCATGGGAATCCTGATTGGTGCTGTTTACGGTCTCAAGGAAGACAAGATTATCTCTGCCTTTATGAACGGTGCAGCTGACTTGCTTAGCGTAGCCCTAATCGTAGCAATCGCCCGTGGTATCCAAGTTATCATGAATGACGGTATGATTACAGACACTATCCTCAACTGGGGTAAACAAGGACTCAGCGGTCTGTCATCACAAGTATTTATCGTCTTGACCTACATTTTCTACCTGCCAATGTCCTTCCTTATCCCATCATCATCTGGTCTAGCCAGTGCAACTATGGGAATCATGGCTCCAATGGGAGAATTTGTCAATGTCAAGGCTAGCTTGATCATCACAGCTTATCAGTCTGCTTCAGGTGTGCTGAATCTGGTTGCACCAACTTCTGGTATCGTTATGGGAGCCTTGGCACTCGGACGTATCAATATCGGTACTTGGTGGAAATTTATCGGCAAGCTGATTGTAGCTATCATTGCTATCAGTATTGGTCTCTTACTCCTAGGAACTTTCTTACCGTTCCTATAAGCTAGAAGCTGAGGTGATTCCATGAAAAATATTATAACGGAAGAAGTTAAAGAAGATTTTCTTGAATCTTTGAAAACAATCGTTTCTTATCCTTCAGTACTAAATGAAGGTCAAAATGGAACACCTTTTGGACAAGCTATCCAAGATGTCCTAGAAAAAACTTTAGAAATCTGTCGAGGGCTAGGTTTTACAACCTACCTCGACCCTAAAGGTTATTACGGATATGCAGAAATCGGTCATGGAGCTCAGCTCCTGGCCGTTCTCTGTCATTTGGATGTTGTTCCATCAGGTGATGAGTCGGACTGGCAGACACCTCCCTTTGAAGCCACTGTCAAGGATGGCTGGATTTTCGGCCGTGGGGTGCAGGACGATAAGGGACCTTCTATGGCCGCTCTTTATGCTGTAAAAGCATTGCTGGATAGCGGAGTGGAATTTAAAAAGCGGGTTCGCTTTATCTTTGGTACAGATGAGGAGACGCTTTGGCGCTGCATGGCTAGGTATAATCAGCTTGAAGAGCAGGCTGCACTTGGATTTGCACCAGATTCTTCCTTCCCTTTGACCTATGCTGAGAAAGGGCTTCTGCAGCTCAAGCTGGAAGGGCCGGGCTCTGATACTTTAGAGCTCGAAGCTGGTCAAGCTTTTAATGTCGTTCCTGCCAAGGCTTCCTATTCAGGCAGCCTACTGGAGTCAGTAGTTGCTGGCTTGGAAGGTTTAGGCTATGAATATGAGCGAACGGCAGAAGAAGTAACGGTTATCGGCTTGCCTAAGCACGCCAAGGATGCTGCCCAAGGAATCAATGCCATTATTCGCCTAGCCAAGGTCTTGCAGCCCTTGGATTCGCATCTGGCTCTTGCCTTTCTGGCTCAGGCGGTTGGTGAAGATGCGACAGGCAGCCATCTCTTTGGGCCTGTGTCTGATGAACCGACGGGCTTTCTTTCCTTTAATGTTGCTGGTCTGACTTTAACCTCTGACCGCTCTGAGATTCGGATTGACATGCGGATTCCGGTCTTGGCAGACAAGGACAAGCTGGTTGAACAGCTAGCAGAGATAGCCAGTCAATACGAGCTGACCTATCAGGAGTTTGACTACTTGGCTCCGCTCTACGTACCTTTGGACAGCGAGTTGGTCAGCACCCTGATGGAAATTTATCAGGAGAAAACAGGAGACGACAGTCCAGCCATGTCTTCGGGTGGAGCAACCTTTGCTCGTACTATGCCTAACTGTGTTGCCTTCGGCGCTCTCTTTCCGGGAGCTGACCAGACAGAGCATCAGGTCAATGAACGATTCCACCTAGATGATCTACATCGGGCCATGGATATTTACGCAGAAGCTATTTATCGTCTAGCTACGACACCTTAAATTCATATTTTTTGAAAACATCTTACAATCTTATCAATCTTGCTTGCTTCTAATCAAGTAAACTTTCTGATTTGCTGAAGATTGTCATTGAAAAATTGGGCTCTTTGTCAACTGTAGTGGGTTGATGAAAAGTTATAATCTGGAGAGGACTAAATCAGTCCTCTCCTTTTTGATGTTCAAAGCGATGAGGATTCTAGTTTTAAAATTGTCAAAGTTCCAAAAGCCGAAAGCGTTTCGCTTGATGACTTTGATGAGGTTGTTAGTAGCTTCTAGTTTTGCGTTTGAGTAGGGCAGTTCCAGTGCGTTCAGGATCTTATCCTTGTTTTTCAAGAAGGTCTTAAAAACAGTTTGAAAAATAGGATTTACATAAGAAATGGTATCTTCAATGAGTCCAAAGAAAGGTTCAAATCTATCACTTGTGAAAAAATGGTGCAACTATCAAAGTTAATCTCAAAAAGTTGAGGGAGTTAGCTCAAACAGCTTGAAAGATACTCACTTAATCAGAGGAACAACTTTGTTACATTTGACTTGACAATTGGGGGTTGAAAAAAGATATAAAAACAGTTATAATAAATATGTGAAAGCGCTTAATCTATTATTTAGGGGATTAATATTGTAAGATATCTGTTTTTTCTTTCTTTAGAATAGGAGAATTTTTATGAAAGTTAAATGTCAGAATCATTATATGCAAAGAACTTCAGCATTACCGCTTCAGATTTCAGAAAAATTGTTAAATGAATTAAGCAATGATTTAGATGTTCTACAATATTTAAAAAATGATGAAGATGTTTCAGTTGAGAAGTTTTTATCAGCTATATCTATAGCAAATAGACAGATTTTAATTAGTGATTTAAAGGAAAGAAAAAATGAAGAAATCCTTATAAAATATCTTATAAGAATGTCATCGCGTCCAACACCATTTGGCCTATTCGCTCAAGTCTCTTTTTCCGAATTTTCTGACAAAGAAGAGAACTTTTATATAGATCCTTTAAGTATTGAGCCAAACTGTAGTGTTAGTAGACTTTGGTTAAATAAACTAATTATTAAGTTGGAGAAAAAGTATTTAAAGGATCTTTGTTATATTAAAAATAGTAATATATATTTAGCAGGAGATAGATTATATAATCCAAATTTTACAAATAGAGGTTCATTAACCCGAAGCGAGAAAGCTATTAACTCAGTTAATATAAAAAATACAAAAGCAGTTCAACGAATAATGGAATTAACTTCAGATTTTAGTAGTTTCACAGATTTATACGAACTTCTGAAAAAGGAATATGTAGATTTAGATTTAGATAGATTTGCTTCATTTGTAACAACATTGATTGAAAATGAAATAATTTATTCAAATTTAAGTGCACGTGCATATGATGAAGATCCATTTTTGACTTTAATTAAAGAACTTCAAAAACTAAATACGACTGGAGAGTTGCTTACTAATCTAGAAGAAATTTATAATGCAATTAAGTTTTTTGTTCCTTCACTTGAAAATATTGATATAATATATAAAATGATGTCAAGTTTACAGGATTCTACTGACTATATAGTATGTAATTCTACATTAGAAAAATTTACTGGAAATCTTAGCAAAGAAGTTAAGTCAAAAATTGAATCCTTTCTTAGTAAATTATCAAAAATATATGTAGAAAAAAGTAATTATCCTAGGTTAAAGTTGTTTAAGCAGGAGTTTTTTGATTATTTTGAACCGAATACTTTAGTTCCATTGAAATTAATTATTGATGAGCGCAAATTTAACGGATTGAAGTATCTTACAGATACAAGTGAGGAACTATCAGAAAGAGAGACTAGGATTCAAACAATAATAGATCAAAAAATTTTAAGATCAATAAAAAATCAAAGTGATGTTGTATCCGTTAATCTTGAAGATTTCGCAGGAATAATTAGTGAGTATCCATTAAATGAAGAGGAGGTAGCTATTTCTATAGATTTAAATTTTAGTGTCTTTAAAAACAATGGTATTTATAATATTTATGTAGGCCCTAATCATGGAGCATTAAAACAAGGGAACTCCTTCCAAAGATTTAAGGGGATTTGGAAGAAAGATTTCGAAGAACGTATCACACAAAGCTATAAAAGTGAGATAATAGAATACGAAAAATTAGATGATTTAGTGGTTGATACCTTTGAAGTACAAAAATTTGGGAAAGCTAATAATATTATAAATATGTCTTGTAATTATCCGACTTCACTTGTTTTTGGAACAATTAAGTCAGATAATGAATTTTCAAGGACTATTAGTATTGATGATTTATTTATATTATTAGATGACAATTTAAGACTTCATATAGTTGATAAGTCTGAATTAAAAAGGGTACGGTTAGTAAGTGACTCAATGCTGACCCCATTTTCAAATGGGAAATTAGTGCAGTTGTTAAAAGAAATTACTTATGAATATGAAGATCATAAAATAATTGAAAGACTAAACACATTCAACAGGACAAATTATTTTTATACTCCTAGAATTGTGTTTGAAGGAGTGACGATTTTCCTTGAAACTTGGCGTATCAATCAAGTAAATTTTGATATTAAAGATTTCAATGTATTTGAATGCCAAATTTCTAAATTAATAAGTGATTTCAGTATACCTAATATTGTATATTTATGCAAATGGGATAATAGATTATTAATAGACTTGAATAAAAAAGTATTCAGGGAGATACTATTTAAAGCAATAAAAAAGGGTGATTTATCTCTACAAACTCCAGAAGATGGATTAATAGCAAATTCAATTTTCGAAGATAGTAATAAAAATAGGTATGCAACAGAATTTGTAACCTCAGTAATATTTGAGAAAGATGTTCAGCCAAGAAAAAAATTATTATATGATTCAATGCCAGTTTATTATGTTGAGTCTGTAAAAAATTTTAGTGAAGATGGTTGGATGTACTTTAACATATATGGTATAGGTGAGCAAGGGAAAGATTTTTATAGAGGGTTATCTAAATTACTATTCGAATTGAATTCTGTTTCAAAGATATTATGGTTTTATATCAATTATAGTGATGATCTAGGTAAGCATATTAGATTGCGGTTCAAATCTATCAACCAGCTTAATTTCTTTAATCACTATAGAATGGTATGTGAATTTTTGAATAACTGTTGCAAAAATTCTTTAGTAAATAAATGGTTAGTGATGCCATACAATAGAGAAATATCTAGATACGGTGGAGAAGAAATACTTGGACTTTGCGAAGAATTATTCTATCTGGATAGTGAAATTAATTTAGACTCTTTTATTAATAAGGATACATATGGAGCAATAGAGGATGTGTTTTTTAACCTGGCTCATTATTTATTTTTTCTTACAGATTCTCTTCAAGATTCGTCTAATGTGCTAGAGAAATATTTTGGAGATGACCTTGGATATAGAAAAGATTATAGAAGGAATTCAAAGAAGTTAAAAGTGATTCTGAGTAGAGCAAATGATAGGGTGTATTCATCTTACTTTTATGATGTGCTTCAAAAATTGAAGCAATCTATAGAAATAATCGATGAGGTTCGTAGAGAAAGTATTATTTTATCAATACTTCATATGCATTGCAATAGATCACTAAATAATTTAGAAGTAGAGAAAAAAATACATCATTACCTAAAGTTTGCAGTCTGGGACTTAATTAGTAAAAATAAAAAATATTGATATTTATATTATTATGTTTTTATACGGCTACTATAAATAAAAGGAGGAACATTATGTCTGCATATGAAGAATTCGAATTGGATCCACAAAAAATAGATTCTGACAATCAAGCACAACCACAAGGAACAACAGTTACAATTAGTCCTATAGCTTCATCAATAATTACAGGATGTACAGGAAATTGTCTCACTGTAAGATGTGACCTTGATGGTATTACAAGACGTACTGGATGCACAGTCAATCATACTAGATGTAGAGGATAAATTTATATAACTATAGTTTAATTTTCTATTACGTTTTATAGTAGCCGTATTTTAGGAGAATAAAAATGAAAAAAGTTTGTGTAATTTGTGGGGGTAAAATTAAAAATTCTATTTCAAAAAAATATATCAAAAAAATTTTAGATAAAATTGAAGAAATTGATTGTACATATTTTGAATTAAACAAAATAAATATAGAATTATTATCGGAAGGAGAAAGTCTTTTTGAAGTGGGACCGTTACTCTTCAAAGATGATTCATTGCAAGAGGTAATTGATGCTATGCAGGTTTCAGAAGTCATTTTTTGGGTTACACCTACTTATTTACAACATATATCAGGAATCTTCAAAGTATTTTTAGATAGAATTTCTCCTTTTACTCATACTATGGAATTAGCTGGGAAACTGGGTGGAATTTTTGTAACATCAAATGGAAGTGATACTTCGGACGTTATAAAATATTTAAAAAAAATTCAGTTGAGTATGGGAATAAAGAATATTTTTGCAGAGAGCATAATGGAACCTACAGTCACTGAGAAAGAAATAAAAAATTTCCAGTATGAATTTAAAAAATCTTTGGAGGAGATTTATTTTTTATCATCAGGTGATTTAGAGACATATTTTGCAAATTTACAGAAAATTTTCTGTAAAAACGAAGGGAAGCTAAATAATTTAGAAAAATACTTAATAAAATTTTTACAAGAAGTTGAAATTGATAAATTCAATTCATTTCAAGAATTTGCAGAGTACAACTGCATACGTTTAAAGTCGAGGTGAAGATATGAATGTCTATGATGAAGTCAAGTTGTTTTTAACTTCTATTGTAAACGATCTTGATAGCCGTATAGGAAGTAGAACTATTCCTCCTAGAGATTTTCCAATGATATTAGTTATGATTCCAATTGTTCAAAAATATTTTTCCGTGCAGAATGATTGGAAGAGATTTGGTTTTGAAATTTGTAAATATTATAAGAATGAAATTGAGGCAGGGAGGATTCGTGATTTATCAATGTTTTCGGGGTTGGGATACGTTTCTTTTGCTGTTGAAAAATATTCAAAAGCTACTGGCGAATTAAACAATTTTTCCAGGCAACTTAATGAACTATTATATATAAAATGCGAAAACTTATCAAAAACACTAATGAGAAAACAATATGTGGAAATGTCTGATTATGATACAATAGCTGGGATTTCGGGAATTGTACTATATTTGGTTAATAAGAAAGTAGGAGTTTTTCCAAATGCTTGTAAATACTTATCAGGGCTATTTGACTTTGATAAATTTGGAGAATTAAAAATTAGAATTAAGGAAAAGAATTCTTACACCCAAAATAGTGACATATGTACTGTTGGCTGTTACCTAAATTTTGGATTATCACATGGAATGATTGGTCCAATGCTTGCGTTAAGCAAGTTATATTGTGTACAGAGGGAGGACATTTTTAGAAAAATGATTCTTAGTTCTTTAAATTGTGCCAGTAAGATATATGATGAATACTCTTCAAATGAATATAATATAAAATGGCCATCTCAAATGGATTATAGAATTTATAGGAAAGAAATAGATCAGTCAAATATTGAATACTTCGAATATCCTAGTTGGTGTTATGGTTCTTTAAGTATTCTCAATTCGATTGAAATAATTGAGCAAAACACTGGGTTAACAGTGTTGCAAAAGCATAAATTTGTAAAGATGGGAAAATATTCTGAGTTAATAGGGCTAATGAATATTCATGACATGAGCCTATGCCATGGTTTGACTGGTGAAGTTTTGTTTTTAAAAAAATTTGGAGTGAACATTGATCTCTATAAGAATAAACTAAGGACAATAATGGAAACTTCGAAACAAATAAATAAAGAGGAGTTTAATTTTTACAGATATTTATACAATATGGCTGATAATGCTATTGTAAGAAAATATGTAGGACACAATGAAAATTTATCATTACTCGAGGGAATTGGAGGAATTTTTTTAACTTTTTCAAATATTATATTTGGAGATACAACTGTTGAAGAGATGCTCTTTTTGGAATAAAATTATTGGAGGGTAGATAAATGAATGGATATTTGAAATCCGTGAAGAGTGTAGTCTCAGTGATTCTCGATTATAGTAGACTATATATGTTAGTTAATATCATTTTCACCTTCCTTTTAAATATACTATCTTTATCAAGGATATATATTCTTCAGCAATTAATGAATAAAATTCAGCTTGGAACACATGACTTTTCATACCTAGTTGTTTTTAGTGTAATCTATGTCTTAGCTGATATTTTGGAGAGAATTACAGATGCTTGTTCCACGAATTATGAATCAAGTAATAGACTAAAATTTAAATTATATATTAATCAAAAAATTTTAGAGCACGCGGAAAGTCTTCCATTAAGTGCTTTTGAAAATAGTAAAACATTTGATATTATTGAGAGAACAAAGAATTTTGTTCCTGATGATATTTTTGAGTTCTTCCAGAATCATGTGCGCATATTATCCTCTGTAATAAGTTCAATTTTTTATGTAAATATTCTTTTGACTTTGGATGTTTTTATTTTTCCATTGATATTCCTGATACCGTTATTTCAATTTTACGTAAACAATAAGATAAATAAACGACAGTATAACATATTACGCAACCGTACTAATAAAAACAGGGAATCTTGGTACTATAAGTTCTTACTGTTATCTGGTTCGTTTTATAAAGAGTTAAAAATTTATAACTTTTTTACTAAGCTGAAAAAGAAATTTTTAGACTTAGAAGAAAGTTTTCAGAATCAAGATATTTCAATTATTAAGGAGTCGTCCCAAAAAAATGGTTTTCTCTCAGTTATTAATAGCATGATATTGGGATATATTTTTATTGACTCTATCGCTCGGGGATATTCAGGTAAGTTATTGCTAGGCGATATTGTTTCAATTGTTAGAGCAATAACTTCTTTACAGTCACAAATAACTTCAATTCTAACACAGAGTAGCGATTCAATAAAGAAAAGGCTTTTTTTCGATCAATTCTTAGAATTTTTTGAGTTGGATAGCTATAATTGGGGTGGATCTGATAATATTTCCATCAACACTATAGATTATATTGAAGTAGTTGATTTATCCTTCAAATATATAAATCAGTCAGAAAATATTTTGAAAAATATTAGCTTTAAGTTAGAAAAAGGGAATTTCTATGCGATAAAAGGAGAAAATGGATGCGGGAAAACTACCTTAATAAAGTTGCTGTTGGGATTGTATGATAATTACGAAGGGGAAATACTAATTAATGGTATTAATTTAAAACTAATAAATAGAGAAGAATATTTATTTAATACTGCAGTATTATTTCAGGATTTTTTAAAATTTGAAGGTAAATTGTCTGATAATATTAAATTGAACAGCAGGAGTGATACATCAGTGGAATATTGTATAAAAAAATTTGGACTAAATAAATTGGTTCAATCTGATTTTGATTGCCAACTAGGATATTGGTTTGAGGATGGAAAACAGCTTTCATCAGGAGAATGGCAAAAAGTTGCATTAGCACGGTGTTTTTATAGAAATTCATCATTTGTTATTTTAGATGAACCAAATTCAAATTTAGATATTCCCTCGGTTGCAATTGTTTCCGATATAATAAAAAAACAAATCCCAAACGTCATAACACTTTCTATTCTTCACAATATAGATACTTTTGAATCAAATATTGATTATTTTTTAAATATTAATAATGGTTTGTTGGAGGTAGTTAAAAATGAGCGAAAAACATAAAGTGACTGGGCAGTTATTTTTGCTCTCAAATTTACCGTTTTGTTGTTTAATTTTGAAAGATATTTCATTAGTCTATGCTAGGTTGCTATTTGTCTTTTCTTGTTTTTTACATTATATTTCTCTTATAAAATAGTCATAAAACATAATGTCATTAATCGTATTTAGAAACTAGAGTGGAACAAAGTATTTTATTGCTTAGCATTCGCTGTTTTGTTAAGACTTATAGTTCATTTGTATTTAAGCATTTTTGGAGATACCCAAAATGATACGTTATTACAAATTTTAAAAGATATTATGGGCGTAGAGTTATTCAATTTTTATGCAATTTTCGTAGTACCAATTTTAGAGGAATTGACTTTTCATGGTGCAATAATGAATTATTGCTATAATATGAGCAGGAAAGGTTTCATCATATCAAATATATTGTTTGGATTTGTGTATTGCATGAACGAACCTAGTATTGGAATTTTTATTAGATCGATTTTACTGTATAGTTTGTCAGGCAGTATAATATCTTACATTTATTATAGAACTAAAAGAATAGAATACTCTGTACTAATTCACATGCTTAGTAATTTTTTGGCTGTAATAGTGTAGTTAAATAGATTTATAATTATG
This sequence comes from uncultured Streptococcus sp., assembly GCA_963533195.1. Taxonomy (GTDB): domain Bacteria; phylum Bacillota; class Bacilli; order Lactobacillales; family Streptococcaceae; genus Streptococcus. Next base: position 34,266 of record CAUSOG010000007.1, on the reverse strand, counting down.
TATTCTAATTGTTTTTATATTGCTCCATTGTAAAATGAAGTGCAACACAAAAGACATGTTCATCTGATATACTAGAGTTGCGAAAAACAGTATAAAGGAAGATGAACATGTCCACAAACTATTCTACTACAAATCAATCATACAAGCACTTATCTGAAGCTGAGCGAGGAGAAATTGAAGCTTATTTAAGCGTAGGACTCAAACTACTGAGATTGCTCGTAGACTGGGGAGAAATCGTTCTACTATTTCTCGTGAAATTAATCGTGGTTCCATAACACAAGTGAAAAAAGTAAATGGGCAGAAGTTCTATTACCAACACTATTATGCAGATGATGCCCATAACCGTTATCGTCATGCTAGAGAAGCCAGCTATTATCTGAAACTGGATCGTGTATCGGACGACTTTCTGACAAAATTTACAGAAGCAATGAGAGAGAAACCAAGAGTAGGCACTGCACCCCAATAATGGGACAAGAGAAAAACCCTCTTATTGAACTGCACCCCAAAAGTTAGACAAGAAAAATCGGCTCTTTGTCAACTGTAGTGGGTTGATGAGAAGTTATAATCTGGAGAGGACTAAATCAGTCCTCTCCTTTTTGATGTTCAAAGCGATGAGGATTCTAGTTTTAAAATTGTCAAAGTTCCAAAAGCCGAAAGCGTTTCGCTTGATGACTTTGATGAGGTTGTTAGTAGCTTCTAGTTTTGCGTTTGAGTAGGGCAGTTCCAGTGCGTTCAGGATCTTATCCTTGTTTTTCAAGAAGGTCTTAAAAACAGTTTGAAAAATAGGATTTACGCAAGAAATGGTATCTTCAATGAGTCCAAAGAAATGCTCAGTTTTTTTCTCTTGAAAATGAAAAAGCAGGAGTTGGTAGAGTTCATAGTGTTCTCTGAGTTCTTGAGAGTACGAGAGAATCTTTTCAAGAATGTCTTTATTAGTCAAGTGCATGCGAAAAGTTGGGCGATAAAATCGTTTCTGACTTAGTTTCCGACTATCTTGTTGGATGAGTTTCCAGTAGCGTTTGAGTGCCTTATATTCGTGCGATTTTCTATCCAACTGATTCATGATTTGGATGCGAAGGCGGTTCATAGCCCGGCCGAGATGTTGTACAATGTGAAAGCGGTCAAGGACAATTTTCGCAGAAGGAAATAGTTTTCTGGCAATATCGTAGTAGGGGCTAAACATGTCCATTGTAATGATTTTCACGCTATTTCGGACCTGTCTGGAATAGCGTAGGAAGTGATTGCGAATCCTTGCTTGAGTCCGCCCATCTAAGATAGCTATGATCTTTCTGGAATCGAAATCCTGTGCAATAAAGCTCATCTCTATCTGCCGATTGAAACAGTCACTTCCCTGACTGTTTCCACATCCCAGCTCATGTGTCCTGGAAGGCAGTTAAGGTCAGTCTTGAACTTGAATTCTTTCAATTTGCGAATGACGGTGGAAGTAGAGACAGCTAAGCTTTCAGCGATGGCTGTCATAGGGACTTTCTCGATTAATTTTTGAGCGATTTTCTGCTTGACGATGGTCGCGATTTGGTGCTTCTTCTTGACTAAGGAAGTCTCTGCGACCGCCATTTTCCTACAGATTTTACAGCGGAAACGGCGCTTTCTCAATCGAATGAGAGTCTTGTAACCCGCACACTCTAAATAGGGAATTTTTGATTCTTTCTGGAAGTCATATTTAGCCATTTGTCCTTGGCAGTGAGGGCATTTAGGAGCAGGATAATCCAGCTTAGCGATGATTTCTTTATGAGTTCCAGCATCTAGAACATCCAAGATTATGATGTTAGGGTCTTTTATTCCCAGTAAGTTTGTGATAAAATTGAACTGTTCCATAAGAGTCTTTCTAATGATGGTTTTGTCGCTTTTCATTATAGGTCTTATGGGACTTTTTTTCTACAACAAATAGGCTCCATCATTCCCACAGTGATTTTACCCACTACAGAAATTATAGAGCCAAAAATCGTAATAGAAAAGCTGAGGCAATTTTGTCTCAGCTTTTATTTACTAAAGAAAAATGGTGGAGTGAATTCTTTGAGCTTCTCAAAGCAGTCAAGGGCACCTTGGTTATCCTCGCAGATAATCAGACAGACGTCATCGCCACAAACAGTAGCAACAATCTGTGGCAGCTCTAAGGCATCTAAGATAGCCCCAAAAGACTGAGCCAAACCGGGCAGAGTTTTCATGACAACTTGATTTTGAACTGGCCGCAGCATGACCAAAGCATCCTCCATGTAAAAGCGGAGGCGCTTTTCCCAGCGGGATGGCGCGATGCTGTTGATGATGTAGTAGGAAGTATCGTTCTCGCTGACCTTGACCAGATTAAGTGCTTTCATATCTCGTGAAAGAGTCGATTGGGTCACGACGACACCGTTAGCTTCCAGGTGCTCCTGGAGTTCTTGCTGGGTATGGATTTTTTTCTCCATGATTAAGGAGCGGATGAGACGGTGTCTGCTTTCAATTTTATTCATAAATTTTCACCTATAGTTATTTGATAAACATAGCATCACCAAAACTGAAGAAGCGATAGCACTCAGTAATGGCATGCTCATAAGCTTCAAGCGTTAAGGAGCGTCCAGCAAAGGCTGAGACTAACATGACCAGAGTTGACTTGGGCAAGTGGAAGTTGGTTGAAAAGGCATCAACAACCTTCCATTCATATCCTGGCTTGATAAAGATGTTGGTCCAGCCAGAGTCAGCTTGAATCTGCCCCTGGAATTTACTGCCAATTGTCTCCAGAGTCCGGATAGATGTGGTACCGACAGCAATGACACGGCCACCATTAGCCTTAACTTGCCGCAGTGTTTGGGCAGCTTCTTCGGACAGACTGTAAAATTCGGAGTGCATCTCGTGCTCTTCCAAGCTATCAACAGAAACTGGGCGGAAGGTTCCTAGTCCGACATGAAGGGTCAGATAGACTAGTTTAACACCCTTGGCTGCAATCTGCTCCAGCAACTCCTCTGTGAAATGAAGGCCGGCAGTTGGCGCAGCAGCGGAGCCGTTTTCTTTGGCGTAAACAGTCTGGTAGCGTTCGCGGTCTTCCAGCTTTTCATGGATATAAGGCGGAAGCGGCATTTCTCCCAAACTTTCCAAGACCTCTAGGAAAATCCCTTCGTAGCTAAAGCGCACGATTCGTCCGCCATGCTCAAGCTCATCTACCACAGTAGCAGTTAAGCGGCCATCGCCAAAGGAAATCTGAGCACCTACTCTGAGGCGCTTGGCTGGCTTGGCTAGCACTTCCCAGTCATCTCTCTGGATATTTTTCAGCAACAGCAGTTCGACATGGCCTCCTGTCTCAGGCTTGATACCATAAAGGCGGGCAGGCAGGACACGCGTATTATTCATAACTAGTGCATCGCCGGGCTGGAGCTGATCAATAATCTGGTCAAAGTGCTGGTCGGAGAAGGTCTCCGTTTCTTTATCGACCACTAGCAAGCGGGAAGCATCCCTTTTCTCCAAAGGCGTCTGAGCAATCAGCTCTTCGGGCAAGTCAAAATCAAAATCAGCGGTATTCATCGTATCTCCTTATATTGTTTTCATCAGCCAGAGTAGGTAGGCGGCTAGTAGGAAGGGACTAGCTGTAAGCAAGCCACCCAAAATCAAGGTTAAGATCTGCCAGCCTCGCTGTTTTTTCATGAGGAAACTCAAGCTGCAGAGTAAGACTCCGACAAAAAATAAAATCAATAAAACAATCAGTAAAAACATGTCTCTATTATAACACGATTTGCCGCAAAAGGAAGCGAGCACGACTAGAAAGTATGTCTATTTTACATACTTTTTCTTGACAAAAATTGGTCTATACCATATAATAAAATTAAGAAAAGATGTGGAGGTGGAAAATGAAAATTATTCAAGTGGAAAACCAAGTAGAAGGTGGCAAAGTAGCTCTTGAACTGCTTAAAGAAAAGCTAGCTCAAGGAGCAAAAACTTTGGGGTTGGCCACAGGAAGCAGCCCAGAAGAATTTTACAAGCAGATTGTTGAGAGCGACCTTGATTTTTCAGAGATGACCAGTGTCAATCTGGATGAATATGTCGGTTTGCAGGAGGAGGATCCTCAGTCTTATCGTTATTTCATGAATCAGCACCTCTTTAACCAAAAGCCTTTTAAAGCAAGCTTCCTGCCTAATGGAGCAGCGAAAGATTTAGAAGCAGAAGTGGCAAGGTACAATCAGCTTCTTACAGAGCATCCAGCTGATTTGCAGATTTTGGGAATTGGTACGAATGGTCATATCGGTTTCAATGAGCCGGGGACCAGTTTTGACAGCCAGACTCACTTAGTGGATCTGACACCGTCCACCATTCAGTCCAATGCTCGATTCTTCAACAAGATGGAAGATGTTCCGACTCAGGCTATTTCCATGGGAATTGGCAATATTCTCAATGCTAAGTCCATTATTCTCTTTGCTTATGGTTCTGCTAAGGCCAAGGCTATAGCAGGAACAGTTGAGGGTGAGGTGACGGAGGAACTGCCAGGCAGTGCTCTCCAGAAGCATCCAGATGTTGTGATTATCGCTGATAAGGAAGCTCTTAGCTTGTTAAATCACTAAGATTTTGACGTTGTTGCTATAAAACTGGCTTTGCCAGATAAAAGTCTCTTAATTTCCTATCTATTTTTTAGGTAGGATTTTTAGATTTATGGTTGACTTTGCGTAAAATATGATATACTAGATAGGTATAATTGTTCTTTGGAGGATCCTGTGAAGAAAAAGCTTTTGTTATTGGGAATTGCGTTCCTGACCTCGCTAGCACCACTAGCTGCTAGGGCTGATGAATTGGTGGATATGGCTAAAAAGATGTATCCGAATGATAATGTTCAGGCGATTAATCGTCCCAAGTCTTCTCTCGTTATTGACGGCAGTACAGGTGATGTCGTATGGGAGGATAATATCGATGAGGTACGTGACCCAGCCAGTATGAGTAAGCTCATGACGCTTTACTTGGTCTTTGAAGCGATTAAGGAAGGAAAAATCAGCGAAAAGACGGTCATTACAGCTACACCTCAGGATCAGGCTACCGCTAATATTTATGAAATTTCTAATAATAAAATTGTCGCTGGTGTGGACTATACCGTATCTGAGCTGATTACCATGACAATCGTGCCTTCATCCAATGCGACAACAGTCATGCTGGCCAATTATCTATCGAATAATGATCCAGATGCTTTCTTGGATCGGATGAACGCCAAGGCTCAAGAGCTGGGCATGACCAATACCAAGTGGTTCAATGCCAGCGGTGCAGCAGCGGTTTCTTTCAAGGGCTATTATAATCCTCAGAATTATGATAATACTCTCAGCAATCAGACCACTGCTCGTGATTTGGGGATTCTGGCTTATAACTTTGTCAATCATCATCCTGAGATTCTAAACTATACTAATAAAGCCAAGGTTACGGTTAAAGCCGGAACTCCTTACGAGGAAACCTTTGAAACCTATAATTACTCCCTGCCGGGTGCTAAATACGCACTCAAGGGCGTAGATGGCATGAAGACAGGCTCTAGTCCTAACGGTGCTTTCAACTATATCGCGACCATTAAGCGTGGAGATCAGCGCATGATTGCTGTGATTATGGGAGTCGGTGACTGGTCTGACCAAGACGGTGAGTATTACCGCCATCCTTTTGGTAATGCTTTGATTGAGAAGGCTTATGCGGACTATGAGTACAAAAAACTCTTATCCAAGGGTGAGCAGGAGATTGATGGACAGAAATATAAGCTGCCTGAGGATTTCTACGCTACTGTTAAAAAGGGAACCGAGCCTAAAGTCAAGGTTGAAAACAATGTTCTCAAGGCTGAAAATGGCTTGAAGACCTTGTCGAGCAAGATCTCTGATGAAATGAAAGTCGATAAAGTTGAGAATCCAGTTGCTCAGGCCATTGAAAATGTGACTGGCAGCAAGTCGGAAAGCAAGCCTTGGTATGGTGTGTTCTTCAGCGATAAGATGTTGATTCTGCTGCCTGTTGGTATCCTGCTAATCATTCTGTACTTTGAATACCGCAGTCGTCAAAAACGCAAGGCTGCAAAGCAGGAACGTCGCAGAAATACAGATGTTGAATAAATGGAATGTCCTCTATCATATACGAACGGAATGACTTTCCAAGCTAAAACTCAGTTCTTTTGCTGAGTTTTCTTTCTGTTTTAAGGAGATTTTGATGCGAAAAAAGTTTCACAACAGCTATCTGGCTCATTTTTTACTCTTTAATTTTTTCTTTCTAGCCTACTCTCTTTTTTCGACTCTGATATCAGTCTATATGCAGGACTTAGGCTATTCTAATGCTCAAGTATCGCTAGTAGTGTCGTCTTCCTTCTTTGCTTCTATGCTGGCCCAGCCAATCTTTGGAGTACTCAGCGATGCATTGGGCATTAAAAAGATCTTCCTCTTTAGTTTTTTAGCCATGATGGTTGGGGCTGTCTTTTTTATGAAGGCAACTCAGCTTTGGCAGTTACTGGTCTGGTATAGCCTAGTTCTCATGTTGGTTAACGGGGTCAATCCAGTCATGGATGTTCTTGCGGCTCAAAGTCCTTATACTTATGGTAAGATTCGGATTTGGGGAACCATTGGCTATGCCTTAGGCTCTCAGCTAGCAGGACTAATCTATCAAAGAGTCGCACCACAGGCTATTTTCCCAGTCTTTATTGGCATGATGCTTATCAGCAGCATAGGACTTTTGGGAATCCAGCCCAAGCACGACCGAGCAGCCCTAGAAAGCAGGAATACCCGTAAGCAGACAGGTCTGGGGAAACTCTTGACCAACAAAACATATATCTTTTACCTGCTGTTGGTCGCCCTTTACTCTGGGGTGGGGAATACTGGTCATACTTATATCCCGGCCATGCTACAGCATAGTGGCTTAGAGGTGGATAGGGCTTCGACTGTCGTTGCCTTATCAGTTCTTGTTGAAGCGCCTTTTATTTTTTATTCCTATCTCTTTATGGATAAGATTTCGATGAAAAAGCTTCTTTATATCTGTCTGGGAATCATCTTTCTCCAGTACAGTGTTTATGCTTTGGACCTAGGTTTGATTTCGAAAATCGGGATGACTCTCCTTTCCAAGCACGTGACTGGCATGGTTTTGATTATGGTGACCCTGAAAATTGTAGCCAGCTTGGTCGATGAAAAATATCTGGTAACAGCCATTGCTCTGGTCCAGACAGCCCGCAGTCTGGGAACCATTCTCATTCAAAATCTTGCGGGTCACTTTCTGGACAGTTGGGGTTACGAAGGAATGAACCTCTTTCTAGCAGCAGTCATCTGTCTAGTCTGCTTGTTCTCCCTCTTTCTGAAATTACCAGAACGAAAAGGAAATCAATTATTTGGATAATGAAAAACGAGTCGGAGAGATGTTCTCTTGACTCGTTTTTTGATGGTGTAGCTATTGAAAATCAATAAGAGACTAATGAGTTAGCTAAAGTTTATGCTGGCACGATTTAAAGCCATTCTCGAAGAGGATTAGAAGCCGGCAGAAGCAACTTTCATGCTTTCTGGTACAGTAATAATAACTTGTTCAGGTTTGAGTTGGTATTCGTTTTGTAGCCAAAGCCGCAAGTCACGGTCTGAAAGTTTTGAAAATCCCTTGTAATAATCAGCTTCTGAGATATATTCCCATTTGCCCGTCTTGAGAAAGTTTGGATTATCCATCAGCTGGGGTTTGCTATCTAGATGTTGAAAATGAATCAGAGTATAGATGAATTTTCCCCGAGCAAGAATATTGGCTCGCAGAAAAATCCCAAGTCGAAAGAAGCCATACCAGATGGCTGGAACCAAGATAACCATTCCTAAAAAACTGGCAATAAAAATCAACATTGACATGATAAAAACTCCTTTCTTTATCTAGCTTATTGGATTATTATACGCCTGTTTGTAAGCGTTGTCAACAAAAAGAACAGAGCTCTAAAAAGAAAGTTATGGAGAAGATTTTCCGCTTCGCTGCGGAAATTCTCGCTATTCAAAGAAGCGCTTTCTTAGCTTATAATAGTAGTATCAAATATCAGGAGGAAATGCAGCATGTCAACATTTAAAGATGGATTTCTCTGGGGTGGAGCCGTTGCAGCCCACCAATTAGAAGGTGGATGGAAAGAAGGTGGGAAGGGGATCAGCGTGGCTGATGTTATGACTGCAGCTCGCCATGGAGTGCCTCGGGAAATCACGCCGGGCGTCCTAGAAGGCAAGTACTATCCTAACCATGAGGCCATTGATTTTTATCATCGTTACAAGGGAGATATTGCTCTTTTTGCAGATATGGGCTTTAAGTGTTTCCGGACTTCTATTGCTTGGACGCGGATTTTCCCTAAAGGAGATGAAACGGAGCCTAATGAAGCCGGCCTGCAATTTTATGACGACCTTTTTGATGAATGCCTCAAGTATGGTATTGAGCCGGTTATCACTTTGTCTCACTTTGAAATGCCTTATCATCTAGTAACCGAGTACGGTGGTTGGAAAAATCGTCAGGTGATTGACTTCTTTGTTCGCTTTGCAGAAGTTGTTTTTGAGCGTTATAAGGATAAAGTCAAATACTGGATGACTTTCAATGAAATCAATAACCAAGCTAATTATCAGGAGGATTTTGCTCCCTTCACTAACTCTGGGATTGTCTACAAGGAAGGCGATGATCGCGAAGCAATCATGTACCAGGCTGCTCACTATGAGTTGGTAGCTTCAGCACGAGCGGTTAAGGTTGGTCACGAAATCAATCCTGACTTCCAAATTGGTTGTATGATTGCCATGTGTCCTATTTATCCGGCTACTTGCAATCCGAAGGATATTCTCATGGCTATGAAAGCTATGCAGAAGCGTTACTACTTTACAGATGTGCATGTCTTTGGTCGATATCCTGAGCATATTCTCAAATACTGGGAAAGAAAGGGAATTAAGGTGGACTTTAGCGAGCAGGATCAGGAAGACTTGCTGGCGGGCACTGTTGACTATATTGGCTTTAGCTATTACATGTCCTTTGCTATTGACTCCCATCGGGAGAATAACCCTTACTTCGACTATATAGAGACTGAAGACTTGGTTAAAAATAACTTCGTCGAGGCTTCTGAATGGGAATGGCAGATTGACCCAGAAGGCCTGCGCTATGCTCTCAATTGGTTTACCGATTATTATCATCTACCTCTTTTCATTGTGGAAAATGGCTTTGGCGCTATTGACCAGGTGGAAGAAGACGGTATGGTACACGATGATTACCGGATTGACTATCTGGGCGCCCATATCCGCGAGATGAAAAAGGCCGTAGTAGAAGACGGTGTGGATCTCATGGGCTACACGCCTTGGGGCTGTATTGACCTAGTATCAGCAGGTACAGGTGAAATGCGCAAGCGCTATGGATTTATCTATGTCGACAAGGATGACGACGGCAAGGGAACGTATGAACGTTCACCGAAGAAGTCCTTTAACTGGTATAAGGAAGTCATTGCATCAAATGGGGCTTCCGTGGAATAAGACTCAACCAAAATTTAAAAGAGGTAAAAAAGAATGACTAAGAGAATTACTTATACGATTAAGTTTTCAAAGAACGTGGTTGTACCTGATTTGGCTAACAACCTAGAGATTACTTAACACCTGACCATTAAACTAAAAAATGACTATGGTTTTGTTGTAGATAGTGACATCAATGATACCAAGATTCGCGAATTGATTATGGAAATCTATGGTTTGGAAAAGAAGGATGTAAGTGTTTTATCAAAATTCCCAGGAATTATGAATGCCTTTATCTAAGTAGCAGTTGAAACGAAAGAGGAGCGGAGGGAGTAAACCTTCTTTCCCTCTTTTTTTGGAAAAATTAGGAGAAAAACATGATTGGAAGTATTGCAGCAGTTTTAACAACATTCGCCTTTTTGCCCCAGGTCATTAAGGTCATCAAAACTAAAGATACCGAATCCATAGCGCTTGGTATGTATCTCATGCAAGTAGTTGGTATTGGTCTTTGGTTGGTGCATGGATTAGCAATTCAAGATTTGCCTTTAATTGCGGCCAACAGTATATCACTGATATTATCAGCCACTATTTTAGCATATAAGATAAAATATAAGTAAAGCTATTTAGGAACTACTTCCGTTTTAATACGGAAAAAAACAAGATGGAGCTTGACAGCGTTTTCATTTATAATTAAAGTGTCAATAAAATTATTTTATAAGGAGAAACTCTTATGGCTAAAGCATTGATTATCTGCGCAGCAGGCATGTCATCTTCACTTATGGCGAAGAAAACGACAGAATTTTTTAAAAGCAAGGGCGATGATATCGAAGTGGATGCAATCAGCGCGACAGAAGGCGGTAAGGCCATAGCGGCAGCTGAATTTGATCTCTACCTCATCAGTCCGCAGACCAAGATGTACTATAAGCAGTTTGAAGAAGCGGCTGCCAAGGTTGGCAAGCCCATCGCCCAAATTCCCCCTCAGGCCTATATTCCTATCCCTATGGGTATTGAAAAAATGGCCAACTTGATTAAGGAAAATATTTGATAGTATACTAAAGGTAGTATCTTATCATAGACGGAAGGAGGAAGAAGTGTGTTGCATCAAAAGGAAAAACATATTCTTCAGTATTTGATGGACAATAGGGACCAATTCATCACTAGTAAGGAATTGGCTGCCCACTTATCTTGTTCGGACCGTACAGTAAGAAGCTACCTTAAAAATTTGATGACTATGACGTCTGAGCAGACTGGCTGGACCATCACAGCCAAACAGGGCTATGGTTACCAGTTGAAAATCAGTGATAGAGAAGTCTATCAGGAATTTCTCAAAGCTGAGGTTTTGATGGAAGCTGCGCAGACTAATTTGGAAGGCATTGAAGATCGCTACAATTATATCTTGAACAAGCTCTTGTTTGAGCAAGAAGAAGTTTATTTTGATGATTTAGTCAGTCAACTCTTTGTCAGTCGCTCGACTCTATCTTCGGATTTCAAGAAGATTCGGCAGGATTTGGCCAAGTACGATTTGCAAATTGAAAGCAAGGCCAAGCGCGGTGTCTATGTCAAAGGCAGCGAGCGTAATATCCGCCGCTTTATTATGGATTATTTTTTCCATGATAATTTCTTTCATGTCTTGCATAACTATATCGCTATCGAGATTTCTGGCCGGCCAATCAGTCTGGAAGAATTGACTATTATCGTGTTGGACGAATGCCGTGAAGGCCAGCTGAGAGTGTCGGACTTTGTTATTCAAAATCTGGTCATCCATATCGCGCTGTCCCTTAAGCGCATCGGTGAAGGTTTTCAAATTAGCCAGCTGGACGGCTGCAATCTAAAGGACTATAGTGCAGAAAGTCGGATTGCGCAGCGAATTTTGAATCGGATTCATCTGGCAACAGGTTTGGAATTTCCCAAAGAAGAGGTGGATTATATCACTCTGCATTTGATTTCCAAGGCTGGTTTGAAGCTAGACAAGCAGGAAAAAGGGGACATAGTAGAGCAACTGCGTGCTCAGCTTTCAAAAGCACTGGAAAAAGAGGAAGATCTTCGTGATTATGCCTTTCAGTCCGACTTTCAGCTGGTAGAAGGTCTGGTCACCCATCTCTCTACCTTGCTTATCCGCCTGAAAAATCATGTCAGAATGGATAATCCCTTGTTAGCAGATATTCAGCAGCAATATGCACCTGTGCTGGCTATGACGCGGGACCTTCTGGCAGCCATGCCCATGTTTGGTGACGAGGAGTTGCCAGATGATGAGGTTGCTTATGTTGCTCTGCATTTTATGGCTGCTATGGAGCGACATAAGGAGAAGCAGAAGTTCAACATTCTCGTCATCTGTGCAACTGGTTATGGTTCAGCTCAGATGCTGAAAAATCGGATTGACCACGAGTTGGGAAATCTTGTTCACATCGTAGATGTGATTGGTTACTATGAGCTCAATGATGAACGTCTCAAAAATATCGACTTTATCATCTCTTCAATCGACTTGTCCAATCTGGTCTTTACACTGCCCGTCTTTACGGTTAGTATTTTCCTCAAACCCGAGGAAATTAAGGAAATCAAGCAGAAGATGGCAAATTTGAAGTCCACGAAAGGCTGTCGAATGGACATTAAGGTCTCCAAGGAAGTGTCAGACTTGGAAGCAGTCTTTGACGATTATTTCTCGCCGGAGTGCTTTATAGTATTGGATCAAGCTGCTAAGGAAGAAACTTTGACAGAGCTTTTGGAGAGAATGGCAGTTGGAGAAGAAGAAGACTTTCCTGCTCATATGCGCAGCTTGATGGAGCAGCGCGAGCGCATGAGTTCCGTTGTCTTTTCGGATACTATCGCTGTTCCTCACCCGATTAAGCCTTGCGCCAAGAAGCACAGGATTGGACTGGCGATCGTCCAGTCAGGTCTGAACTGGTCTGAGGATTATCCTGAGATTAGTTTGATTTTTCTAGCTTCGCCATCCATCTATGACAATGAAGAGATGGACAGGTTGACTTCTAAAATTGTTGATTTGCTGGAAGAGCCAGACCTGCAACAGCAGATACGAGCCAGTCAGACCTTTGAAGAATTTAAACAAATATTCTTAAGTATCAAATAAAAATCTGAGCAGTTTTTTTCTGAGATAAGCTGCTAAGACTAGCAAGATTTCAAGAAAGGAAAGAATCTATGAACCAAGAAGAGTTGCAAGTCGCCGCTTTTGAAATTATTCTTCACAGCGGGACAGCCCGCACCATTGTTCATGAAGCCTTTGCTGATATGCGTGAAGGTCACTATGATGCAGCAGCAGAAAAGCTGGAAACCTCCAATGAATCTCTGCTGGAAGCTCATCATGCCCAGACTAAGCTCTTGCAGGACTATGCTAGCGGAATTGAAATTAGGATTGAAATCATCATGGTGCATGCTCAGGATCATCTCATGACGACCATGACCCTGCGCGAAGTTGCACTTGAAATGCTCAACCTCTACCGTAAGGTAGAAGAGACCAACAGCTAGGAGAAGAAGATGACGGATAAGGAAAAACAAGAATTTGAAGCAAGGAGGAAAGAATCAGCTTTAAAAACCATGTACTATACTCGGTACTTTTCCGTTCGGTATGCGACAGCTGCTTTCTTTTTTGTCAATCTTTACTGGACCTTGATGCTCTATCTTTCAAATGCCAGATTGGCTATAATGCTGCCGATGGCAGTTGCTCTTTTTGCAGCACTAGCTATGTGGGAGCAGACGCGAATGTACACTATAAAACAAAGAGAGGCAAAATTAACTAAACTTTTTTATGGTATCTCTCTTTCAATAAATGTGCTGCTTATTTTGCTGGTTCTTTTGAATCGATTTTCATTGCTATACCCTTTCTTTACAGCCAGCTCAGCAACGCAAGTCTTTTTAATTATGATTCTTTTAGTTGGCATCCTTTTAAACCTTTTAATGCTTGCTAAATTGAATCGCATTAGTCACAAGGCTGATAAACAATACCAACGCATTCAAAAGTATATGGCCAGCCTTCAGTAGTAAGAAAAAATACTAAGTCTATCAATATCAGAGGAGAAATGTAATGGATAAAATGTTTGCATTTTTAGAAAAATATCTTATGGGACCTATGGGTAAGGTTTCGACCTGGCGTCCTGTTCGTGCTATTGTTGCTGCTGGCATGGCCAGTATTCCCTTTACCATTGTAGGATCAGCCTTCTTGGTTCTAAGCGTTATTCCACAAGCCTTTAATATACAATTTATAATTGATTTATGGGCAAATTCTTTTGATAAAATTCAAGCCTTATACTTGTTAGCCTATAAGTGTACAATGGGGATTTTGTCTCTCTACTTTGCAGTAGTAATCGGTTATGAATATACAAAGATATATGTAGAAGAGGAAGGCTTGAATCTCAATCCTCTCAATGGTGGACTTTTGGCAGTATTTGCTTATTTCTTAACCATACCAGAATTAGCTTTTTCTAAAGGCGCTATTTCAGCGGTGACTGGCGAGTCAACAATTAATGGATGGACTGTTGGTGGAGATAGTCTGACTCGTCTTTCTACATCGGGTATGTTTACAGCTATTTTGATGTCTATTTTGGCTGTGCAGCTTTACAAGCTTTGTGTGAAAAAGAACTGGGTTATAAAAATGCCTGAAGCTGTTCCAGAAGGGGTTTCTCGTTCGTTTACAGCATTGATTCCAGGTTTTGTGATTGCATTTGTGGTACTTTTCATAAACGGTATCTTTATCATGTTTGGTACTGATATTTATAAAGTCATTGCGGTTCCTTTTGCTTTTGTAAGTCATATTACAAATACTTGGTTTGGCATTGTTATCATTTACCTTTTAGTGCACGCACTTTGGATTGTTGGTATCCATGGTGCCAACATTGTAATGGGACTGGTAAATCCAATACTTCTGGCTAATATGGCGCAAAATGTTGACGGAAAATTCATTGCTTACGCTGGTGAATTTACGAACTCCTATGTAACTATTGGTGGTTCTGGGGCAACTTTACTTCTATGTATTTATATTGCTTTCCGCGCTAAATCAGAGCAGCTTCGTATGCTTGGGAAAGCATCAATGGGGCCTGCCATCTTTAATATAAATGAGCCAATTATCTTTGGTCTTCCAATTGTTTATAATCCAATCTTAACGATTCCATTTATTTTAGCACCAGTTGTATCAGCCTCTATTGGCTACTGGGCTGTTCAACTTGGTATTGCTGGTAAAGCTATTGCCCAAACACCATGGCCAACTCCTATTGGTTTAGGAGCCTATGTGGGTTCAGGCGGAAGTTTAGGAGCATTTATCGTTGCAATCATCTGTGCTGTAGCAGCTTTCGTCATCTGGTATCCATTCATCCGGATGTATGACACTAAGCTTCATAAGGAAGAGATGGAAATGGCTGCAGAATCTGCTATTAGCTAATGTCATCTTTTCAAATACAAAGAGAAATCTCCTTTGAGGTTTCTTTTTTCTTTTGCGAATATTTTAGTAAAAGAAAGAAATTTTCAAAGGAGGTTAGGATATGTTTGTGGCGCGAAATCACAAGGGGCTTTTGTATAATGCTCTGGAGGAGAAGATTGAGAAGGGGGCTGATTTCGTCTGCCCAGCTTGTTCAGGGGCAGTCCGTTTTAAAAAAGGTAAGGTTATGCAGCCGCATTTTGCGCATATTTCGCTAGAAGAGTGTCGTTTTTATAGGGAAAATGAGAGTGCTGAGCACCTCAACCTTAAGGCAGAGCTTTTTCGCTGGGCTGTCCAGACAGAAGAAGTTGAGGTGGAGGCTTTTTTGCCTGCACTGCAGCAAATTGCTGATTTGCTAGTTGATAAAAAACTAGCTATTGAAGTCCAGTGCAGTCCTTTAAGTATAGAACGGCTGCAGGAACGGACGCTTTCTTACCGCCAGCATGGCTATCAGGTTCTCTGGCTCTTGGGGAGAAAACTTTGGCTCAAGGATTCCTTAACCCGCCTGCAGAAGGATTTTCTCTATTTTAGTAAAAATATGGGCTTTCATCTTTGGGAGCTAGATCAAGAAAAGCGAGTTCTGCGTCTTAAATACCTGATTCATGAAGATCTGCATGGAAGGGTCCAGCTCAAGACCAAGAACTTTCCCTTTGGTAACGGCCGGCTTTTGGATATTTTGCGTTTGCCCTTTCAAAAGCAGGAGATGAACAGCTTTCTGACCCAGCAAGATCCGCACATCTGTAGCTATATCCGCCGTCAGCTTTATTACCAGCAGCCTAGATGGATGCGGTTGCAGGCCCAGCTCTACCAGAATGGCGATAATCTCTTGACTAAGACTGCAGAGGATTTCTATCCACAGATTCGACCAATACAGGCGTGCTCCTTCTGTCAGATAACTACTGACCTGACTGGCTATTACCAGCAGTTTGAGAACTATTACGCCAATCTCCAGCAAAAAAATCTGCAAATTGTTTATTCACCGGCTTTTTATACAAGGATTTTGCATTGATTTGTGATAGAATAGGGGAGTCGGAGGATTTTTTTATGGCAAAACAAAGAAATGAAATTGAAGAAAAATATACTTGGGATTTGAGTACCATTTTCCTAACAGATGAAGCCTTTGAAGCGGAGTTGGCGCAGGTTTCAGAAGAAGTGAAGAAAGCAGCTAGTCTGGCTGGACATTTGCTGGATTCAGCGGACAGTCTCTTAACAACGACTGAAGTGCAGCTGGACTTAATGCGTCGTATTGAAAAGCTTTATTCTTATGCTCACATGAAGAATGACCAGGATACACGTGTGGCTAAGTACCAAGAGTATCAGGCTAAAGGAATGACTCTTTACAGCGATTTTGGTCAAAGCTTTGCCTTCTACGAGCCCGAATTTATGGCGATTACAGAAGAGCAGTACCAAGCTTTCCTGGCTGAGCAGTCAGGTTTACAGCTGTATCAGCATTATTTTGACAAGCTTTTAAAAAAGAAAGCCCACATTCTGACTCAGCGTGAAGAAGAACTATTGGCCGGGGCTGGTGAAATTTTTGGTGCAGCAGGCGAAACCTTTGCTATCTTGGATAATGCAGATATTGTCTTTCCAATGGTGCATGACGAAGATGGAAATGAAGTTCAGCTCAGCCACGGTAACTATATTACTTTGGTTGAGTCTAAGAACCGAGAAGTCCGTAAGGAAGCCTACGAGGCTCTCTACAGCGTATACGAGCAGTATCAGCATACCTATGCCAAGACTTTGCAGACCAATGTCAAGGTTCATAATTACAATGCGAAAGTCCGCAAGTTTTCATCTGCCCGTGAAGCGGCCTTATCAGCGGACTTTATTCCAGAAAGTGTCTATGACAGCTTAGTTTCAGCGGTCAATAAGCATTTGCCTCTTTTGCAGCGTTATATTGCTTTGCGAGCGAAGATTTTAGGCATTTCTGACTTGAAGATGTATGATATGTACACACCTTTGTCAGATACAGACTACAAGTTCACTTATGAGGAAGCCTTGGCTAAGTCTGAGGAAGTTCTGGCTATTCTGGGTGAGGATTATTTGAGCCGAGTCAAGACAGCCTTTTCAGAGCGCTGGATTGATGTTCATGAAAATCAAGGCAAGCGTTCAGGAGCATATTCAGGCGGTTCTTACGATACCAACGCCTTTATGTTGCTTAACTGGCAGGATACGCTGGACAATCTCTTTACCTTGGTGCACGAGACGGGTCACAGTATGCACTCCAGCTATACTCGTGAGACCCAGCCTTATGTCTATGGAGACTATTCTATCTTCCTAGCTGAGATTGCTTCAACGACCAATGAAAACATCCTGACAGAGAAGCTCTTGGAAGAAGTAGAAGATGATGCTATCCGCTTTGCTATCCTCAATCACTTCTTGGATGGCTTTAGAGGTACAGTCTTCCGTCAAACCCAGTTTGCGGAGTTTGAGCATGCTATCCACAAGGCTGACCAAGAAGGCCAGGTTTTGACCAGCGAGTTTCTCAATGAACTCTACGCTGACTTGAACGAGAAATACTATGGACTGAAAAAAGAAGACAATCCACAGATTCAGTACGAATGGGCTCGGATTCCTCATTTCTACTATGATTACTATGTTTTCCAATATTCGACAGGATTTTCAGCGGCTTCTGCTTTGGCTGAAAAGATTGTCCATGGCAGTCAGGAAGACAAGGATAAATATCTGGACTATCTCAAAGCTGGGAACTCTGACTATCCCCTCAATGTCATCAAAAAAGCAGGTGTGGATATGGAAAAAGAAGACTACCTAAATGCTGCTTTTGCTGTCTTCGAACGCCGCTTGGACGAATTCGAAGCCTTGGTCAAGAAGTTGGGACTGGCATAAGATGGTCGAGACTTATAATCAAAACTCTAATCCCAATATGCGTCGGCCAGTGGTCAAAGAAGAAATTGTAGACTTTATGAGACAGCGTCTCCAGCCGGTCACTGGTGGACTCAAGGAGCTGGAGGATTTTGCCAGAGCTGAAAATGTGCCCGTTATTCCTCATGAGACAGTGGCTTACTTTCGTTTGCTTCTCGAAAGTCTGCAGCCAGAGAAGATTTTAGAAATCGGGACGGCCATTGGTTTTTCGGCCCTTTTGATGGCGGAGCATGCTCCTCAGGCTCAGATTACAACTATTGATCGCAATCCAGAGATGATTGAGTTGGCCAAGGCTAATTTTGCTAAATATGACAGCCGTCAGCAGATCACTCTGCTGGAAGGTGACGCAATGGATTTGCTTGAGACACTGGAGGATTCTTACGACCTTGTCTTTATGGACTCTGCCAAGTCCAAGTATGTGGTCTTTCTGCCTCAGGTCCTCAAGCGCCTCAATCCTGGTGGTCTGGTTCTCATTGATGATGTCTTTCAAGGTGGCGATGTTGCCAAGCCTTTTGAGGACGTTAAGCGTGGCCAACGGGCTATTTACCGCGGCTTGCACAGTCTTTTCGATGCAACTTTGGACAGTCCAGATTTAACTGCGAGTCTGCTTCCCTTGGGAGATGGACTGCTTATGATTAGAAAAAAATGACATCTCTGATTTTTTCCTAATTTCCAAAAATTTTTAGTAAAATTTAAGATATCAATTCAAATTTGTGCTACAATAGAAAACATGAACTTTTAAGAATAAGGAGTTAATATAAAATGAAGAAAAAAATATTTGCAGGAGCTGTGACACTCTTGTCAGTCGCTGTATTAGCAGCATGTTCCAACTCAGAAGGCAAGGACATCGTGACTATGAAAGGAAACACGATTACTGTCAATGAATTTTACGATCAAGTGAAAAATAATGGTGCAGCTCAGCAGGTCCTGCTGCAGATGACTATCAAAGACATCTTTGAAGAAAAATACGGCAAAGACGTCAAAGACAAGGATGTTAAAGATGCTTTCGAAAAGTCGAAAACTGCATATGGTACAGCTTTTGCTCAAGTCTTGGCTCAAAATGGCTTGACAGAAGATGCCTACAAGGAGCAAATCCGTACCAATATGCTGGTAGAGTATGCCGTTAAGAAGGCTGCTGAAAAAGAGCTGACTGACGAAAACTACAAGGCCGCCTTTGAAAATTACACGCCAGAAGTAACGGCTCAAATCATCAAGGTTGCCAGCGAAGACAAAGGTAAGGAAGTTCTTGAAAAAGCTAAAGCGGAAGGAGCTGACTTCAGTCAAATCGCTAAAGAGAACTCTACCGATGCTGCCACTAAGGAAAAAGGTGGAGAAATCAAGTTTGACTCTGGTTCTGCCGATGTTCCAGATGCTCTCAAAAAAGCTGCCTTTGCTTTGGAAGAAAACGGCGTTTCAGACCTTGTGACTGTGCCAGATTCACAGTACTCAGCAAGCTACTATATTGTTAAGCTGGTCAAGAAGTCAGAGAAATCTTCTAACTGGAAAGACTACAAAGATAAACTGAAAAAGATTATCATTTCGCAAAAAGAAAAAGATACTAGCTTCATCCAAAGCGTTGTGGCGAAAGAGCTGAAAGATGCCAACATCAAGGTTAAGGACAGTGCTTTCCAATCTGTCTTTGCTCAGTATATTGAAACGACAGGCTCTTCAACTTCTTCATCAAGTGCTGCCAGCAGCTCAAAGACTTCTGATTCTAGCTCAGCAGCTGAAAGCAGTTCAGCGGAAGCTTCATCATCAGCCGCAGAATAAGGTTGACGAAAAGACAATAAGCAAGTATAATAAGACTGGTGAGAATTGATTTTTCAAGTTCTTAGTTCAGAGAATTGGCGGTGCTGCGAGCCATCTGAGACGGAGAATCATGCTGCTCATCTTGAAAAATAGAATACGAAATGAGAATGACAAGTTCATTGAATGAAGGTGGTACCGCGGTTTTTCGCCCTTCAGACGAGGAACTTGTCTTTTATGTTGACTGTGGAGGTAACATAATGAAAACCTATCTTGTCAAACAGAAATTTCGCTTAGGCGGCGAACGCTTTGATATCAAGGACGATCGAGGGAATGTGGATTACCAAGTGGAAGGCTCTTTCTTCCAGATTCCTAAGACCTTTACTATCTATGATAGTCAGGGTCAAATCGTCAGTCAGATTACCAAAACCCTTCTAACCCTCCTGCCTCAGTTTGAAATTAAACTCAGCAGCGGGCATAGCTTTTATATCCGTCAGAAATTCACTATTTTGCGTGATAAGTATAAATTTGATAATTTGGGGCTACGAGTTGAAGGAAACATCTGGGATTTAAACTTTCGTCTGCTGGATGACAGCAATCAAGTCGTTGCAGAGATTACCAAGGAGCTCTTTCATCTGACCTCTACTTATCAGGTTCATATCTATGAGGAGACTTATTCAGATTTGGTGATTTCCCTCTGTGTCGCTATTGATTATGTCGAAATGCTGGAAAGTTCGTCCTCATAATGCAATTATTTTTAGAAAAAATTTAAGGAGAAAAAATCATGAAACAAATGTCAAGTGCTCAGGTTCGTCAAATGTGGCTGGATTTTTGGGCAACTAAAGGTCATGCTGTAGAACCATCTGTCAGCTTGGTGCCGGTCAACGATCCAACCTTGCTCTGGATTAACTCTGGTGTTGCGACTCTCAAGAAATACTTCGATGGAACCATTATTCCGGAAAATCCTCGGATTACCAATGCTCAAAAAGCCATTCGGACCAACGATATTGAAAATGTCGGAAAGACTGCCCGCCACCATACCATGTTTGAAATGCTGGGCAATTTCTCTATCGGCGATTATTTCCGTGATGAAGCGATTGAGTGGGCTTATGAGCTTTTGACTAGTCCTGATTGGTTTGACTTCCCCAAAGACAAGCTTTACATGACCTACTATCCAGATGACAAGGACTCTTACAACCGCTGGATTGCTATGGGCGTTGAGCCTAGTCATTTGATTCCTATTGAGGATAATTTCTGGGAAATCGGTGCGGGACCTTCTGGACCAGATACAGAGATTTTCTTTGACCGGGGTGAGGCTTTTGATCCAGAAAATATCGGAGTGCGCCTCTTAGAAGAAGATATTGAGAATGACCGTTATATCGAAATCTGGAATATCGTCTTGTCACAATTCAATGCTGACCCTGCTGTACCGCGTAGCGAGTACAAGGAATTGCCACATAAGAACATTGATACGGGCGCAGGTTTGGAGCGTTTGGTCGCTGTTATCCAAGGGGCTAAGACTAACTTCGAGACCGACCTCTTTATGCCAATCATTCGTGAAGTAGAGAAACTGTCCGGCAAGGTCTATGACCAAGATGGCGACAATATGAGTTTCAAGGTGATCGCAGACCATATCCGCTCGCTCTCCTTTGCCATTGGTGATGGGGCTCTTCCTGGAAATGAAGGCCGTGGCTATGTCCTTCGTCGTTTGCTTCGTCGTGCTTCAATGCATGGCCAAAAGCTGGGTATTAATGAACCTTTCCTTTACAAACTGGTTCCAACTGTGGGCAAGATTATGGAAAGCTACTATCCAGAAGTCCTTGAAAAGAAAGACTTTATCGAAAAGATTATCAAGAGTGAGGAAGAATCTTTTGCTCGTACTCTGCACTCTGGTCAACATTTTGCCCAAGGCATCGTAGCAGATCTGAAAGAAAAAGGTCAGACAATCATCTCTGGTCAAGATGCCTTCAAACTCTACGATACTTACGGTTTCCCACTGGAGTTGACTGAGGAAATCGCTGAAGAAGCAGGCATGACTGTGGACCGTGCTGGTTTTGAAGCGGCTATGAAAGAGCAGCAGGATCGAGCGCGTGCTTCTGTCGTCAAGGGCGGATCAATGGGCATGCAAAATGAAACCCTGCAGGCCATCACAGTAGAAAGTGCCTTTAACTACGAAAAAGAAGAGCTGACTGCTGAACTTCTTGCTATTGTAGCAGATGATGCAGCAGTGGAGTCTGTTGAGACAGGTACGGCTGCCCTCATCTTTGCAGAAACACCATTCTACGCAGAAATGGGTGGACAGGTGGCCGACCACGGTCAAATCTTTGATGCGGCTGGTAATCTGGTAGCGCAAGTGACGGATGTGCAAAAAGCACCAAATGGTCAGCCACTGCACACTGTAGAAGTTTTGGCTCCTCTGGCTCTCGGTCAAAACTATAAACTGGAAATTGACCACAGCCGCCGCCATCGTGTGATGAAAAACCACACGGCGACTCACCTCTTGCATGCAGCCCTACATAATGTTCTTGGCAACCATGCAACCCAAGCAGGCTCTCTGAACGAAGTAGAATTCCTGCGCTTTGACTTTACGCATTTCCAAGCGGTGACAGCAGAGGAGCTGCGCGCTATCGAGCAAGAAGTCAATGAGAAAATCTGGGAAGCCCTTGCCATTGAGACAGTAGAGACAGATATTGACACGGCTAAGGAAATGGGTGCCATGGCGCTCTTTGGTGAAAAATATGGTAAAGAAGTTCGCGTCGTAACCATCGGCGACTACTCTGTCGAGCTTTGCGGAGGAACTCACGTGGGCAACACTTCTGAAATCGGTATTTTCAAGATTGTCAAAGAAGAAGGTATCGGATCTGGAACTCGCCGTATCTTGGCAGTTACCAGCAAGGAAGCTTTTGAAGCCTACCGTGAGGAAGAAGAGGCGCTTAAGGCTATTGCAGCGACTCTCAAGGCACCGCAAATCAAAGAGGTGCCTCACAAGGTTGAAGCACTGCAGGAGCAGCTTCGTCAACTCCAAAAAGAAAATGCGGAACTCAAGGAAAAGGCAGCAGCAGCGGCCTCTGGTGAAGTCTTCAAGAATGTTCAAGAGGCAAATGGACATAGCTTCATCGCTAGTCAAGTCTCTGTTTCTGATGCAGGTGCCCTGCGTACCTTTGCGGACACATGGAAGCAGAAGGACTATTCAGATGTTCTCGTACTGGTCGCAGCAATTGGAGACAAGGTCAATGTCCTTGCAGCCAGCAAGACTAAGGACGTCCATGCTGGTAATCTGATTAAGGAATTGGCGCCGATTGTAGATGGTCGAGGCGGCGGTAAGCCAGACATGGCTATGGCCGGCGGCAGCAAGCAATCAGCTATTCCAGACCTGCTAGCAGCAGTTGCTGAGAAGTTGTAATATTAGATAAAAGATAGATGAAAAGGTCTGCTCTTTGGGCGGATCTTTTTCTGTGCTCTCAGCTCTCTTACTTCTCTAGATGATAAGCTAATAAGCCGCTTTAAGGCAAGAAATCATAAATGTTCTTTCACATAATTAATGATATTTCTAAAAATATTGCATAAAAATACAGAAAATACTTGACAAAGAGAAAATATGCGCGTAAAATAAAACGCATATTTATACGGAGGTGTTTTAAAAATATGCGAATTTCGATTGTAGGAATTACTGGTTATTCAGGAATGGAACTCCTCCGTATTTTACTGCAGCATCCGCAGACGGAAGTCGTTTCTCTTCATGCCAGCCAAGATATGGAGTATCCTGTGTCAGAGCTTTATCCCCATTTGAAGGGGATTTGCGACCTGAAAATAGAAACTTTCGACAGTCAGGAAATTATGCGACGAGCAGATCTTGTTTTCTTTGCAACGTCTAGTGGAGTGGCTAAAGATTTGTCAAAAGACTTTGTAGAAGCGGGATTTCCAGTCATTGACCTATCTGGTGATCATCGTTTGCCAGGGAATATTTATAAAAAATGGTATCAGAAAGAGCCAGCTGAAGACTATGTTCAAAAAGAGTTTATTTATGGGCTGTCTGAGTTTACAGATGTCAGAGGGAAGCGATTTATTGCCAATCCTGGCTGTTATGCGACGGCTACAGAGTTGGCCTTGATTCCCTTGCTGCAGGCTCAAGCTATTGAGCTGGACTCCATTATTGTCGACGCCAAGAGCGGTTTGACAGGGGCGGGGAAAAATCCAGCTGCATCCAGCCATTTTGTCCATGTGCATGACAACTATGTGACTTACAAGTTGAATCAGCATCAGCATATTCCTGAGATTGTGCAACAGTTGCAGCGTTTTGATAAGAGATTGCAGCAGATTCAGTTTTCAACATCCCTCATTCCGCTCAATCGTGGCATTGTAGCAACAGTTTACAGCAAGTTGAAAGAACCTTTGACTCGGGAAGAACTGATTGCTATTTACCAAGAATGCTATCAGGACAAGCCTTTTGTCCGTATCCAAGTAGCTCTGCCGAATTTGCATCAGGTTGTCGGTACTAATTATACAGATATTGGTTTTGACTATAATCCCGTGACAAATATTTTAACTGTCGTAGCTGTGCTGGATAACCTGATTAAAGGGGCTGCTGGTCAGGCAATTCAAAATATGAATCTGATGCTGGGCTTTTCTGAAACAGATGGCCTGCTCAGTCAACCTTCCTATGTCTAGATGAGAAAGGGTTAGATATGAAGATTATTGATGGAACGATTGCCAGTCCGCTAGGCTTTTCGGCTGACGGTTTACACGCTGGCTTTAAGAAAAAGAAGTTGGATTTTGGCTGGATTGTCTCAGAAGTGCCGGCCAGTGTGGCAGGAGTCTATACAACTAATAAGGTCATTGCTGCTCCGCTTCTAGTGACCAAAGCATCGATCCAAAAGAGCCAGAAATTGCAGGCAATAGTGGTTAATTCTGGTGTTGCCAATTCCTGTACAGGCCAGCAGGGACTGGACGCTGCCTATGAGATGCAGCGATTGACTGCTCAAAAGCTGAAGATTGAGCCCGACTTGGTAGGTCTGGCTTCTACAGGAGTCATCGGCGAGCAGCTTCCAATGGATGCTCTGAAAAATGGTCTGTCACAGATTCTAGTGAGTGGCAAGGCAGAAGATTTTGCTGAGGCTATCTTGACGACGGATACTTGTACTAAGACCTGTGTGGTCACAGAAGAGTTTGGTACAGACCTGGTGACGATGGTGGGGGTGGCCAAGGGCTCGGGCATGATTCATCCGAATATGGCAACCATGCTGGCCTTTATCACCTGTGATGCCAATATTTCTAGTGCTACCTTGCAAAAAGCTCTCAGTCAGCATGTGGAGACAACTTTCAACCAAATCACGGTGGATGGAGATACATCGACCAATGACATGGTGCTAGTCATGGCAAATGGATGCCGACAAAACGAAGAAATTCTACCAGATACAGAAGAATTTGAAAAGTTTTCCAAGATGCTCCGCTATCTTATGGCTGACTTGGCTAAGAAAATTGCTAAGGATGGCGAGGGAGCGACCAAGCTGATTGAAGTCAATGTTCGGCACGCCAAGGATGAACAGAGCGGGCGTATGATTGCCAAGAGTGTCGTTGGCTCTAGCTTGGTCAAAACAGCTATTTTTGGTCAAGATCCCAATTGGGGCCGAATCTTAGCAGCTATCGGCTATGCGAGAGCAGATGTCTCAGTGGACAATATTGATATTTGGATTGAGGGGATTCCAGTCATGCAGGCTTCTAGCCCTGTGGCTTTTGACCCCGAGGAGACAAGAGATGCCATGGCTGGGGAGCTGCTGACCTTGACCATTGACCTGCACGATGGGGACGCTGAAGCTCAGGCCTGGGGCTGCGATTTGTCCTATGATTATGTGAAAATCAATGCCCTCTATAGAACCTAAGGAGAAATGCAATGAAAGATGTGATTGTTATAAAAATTGGCGGTGTTGCTGCGCAAAAGCTGTCTACTAAGTTTATCAAGCAAATGCAAGCGTGGATAGCAGCTGGTAAGAAAATCGTAGTCGTTCACGGAGGAGGTCTGGTCATTAATCAACTTATGAAAGAGCGCCAGCTGCCTACTCGCAAGGTTAAGGGGTTACGGGTGACAGCTAAGTCTGACTTGCCTATCATTGAGCAGGCTTTGCTAGGTCAAGTCGGCCAGACGCTGACACAAGAACTGAACGAGTCAGATATTGAAAGCCTTCAGTTGGTTTCACATTTGGGAAAGACAGTTTCGGCAGATTTTATCGATAAAGAGCTCTATGGCTATGTCGGTCAGGTGAAGGCGATTCAAACTGCCTATCTAGAGCAGCTGCTGGCTGCGGACATGGTCCCAGTGCTGGCTTCGCTAGGGGAAAATGCAGCTGGCGAGCTCTTAAATATCAATGCAGACTATTTGGCTGCGGCAGTTGCTAGCAGCTTGCAGGCAGAGAAGCTGATCCTGATGACAGATATAGAAGGAGTTCTGGAGGACAAAAAGGTTCTGCCCCAGCTTCTGACCAGTCAGGTTTCCAAGAAGATTCAGACAGGTGTCATTAAGGGCGGCATGATTCCCAAGATTGAGAGTGCTGTTCAGACTGTGCTTTCTGGTGTCGGGCAGGTTTTGATTGGCGACAATCTTTTGACGGGCACCTTGATAGCAGAGGGATAACGATGACTTATTTATTTGAAAACTACAAGAGGGCACCCATTGAGTTTGTTAAAGCCGAGGGGTCCTATCTGATTGACAGTGAGGGAAAGTCTTATTTAGACTTTTCTTCGGGGATTGGTGTAACCAATCTTGGATTTCACCCGCAGGTTCAGCAGGCTTTGATCCAGCAAGCAGGGCGCATCTGGCACAGTCCCAATCTCTATCTTAGCTCTCTGCAAGAGCAGGTGGCTCAGGAACTGGCAGGTCCTTATGGTTATTTAGCTTTTTTCTGTAATAGCGGAGCGGAAGCCAATGAAGCAGCTATTAAGCTAGCCCGCAAAGCTACTGGCAAGCAAGGCGTTATTACTTTTCAGCAATCCTTTCATGGTCGGACCTTTGGCGCTATGGCCGCAACAGGACAGGATAAGATTAAGGAAGGATTTGGTGATGGGGTGCCCCATTTCAGCTATGCGGTTTACAATAATTTGGCCAGCGTAGAAGACTTGGTCAATCAGGATACTGCAGCTGTCATGCTGGAATTGGTCCAAGGAGAATCAGGAGTTCGTCCAGCAGAAGCAGCTTTTGTCAAAGACTTGGCTGATTTTTGCCGACGAGAGGAGATTTTGCTGATTGTTGATGAAGTCCAGACAGGTATGGGGCGCACGGGTCAGCTTTATTCCTTTGAGCACTATGGGATTATACCGGATATTGTGACACTGGCTAAGGGTCTGGCTAATGGCCTGCCTGCTGGTGCTCTATTAGGAAAATCAAGCTTGGCTCCTGCTTTTGGACCTGGCAGTCATGGTTCTACCTTTGGTGGCAATAAATTAGCTATGGCAGCCGCCTTGGAGACCTTGCATATCATGAAAGAAGCGGGCTTTATGGAAGGAGTCAGGTCTAAGAGTGCCATCTTACTGGAGCAGCTGCAGCTTGCTTTTCAGGATCATCCAAAGATTTCTGCTGTTCGAGGTCTGGGCATGATGATTGGGATTGAAACAAGTGCCAGTCTGTCAAAGATTGTTGAAGCCGCTCGTCAGAAGGGCTTGATTATCCTGACGGCCGGAGAGAATGTCATCCGTCTCCTGCCACCATTGACTATCAGCAGGGAGGAAATTCAGCAGGGGATTGCTATTTTAAAAGAAGTATTTTCTCAAGTAGATGAATAAAGGAAAAGAGAGTGGGACAGAAATCGGTAATTCGTTAGAATTCGATTTCGTCGTCCCACCTCCGCACAGTTGAGTAGGGCTGTAAAAGCTGATGAAATCAGCGTAGTAGAGCCCACTCAACCACTGCGTCTTGCTCGACAATCCAAAGACAATTGAGAGGCTAGGGCTTTTGTCCCAGCCTCTTATTTGTCTATGATAATGGCAAATTTGACAATGATTATTATTTTTTTGACAAATATACTTGTCAAAAAGAAAAGAATCTGTTACAATACTTTTGAACAGGAAATGGAGGGACGCTTATGAATGCATTCTTATGGTTCTTGCTTCCGATAACTTTTATGGTTTTTATCTTTGGGATTGATTCTTTAGAAAGAAAAAGAAAGGGGAACAAAACAATGTCACAATTTTTAAAAGAAATGATTGGAAAGAAGCCGACAATTATGAGCGAGTCAATTGGAACCAATAACTGGCTGGTAGTGGATGTGGATGAAGAATGGGTCAAGCTGAGCATGACAGATAAAAAAGGTCAGACCAAGACCAAGCTGATTCGTATTGAAGACATTCGGTCTATCGAGCTTTAGGAGAAGTGGGGGATTTTAATGAAATTAAGAAATCGACTCAAGGAGTTGAGGGCGCGTGACGGTCTCAACCAGACAGAACTGGCTAGGCTGGCCGGTGTTTCCAGGCAGACAATCAGCCTTATAGAGAGAGGCGAATATACCCCATCGATTGTGATTGCCCTTAAGATTGCCCATATTTTCAACGAAAACGTTGAGAATGTCTTTCGGCTGGTGGAGGAAGCAGAATGAAGAAGCAATTAAGATTCATTTCAACAGGAGCTAAAACAGTCCTTCAGCCTCAGCATTCTTGTATCGTCTATTGTAAAAAAATAAAGGAGAAGAAGTCGTGAAAGAGCAAAAACGTATGTCTACACAGAAAAGAATTTTACACAATATCCTCATATTATTGGCTGGAGCTTTAATAGGCGCCCTCTTCGGTTTCTTTTCTGGTTTCGGTGTCTTTGAAAACTTCAGCTGGTCGTCTGCTTTAAATGTCGGATTGCTGCGCCAGCTAGGCTGGGTTAGTCTCCTCATACTCTATCCGCTGACCTTTTTCCTGATTTATCAAACCCGGAAATATCATGAAGCCTATGAAAAAGAAGCAGATGAGGATAAGAATTATGAATGGTACCGGCTAACCTTTAAAAATCTGGAATATGCGGGCATTGTCTTTAATATCAGCAGTGCTGTTGCTCTTTTTACGATTTTAGTCGGAGCTGTTTATATCGGAAATATCACGAACGATAAGAGCCCTCTTCAATGGAGCTATATAGATTGGGTGATTGTGATTCTGCTCATCATTTCACAGATTGTATTTTTTAAAACACTCCAGAGAGTTCGTCATTATAAGGTTTCGGCCTTCCCGACTACTAAGGAAATGCAGGAATTTGCCCTCTCTTATGATGAGTCAGAGCTACAAGCTAACTATGAGCAGAGCTATCTGATTCTCCTGAGTCTCAATCAGCGAATTCTGCCGGCCCTCTATGTCATTCTAGCAGGACTAGGAACTCTCACACCTCTCAATGTTGTTTCTGGCTTTATCATTCTGCTGGTGATTCATATCTATATCAATGTCATGTATTATCCAATGGTTAAAAAATATTTCAAATAAGCTTATGTCCCGATGAAAGGCGGAAATTATGAAACTACTGAAAGAACTTGATTTTATCCATAATAAAAAGGTCAATCTGGCTCTGAATATAACGGCAGTGTTGCTGATCTTCCCTTTTCTAGCCCTCTTTACCTGGATTGCTATTCTGATGTATGGCAAGGGTAGCGAAGTTTTTCATTTCTTTGACTTATTCTACCTCCTTGTTCTAATGGTCATTCATGAGCTGATTCACGGCTTTTTCTTCAAGGTCTTGGGGGATGAAAATACCAAGGTCAAGTTTGGTTTTAAGAGCGGCATGGCCTATGCGACTAGCCCAGGCAGTCGTTACAGTCGGAAAAGGATGCTCGTCATTATCCTGGCACCATTCTTTCTGATTAGCCTAGCCTTGACTTTGATCTATGGCTTGCATATTCTAACTGCGGCTTCTTATATCGTCCTTGCTAGCTTCCATGCAGCCGGCTGTGCAGGAGATTTTTTCCTCGCTGCCGCTATTCTCCGGCAGAAGGGGGAAATCGCTGTTGAGGATACGGAAGTCGGGATCAATATTTATCAAAAGGAGAATACAAAATGAACAACTTCAAATCAACTGCTTTAGGACTTGTAAAATGGATAGGCTTAATTGCTCTTAGCCTCCTTATAAATGTTGCTCCGATGCTATTCTTAAGGCTCGGGAAGAGTTTACCTATTTATGCAGAAATCTTATTGGTAGCCTTGTATCTGGTTTTAGTTTTCCTTATTTTTCGTAGCTTATGGCGGCGATACCAAAAGCATGTACCTGAAGAAAAGAAAAAATTTAAACTGTCTGGCAAGGACATCGGTTTTGCTTTTCTATTCTTTTTCCTTGCCAGAGTGGCTGCTATTGTTGGTGTTTATCTTAATCTCATCCTGAGCGGCAATTCCCAGACCAGTAATGACAGTGCCATACAAGGGCTAGGGGGAATGATGTCTTCGCAGCATATCTTCTTTGCTTTGCTCTTTGTTGCAACGATTGCTTTTATTGCTCCTATCATGGAAGAATTAATTTTCCGCGGTTTTGGGACTGCCTTCTTTTTCAAAAATAATCAAAAAGTTTTGCCTGCTATTGTGACTTCTGTGGTCTTCACTCTGCCTCATATCACCCAATTGACTGAGTTCCCAATTTATTTTGCACTTGGACTGGTTCTTTATTTATCCTATGCTCGTCGGGGGAATATAAAAGATTCCATGTTGGTTCATATCCTGAACAATCTCCCTATGGCTATAATACTGCTGCTAGCCATGTTTAAGTAAATCAATCTATAAGGAATCACTATGAAATTAAAAACTTTCTTTACTAATTTTGTCCTTTATATTCTTGTCCTCTTGGCCTATTTCTATATATTTTCGGCTATAGTTCTCTTCACTATAGGTTCTCTGACAGGAGGAGCTTCTCAACTATTGATTTTGCCGATTTTTGTCATACTTGCAAGTCTCTATTCTTTTGCCATGTGGAAATGGTACCAGAAAGATTTGCAACTGGAAATCAAAAATACCAAGCTGACAAGCTCTATCTGGCTTCCAAGCGTCCTCTTGCTTGCTTTTATCATCTTCCAGCAGCTCGTTCCCATTGAATCTTCTGCCAATCAGAATACTGCTGTACAATTGATTCAGCAGCAGCCAGCCTTTGCCTTCCTATACATGGTAATCTTTGCTCCTGTTCTCGAGGAGTTGCTGACACGAGGATTTTTGGCTAAGTTTCTCTTTCCCGACCAAAATAGCTTGGCGAAAATCCTGCTCTATTTAACTGTATCTGCCAGCTTTTTCTCTCTTCTGCACATGCCGGGCAATCTAGTCCAGTTTCTGGTCTACTTCATCTTGGGAGCAATCTTTGGCTTAGGCTATCTAGCTAAGAAAGACCTGCGCTACTCAATGGGCCTACATTTGGCCAATAACCTCATTGCCTTTGTTCTCATTGTCTTCTTTTAATAGAAAAACGAAATATAAGACAGCACTTCTAAAGTTAGACAGAAAAATCTAACGCAAGAAGTGTTTTTCTGTAAAATTGAGTTTAAATACCAAACTGCTTTTCTGGTCTTTCAAAAGCTAGCAGTTTCAAATTCTTGTGAAAGTGTTTTCCAGATGGTATAATGAGCTATCAAATGAAAAGAGGTTTCCTTATGTCTAAAGTCCTATTAATTGTCAACCCTAGCTCGGGAGGAGAAAAAGCCAAGTCCTATGAAGACTTGGCAAGGGAAAAGCTGGCAGAATGTTTCGATGAGGTAGTGGTTAAGCATACTGAAAAAGGCGGAGACGCAGCAGCTTTTGCTAAGCAAGCGGCAGAAGACCATTATGATAGCGTCTTTGTCATGGGTGGCGATGGAACAGTCAATGAAGGAATCAGCGGTCTGGCTGAACTAGACTATCGTCCGACCTTTGGTTTCTTTCCACTTGGTACGGTCAATGACTTGGCGCGTGCTCTTGGCATTCCTCTAGACGCTGAAGAAGCCATCCAGAATCTCGATATCAATAAAGTCAAGCCGCTTGATATCGGCAAGATTAATGACCAGTACTTTATGAATGTAGTTGCCATTGGAACTATTCCAGAGTCGATTAACAATGTAGATTCTGAAGACAAGACCAAGTGGGGTAAGTTTGCCTACTTTATCTCTGGCTTCAAGCAGTTGATGGATACTAGTTTTTACGAATTCCACTTGAAGATTGATGGAGAGGAGCGTACGATAAAGAGCAGTACACTCTTGATTGGCTCTACCAACTCAATCGGAGGTTTCGAGAGCATTCTCCCTGAAGCCACTGTCAATGACGGCTTGCTCCATCTTTTGTATCTTAAGGATAAAAATCTCTTAGACACCTTGGTTTCTGTGCCGGATTTGATTTCGGGCAATGGAGAAGAAAGCGATAATATCGAGTATCTGACCTTTAAGGAAATCACAGTTGAGTTGGCTGATGATAAGGCAGAACTCAGCGTCAACGTTGACGGAGATGAGGGCGACCAACTGCCAGTAACGATTCGTGTCTTACCATCTCATTTGAATGTGTATTGTTAATTATTTTGGGAAAACCAGAAAAGCTAGATGATATTTGCTTTATTTGTTTTCCTTGCTAGTTTAGATTACAAACCCCTCTTTCCGTATTTTGGAAAGAGGGGCTTTTTGTCTTATAAACCGTAATTATAGTCGTCATCTTGCATGGCTTCAACTTCGCCCAGCAGGTAGCCGTTACCTACTTGGGAGAAGAAGTCATGGTTGGAAGTACCGGTTGAGATACCGTTCATGACGATAGGATTGACATCGTCTGCTGAGTCTGGGAAGAGTGGATCTTGTCCTAGATTCATCAGAGCCTTGTTGGCATTGTAGCGCAGGAAGGTCTTGACCTCTTCAGTCCAGCCGACTGTATCATACAGGCTTTCAGTATAACCTTCTTCATTTTCATAGAGGGTGTAGAGCAGGTCGTACATCCATTCTTTGAGTTTTTCCTGCTCGTCTTCTGGCAGCTCGTTAAAGGCTAGCTGGAACTTATAGCCGATATAGGTTCCATGGACAGACTCGTCACGGATAATCAGCTTGATAATCTCAGCAACGTTAGCCAGCTTGTTATTACCCAGATAGTAGAGCGGAGTGAAGAAACCAGAGTAGAAGAGGAAGGTTTCTAAGAAAACGCTGGCTATTTTCTTTTCCAGAGCTGTACCGTTCAGGTAAATCTCATTGATAATCTCAGCTTTCTTTTGCAAGTAAGGGTTTGTATTAGTCCAAGCAAAGATTTCATCAATTTCTGACTTGGTGTTGAGCGTAGAAAAGATAGAAGAGTAAGACTTGGCGTGAACGGACTCCATAAATTGGATGTTGTTGAAAACAGCTTCTTCGTGAGCAGTACGGACATCCTTGCGCAGGGCATCCACACCAGACTCAGACTGGAGGGTGTCCAGCAGGGTCAGGCCACCGAAGACCTTGCCGACCAGGTCTTTTTCTTTGTGAGACAGCTTTCTCCAGTCATCCAGGTCATTGGATAGGGGAATCCGCGTATCCAGCCAGAATTGCTCAGTCAGTTTTTCCCAAGTGGACTTATCGATAATATCTTCGATAGCATTCCAGTTAATGGCTTTGTAGTAAGTTTGTGTAGAGTTATTTTTTTCGTTCATTTCTTAAATATTTCCCACCTTCTGAGCTCCCAGAACGTAATGCAGCGGAAGCAAGTCGCTTATTATCTTTTTTTAATTTTTCATTTTCGTTCTTAACTATTGAATAAAGTTTTTCAATAATGGAAAATTTCATTTTCCAGTTACTGTCCTTCTTCCTATTGCTAAACATAAACAATCTCCTAAATAAAATCAAATCACACAGCTTTCACAATGGTTGGCACCTACTTCGCCACCATCATCAGTGAAGGTACGGACGTAGTAGATGGACTTGATACCCTTGTTGAAGGCGTAGTTACGTAGGATAGAAAGGTCGCGGGTTGTTTGCTTGCTTTCTTTTTTCCATTCGTAGAGGCCTTTAGGAATATCGCTGCGCATAAAGAGAGTCAGGGAAAGACCTTGGTCCACGTGCTCAGTTGCGGCTGCATAGACATCGATAACCTTTCGCATGTCCATGTCGTAGGCACTGGTGTAGTAAGGAATAGTCTCAGTTGACAGACCAGCAGCAGGATAGTAGATCTTACCGATTTTCTTTTCTTGACGTTCTTCGATCCGCTGAGTGATTGGATGAATTGAAGCAGAAACGTCATTGATGTAGCTGATGGAGCCATTTGGTGCAACGGCCAGGCGGTTTTGGTGGTAGAGACCATCAGCCTTGATCTTGTCGCGCAACTCTGCCCAATCTTCTGCAGACGGGATAAAGATACCTGCGAAGAGTTCTTTGACACGGTCAGACTTAGGTACAAATTCACCCGTCAGGTATTTGTCAAAGTAAGTGCCGTTAGCATAGTCAGATTTTTCAAAGTTATGGAAGGTCACGCCACGCTCACGAGCGATATTATTAGACTCAACCAAGGTCCAGTAGTTCATGAGCATGAAGTAGATGCTGGTGAACTCTACAGCTTCCGCTGATCCGTAATCGATCAACTGCTGAGCCAAGTAGCTGTGCAGTCCCATAGCTCCCAGACCAAAGGTGTGCGCCAGACTATTACCGTTGTCGATAGATGGCACAGCTGTGATGTGCGAGCTGTCTGTGACAAAGGTCAGGGCGCGTGTCATGGTCCGGATGGATTTTCCAAAGTCAGGGGAAGTCATCATGTTGACAACATTGGTAGAGCCTAAGTTACACGACACATCTGTTCCCAGATGGAGATACTCTTGTGCATCATTCAAAAGGCTAGGTTCTTGCACCTGCAGGATTTCAGAGCAAAGGTTACTCATGACGATTTTACCGTCGATTGGATTTG
>CAUSOG010000006.1:0-104422 GCA_963533195.1 uncultured Streptococcus sp. | reverse complement strand
AATATGTAGAGGTCGTTTCAAAATTGAAAAAACCAAAACCAATTGAACCTGAAGACTTAGACTGCGGAAAGCCAATCGCTACGACAATTACAGAAGTTGATCCAGATGATCCAGAATGGGTAGAAAAGGTCGCTGAAATTACTGGAGCTGTTTCTGGTGATACTTATGTCAAACTTGACCATGGTATCTTGACCGTTAATCAAATTGATATGTTCTTAAAAGCTATGCCATTTGAATTGACATACGCTGACGATAACAACCAATTCCTTTACTACAACAACGCCCACCAAGACCCAGACACCATGTTTGCCAAACGCGTGCCACCTCAATCAGGTAGCCGCATGTCAACCGTTCATGGTTCTCTTCCACCAGCTCGGATGAAAAATGTAGAGTGGGTTATCGGAACACTTCGCAACGGAAATCAAGAATACGTACGTACAATCGTCCCAGGTTCACCTGCAGGCGTTATCAATACTCACAACTACCAGGCTATGTATTATCCTGACGGATCATACGCAGGTATCAATGAAATCGTCTTTAATTTCCAACCATGGCTCGACTGGTACTTAAAAGAAACTGGTCAACGTTTGGTTGGAGGCAGCGGACCATTTGCTCCTGCCGGAGGTCATGGAGACGCAGACGCTACTTCTGGTGCTTCTGATGCTGGAGGCGATGGAGGTCATGGAGACGGAGGAGCTGATGCAACATCAGGTGCTAGCGCTTAATTACCTTACAAACTAAAAAGAATGGATCATAAGTCCATTCTTTTTTCGCTTTATTTCATTTCCTTGAAAGCTGCTTCTGCATCAGTATTACTGATAGCCCCAAACTGGATTTTCCCAATTTTCCCTTGACTGTCAATGAGGAATTCAGTCGGGATACTGCGGATCTGATAGGCTTGGAAAATTTCTCCTGAAGTATCAAACAGAACTGGTACATCTTTATAACCTTGTTCTTGAAACCATTTTGGGAATTCCTCAGCAGACTTCTCTCCTTGGAGACCTGGTGCTACAACTGTCAAGATTTCGAAATCACGATCTGTTTTACCAGCTAATTCGACCAATTCTGGCATACTCTTCTTACAAGGTCCGCACCAAGAAGCCCAGAATTTTAAATAAACTTTCTTGCCTTTGTAGTCAGAAAGTTTGACTGTTTTTCCATCCATAGACTGCAAAGTAAAGTCGGGCGCCTCTTGACCGACAGCTGCTTGGGCGACTGTACTTGTCTGAGGGGGCTCACTAGATGAACTGCTGGTTGTGGGCATAGTCATAGGCTTATCCTCCTTCTCCGAGCAGGCTGCCAAAAAGGCTAGAGCTGACACAGTTGCTAATAATGTAACGAATTTTTTCATATTTCTTTCTCCTTTTTATCCAAAAAGTCCAGACAGGGCGTTGAGCTGTCCTAGCATCAGCAGAATTCCCATCAGAATAATCAGGGCTCCGCCAATTTTCTTCATCAGGCCCATATAAGGCTTGATTTTATTAAAATACTGCATAACAAAGCTTGATGCCAAAGCTAAGATTAAGAAAGGCATGGCCATTCCCAAAGTGTAAATCAAGGTCAAAATTGCTCCCTGGAATGCACCATTTCCACCCGAAGCTGCTAAGGCTAAGACTGAGCTGAGAATCGGACCAATGCAAGGAGTCCAGCCAAAGCTAAAGGTAATGCCCAGTAAGAAAGCAGACCAAAAATGATGTTTCTGACTGTTCTTTTTGAAAGTCAGGCTCTTTTGAATCTGTAACTGACGAATATTAATAAGCTCCATCTGGTGCAGACCTAGCAGAATGATGAGGCCGCCCATCACATAACGAAAGGTCGAACTGTAAATAATAGTTCCTAAAAAGCCTGCTCCAAAACCAAGCAAAAAGAAGACTGTTGAGATGCCTGCAATGAAAAAGAGCGTTCTAACCACGCCTTGCCAAGCAAGCTCCCGGCCAAATACTTTCAGGGTCTTGACCTCCTTGTCATCCAATAAAATGCCAATATAAACCGGCAATAAGGGAAAAATACAAGGGGAAAAGAAGGACAAAATACCCGCTAAAAAAACTGAAACAAAAAATAAAGGTGATTCCATTTACTCTCCTCTAACTACTTACGTAGAATATACATTCACTTATCATTATAAATGAATCTTATAGATTTTTCACAAATCTGCTACGGTAATTTTCTTGCAAACATTGTGTGACTCGGAAAAGAGAAAAACTGCTTGATGAACAGCAAAAATAGTGCATTTTTTCAAACAATAAAAAGCCGGAGAAAATTCTACCGGCTTGAATATTTTAAAACTTAATAGACCTAATCATCTGTAACTAGCGGCAAATAAAGACTAATCTGGGTGAATTTATCTGGTTCAGAATCGATTTCCATATGGTAGTCGTCTCCGAACTGCAATCTTAAGCGTTGATCAACATTTTTCAGACCGACACCACCTAAGCGAAGGAGAGTTGCATCCATAGAGGCGTTGACATCAAAGCCTCGGCCGTTATCATAGATAGATAATATCAGCTGCCCCTCTTCTGCTGCCGATGTCACCCGAATTATGCCATGTCGGTTAATTTCCTTGATGCCATGGTAGATGGCATTTTCGACCAAAGGCTGAAGTACCAGCTTGGGAAGTTTATAATCAGCTATGGATTCATCCTCTTCAATCTCATATTGGAGCTTGTCACCATAGCGCTGCTTCTGGATAAAGAGATACTGGCGAACGTGATCAATCTCATCTTTAAGAGCAATCTGTTCGTGTCCTTGATTGAGTGCCAAGCGGAAATACTGAGCGAGTGATTTTGTTACCTCAACAACACGCTTGCTGTCGTTAAATTCAGCCATCCAGACAATCGTATCCAAGGTATTATAAAGGAAATGGGGGTTGATTTGAGCAGAGAGAGCTCGGAGCTCATAGCGTCGAACATTTTGTTCTTCAGTCTTGACAGCTTCCATCAGTTGTTCAATCTGATCCAGCATTTTATTGAACTGCTGAGCCAAGTCAACCAACTCTGGAGAACCCTTTGCTTCCGCTCGCAAATTTGAGTCACCTGCCCCAATCTTCAGAATGACAGCTTGTAGATTCTGCAGAGGCTTAATCCACAAACGCAGGACAAACCAAATACCAGTCAAGCACATCAGAAGTGCTAGAACACCCATTCCCACAAAAGAATAAAGCATCTGTGACTGAAGCATCTCTAATTGCTCTAATGAAGCGACGCCAATTAAAGTCCAGTCGCTATCCGCGATATCAATCTGGTAGACAAAGGCCTGCTTCTGGTCTGCGTAACCGTCCTTGACCGAGATATAGGGCTGCATAGCTTTCATTTCCTGACTGGAGGAATAAACACTTTTCTTGGGATGATAGACAAATTCATGCTGGCTATTAACAATAAAGCTAAAGCCTTTCTTCCCTAGCTGAAGCCGATCCAGATAGGCTTTGAGACTCTTATAGCCGATATCCAAACGTAAAACACCGAGATTCTGCCCTGCATTATCCACCACTTCCTGAGTGACAGAAACAACCCACTTCTCCTTCTCTGATGATAGAGATTCCTTGCGAGCAGGGGTCAAGACAGGCATGGCTTTGGTATGAACAGCTTCCTGATACCATTTTTCATTCATCATATCAGAAGATGTCTGCATACTAATTTGAGAATCTGTTGAGACCACGCGCCCGTCCTTGGTAACCAGTACTGCCGACACCAAATCCGGATCTGTCTCAATAATGGTTTTCATCAAAGCCTGTACTGACGTTTCGCTGCTTTCTTGATTCTGAGCAAATTCACGAATCGTTTCTTCCTTACTCAGTGTAGAGGTGGTTTGTTTTAATTTTTGCAAATAGGAAGCAATGAACTGTCCGCTTTGCTCCATGCTATTACGCGTCGTTCGCTCTGTCAGCTGCCGAATAGTCCCCGAGCTAGTCTGATAGTAGAGGCTTCCAACAAAGCCCAAGAGTAAAAGAACCAGCAGAAAAATATAGACAATCAACTGGATAAGAAGCGGATATCGTTTCATTTCTCCTCTCCTTTTTTAAACTGCCGAGGTGTCAGCCCGACTACCTGCTTGAAGCGCTGAGAAAAATAGTTCATATCTTCAAAACCTACTTGCTCTGCTATTTCATAAATCTTCAAATCTGTAGTCAGGAGTAAGAGTTTCGCTTTTTTCATCCGCTCTTGAATCAGATAATCTTGAAAGGGCAAGCCTAATTCTTTTTTGATAAGAACGCTAAGATAGGACGGACTAAAACCCAATTGGAAAGCCAAACTTTTCAGGCTTAACTCTGAATCAGCTAGACGCGCATGAATCGCCTCTTCCAACTCAGAGCGCTGTCCCTGATCAACCAAGTTTTGAATCTGGGCTTTTTTACGCTCTTTATCAAGCTTAGTCTGCAGCTTGGCCAACATTTCCTCAACATCATCCTTGGAAAACGGCTTGAGCAGATAATCATCTGCACCTAGCTTAATGGCTGTCCGAGCATAGTCAAAATCATCATAGCCCGTCAGAAAAACGATATGGCACTTAGGAGCCTGGTCTCTGACTAGCTTGGCCAGTTCGAGGCCGTTCATCTGTGGCATATTGATATCGGTCAGCAGGATGTCAGCAGGATTTTCCTGAAATTTCTGCCAAGCTTCTCTTCCATTTTCAGCCTGGGCGATGACTCGCATACCAAACTGTTCATAGTCTACCAAGGACGCAATCCCCTGTCTTACCAGATACTCATCCTCTACAATCATAATTGAATACACAAGATTCAACTCCTTATTTATACTGGATTTATTATAGCAAATTTTCAATCAAAATGCTCTTAAACATAATCCAAAAGATAACCGTAGCCTTTCTCCTCCATCTCAGCTTTTGGAATGAACTTAATTGAAAGACTATTGATGCAATAGCGCAAGCCGCCCTTGTCCTTAGGACCGTCTGTGAAAACATGGCCCAGATGGGAATTTCCAACCCGACTGCGAACTTCCGTCCGAGTCATGTTGAAACTCTTGTCTTCCTTGTAAGTCGCTACATCTGGACTGATAGGACGGGTGAAACTTGGCCAACCGCAGCCAGAGTCAAACTTATCCTTTGATGAAAAGAGAGGCTCGCCTGTCACCACATCCACATAGATACCAGCATCGAACTTATCCCAATAGCGGTTAGAAAAAGCCCGCTCTGTGTCATTCTTTTGTGTAACTGCGTATTCTTCTGGCGAGAGCTTAGACTTAATCTCTTCATCGCTAGGTTTAGGATAGCGACTAGCTTCGATAACTGGGTAAGCAGCTTGATTGACGTCGATATGGCAATATCCATTAGGATTCTTTTTTAAGTAATCCTGATGATAATCTTCTGCCTTGATAAAGTTTTTCAGAGGTTCTTTTTCAACAGCTAAAGGCTTATCATATTTCTTAGCAATCTCATCGAAGACTTGATTAATAGTATCAAGATCAGCTTCGTCCTTATAATAAACACCTGTCCGATATTGAGTACCTTGGTCGTTTCCTTGTTTGTTTTTGGAAGTCGGATCAATAATGCGGAAATAGTGAAGCAGAATTTCTTTTAGCGAAATTTTCTTGGCATTGTAAGTAATGTGAACCGTCTCAGCGTGACCAGTTTGAGAGACCAATTCATACTTGGTCGCGTCGCCCTTACCATTTGCGTAGCCTGACACTGCATCGATTACACCTGGCACGCGAGAAAAGTACTCTTCTACTCCCCAAAAACAGCCGCCAGCCAGATAAATCTCCCGCTTATCTTCTTCCTTGACGTCTTCTTGCTTTTGTTTGGCTACCGCTTCTGTCTTGCTCATTGAAGCTTTCTTGATCTGTTCAGGAGACGATTGCTTACCATTTTTCATAATCACATAGACCAGTCCAAAGCAGACAAGCAAACCAAGCATAACCAGAAGAATTTTCCATTTGCCTTCCATGTTCATTGCTCCTTTCTACTTGATTTCTTTCAATGTTTTCTCAATATCTTCCTTGCTCATGTAGCCAATATGTGTCTTGGCAAGAGAACCGTCGCTGCCTACGAATAGAGCAGATGGATAAGAGCGAATACCGTATTCTTTCAGCAATTCACCCTTGGTGTCCATGAGAACTGGGAAGTCTTTATAATCCAAAGATTTGTACCATTCCTTGAAATCATCAGCAGATTTTTCTCCATTAAAAGTCGGAGACACCACCGACAGGACAACATAATCTTTTCCTGACTGCTCCTTAGCCAAATCATTAGTATCACCAAGTGTAGATAGACAGATAGAGCACCAAGAAGCCCAAAACTTAAGATATACTTTCTTGCCTTTGAAATCAGACAGCTTGTAGGTCTTGCCATCTACTCCTTGCAGACTAAAGTCCTTGGCCATCTTGGTAGATTGCTCAGAATCAGCTTTTGTTTGCATATTGCTTTTATCACTTTTAGAAATTTCCGAGTTCATTTTCTGATTTGAACAGGCTCCCAATAAGCCAACACAAAGCAGACTGACAGTCAATATCGATAACTTCTTCATCGTTTTCTTTCCTTTCAAAATAAGGAGAAAGCCGACAAAACTGACGACTTTCTTTCCTATGGTGGGATTCTTATTTGTCAGATGACATTTCGGATGAATCTTTCATTTCATCCTTCATGCTTGAATCGCTTGATTTCATATCATCTTTCATGTCAGACTTGCTGTCGGACACCATAGAAGAGTCCTTCATATCATCCTTTTTCATTTTATCATCAGACATGCTAGAGTCTTTCATATCCTCCTTCTTCATGTCGTCTTTTTTCATATCATCCTTCTTCATCATGCTGCTGTCATCCATCTTCTTCATATCAGAATCTGATTTTTGATTAGAGCAGGCAGCTAGTACAAAGACACTAAGTGCAGCGATTGTGAGTGTAGCGATTTTTTTCATGATGTTTCTCCTTTAATTATATAATTTTTATCCAAATAATGATGCTAAAACGTTTAGATTTCCAAGCATTAGCAAAAATCCCATGAGAATAATGAGTGCACCGCCGATTTTCTTAAGCGTTCCCATATAAGGTTTGAGTTTCGCAAAGCGCTGTAATACCCAGCCGGAAGCCAAAGCCATAGCTAGAAAAGGAAGCGCTAATCCAAGTGTATAAACCAACATAAGCAAACCTCCCTGAAGAGCACCGTTGCCTCCAGAAGCCGCAATAGCTAAGACAGAACTCAGAACAGGTCCCACACAGGGCGTCCAACCAAAGCTAAAGGTAATCCCCAAGAGAAAAGCGTTAAGAAAATCACTTCTTTTACTATTCTTTTTAAGTTGGATGCTCTTTTGCTTTTGCAGCTGCTGGATATTAATGATTCCCATCTGGTGAATTCCCAGTAGAATGACAATCCCGCCCAGAACGTAGCGAAACCAAGGGGCATAGAGGACTTGCCCTAGAGCGCCAGCTCCGTAGCCTAAAACCAAGAATACAGTTGATAAGCCAGCTATAAAGCAGAGCGTCTTTACTAGACCGTACCAAGAAAAATCCCTTCCCATAAACCGAACCGTTTTCGGCTGATCAGAATCCAGCAGAATCCCCACATAGACTGGCATAAGCGGTAAAATACAGGGCGAGAAAAAAGATAGAATCCCCGCCAGAAAAACAGAAATAAAGAACAAAAAACTTGTTGCCATTTCAAAAACCTCTCTATCAATTTCTGAATCTAGTATAAAATAAAAATCTCCCTAAAAATAGAGAGAAAGATTTGAAAAAACTTGAATTTGATGTTATATTGCTTGAGATTTCTGGATTGGGCAAAAACATCCTCCACATTGTGGCGGATGATATCTATTAGCTCTCCATCTCAAAGCGCTCACTCTTCTGCTTATTTGGCAAAAGAAGAGAAAGCAGGATTCCAACTAGAGCCGGCACCAACCAAGGCAGGGAAGCCTGAGCAAATGGAAGAGAGTTTATAATATCACTTACCTTAG
Organism: uncultured Streptococcus sp.; assembly: GCA_963533195.1. Taxonomy (GTDB): domain Bacteria; phylum Bacillota; class Bacilli; order Lactobacillales; family Streptococcaceae; genus Streptococcus. The sequence continues at coordinate 96,518 of CAUSOG010000006.1, read as the reverse complement.
TGATATGGAACTGCTCCCCAAGAACACCAGCAAAGGAAATCAGAGTTACTGCTGCTACCGTCAATTGCATACCGATTTTGGACAGTGGCAATAATTTATTAACAATGACAATCAGAACGATAACAATGGTAATCGGATAGAGGATTTGCAAGACTGGACCAGAATATTGAATAATAGCATTGAGCCCGAGATTAGCAATCGCAAAACCAATCAATGTAAAGACCGTGGCGTACACTTTATAGGATACTTTAGGGAAATTTTTATGGAAAAATTCCCCAGTCGATACAATAAGTCCTGCTGTTGTTGTGAAGCAAGTCACAGTAACCATAGCTGCAAGGAAAATCTGCGCTGTAGGTCCGAAGATAGCCTGTGTCGCCTGCGAAAGGACATAAACACCAGCATTCCCTTTAGAAATAACTTGAGAAGGAACTGGGAAATGATTACCCAAATAAGCCAAACCAATGTACATGGCACTAAAAGCTAGTGCCACCACTATGCCAACGACCCAAATAGTTGAAACATACTCCTTTTTATTCTTGAAGCCTAGCTGATTTAGAGTCGTTACTGCAATAACGCTGAAAGCCACTGAAGCCAAGGCGTCCAAAGTATTATAACCTTCCAAGAAGCCCTGTCCAAAAGCTGACGCAGAATAAGCTTGCGAAGCCTGCTGAGGAACATTTGAGCCGTATTTCAAAGCCCCTAGGATGACTAAAATGATAATCAAAACTGCAAAGACAGGCGTCAGAATACGTCCAATCCGATCCAAAATCTTAGATGGATTCAAAGAAATCAGGTAAGCAGCCGCAAAGTAAAGTGTCGTGAAAACAATCAATCCGATACCAGTCATATTTTTAGACAGCATAGGAGCAATACCAACTTCATAGGCCACCGTCGCTGTCCGCGGAATAGCAAAGAAAGGCCCAATTGACAAATACAAGGTTACAAGATAGACAATAGCAAACCAAGGCGCAATCTTCTGAGAAATCTCGTGAATATAGCCCTTGGGATTGAGCGTTCCGATAATCAAAGTCAGAACAGCAAGTCCAACCCCAGACAAGACAAATCCTGCAATAGCTGGCCAAAAATGCTGACCAGATAATGTTCCAAGTGAAGGCGGGAAGATCAAGTTTCCAGCACCGAAAAACATTCCAAACAGGAGCAAACCTGTCAAAGCACCTTTTTTAATCACGAGAATCTCCTTTTTAATTTTTCATGCTTTATCATTATATACGTAAATAGCCCGCTCCGCAAGACTTTTGAATTTTTCAGAATATTGATTCAAATCAAAAGATCATATATGATTTAAATCGAATTATTTATCCAGGATTTTGGGTAAAATCCTCACTTATCCACAGATTTTTTGGAGATTTTGAATGTTTTAAAACAAAATAAAGCTTTTTGTTTTAAATCGTATACTTCGCCAACCTATCTCTATCTTTTCTCGATGGTTTACTTTCTTTAAACAGACATGCTCTACTGTTGCTGAATGCGAGAAAAATACAATATTGTACATCCTGATCCAAAACAAAATAAAAGAGATTTTTCATAGTAAAAAGGTTGAGACATCTTATCTCAACCTTTTAAAAATGGCTATAAATCATTTAGCAATCTTTACACATCGCTAAATCTTCGGTACTTAATTTCGAATTCAAAAAAGTTCTTCTCTTGCAGCATATGGAAAATATCTCGATAAGCTTCCTCATCAAAATGATGTCCCAAATAGAGGATTTCAAAGCTTAATCCTTCATATTCCAGAAAGGCATTGGTCGTTCGAAAGCCGTTACGCTTATAGAAGTCCATACGTGCTTGACGTTGCTCTAGATTGTCACATTCTTCATCGACACGTTCTACCTCTAGAACCATAGTTTTTTGATAAAACTCTGTCAGTTTATGAATAATTTCTCCCCCATAGCCATGGCTGCGAAGGTGCGGCATAATCGCAAAGAAGCTGACATAGAACATTTTTTCGTTATAAACTGCAAAAGCAAAACCAACAAATTCTTCCTCATTGTAGAAGGCAAAGAAATGAGACCGCTTATCGTTTGCATAACGAAGAAATTCGCTGATAGGAACTCTCTCTTCTTCAGGAAAAGCCTCGCGGTTTAAGGCCTCAACCTTATCCAAATCAGGAAATTCTGCTGTAATAATTTGACTAGTTAAAGACATTACTACCTCACTTTGCTTATATTCTAGCAGTTGTCAAAAAATTTAGCAAGCATTATCAAGCTTCTTCCGCCTTTTTAGAAAATTGGCTCTGATAGAGGTCATAATAAAATCCTTTATCAGCCAAGAGACTCTCATGATTTCCTTGCTCGATAATCTGACCATCCTTAAGCACCAAAATCTTATCCGCTTCCTGAATGGTCGACAGTCGGTGAGCAATGACAAAACTGGTCCGCCCCTGCATGAGTGTTTTCATAGCCTTCTGAATCAAGAGCTCCAGCCGTGTATCGACAGATGAGGTCGCTTCATCCAAAATCAGAATCTTAGGATTGGCCAAAAGAGCTCTCGCAATCGTAAGCAACTGCTTTTGACCCAGCGAGATATTGCTGGATTCTTGGTTCATTTCCATATTGTAGCCGCCTGGCAAGGTCCGAATAAAGTGGTCCACATTAGCTGCCTTGGCCGCTTCTACAATTTCTTCATCAGTGGCTTGCAGATTACCAAAGCGAAGATTTTCCTTGATGGTCCCTTCATAAAGCCAGGCATCCTGCAGCACCATACCGAACTGTTTACGGTAGTCCTGACGGGACAGATGTCGTATGTCATGCCCATCCACTGTAATCGCGCCTTTGGTCACATCGTAGAAACGCATGAGCAAATTAATCAGCGTGGTTTTACCAGCACCAGTCGGACCAACAATGGCGACCATTTCACCTGGTTTGACTTCCAGATTAAAATTCCGAATGAGCGGCTTGTCTACTACATACTGGAAGTCCACATCCTTGAAGCTAACTTGACCTGTCAGATCTTGATCCAGCTTTTCTTTCTTATCATTGACTTCATCTGCTTCGTCCAGCACTTGGAAAATCCGGTCCAAAGAAGACTTGGCACTCTGCAGCTGACCTGCTAACTGAGTCAGGTTTTGAATGGGCTGATTAATCTGCCAGACATACTGAACAAAAGCTTGCAGATTTCCGACTGTCAAGCGCCCAGCGATAACCTGAAGTCCACCCAGTACAGCTAGCAGCAGATAAGTCATGTCAGAAATAAGGTTCAAAACTGGATTCATGAGACCTGAGATAAAGCTGGCCTTAAAGCCTACTTTCTGCAGGTTTTGCGTAATTTGACGAAAACCCTCCTGGGAGCTTTCTTCTCTGACATAGAGCTTCAAAATATTAAATCCAGTCAGATTCTCCTGCACAAAGCCATTCATAGCTCCCAGTGCATCTGCCTGCTGTTTAAAGTAAGGCTGGGATTTCTTCACGATAAAGCGAGCACTGAGGTAGGTAATCGGAATCGAAATTACCACAATTATACCCAACTGCAGATTGAGTACTAATACCATGACAATAACCAAAATCAGAGTAAAGACTGCATTGATAACCTGCAGAAAGGACTGCTGCAAGGCGTTTGAAACAGCTTCGACATCGCTGGTAAAACGCCCCAGCAAATCACCAAACTGATGCTTATCAAAGTAAGAAACGGGGATACGATTAATCTTATGGCTAAGTTCATTGCGCAAGTCACGAATGGTAGCCTGCACTGCATTGGTCATAAAGTAATTAGAATAGTAAGAACCGATTTCATAAATAATCGCCCGTACAAAATACAAAATCATGACCCAGCCGACATAGGACACATTAATCTGGGCGCCAGCTACACCTTTAGCCATATCCAGCAGATTATTTGTCAATTCTGTAATAGCTAAACCTAATACAAAGGGCTCGACGACACTCATAACGACACTGAGAATTTTGAGGAAAATCGCAAAGGCAACTGCAAATTTATAAACTTTTAGGTAGCTCCACAGACGAGCAAAACTAGATGTGTTTTTCATGTCAGTCTCCTTTCTATTCCTCTGTCAAAGCTTGATTTTTCAGCTGCGAATCCGCAATTTCGCGATAAATATCATTGGTTTCCATCAGTTCTTCGTGCTTCCCGCGTCCGACGATTTCACCCTGATCCAAGACGATAATTTGGTCAGCATCCATGATGGTTCCCACACGTTGGGCTACAATCAGCACCGTTGCCTGGCCTGTCACTTCCTTGAGGCGACGACGCAGCACCGCATCTGTCTTATAATCTAGAGCAGAAAAAGAGTCGTCGAAGATATAAATTTCCGGCTTTTTGACCACCGCGCGGGCGATAGAAAGCCGCTGCTTCTGCCCACCGGATAGATTGCTGCCTCCCTCAGCCAGATGAGTCTCAAAACGCTCTTCCCGACTCTCGATAAAGTCCTTGGCTTGAGCTACATCAGCCGCCTGACTCAGTTCCTCTTGGCTGGCTTCTTCCTTTCCGTAGCGTAGGTTCGCTGCGATAGTTCCAGTAAATAGCAGAGCCTTCTGCGGAATAAAGCCAATCTTCTGACGCAGTGCCTTCAGATTGTATTCACGGACGTCCACACCATCCACTAAAATCTTACCTAGTGTTACATCATAAAAGCGCGGAATCAGCTGCACCAGTGTAGACTTACCAGAACCAGTTGAACCAATAAAGGCAATAGTCTCACCTGGCTTAGCCTTGAAGGAAATATTATGCAGTACAGGACTCTCCGTCTCACCTGGATAAGCGAAGGTTACATTGTCAAACTCCAGATAACCCTGCGTATCTGTCTCGGTTATACCATCTTCATTAGGATTGATTGAAATAGGCATGTCCATGACTTCCTTGAGCCGCTGGCTCGATACTGCCGTCCGAGGATACATAGTAAAGAGATTGGCCAAGAAGAGGAAGGACAGCAGGGCGTGAAAGCTGTATTCGATAAAGGCAACGAGATTCCCGATTTCAAGACTGCCGTCCCGCAAGGGGTCTAGGGCAAACCAGACAATGGCCACAATCATCGCAATAATAATCTGCACAAAGAGTGGCTCTGTCAGACCAGTCAGCTTAAAGAGCTTATTGGAGTTTTGCGCGTAGACCTCATTTTCGTCAGCAAAACGCTTCTCTTGAAATTCCTCTCTTGCAAAAGCTCGAATAACGCGTAGACCAGTCAGATTTTCCCTCACATACTGATTAATCTTATCAAGGGTCTTCTGCTGCTTTTCAGACAAGGGCTTGGTTTTAACCGCCACATAAATGACCACGACAGCCAAGAAAGGCACTGAAACAGCTACAATCCAGGCTAGAGATGGGCTGGTCAGAAAAATCATGAGAATACTGGACAGCATCATCATGGGAGTAATGACACCCATTTTCAGGGTTTGCTCTGCAAACTGCATAAGCACAAAAGCATCCGAAGTCAAGCGCGTGACCAATGAAGACACACCGATTTGCTCATACTCATGATGAGAATACTCTTGCAGCTTGGCATAGAGATCATTGCGCATGTCCTGCACCATGGTCGTCGTTAGCTTTCCAGCCGCATAAGCCAGAACGATTCGCCCCAGCACTCCTAAGATAATAACGCCAAACATGACCCAAGCCCAGAAAAAGAGCCGATCTGTCTGCTTAGGATTGATTCCCTCATCAATCATCCGAGCCAGCACCGTTGGCAACCCTAGATTGACAATCACAAAAAAGATTGCCGCAACAAAGTCCAAGACCAGCCACTTAGGATATCTCTTCAAATAAGACCAAATGTATAACATAACTCCTCCTTCACCATCTATTCAAAAATAACTCACTATAAAGCACCCAAGTGCTTTTAAAACACAGAAAAGAGCGCGCAAATGCACGCTTTAATACAAATATTATAACAAAAATATGAAGTAGGGTAAAGGTCATTTCAGACTATTTTCTGCTTATCATCAGCCTCATAAATGACTGTCAGCAGCAAACTTCCTGAAAGCAGACTAGCAACTGTTTTAATTGCATGACTTATATAGAAAAACAAACCTAGTTTTCACTAGGTTCGTCATTTCTTATCTGCAAGAAGGTCTGAATTTAAGAGTAATTCAAGCTCTGCCCTAACATTTCAGACTTGCAACTTTGCAGTCCATTTGATAAACTCAAACCAATCACTTCTGGTTTTCAAAGATTGATTTTCTGAAATCATTGGTTTGATCGAGGTAAGCTTTAAAGACTGCTTTTTTAAGCTTGTGGACAGCACTGTCATGTTCTGGTTTATAGCCACTCCAAGAATACCAATTATCATTGGCATCTTTGAGAACAGCTTCATCCATCAAGGTTTGCAACTCTCCAACAGTACTTATAGTCTTGGTAGCAAAACTTGTCCATGGTTGTCTCGTATCATCAAATGTGACCTTGTTCAGGCTGTCGAACTTGTTTTTACGTTCTTCATACATAGCCTTCTTAAACTCTGTCCAATTATTAAACTGACCATTGAAGACCTTGCGTAAAACCAAGTCGTCTGTTACCAGGCCTCTGGTCTTACCATAGATACTGATGGTTTTCCCGTTTTGCTTGGCATCATCTTCATATTGATTAGAGATATAAGGGACCATACCATCTTTGAAGCCCTTGGCTGCCAGAAGCTCATAAGCCATACGCCGTCCCATAAGATCACCAGGCGTTCCTTTTTCACTGCTTAAAGCCGAATAAATCGGAGAGAAGAGTTTAATCGTATGGTAGCCATTTCTTTCAACGTCACCATTTTTGTACTCACGCGCTGAAACAATATCATTTTCAATGAGACTGTCGAATGAGTTTAATTTTTGCGCATCCGCCATTGTAATATTTTTTATCACATTCGTTGCGTAAACATCATTTCCATCAGCATCTCGAACATATTTATTCTCGATTTTTCTTAATGCGTTCACTTTCTGCACATCGGACAGACGGTTCACGATTGACAACCCTTCTAGGTACTCCAACATATAAATGACATCAAACATGTTGTGAACATAATTTTTCAAATCATCCGCATTTTGGAATCGTTGAGTTGGATCCAGGACTTGCAAACGAGATTTTTCAGTCGCATCATTCTTGTCATATTTGAGAATTGAGTTGACCGTGATTGTCGCATCATCTGGATGATCCGGTGCTTGCAACAAGCCCTTGGCGAAGAATTCAGGACCAAGTCCGCTTCTTCTTCCATATCCGCCTAAATAGATTTCATTATCAGAATCATGCGTCATTTCATGGGTATAGGTAATGGCTCCGTCCTTGTCCAGCATCCGATAGCCCATGTAGTAAACACTGTCCCCAGTAGCGTAAGCTCCGTGCTTATTGTGCACTACCTTATTTCCAACTGGTCCGAAGAAATACTTCATGGCTAGATTAGAACTATCAAATTGCGCTTCCGCTGTAGCCTTGCCGACAGTAGTGTCATCACCAAACTTATAGGCATCATAGAGCAAGATATTTCGATAGAGTTTTTCACGGCCCTGCTCGTCTAATATTCTGTACCAATAATCATAATGGTCGCGTTGACGTTTTGCGGTTTCCTGAGCATTATCCTCAACAAACTTATTGAGTTCTGCTCCTGCTCTGTGCTCATTATTTCTATATCTGTCATAGGCACCAAAACCAAGACTGGATATAGTCGATATGATAAAGACAGATCTTTCAGGCATCGTCAGCAATGGCAAGACCATATTTCGGTATTTCCAAGTATCGCTGGTAATTCGATCATACACCCCGATAGAATACTTGCTGCCAGCCTGCTCTTGTTTGACCCTCACCTCATTAATAGCTGATTTTTCTTCAACGATATAAGCCTTGGTTTGCTCTTTAAACCATTGATTATTTGTTTTGTTTGGTAAAAATACTTCCCGGTAATTGGCAAGCGTGCTAAACAAATCTTTTGTTGCATTATTGTTTGCAAGGCTGATGCTATAAGCATCAACATTGTTCTTGGCCAGAAGATTGTTAAAGCCTGATTTACCTAATTCAATGATCGTGTCTAGCGGTGATACGTTGCCCTTACCAAAGAAATCCATGTGGTACATGACTAAGTCTTTGATATTCACGTCACCATATTTAAAGTTGTACCAGCGCTCTAAATAGGTCAAACCTAGAAGCAAGGCTTCCTTATTGCGTTTGATTTTATCAACGACGTAACCATTAATCGTTTGATTTTCGCTGGCAATAACTGCATAAGCCGACAAAAGTTTTTCCAGTGTATTTGCTAGATTTTCCTTTGTTTTGGCAAACTGCTCTTCTAAGTATAATTCCGTCAGTGAAACGCCTGAAGAAATACCTAGGGTGTTTCTGATAGCCTCTGACTGATAATCGACCGCTCTCAAATCAGGCAAAACTTCATTGATGATTGAATTATGATTATGCAAGAATTGATTTGGCGTATAGATGAGACCTGCATCGCCCACACGATATTCTGCTAACTTACTAAAGTCAGATTGGTAGGTGAGATCTAGCTTTTCAGATGTATGATCCTTATAATGAATCAAGAGCTTATTAGCTGCCTCTTTATGCGAAGCGATATCTGTAATCACTTCATTATCCTTCATCATGACTGCAGATAGGACTTCTTTTTCATACAAAGCGCTATCTTCTTTTACCAGATTACCGTATTTGACAATGGTTGCCTTATTATAAAACGGCAGCAATTTTTCAATATTCTTATATGCTAAAGCTCGACTGGCTTGATAGCCTTCAACCTTAGAAAAATCGCTTTCTTTATTAGTGCTAGTCAGCAAGGTTTCGACTTTCGGTACAGAAAGAGAGTTAATTTCAGATTTCTTGCTTGCAATTTGAGAAGGATCAAGGATTGTTCCTCTCTCTTCGAGTGATTCCTTGGTGACAACCTCATCCTTTTCAAGAGTCACTTTGTAGACTCTGTTGTCCTTATTGCTATATGAGTCAGTTATCCTCATTCCTTTATAGTGATAGCCACTAATCGCATTCCCGTTCATAACATTGACATCGCTAAGAACATTATGCAATCTTCCAGCACGATTCAATTCATTAGACTCTCTATCCCACAAGTAGCCAGCTATACCAGCAACGCTTCCAAAGCGCTTCACATTATTAATTTGGCCCTCAGCGTAACTATTGCTGATAAGCGCATCCTTCTCGACAAGACCGGCAAGGCCGCCGACAGTTTGGTTTGTGCTATCCGCATTTGATGAGATGGCAATCGTAGCTTTTGACTTGTCAACCAGTGCATTGATGCCAGTCAGTTGACCAACTAATCCTCCGATATTGTATGGTGACCTCGTTTCATAGGAGTTGACAATTCTTCCCTTGAAACTACTATTTGTAATCTTAGAATTATCAGCCTTCCACACCAAGCCACCAATGCCACGTTCACCAGCCAGAACACCGTCTACATGGACATTGTTAATCCTTGTTGCATTATTCACTTCATTTGCAAGGGCCCCAATGTCAGATTTCCCTGAGATATTTACATCTTTAAGAGCCAGATTTTCTACAGTAGCAGCGCTCAAAGTGTCAAATAAAGGCTTCTTCAAATTATAAATAGCATAATTTTTTCCGTCTTTACTACCAAAGAGTTTACCAGTAAATCTACCATTTATATAACTGTTAGCGCCATTTTCTAGTTCAACCTCATTGGCATTAAGACTAGCACCTAAATAATAGGTTCCGCCAAGATTATTATTTATAGCTTGGACTAGGTTACTAAAGGAAGTAAAGTTTGTGACTTCTCTCTCAGCCTTTTTAGCTAGATAGAAAGTAAAATTTTCCTGGTACTTATTGTCAACATCCTGTTTTAATTTTTCAGCACTTGCTGTAATTTTATAAACTGGCTGACCATCTTTCGTGCTATCGACTATTGAAGAAATCGGCAAGAAGACATCTTTAAATTTAGATGATTTCACTTTCACGAAATAATTGTCTTGATTGCTCGGAATTGTATCCAGAGAAACGTGCTGTTTGTATTTTCCATCAGATAGACTATACAATTCCAGTTCAGATACATTTCTCAATTCAATATGCTTTTCAGGTTCTTGCTTCTGCTCTTTAGGTTCTTGAACTTTTTCAGTAGGATTTTCCGCTTCTGGCGCTGTTGGTTCGATGTTTCCAGTATACTCTTGCGGAGACTCTACCTGCTCAGGCTCAACTATGGCACCGGCTTGAGTTCCTGTGTATTCTGGTAATGAAGACACTTGTTCGGGTTCTACGATTGCTCCTGATTGTGTACCTGTGTATTCCGGTAATGGTGTAACTTGCTCGGGAGCGACCACCGCGCCTGCTTGAGGTCCTGTATATTCAGGTAATGGTGCCACTTGCTCAGGTTCCACTACCGCTCCTGCTTGTGTGTCTGTATATTCTGGCAACGAAGCGACTTGTTCAGGTTCGACTATCGCACCGGATTGAGTTCCCGTATACTCTGGTAAGGGAGCGACTTGTTCGGGCTCGACTACTGCACCTGCCTGAGTCCCCGTATACTCTGGTAATGAAGTAACTTGTTCTGGCGCCACTACTGCACCTGATTGAACACCAGTGTATTCTGGTAACGATGTAACTTGCTCGGGTTCAACGATGGCGCCTGATTGGACACCACCGATTTCAGGTTCAATTTGTTCAGGCTCAACTATAGCTCCAGATAATGCACCTGTATACTCAGGTAATGAAGGCACCTGCTCAGGATCAACGATTGCACCGGCTTGGACGCCTGTGTACTCTGGTAAGGGAGCAACTTGCTCGGGTTGAACCAAGTTAGAAGCTACTGGTTTTTCGTTAGGCGATTCAAGCTTTTTAGTGCCTTTTTCCACTATTTGAGGAGTCGCTTCCTCTATTTTAGTTGAAAGAACCTCTCTTGAAACTTCCGCATTATCTACAGTAAAAATTCGAACGACTTCGATTTTACGGCCTGTTTTGCCTTCTTGTTTTACTTTTACAGTACCTTCGGCTAAATCAGGATTTTCTTGTATTTGTTCTCCAAAGGCTATCTCAGTTTCAATTGTCTTTTCTTTATATAATAGTTCCGGCTTAGCTACTCGGCCAGACAAGACTTCATCTTGAGGCTCAATTGTATTGACGCCAAGAGTTTGATTTTTTAGCCCATTCTTATCAAAAGAAACAGAATAATCTAGCTTCTTATTTTGGTTTAAAGCTTTTTTATCCACATTAGCATTTTGCTGATTATCAATAATCGTATTACCTAATAATTTCTTAATCGATTCATCTTTTATATAGCCAACATAGGTATAGCCCGAGATCTCACCCGGTGACGGCAGACTTTCCCCAGCTAACACTTGATATTCGGCATTATACTGCAGCAAGATCCCATTTTCCAACGCATCGACGGATAGTATCAAACCTCCTCCGACACCAGCACCCACCAACACAGTCAATAGGAACTTGCTTTTAACCTTTCCTTTTGACACAACAAAAACAACCAATCCTATCGTCGTTAACAGACCAGCCGTCATAATAGTATTGGAATTGTTATCATCGCCTGTATTCGGTAAGGTTTTTGCTCCAGCATTTGAGTTTAACCTATAGACAAGATAGTAAGTCTCCTCGTTGCCTTCAGGCATTTTAGGAAATCCACTTACAATCAACTCCTTTTCTTGCGGAGTTATTTCAGTATCTGTCACGTATTTATAGTGTACATTCAACTTTTCCTGCGCTTGAACAGAGTCAACCCCAACGATAGACACAAAAAGCAAACTGGAAATAGCAGCCGAAACAAGCCCGACAGCTAATTTCCTAAAAGCAAACCGAGTTTGCTTCTCCCCAAAAAACTTTTTCATTAAAATCCCTTTCACATTATTCTAAAAAGAATAACAAATACTTTAACCAGAGAACGAGCAACAATATCAATTGCATTCATTCATCTGAATCCCCCTAATAATACAAACTAGAGCTTCTATATAACACATAAAGACAACGTATGTTTTTTATTTAAAATATAGCGCCTTTATCCCCCTAAATAATTGAAGTATCAAAAAAATCTACTCTTTTCTTGCAACACACTCCTTTAAGTATTCGGACATACTGGAATAAAGCTTTTTACATGAGCCATATTGCCATTCAAAGACAGAACCTTTAGTATCTAACAAAATTAGTATTCCATCAAATCCCAAATCTTCCAAAATAAACATATTTACTGGAAAGTCCGGATATGATTCACGAGCCTCTAACGTTGATTTTACAACATTAAGATATTCTGGTCCGTTCAAACCCTGCCATTCTGTCCCAAAGAAATTTACCACTCCGAACTCTCTTAAATAATCAATATAGTCTGTAGAAAATTTTATTGTAAGCTTATTTTGAGCCTTTAAAATTTGTTCATCGTTCGCACCTTTGGCAGCTTCTAGTCCTGAGACCAGTTTCAATTCATCGCTAATTTTTGACATTATATTTCCTCTTCTCTCATTTTCCAATAATTTGCTTTTTCTTTTGCAAAAGCTCTTCTATTGATCTGGGATGTCTGCGGAGGTATTTCGTGTAATAGTCTGTAATTCCCTTTATGCTCATCATGTGTTAATTCAGCTAAAGGTGAATCTTGTTTCTGTCCTATGTGGTGAAGCTCAACTGGCTTGCCATCCATTAATGGAGCTTTTCCCTCAAGCATACGCTCTTTATTAGTTTTTCCGAATTCATCCTTTATGTTATAGTCAATATCTATTCTTTGGAAACAGGCTCGGCCATTTACATCTTTTTCGATTACATTTAATCCTTTATAAACAGCCGCCTCTTCTTTCCAGCGGATATTATCAACAATACTCTCTGACCACCCTGTCTCAGTTTTTAGCTCTTGCTTATCGTGTTGGTTAAGCGGAGTTTTTTCGTGAAGAGCTGCCTCTTCACCTTTTAATTCAGATTCCCTACTTATTTCCAACCTTTGATTAGGATTAAAAGAAGAGTGCTCATTTTCTATTTTCGTCATACTCTCTTTTAAATCAGGCTGATTTGTTTTTTCGACACTCACAATAAACCTCCCTGTTGTTTCCATTCTTCTAAACTAGCATTATTATTTAGCTCGTGAACATATAGCTGTGTTAAAATTGCTTGAATAATATTTAATTGCTCTTGCTGAGTGATTGGTCCATCAACTAGCCCATTGAACTCATTAATGACTTCATAGGTAATAGTTCTTTTATCCTTACTCTTTTGATTTACTTCTCGCGCCTTTTCTAAAAGACTCGGATAAAACTCCGAAATAATTGGAGCAACCTGAAGCATCTTTACCTCGTAAATCTGCTCATCAAGATACCCTAAAATTTTATGAATAGATTTGCCACTGATAGGAGCTCCAAACAAATCATCTCTTAGTTTTTCAATATCTATATTCTCTATCTTTTCATTTCCAGTCAAAAATTTACTGATTTTCAAATAAACATCTGAATAAGATTTTGATTCATTTAGTGATTCTTGACTATATTGATAAATTTCGAGACTACTATCATACTTCTCAACCTTGCACAAGACCGGCTGAATCCATTCATTTTGATAAACAGCTGCAACACCTTTTGGTAATTTCGCTAATTCCAAGATTTGGTCATCATTTAGATTTGCAGATCTACCAACCAGCTCTCGGTCAGATAAATCAGGAAGACGCATTATAATTTTAGTATTGGTATTACGAATAACAGATAAATCTAGAAGTCCTGGTGCTTGATCAGCTACAATAAACCCTTCTCCATAAGTACGCATTTCTGCAATAGCATTAGCAAGCATCTCAACACTTTTTCCAAGAAGATTGCTTGATTCTGAAGACTGTTCAGTTGAAGTTCTTTTCAATAGATTATGGGCTTCTTCCAAGACTGTAAGGTGACGAAGTGAAGAATTCATCTCTGCTTGAGACATTCTATATTCTTGCAGTTTCAAGACTAATATTCCCATTATTAATGATTTAGTCTCACTAGAACCAATCCGACTTAGGTCTATAATCACATTTGAATCAAATAATTGCTTTTCAGATAGTTCATCTTGAGAAAAAATGATTCCATTTATACCATTTGTTAAAGATTCAATTCTAGTCAATAAAGAACCTTTATAAGCGCCTTTATTTTCGCTATCGTACTCACTTGAGTCAATAATTTCTTTTATATTTTCAGCAACATCTCCAAATGTTGGATAAATTGTACCATAAGAATTTCTTGATTGAATCAAGTCCCATCCACAATCTATGTACGACTTTTCAACTGCTTTTTTTAAGACCGCTGGCATAGCAGCATACATAGGCCAACATACATTAAAAATTTCAATTAAACGGTCCAAATGCTCTAGAATATGAATTTCTTTAGAAAAGCTAAAAGGATTTAATCTGAGCAAAGGAGTAAGTTTTGGATTCGTGCCATATACTGCCACATCCTTTTCCTTGCCAAAAATGTGTTTGTATTCGCCTTTTGCAGGCTCTACGACTAGAAATTTAACATTATTTTCCCTTGCTTCGCTTAAAAGCTGGTAAATAGTATTACTCTTACCAGATCCTGTGCTTCCTGTTATAAAAGCATGGGACGTTAAAGAATTCAAAGATAAATCTACTGAAACTCTTTCCTCGCGGTTCATATGAAAAACATTCCCTAAACGGATGTTCTTCTCTGTTTTATCACCCAAATCATAAGAAACAATATTTCGACCAAATTCAGTGCATTCTATAATTGGTAGGCCTGGTATAGATTTTTGAGGGAAATTTAAAGAATAAGCTAACTCCTGACCAGACAAAGGAACTGTAGGAGTAACCAAAGATGGATAGACATAATAAGTCGCATCATTTTCTAAAACACTAGGATTCAATGCAAATATTGGATGTCGCAAATCCCTCAAATAGTGAACAATTTCTCGAGTATCGGCACTACTCTCTCCCATATCACCACGCCACAGATTAACGGATGATTTACTCATATAGGACTCTTCTCCCTGAGTCAGAGCTAGGTAAGTATGAGCTACATTATTAGCGATATTTTGGTCTTCGCTAAGTACATAAGCAGCAAACTCCCACATGCCCAGAGCAGTTCCTTTTTCATATCGTTTCATCTGCTCATCCAAAACAGACAATGCATGATGAATATTATGGTTCGTAAAGAACTGATTAATCCCTTCATTCTTACCAACCGTAGCTGTTACATTTGAGGCACGGGCAAAATTTGCTCCGATGTTAGAACCGAAATTCACAGCCCGAGAAACTCCCGCCGTCTTCCCCAAAGTTTCGGAGATAGCTCTACCAGCAGTTTTAGTAACAGCTTTTCCTACTGTCTTAGCGAAGGTTTTACCAGTTGAATCGGAAACAGAAGTACCTCTATTCCAAGAATGGTTATATTCAGCATGTGCGATATAATTCGCTCCTCCGCCAACAGTATCCGATGAACCTTTGTTGCTACCACTAGTATGACTGCTGTTAGTTCCGTCAGTCTGACCACTTGAATCTGTCGTTGAATCTCCGCTAGACTGAGTCTTCCCTAAGGATTGGTTAGTAGACTGACTTTGGCCGTGTTGAATCCCAGCACTAGCTCCAATATTAACTCCGAAAGTTGCCATGGAAGTCGTTGCGTCAGATTCAGTGAAAGTGTAGCTAGTCTACCATTTCTCGAAAGGAGCTAAAGCAGAATATAATTCAGAAAGCCGCAACTTGCGATTTTCTACATCCTGAATCGGACTCGCCAAAAGAATCAAGCTATAGTCTTGACTGGATCCCTCAGGAATGATACCGTCAATCAATTTTTCAATTGTTTGGCTAATAAACTTTTCAGATTTCGCAGTTGGAAGGTTAGATACTGTTGCTACAGAGTATGATTTTTGATTATTCAAGCAAGGTATACGCCCGCGACCAATCTCTTCTTTGACTGTTGAACCAGGGAAATTTCCTTTTATAGCTTCTAGAAGTCGCTTTTTATAATTGTCAACATTGACATTATCGCTAGCATTCTTCGTATTAATTACAGCTAGAAAGACTTTTGTATCATTCTCTGTGCGATGAAAGACCAGGGCAATATTACATCTTTCATTAGAAAGCACTTCATAGACATTTACTAATTTTTCTAGACTGTTTTCTCGCTTATCTGTAACCCATTTCGTTATATTAAAATAGCGGATATTATAAGACGGATTAAAATCATCATTAAACTCAGCTGAATTTTCCAAGGGAACATACAGCTCTTTTATCTGTTCTAAATAAGAGTTAAACACCTCAACGCCACATGACGCCAATAGTCTGCTAGTAAACTCCTCATCACTAATATCTGGTTGATCTGCAAGATATTTTTCCTTTTGTTCCTCGACAGCCTTTAGCTGCTCTGGACTCAAGGCGGATAATTTTGCTAATTTGTCTACAGCTTTAGCTCCCGCTTTACTAATTAAATTTTTTATTCCCATAACTTTTCCCTCGAACTACATCTCCACTTATTTCCAAGATATCATCCGCTTGATTTCATTTACATAAGTTTTAATCTGATTTTGCTGTTCTTCAAGGCTGTAAATTTCTTTAATAACCTTTTGAATTCTCTGATCCAATTCCTTCAGTTCCGGACTAAATTCAATAATATTGCTTTTGATAAGACTTCCCAAATCCCGCATCCAATTGTTAAATTTACGTTCGTGTTCTGAGCGAAGACTTTCACTGAACTCAGTCAATTTAGCTTTAAATTCTTTATTATATATATTAGTCAAACCTGAAATATTAATCTTATTTGATTTTAATCGATAGTCACCAATTCTAAAAATGTAACTTAATTCATCTCTATTAAATTTGCCTAAATCAAATTGATTAAAATCTATTTCTTCATAAGAAATAATGATTTCCGAAATAGCTTTTCTTTTATCTGGCTGAATATCCAAATCGCCTGAAATAACCTTCTCCAATTGTTTTCGAACATCAGCTGTGGCATTGACCCAAAATTCTTTTGAAAATTGGTTGAAATGCTCCTTTGCCATAACCAAATTTTCACTAAACTCTTGCTTGATAACATTAAGAACTTCTGTTGAAGCCTGTTCTTCAAGCTTTCTTCGTCTATCTTCACCTAACATATAATTATCTATATGCCCTTTCAATTTTGAAAAGGCATCTGATCCTGAATGAATATCATCAACAATCACTTCAGGATATTCAAGATCTATCTGTTCATAGGAATCCTTATACAGAGATTCTGCTCTTTCCTTTTTCAAATTCTGGGTCAAGCTTTGTAAATAACTCAGCATTTCCTCAGGGTATCGGCTAGTATAGTCTTCCCTTTCCTGAGATATGCTTTTATCAATTGTTTCAAGAATTTCAGATTTTTGAGAATCAAGCTTATTCTGTAACTCTACCTTGCGGCTACCCAATTCCTTATTTTTCTCTTCGATTTCTTTATCAGTAATACCAATCAATTGATTCAAAGTATCCCTAGCTTGTTGGCACTTATCATAATGCGAATATTTATTTACAAAACTCTTGATTGTATCTTCAATTGTTAATAATCCACTATTAGCGTAGACTATGTTGGAATTGGATTCTGCAGTCTCAATCATTGAAGAAATCATCTGCCTAGGGAGAATATTAAAATCAAATAATCTCTTGTAATAATCGTTTTCCGGATCTGAATACTTAGCTTTATAAGTATTGAATAATTCTGAGTAGAATTCTCCCTTAAGATTCCCATCCAGTTTAGCCCCTAAACCAAGTATGGATGAAACATAAAATATCCCTTGAGCATAAAGTTCGCGCGGTATTGATTGATTCATAATTTTTTGTTTAAAAGATTCTTTTTTAAATCTTCTCAAGCTAATATCTGCAGTTTCTGCTTTATTCACTACAATCATAGTAAAACGACTGTCTAAACCTGCAACTTTCTTTAACTTATCTTTTAAATTATCGTTATCTGTACTGTCCATCGAACTGCTATCTGTCACAAAAATAGGAAGACCGTTAGACATCCCTTTCATGGCCTTATCCAGAACATCCGAATGTTGGAGATTAGTAGAAGAATTTGAACCTGGAGTATCAAAAATAGCAATTTTATAATTTATATCATCTAGAGCACTTCTGCTAAAAGGAATCTCAATTTCAATTAGATCACCTAATTCAGAATCAGAAACATCATTTAATTCTTCCAAAACAAATCGTACTTTTTCAATAATAGAAGTTGGTTTCTCTTCATACAAAACCTCATTAATTGCAGCTAATAATTCTTCTCCATCTTCTAGGCCATGCACAACTAGTTCATTATCTCGAAATAAGATTCTAGCTTCTTTTTCTTTAAAAGAAATTCGAATACTTGCTCTATCCTTATGAGGAGTAGCAGATAATTTGTAGACTTTCGCCGTAACAGGTGTTTCTGCACTAGGTAGTAGTTCGCAACCAATCAATGAATTAATAAAAGTTGATTTACCAGCACTATAAGTCCCTAGAACACATATAGGGACAATGTCATTAGAAGCATCTGAAAACCTCTTTAATTGTTGCTGTATCTCACCACTCTCATCCTCAATGTTTTTTGTTATTAAAGGATCTAATTTTTGAAAAATCCGATTTATTTCAGGCAAAACATCTCTAGCATTTTCTAGATAATTTTCTGATTTTTCGAGTTGAATATTCTCAAACTTAATATCCGTAATCAAACGTTCTAGTTCTTGATACTCATCGTCACTACCTGAAAAACAGATAGACAATACATCATCGGGATTAGAATATTCAGTAATTATTTGATTTATAATCTCATAAACTTTAAAAGGAAAAAATCCAATTTGATACTCACTACTAATCAGTTTGCTATTAGAATTACTATCTTCGTCAATAGATGTCCATGAATTCAGCTGATTATTCCAACGCTCAAATAAAACCCTTTTTTCATAAGGATTGCTGATGATTTTTATCTTATTCATAATATCTCCTAAATCGCAATAATCTGTCTAAATTATATCATAGAATCCTATTTTTTGTTAGCGTTTTAACATAAAAATGATTTTTGGATACAAAAAACCAAGTCTTTCGACTTGGTTGATTTCTATGATTGGAAACTCTATTATTTAAGAGTAACAGAAGCTCCAGCTTCTTCCAATTTAGCTTTAAGTTCTTCAGCTTCTGCTGCAGCAACGCCTTCTTTGATAACGTTTGGTGCACCATCAACAAGTTCTTTAGCTTCTTTAAGGCCAAGACCAGTGATTTCACGTACAACTTTGATAACGCCGACTTTCTTGTCGCCAGCAGCAGTCAATTCGATATCGAATGAATCTTTAGCAGCGGTAGCTTCACCAGCACCAGCAGCAGCTACAGCCACAGGAGCAGCTGCAGTTACACCAAATTCTTCTTCGATAGCTTTTACAAGGTCGTTCAATTCAAGGATTGAAGCTTCTTTAATTTCAGCAATAATGTTTTCAATGTTCAATGCCATTGTTATTTCCTCCAAATAAGTTTTAAATTTTATAATAGTTTTTTCGTAGCTAGGCTACGCTGCGTAGCTTAAGATTAAGCTGCGTCTTCTTTGCTTTCTGCAACCGCTTTGACTGCAAGAGCAACGTTGCGCACTGGCGCTTGAAGTACAGAAAGGAGCATAGAAAGAAGTCCTTCGCGGTTTGGAAGAGTTGCAAGTGCAAGAATCTCTTCTTTTGATGCGACAGCGCCTTCAATTGCACCACCTTTGATTTCAAGTGCTTCAGCGTTCTTAGCAAAGTCGTTCAAGATTTTCGCTGGAGCAATAACATCTTCGTTAGAAAATGCTACTGCAGATGGTCCAACAAAAACAGATGCCAAGTCTTCAAGTCCAGCTTTTTCAGCTGCACGACGCAAGATTGAGTTTTTGATAACTTTATACTCAACTTCGCTTCCACGAAGCTCACGACGAAGAACGGTATCTTGCTCAACAGTCAAACCACGAGCGTCGACAACGACGATAGATGCAGCAGCTTTCATTTTTTCAGTAACTGCGTCAACCAGTTCCGCTTTTTTAGCAATAATAGCTTCACTCATTTAGTGTTTCACCTCCGTAATTATTTTGCTTGGGTAATTTTCCAAAAGAAAAACGCGCCCAAACCTAGACACGAAAGTACAATACGCTTCTTTTTACATGATACGTTTTGTCCTCGGTAGGATCTTTATGAGTCGAGCTCCCCTACTGTCTTAGGCAGTTTTTTCAAACCACTGATAATTATAGCAAAAGAAAAAAAAGATTGCAAGTCTTTTAAGCAATCTTTTTGAATTTAATATTTCTATCCCGCAAATTTCTTACTTGACTAATATCTACTTCTTTCCCTTAGTCGAAAGTTTCGAGTTCAATATAATCAAAGTTCTCTCTTAAATACTCAAATAAGGCGTCTTTATGATTGTTCTGATTCATTCCAATAAACTTTCGAAACAAATCTGTACGGAGTTCAGTTTCACTGCCATCAAGGAACCATGCAGAAAAATGAACTCGTCTCACCTTATGACGACTACCTAAACGATTCATCTTCATAAATGCATCTATCTTAGAACATTCTGGCAGGTAGGCAATATCAAATGTCCTGTAACAAATGAGATGATTGGCATAGACCAAAACTTGCAAATCTTTGTCAAAGTAGTCCGCATCATTAAGATTTTGCCAGTCCTCCTCAAGCTCAGGATAACAATCTCTCAATTCCTGGATATTACTGTTTAACAAAAGATTATTTTTTATCATTCTATAGATAGACTTGAATAATTCAATATGAAACCAAATATAGCAACCAATCAACATAAAATTTTCATGAATCAAATCTAGCCAAAATGATAATCCTACTTTTAATGTATGATAAATAACACTACACGAAAAAAAACCAAAGAAGATAGCGCCAAACATTGGACCGACCATCATCAAAATTCTAGCTTTTAGCGGAGAAAACTTAATCCTTTTTCCCATTTCCCTCAGCTCCACCTAAAATCAATTCTTTATCTCCTTTTATATCGCATCCCCCCTCTTGTGTATTTAACTCTGTTTCCATCTGGCGACTGAACAGTGATCTTATTCATAACATTTGCTTTTGATTGCGTAATATACCAAATTAATTTAACAAACTTAAGCATTTTCTACTGGGTAGGTTAAGTACAACACATACGCTGTCAATTCACTACTCATTATCATTCACCTCTCTATATTCATTTATTATAGTTTCTGATTTTAGGGAACGCGAAGTGGACATATTAACTTGAACATATTTTCTATCATCACTGATATTTCTGGTAAACGAAAGAACAAAATTTTCATTTTGATTTCTCCAAGATGAATCCAAGTGATTCTTTTTCGCTAATTCCTCATCCAAATAATATGCCAAATGATAGGCAGGAATTTCAGGGTTATATCGACTATTAATTAATTTATAGCCGGCCAATATTTTTCCAGAAAAAACATTGGATTGAAAGAGAAAAGTGATGTTTTTCGCTTCTTCCTCCATAACATAATCTGAATCTAAGCTCTCCCACCCTTGAGCAGAATATTGAATATTGTGTTTGTACGCAATCTCACTAGTTATATCATCTTCAAAAAACCGTCCAGTCTTTTTTTCAATAAATCCTTTAATGGATTTATCAATAGGATTCCCTGAAACATTTATAGAATATTGAACATCTTTCCCAGTCTCGTCAAAATTTGAAACTGTATAAATAATTTCAAATCCTTTTGGATAAAATTTAAACAAGTCCAAAACATTTGCAGTAGAATAAATCTTTTCTAAATCCACAAACTGACTTTCCACATGAGCTCGGCTATTTTTATCACAACCAAACAAATTTGTAATAATTACTAAACCTCCTAAAATTATAATGAATATTTTTAAAAATTTCTTCATAACCTTCTCCTTTTCCTTAGCCATCATCCCATTGTTTAAAAAACCATGGTTTATCCTTGTGATTTTATTCCATTATCTCCTCCTTCATCTTGGTCAGTTCCTTAAGCATTTCTTGAACTTGGTGCAGAGAAAGACTGATAGAATCCTGACCAGCAGGTTTTTCACAGGGTTTTATCAATTTATAAATCGTCTGATTAGAGATGCCATACTCTTTGACTAATTCCGAGAATAGCTTACATGAATCATGTAAACGAACAAGGAGTTCCTTGAATTCTTGGCTGTACTTTTGTGATATGTAAACATCTCCCTTGGTTATCTACTATTCTACAAAATGCGTCCGTGCAATCATGCTAACATCATCAGTATAAACATCATTATCTAATACAAAATAACTATTTATTTCTATGATAGTAACGGATATGAAATCTATCCCCTAAATCTTTATACTCTTTACATACATCTCCTTTTATAACATATTAACCTACATCCTATTATAGATTACTTGGATTGTTTTGTAAATCAATTTGGAAGATAAATACGAACTTTTAATTGTGTTATAATTTTATAGTTTGTGTTTAGAAAGTTTTACCAATTTCAAATAAAAAACTAGAGGAATTTCATCTCATCCCTCTAGCTATTTGATTAGCTTCCAACAAACTGCTCTGTAAGGAGACATCAAAAAAGGATTCGAAAATCCTTTTTTGTCAGTCCACATAATTACTTTCTTCCTTATTAAACCAAGCGTATGGCAAACCTATGAGTAGACCACCACCGATGAGGTTACCGATAAAGGTTACGCCCCAATGGCGAAGGATATTTCCAATACCAAAATTTTGTACTTCCGCTGCTGCTGAGCTGAATTTCACGATAGCGAAGGAAGCAAAGTTGGCTGCCAAGTGTTCGTTAGTCAGGAATACAAACATATAAATGGCTGATATAACTAAGAAGAGCTTAGCTGTACTATCCTTGACTAAAACGAAGGAAAGAATAGCGATATTAACAAAGATATTGGCTAACACTCCCTCGAGCAGAATCAGCTCATTAGATCGAGCAAGCTTCATCTGCACAACACCAGAAATGAAACTATCTTTGCTAAGCCCTGCATAAGCAGCCGAGTTAGCAAAGAGCCAGCCGGCAATCAAAGCGCCAATCAGATTGAAAAAGGTACAATAAAGCAAAATCATCAAGGCTTTTTTCCAGTCAATCTTCTTCAAAAAAGTACCAGCAGTCAGAAACATCATATTGGAAGTCACCAACTCTGCATTTAGAAAGACAATATAAGCCAATCCCCAAGCAAAGATGAAAGGAAAGAGAAAACGCCCAGTTCCTGGAACAATCTTATTCGTCAAATCTGCCGCAATAGCCCCAGCCCCAGTACTAAAGGTTAGGAAAGCCCCAGCAAAGATGGAACGAACAGCGTACTTGGCCTTGCTTGTATCAAACAAAGCTTCTTTCTTGCGGCAAGCTGCTTCAATTTTAGGGATAAATGTCGATTCAGGCATAAAAATTTCTCCTATTAATTTAAACTATGTATAGTATATCACAAAGTTCTTTCTTTTGATAGCGTTTTCGAGAACCTTTTTAAATTTTCTAAAAAAGGATTGAAAATAAATTTTCAACCCTTTAATCCTTTTGTTAACTGAGCAATATCTTCTGGCCGTGTTCGACAGCAACCACCAAAAAGCTGCACTCCTTGCTCTTGCCAAAGTTTACTATTTTCAAGCAAGCTCCGCTCCTGCTCTGGATCATCGTGCCAAGTCTTGGTCAAGCCATTATAAGTTTCGCCAGAGTTTGGATAGGTCAGAAAAGGCTTGTTGCACACTTGTCCAAGCCCATCTAATAATGGAGCAATTAAATGCGGAGCTGTACAGTTAAAACCAACTGCCAAGACTTGTGGACTTTCTTGAGCCAAGTTTCCTAATTCCTCAATTTTAGTGCCATCTGATATAGCTGTCTCCGACTGGGCGACAAAGGATAAATAAGTCTCAGCCTGCGGAAATTCCTCAGCTAAAAGTCGGAGGATTGCTGCCGCTTCTGCTCCATTTGGAATCGTTTCAATAGCCAATAAATCACAGCCTGCTTCTAGTAAAGCTTGGATACGCGGACAGTGAAAATCTCGAAATTCTTCCTCACTCAGCTGGTAGTCTCCCGTATACTCCGAACCATCAGCTAAATAGGCAGCATAAGGCCCTACCGAGCCTGCAACTAGTGGATAGGGCCGCTGCTTTTGCTCTTCTGGAGATAATGCTTGCCAGATATTTTCGATTGCCTTTTGCGCTAAGAAAACTGTCTCTTTCAAAAGATCATAACCCTTTTCAGGAGTTAGTCCTGCCTCTATAAATGCTGGAATGCTGGCCTGATAACTGGACGTAGTGATGATGTCGCTGCCAGCCTTCACATAACTTTCATGAACCTTCTGGATAATCTGAACCTCGTCCAATAGGTATTGAGCAGACCAAAGCTTACCAGATACATCATAACCCCGGCTTTCTAACTCTGTACCTAAGGCTCCATCTAAAATAATAATTTCTTGCTTGTCAAGCAAATCTTTAAATTTTCCCATGAAATACTCCTAGAATCTACGATTAAACATAAAAAGAGGTCTCCCTCTTTTTTGTTGTCTTCATTAAAATCTATTCGCCCAAGCAGTATCGACATCCAAGATATCTTGAGTAGTGTATTGCTGACGATAAGGATTGTAAACTATATAGCCAGCTCCAGACTCATAGAGTGGTGAATCAAAGCGAGTCAGATTGTATTTTTCAATAATATAATTCAATTTAGCATTATAGCTAGTATCTGTCGCATAGACACCAGTCAGGGCAGCTGTTGCATCCTGATAGGTTGGTGCATTGCTTTTCCAAGCACCTGCAAAATGCCCTTGCTTGAGTACAGCAACATAGTCTTGCAGAGACTCTACATAGCTAGGATATGAACGGAAACTATCGTTGATGGTATAAGCATTTCCCTCTCCATCATCTTCCCAAGTCTCCATATTGGCAGACTGGCCATCATAGTGACCTTTGATACCGAAAAGGTTATAATGAGGTTCACCGGACAGACCAGACTGTCCTGAGCCACTTTCTAAAATAGCCTGTGCAATCATAACAGAGGCATAAAGATCATTGTCCTGTCCCAACTGACGCGCTGGCTCACCGATTTGTGAAATGAAATAGTCTGTTTGATTCATAGGCTGCTGGTCGCTATTATTGGCACTAGCAGGATTAATATGCTTTGCCAAGACGAAGCCAACAGCAATAGTCGTTGTCATGATGAATAAAGCTGAAAGGATTCTCTTACCTTTTTTTGAAATTCTCTTTTTCACAGCACTTCTCCTGAATAAGATGTTAATGATACCATTGTAACATACTAAAGATTAAAAAAACACTATTGATAATTTACAAGTATGTGACATTTTTCGTTTTATTTCAAAAAATCCAACTTAAAAACGAGTTGGATTTAATTCGTATTATTAAATTTTTGATAAAATCGCGTCCCAAGCAGCATCTAAGCCATCCTTGGTGACTGAGGAAAAAAGAATGAAATCATCATTTTTATCAAAGTCCAGCTTTTTCTTAATGGCCGACTCGTGCTTATTCCATTTTCCGCGAGGGATTTTATCAGCTTTGGTTGCTACTAGGATAACCGGAATGTCATAATATTTCAGAAATTCATACATCTGCACATCATCTGCGCTCGGATCATGCCGAAGATCAACAAGGCTGACAACCGCTCTGAGATTTTCACGACTGGTCAGATATTCCTCAATCATCCGGCCCCATTTTTCACGCTCTTTTTTGGAAACACGGGCATAGCCATAACCTGGCACATCGACAAAACGCAGCTTGTCATCAATGTTGAAAAAGTTTAGCAACTGAGTTTTTCCAGGTTTTCCTGAAGTTCGAGCTAAATTTTTGCGATTGAGAAGTGTATTGATGAAGCTGGACTTTCCGACGTTTGATCGGCCTGCTAAGGCAATCTCTGGAATATCATCTTGAGGGTAGTGCGATTTATTGGCTGCACTCAGCAAAATCTCTGCGTTGTGGGTATTGATTTCCATAAGCACCTCGTTAGGCAGTTTCTAGAATAGGCTTATCTGTTCCATCTACTGCTTCTTTGGTAATGCGGACAAGTTTGACATTTTCCTGACTTGGAACTTCAAACATGACATCCATCATAGTTTCTTCGATGATTGATCGAAGTCCGCGTGCACCTGTTTTACGTTCAATTGCTTTATTGGCAATCTCCTGCAGAGCATCCTCGTCAAATTCAAGCTTAACATCATCATAAGACAGAAGTGCCTGATACTGCTTAATAAGGGCGTTTCTAGGCTCTTTCAAAATCCGGACCAAATCATCAACTGTCAATTGCTCCAGAGCAGCAAAAACAGGCAAACGGCCAATTAACTCAGGAATAATTCCAAATTTTTGAACATCTTCTGAGATAATTTCCTGCATATAGGACCCATCTTCGTCAATTGCTCGGTTATTCTGACCGAAACCAATGATTTTCTCGCCCAAGCGCTGTTTTACAATTTCTTCGATACCGTCAAAAGCACCGCCAACAATGAAGAGAATATTCTTGGTATCAACCTGAATCATTTCCTGCTGCGGATGCTTGCGTCCACCTTGCGGCGGTACACTAGCTACTGTTCCTTCGATAATCTTCAAGAGAGCTTGCTGAACTCCTTCGCCTGAAACATCACGGGTGATAGAGACGTTCTCGCCTTTCTTAGCAATCTTGTCAATCTCATCGACATAGATAATGCCGCGTTCTGCACGCTCAATATTAAAGTCAGCAGCCTGCAAAAGCTTGAGAAGGATATTTTCCACATCTTCACCGACATAACCAGCTTCAGTCAGAGCTGTTGCATCCGCAATGGCGAAAGGTACATTGAGGCTGCGAGCTAGAGTCTGCGCCAGGAAGGTCTTACCTGACCCAGTCGGGCCAATCATCAAAATATTTGACTTTTGCAGTTCCACATCTTCTTCTTCTCGGCTGTCGTGGTAGTTAATACGCTTGTAGTGATTATAGACCGCTACTGCTAAGGCACGCTTAGCTCGGTCTTGCCCGATAACATAGTGGTTCAAGATATTAAGCAGCTCCTGAGGTTTTGGTACCTCAGACAAATCTGCTAGTACTTCCTCGGCTAGCTCTTCACGGATGATCTCCTGTGCAAGTTCCACACATTCATTACAGATAAAGGCATTATTACCAGCGATAATCTTCTGAACCTCATCTTGGTTCTTCCCACAGAAAGAACAAAAAACCATCATATCATCATTACGACTTGTAGGCATTGTTTACTCCAATTCTAAAATTCTAAATCTATTTATTTTCTTTCGTACATGTTAAAAAAGTGTCATATAAAAAGCATGAATGGAATTTACAAGATTTGTAAAAGCATTCAGCAAAAATAAAGCTGCCAGTCCAAACCGCTTTTTCCGAAAGGTTTGAACGGCACAAATAAGACAAATGACACATAAAAAGGCCGTAAAAAAACCAAAAATACTACGTTCCATTCTTACGAGTCCTTCCTTTGGTATCTTTTTATAGTGAAATCATAAGGATTCTTTTCATCTTTGGCATGAAATTCACTGCTAACTTCCTGATAAGGAGTCCAGTCAAATGTCTCAGGGAAATAGGTATCTCCTTCCAACTTAGCAGCAATCTGAGTCTGAATCAATTCTTCCAAATATGGCTCAAAAGCTCTGATAATTTGCGCTCCGCCGATAATATACAAGTTTCTATCCTGCTTGTGGTACCACTCTAAGACATCTTCCACATTGCTGAACAACAAGACATTTTCATTGTCGACTTGATAGTTCTTGTCCCTGCTCAAAATCAGACTGATTCGATTTGGCAAAACGCGGCGCTGCAGACCATCAAAGGTCACTCGGCCCATCAAAATAGCATGTCCAGTCGTCGTTGCCTTAAAATGCTGCAATTCTGCTGGTAGATGCCAGGGCATGACCTTGTCTTTTCCAATCAGACCATCCTCTGTCTGAGCCCAAATGGCAATAATCTTCTTTGTCATCTTTTTATCCTTTGTATTAGTAACTCTATTCTATCAAATTTGCTGTAAAAAGGCATGTTTAAAGTATGATTCAAGCAGAACTTTTGCAGAGGTTGGCAGTTTTCGCATACACTTATCAAAATCGTTAAATAGCCAAATCGAACTTCAGTTGAGGTTTAACGGGATCATAGTCTAATAACTCAAAATCTTCTGCTTTGATATCAAAGAAATTGGTTCCATCCGGCACATTTAAAAGGAGTCGAGGTTGACAGTCGCTAGGTTCCCGACGCAATAGCTCCTCCGCCTGCTCGAACTGATTGTCATAGATGTGCAAGTTATTGATAAAGTAAAAGAACTTGCCGACCTTCCAGCCGAAATGTTTGGCAATCATCATCTGCAGAGCCACATACTGCATAGCATTGATGTGGTGAGCAACTAACATATCATTTGAGCGCTGAGTAAGAGTCGCATCCAGATAAATGTCTCCATCTACACGCCGAACGTCAAACATGGTTTGAAAAGCGCATGGAAGCAAGCCATCTGTTTCTTCAAAAGCTTCATAATCCCAGAGAGAGATGATATTGCGACGGTTCCAAGGATTGACTTCCAGCTGTTGGAGAATTTTATGGATAATATCATGCTTCTTGACAACAGCTCCGTAGCGCTGGCCGATAGTACCCGTATCGCCAACTTCCCAGTCATTCCAATAGTGAACATGATACTTGTCGTTGAGCAGTTCCAGACTATTGGACTGGTCTTGATAGATCCAAAGGACTTCCTTGATGGCAGACTTGATGGCAATAGGGCGCAGAGTCGTGATTGGGAACTCGCCCTTGCTCAAATCATATTCCGCAAAAGAACCAGTGATATATTTAGAGTTAGCTACATTTCCATCCTTGTAGCGCGGACGGGCATTTTCAGAAAAAACACCCTGCTCTATAATTTTTTTAATATTCTCTTTGAAAATCGTATCTGCTAGCGTCATGATTTCTCCTTCGTTCAGTGAGCTTTTTCTAGTATAGCAAATTTTCTATAAAAATTCTCCTACAGACCTTTCTGCAGGAGAACAAATGAAGTAAACTTGTTGAATTATTGTAAAACCAATGATGCTGCCCCGATAACACCAGCATCATTTCCAAGAGTAGCCAAGGCCAACTTGGTTGAAGTACGAACCTGCGGGAAGCTATTCTCTTCATAAACCTTGCGTACGCCATCCAGCAGAAAATCACCTGCAGCCGACACACCACCACCGATAACAATTGTAGATGGGTTGAGGATAGAGCCGATATTGGCACAGGCAATTCCTAGATAGCGAGCAAAATTGCGATAGACAATCAGAGCTAGCTCATCGTCTTCTTTCGCCAAGTCAAAGACAACTTTTGCATTGACATCTTCACCGTTGTCAATCAGTTTTTTCAACTCGGCATCACCAGCATACTCATCAGCATAGCGGCGAGTCAGATTGACAATACCGGTAGCAGATGCAACAGTCTCTAGGCAGCCCTTCTTGCCACAGGTACATTGAATCGGCTGATCAAAGTCAACAGTGATGTGACCCAACTCTCCTGCTGCTCCAGCAAGTCCGTGCAAGAGCTTGCCTTTGGCCACAATTCCTCCGCCAACACCTGTACCCAGGGTCATAAAGACTACATCAGGCTGGTTTTCTCCAGCTCCCATCCAGCGTTCACCCAAAGCGGCAACGTTAGCGTCGTTGTCAATATAGAAAGGAATCCCAGTCGCTTTTTCAATCTTATCCTTGACTGGCTGCAGCGTCTTCCAATTAAGGTTGTAAGCACCAATAACAGTGCCCTTTTCTCGGTCAACAACTCCTGGCGATCCCATACCAATTCCGATAAAATCCTCTGCTGAAAGCTGAAGCAAGTCCAAACGATGCAGGATTGACTCAATCATATCATCTACGATGTGGCTACCTTCGTCCAAAATATTGGTTTTAATGGACCATTTTTCCTGAATTTCGCCCTCTGAAGTCAAAATAGCAAACTTAATAGATGTTCCACCAAGGTCAATTCCGATTATTTTTTTCGACATGATGTTCTCCTCTGTGTTTTATTTATCATCATTATATCAGATTTTTTCAGTAAGGAAAAGGTTTGCATAAAGAAAAATGAAAATCAACAAAAATCTAACTTTGCTACTTCTCTTAGCCACTTTTATCCTTTACTTTCTTGTACTAGTAATTTCTTTTTCTTAACCAATGGCTTATGGTTAGATTCTATCCTCCACTCTCTTTCATAATACTTCATTGAATCATATATACGTTCCAGAAACGTTTCTTCAAGAAAAATCAACGGGATAATTAAATCAACTTGATTTTTAAAGACGCGCTTCTTATTTTTACGTACAATAGTTGAAGTTTTACAAAGTCCCTCGACGTCATTAAAATTTATTTCAATTCTGTAAGAAGTTGTAAACCTGTTTCGTATTATACGAAAATTCATCTCTGACACATCTTTCCATGAAAAAAATTCTCTATCTGCCACTAGAGAAGGCTTATAATAGAAACCGTTCACCGTTAGTCTAATGAACTCTTTGTCAGCAAAAAGAAGACACCAAGAAGCGAACAAAATTAGATATAAAATCAAAAGTAATACTAATAAAATGTAAGAATAAAAATATGTCAGTCGATTTTCCAAAACGATAAAACAGACAAAAAAATAAGACAAACAAATAGAAAATAAACTATTAAGAATTGCCCAAAAAAGTATTTTTTTCGAACTTCTTTTTATTATTCTTTCTTGCACTATTTTTCACCAATAATCTTTTCTATATTTACTCATCCTAACTCACAACTCTTTTGTATAATAATATCTTTCACCAGTATAGGGGTATTCTTTCAACGCGAACACTTCTGTATAGCCGTGCTTTTTATAAAAATCTGGGGCTTGAAACTGATACGTATCCACAAACGAATATTTGCATTTCCTTTCTCTAGCTTCCTGTTCAGCCTTGCACAGTATTTTTGAACCTATGCCTTGCCCTCGCAAATCCTCGCTCACATACAAATACTCTATCTCCAGCCAATTACCAAAAGTTTCGGCCACCATACCAGCCAGCAGATTTCCTTTTTCGTCTTCTACATAGATGTTAAGAGGCTCACTTTTGGAGAACTCTCTTTTAGAGCGATTGTAGGATCTGATTAAATTTCCCAGTTCTTGTGTCTTCTTCGAGTTGGTATTTTCCAATCTTAGTTTCATAGATGCCTCCGTTCCATCTCTAAAGGTTTTAGATTTACAGTTTATGAAACTGTTCGGACTATATCTTCACTTTAAATATCCTTCTGATTTGCTCGCCATTGATTATGGTAATCCATCATCGTTTCATAAATATATTTTGGTTTCTCTTTTTTCAATAACATAAGAGTAATTTCTAACGGTTCAGGAATACCAAACTTATACCTTTTGCTCTTTCTAGAAGCAAGCCTACTTCTCTTCAAAACTGCAGGATCTACTGAATGAAAACAAATCGTTAAAATATGTCTCTTATTTAATAATTGATATTTTGCATAATGTCGAATACGTTCAATTCTATAGTCTATTCTCTGGATTTCTTCCCAACTATAAAACGAAACTTCTCTAAAAAGAAGGGGTTTAAAGTAAAAGCCCTGTTCCGTTAGACGAAGAAAACGTTTATCCCTAAACAAACAAATCCATACCAAAATAGAAAGAAAATCAAAAACAATTGTACCTATCACCAAAAACATTTTTTCAATCACAGAAATATTGGAGGCAAATAATAGGTATCCGTTTTTAGATGGTAATACAAGAACTGCAGTCATAAAGACAGCAAGAGCGCTCGCCGATATAGCTAAAAGGAATATTTTCAACCAGCTCTGTCTAAACACTACTTCCTTCATCCGTCTAACCCACTCAGGTATTCATAGCGCTCGTATTTTTCAAGCAATTTTTCGTTCTGCTCATCCAGTTCTTGCTGGAATTGAGACAGGCGAGCAAAGTCCGAGCCATTCTCCTGCATGGCCGCTTCAATCTCAGAAATCCGCTCCTCAAGCGCCTCGATATCAGCCTCAATAGACTCCCACTCCTGCTTTTCAAAGTAGGTCATACGCTTTTTCTCCTCGCGCACTTTGGCCGATTTTTCCTTTTCAGTCTTTTGGGAAATAGCAGAGCTTTCTGCTACAAAGGCTTTTTCATCCAGGTAATCCGTGTAATTACCGAAAAATTCTCTAATGCCCCCATCTTCAAAAGCCAAAATCTTGCTGGCTACCTTGTCCAGGAAATAACGGTCGTGGCTGACTGTAATGACTGGACCTGCAAAGCCTTGCAGAAAATTCTCCAATACCGTCAGAGTCGCAATATCCAAATCATTGGTTGGCTCATCAAGAAGCAAGACATTGGGCTTTTCCAAGAGAAGCTTAAGTAGATAAAGGCGCTTTTTCTCTCCGCCAGAAAGCTTTTCGATTAAAGTCCCATGAGTTGAACGAGGAAAAAGAAACTGCTCCAAGAGTTCTGCAATGGAAGTCGTTCCGCTGCCAATCTTGACCTCCTCAGCCACTTCTTGCAGGTAATTTATGACCCGCTTAGACTCATCCAAGCCCTCAATCTGCTGAGAGAAATAGGCCACTCGGACTGTCTCTCCAATAATGAGCTGACCAGCCTGAGGCTGAAGTTTACCGGCAATTAGATTGAGCAAGGTCGACTTGCCGACACCGTTATCTCCGACGATTCCAATACGGTCCTTGTTCTGGATCAAAAAACTGAACTGAGAGAGAATTGGCTTCTGATCATAAGCAAAGTCCACATTTTGAAACTCGATGACTTTCTTACCGATACGGCTAGTTTCAAAGTTCATTTCTAGATTGCCGTCAGTCGTCTGACCAGCCAAATCGTTCTTGAGCTCATGGAAACGATTGATACGAGCCTGTTGCTTGGTTGCCCGAGCCTGAGGCTGCCGCCGCATCCAGGACAACTCCTGCTTGTACAGTTGCTGTTTCTTATGAAGCAAGGACGCATCCCGCTCATCCTGCTCAGCCTTGAGACGAACATAGTCTTGATAATTACCTTGATATTCAATCAAGCGACCGCCATTCAATTCAAAAATCCGTGTCGAAATATTATCCAAGAAATAGCGGTCGTGGGTGATGAAAAGCACGGTCTTCTTGGAATTTTTCAAGAAATGCGTCAGCCATTCAATGGTATCAATATCTAGGTGGTTGGTCGGCTCATCCAGCAAGAGCAAATCTGCATCGCCTAAGAGAACTTGGGCCAGCTGAACTCGGCGACGAAGGCCTCCTGATAACTGACCAACCTTAAGTGACAGATTAGTCAGACCAAGCTTGGACAGGACCGTCTTGACCTGACTTTCGATTTCCCAAGCATGGAGCGAGTCCATCTCGGCCATAACCGCTTCTAGTCTAGACTGCTGACTTTCATCATAAGCCGTCAGGAGCAGCTCATACTCTCGAATCAACTGCATTTCCCGTAAATCACTGGACAAAACAGTATCAAGCACTGTCTGCCCCTCATCAAAATCAGGCTCCTGAGTCAGATAAGCAATCTTATATCCTGTCTTAGCAGAAAAAGGGCTGACATCTGCGTCAAAGCCCGACTTGCCCGACAACACATCCAGCAGCGTTGTCTTTCCAGTTCCATTGACACCAATCAGACCAATCCTGTCTAAGTCATGAATGATAAAGGAAATATCCCGAAAAACAGTCTTATCACCTACTGATTTGGTTAGCTTGTCAACGATAAAATCGCTCATTTTCTCTCCTTGATATAGGCGTAAATGGCCTCTAGTTCATTAGGTAAGTAGCCATCTACAATAGCGTATTCCAACTCTTTCAAAATTTGGCCAAGTTTTGGTCCCGGCTTAAAACCAAACTCCCGCATCAGCATGCCGCCATTGACCATCATTTCCTGCTTACTATGAATAGTCAGACTGGCATCAAGATTCTGAATCGCAGAGAAATCAACTGCCAAACCTTGTGCCTGCCGAAGCTCTTCTGCTTGTAGTAATAAGTCAATATCATAGTCATAGCAGTCGCGCTTGGTCAAGTCTCGTTCTGAGCGAATGGCCGCAATCTCAACCAAATCTTCTACTTTCTTGGCAAATTCACGAGAGGTCTTCCATTTTTTTAGAAAGCCTTTGACATTTTGCACATCTAAAGCTAGTAAAAGGGCTGCCCAAGCCTGTTCGGATGCTGAAAAGCGAAAATCTGAAGCCAAAGCAAAGAGCCGTTCTAACTTAGCTCTGCTTCCCTTCAAATCTGGCAAAAATTCTATGGCACCGCTTGTCAAGAGTGCTTCTAAGCCCTTGCGCCAAAAGGGAGCCAGCAAGAGCTTATCAAACTCGATAAAAATTCGTTCAACTGAAATCTTTTCCAGCAAGGGAGCACAATCCTTCATCGCTGCAAAAGTATCTTGCTCCATGTCAAAATCTAAGGCAGCTTGAAAACGAAAGCCTCGCATGATACGGAGAGCATCTTCATTAAAACGCTCTGCTGCCATTCCAACGGCCCGCAAAATCCGATTTTCCAAATCATCTAAACCTTGGAAAAGATCGATAACTTGACCGCTTTCATCCAAAGCCAGAGCATTAATAGTGAAATCTCGCCGCTTGAGATCTTCTTCCAACGAGCGTACAAAAGAAACCTTGCTGGGCCTGCGGTAGTCCACATAGACATCCTCGGTCCGGAAAGTCGTCACTTCGTATTCACGGTTATTTTCCAGAACCAAGACAGTTCCATGCTCAATCCCCACATCAACCGTACGGTCAAAGATACGCTTGGTTTCCTCAGGATAGCTGGAGCTGGCGATATCCACATCGTGAATAGGTCGCTGCAAAAGGGCATCGCGAACGGAGCCTCCAACAAAATAAGCTTCAAAGCCAGCCGATTTTATCTTCTCTAATACTGGCAAAGCCTCCTGAAATTCAGAAGGCAGAGTTTCTAATCTCATAGTAAATGTTCCAATCCATAGACTAATTCTGAGCGTTTGACAACTTCTTTAATGGCAAGATTAACTCCTGTCATAAAGGAAGTACGATCATAGGAATCATGCCGCAGGGTCAATCCCTCTCCCTGACTGCCAAAGATCACTTCTTGGTGAGCAACCAGACCAGGCAAGCGAACTGAATGGATACGCATGCCATCGAAATCAGCTCCACGAGCGCCAGCTATAGACTCTTCCTCATCAGCAGCTCCCTGCTGCTTGCTCGGTCTAACTTGGCTGATAAGCTCAGCTGTCTTGATAGCCGTCCCGCTCGGTGCATCCTTTTTCTGGTCGTGATGTAGCTCAATAATTTCTACATTTGGGAAATACTTGGCTGCCTGTGCTGCAAACTGCATTAATAAAACAGCTCCCAAAGCAAAATTCGGAGCAATCAATCCGCCCAGCTCCTTTTCCCTAGACAATGTGATTAACTCTTCCAACTGTTCTGGAGTAAAACCTGTAGTTCCGACCACTGGGCAAAATCCCTGGTCTAGAGCGAAGCGAGTATTGTCATAAGCTACTTTAGGGGTTGTAAAATCAACCCAGACATGGGCTTTCAGCCCAGCCAATTCTTCCTTGGCATTGAAGACAGGAACACCAGCCACTTCTTTTTCATCCGTAAAAGGATCCAGCAGTCCAACTAATTCTAATTCAGGATCTTCTGTCACCATTTTATAGGCTGCTTGGCCCATTTTTCCTTTAAAACCAGCAATAATAACTTTGATACTCATGTTTTCCTCCTTACAGAGACAAGCTCAGACTTTCAGCAATCAGATCATGGGAATATAGGCCAAGGCAACGCTGCCCTCACCCAAGTGCGTCCCGATAACACTGCCAAAGGTTGCAATAGGGACTTCGCCAGCAATACCGCTGTCTAGCAGATTTTGCTGAAGCTCAGCCGCTTTTTCTGGCGCATTGCCATGGATAACCATAATCTGATAAGCACCGCCTGATGTTCTTTCTCGGACAAGTTCCAGCATACGCTTGATAGCCTTCTTCTCCGTCCGAATCTTTTCAAAAACTTCTATTACACCATGATCGTTAAAATACAGAATAGGCTTGATACTGAGCAGATTTCCCAGAATAGCTGCACCGTTGGACAGGCGTCCTCCTTTGACCAAGTGGTTCAAGTCATCCACCATGATAAAAGCACTGGTGCCATCTATCTGCTTCTGGACATTAGCTAAAATTGTTTCAAACTCCAGGCCCTGTTCTGCCCACTCTAGAGCAGATTGGACCATAATACCGAGCGGAGCGCTAGTAATCTTAGAATCCGGAAAGGCAATTTTCAAACCATGAAACTCATCTTTCAGATACTGAATATTTTGGTAAAAACCAGAAATACCGCTGGATAGAAAGAGCCCCAAAACATGGGTATAGTCCTTTCCGTCTAGAATGGTGAGAATCTCTTCTAACTCAGCAATACTAGGCTGACTGGTCTTGGGTAATTCATCTGACTGAGCCATTTTTTCATAAAATTCACTGGCTGTTAAGTTTCTACCTTCGACATAAGTCTCACCAGCAATCACGACCGGAATATCCAAGACGAAAAGATTTTCATTCTCCAGCAGGGAAGCCGGCAGATAGGCCGATGAATCTGTGATAACCGCTAACTTCATAATTAAAACTCCAAATTAATGCCTGGCAAATCCAGAGCAATTTCTGTCACTTCATAAGTCAAGCGGTTGAGCATGGTTAAGCAAGGCCGAGCCAGCTCTTCTACTTCATCGTGGTCAAATTCACTCGGTTCTTCAATAAGGCGACCGTGAATGTGGTTAGCTTGCGAAATAGTTCCGCTGATAACAAAATTCTCAAAAACAATCATAAAGGTCAAAATCACAATCAATGAAGTTGTGTGAGCTTCAACATCTCTTTTGACCAATTGGAAATTCACATCAACCTTGGTTTCAGGTGTTCCATTTTCTTTTTCCCATTCAAAATTTCGGGCGTCAAAATGGTACTGACTAACAAATTCTTTTTCGCGCTGTATGTTCATTTTTATTCTCCTAAAAATATGCGATAGGCCCATTATACCATATATCGAGCGAAGTTTCCATGCTAAAATTTGCATGTTGGAAAACACAAAAAAGAACCTCACTAACAAAAGCGAGATTCTTTTAAATATTATTTTTCAAGTGGTTTGCGCAAGTAACCAAAGATAAGACCGCTGACTACTGCACCAATCAATACATATACCAAGTAAAGGATTGGATTGTTTGTCAAGCCGATCACAAAGATTCCTCCGTGAGGAGCCATGAGCTTGATACCAGACAATCCTACAAGAGCACCTGTAAGAGCAGAACCTACAATAAAGCTTGGAATAGCACGAGCTGGGTCAGCAGCTCCAAACGGGATAGCTCCTTCTGTGATGAAAGACAGACCCATGACAATGTTTGTCAAACCTGAATCGCGTTCTTCTTCAGTGAATTTATGTTTGAACAGAAGAGTAGCAATAAATACTGCCAAAGGCGGAACCATACCAGCTGCCATTACCGCTGCCATTACAGGAGAACCGCCAGTTGAAACAGTGCTTGCAAGTGTACTAGTACCGAATACATAAGCAGCCTTATTAACTGGTCCACCCATATCGACAGCCATCATACCACCGACTAAGAGACCGAGAAGGACTGCAGAGCTTCCGCTCAGACTTGCCAAGAAATCGTTCAAGGCCGTATTGATTGCTGACATTGGAATATTGACCGCCAACATTACAAATCCAGTCACAAGAACACCCAGAAGAGGCAAGAGTAAGATTGAACGGATACCTTCAAGTGAGCGAGGCAGACCTGCAAGAAGCTTGCGAAGGAGAAGGATGATACCACCAGCTAAGAAGCCGCCTACCAAAGCACCAAGGAAACCAGATGATACACCAGTTAATTCAAGAGTCTTCTGACCGCCTTCAGCATAGGCAACACCACCAAATGATGCACCGCTGCTTGCAATGGCACCAGCTACGAAACCAGAAACCAGACCTGGCTTTTCAGCGATTGAGTAAGCGATATAACCAGCTAATACCGGCAACATGAAACCAAATGCTGCTCCACCAATTGCTTTAAACTGCGCTGCAATCTCATGATAACTTCCCAGATTAGAAAGCTGATCTTTTGGTACACCTAAGATCTGATCCAGCAAGAATGCAATGGCAATCATAATCCCGCCACCAATAACGAATGGCAACATTTGGGAAACACCACTCATCAAGTGCTTGTAGAAAGCACCGCCCAGACTAAGTTTCTCATTGCTTGATTCGGCAGCACCGCCGCCGTTAGCAGCCTTGTAAATCTCAGCATTTCCTGAAAGAGCCAGATTAATCAGTTCTTCTGTCTTACGAATACCATCAGCAACTGGACGATTAATAAATGGCTTGCCGTCAAAGCGATTCATCTCTACTGCTTTATCAGCTGCGATGATAACAGCTTTAGCATTTTTGATGTCTTCTGCTGTCAGTTTATTTCCGACACCGCTGGCACCGTTGGTTTCAACCTTGATACCAACACCCATTTCAGCAGCGACCTTCTGCAAAGCCTCTTGAGCCATGTAGGTATGCGCAATCCCTGTTGTACATGCTGTTACAGCTACAAGGAAGTCTCCGCCTTCATTGGCAGGTTCAACGACAGCAGGTTCTTCTGCTTTTTCCGAAGCTTGGTCAAAGAGCTCAATCACCTGATCAGGCGAAGTCACTTGGCGCAATTTATCCGCAAAACCATCCTTCATCAGGTATTGGGACAATTCAGCCAAGGCAGCCAAGTGAGTATCGTTAGCACCTTCTGGAGCTGCAATCATGAAGAAGAGATCAGTTGGCTGACCGTCCAAACTTTCATAATCTACGCCTTTATTTGACTTAGCAAAAAGAACCGTCGCTTCTTTCACTGCAGTATTTTTGCTGTGAGGCATAGCAATCCCGTCACCCAAGCCTGTAGAAGTCAAGGCTTCACGAGCCAAAATCCCTTCTTTGAAAGTCTCGAAGTCTGTTACATAGCCATGATCCACTAGACTTTGAATCATTTCTTCGATAACGGCTTTTTTCTCTGTTGCCTGCAAGTCCAGCAACATCACATCTTTTCTTAGTAAGTCTTGAATTTTCATATTTTTTCTACCTCTACTTTTTCATAGATTTCTTTTATGTAATCAGCTGTCGCCAAATCATCTGAGAAGGTGGTTGCCGTTCCGCAGGCCACTCCCCATTTGAAGGCTTGAATAACATCACCAGAGCGGACAAACTCTCCAGTAAATCCAGCCACCATAGAGTCACCAGCACCAACAGAATTTTTAACATTGCCCTTGATAGGTTTGGCGAAGTAAGCAACCTCATGAGTTACCAGCAAGGCACCATCTCCAGCCATGGAAATGATGACATGCTGGGCACCCTTGTCTAAGATTTGACGGGCGTAACTCTCAATCTGATCCAAGCTTTCAAGCTTGACTCCGAAAATATCAACTAGTTCGTGATTGTTAGGTTTGACCAAGAGCGGCTCAAACTCTAATGAATCAAGCAATGTCTGTCCTTCAAAGTCACAGACCACTTGTGCTCCTGTCTTTCTGGTCAGGCCGATCAACTCCTTGTAGATAACATTTCCAAGATTTTTAGGACTGCTGCCTGCGAAGACTACTGTATCTTCCGATGTCAGAGAAGAAAGAAATGACTCCAGCTCTTCTAGTTTCTGACTGGAAATTTCTGGACCAGGTCCGTTAATCTCTGTCTCAGCATCCGCTTTAATCTTGACATTGATACGAGTATCCTGCTCAACCTCAACGAAATGGCTGGAAATCCCTTCATCTTCCAATGTATCTGTAATGAACTTGCCAGTAAAACCACCGATAAAGCCAGTCGCTGTATTCTCAATACCTAGACGTTTGAGAACTCGGCTAACATTGATTCCTTTTCCGCCAGCGAATTTGTCGTCACTGTCCATTCGATTGACGCTTCCTATAAGGACCTTGTCCAGACGGACAATATAGTCGATGGAAGGGTTTAGTGTGACAGTATAAATCATACTTCAATCACCTCCGTTTTTTCTTTGAGCGCTTGAATCACTTCTGATTCATTTTGATTAGTAATAATGCTTGCTTTGGCAAGAGGAGCAACCTTGACAAAGGACGTCTGTCCTAGTTTAGAAAGATCAGCCAAGACATAAGTCTTCTTAGCATTCTCCAAAATCGCTCTTTTGACAGCTCCTTCTTCCATATCTGGAGTGGTAAAAAAGCCATCGTCAATGCCATTCATTCCAATAAAGGCCTTATCGAAATTCAACTGACCGATTTGATTCAGAGCCACACCGCCAATGCTGGCATCCGTTGAGCGCTTGACCTTTCCGCCGATAATGACTGTCGGGATATTACGCTCTACCAACTTGGTCGCATGGTGAATGGAGTTAGTGACGACTGTCACTCTAGGGTCATGCAGCTCATTAACCAAAAGCTCATTGGTTGTCCCCGCATCAATAAAAATCACATCATGTTCTTGAATCAAGCTTGCTGCCATCTTGGCAATAGCTGTCTTTTCTTGAATGCTTTTGATAGATTTTTCCTGATTACTCTCCTCTTCTTGCAGAAAATGAAGGCTTTCGGCTCCCCCGTGAACTCGTCGCAGCTTGTGCTCGCTTTCCAATTCATCCAAATCTCTTCTGATAGTTGATTCTGAAGTGTTTAAAGCATGTACTAGATAATCTAAAGAAACAAATTTTTCTCTTATGACTGTCTCTAGAATAACTTGCTTTCTTTCCGACTTCAGCATAAAGCACCTCCTTTGGAATCGTTTACGATTATTATTATAC
Organism: uncultured Streptococcus sp.; assembly: GCA_963533195.1. Taxonomy (GTDB): domain Bacteria; phylum Bacillota; class Bacilli; order Lactobacillales; family Streptococcaceae; genus Streptococcus. The sequence goes on along the minus strand of CAUSOG010000006.1, from coordinate 56,049 downwards.
CTCTTTATTTTTCAATGTCAAGCACTTTCTATCAAAATCTTTCACTTTCTATCTTTTTATCGAACAAAAAAGAGCTGGACTATATCCAACTCCTTACATATCATTGCATAACTGCCAAATAAAAGGCAATTAGCTATTATTAATCAATGATACAAGATAGGCTGCCATGACAGGCAGAAAAGTTCCAAGAAAAGTAAACACAACCAGAACCCAGAACCAGACTGACTTAAAAGCCTGTCGGTAGGTCCCTGGGAGCGAACGATTTGCGTCAATGTATTCCTTAAATTTTGGCCATTTCAAGATTAAAAGCAAAAGAAATACTGTGCTGCCAGCGATTAATAGGCCGTAAAAAACGATGTTAACAATAGGCTCTGGAGCTTTTTTTGAAAGAAAAGCTATACCTTCTGCTATGACAAAGTTATTGAGAGCATGAAAAATGATAGACCAGATAATCGAATACTCAAAAGCGATATAACCAAAACCTAAACCAATCAAACTAGCAAAATAAAACTGATAAAGATTTTCGTGAAAAAGACCAAACAAAATCGCAGTCAGAAGAATGGCAAAAATCTTTCCATGCTTCTCTAACGCTCGCAATCCAGCACCTCTGAAAATAATTTCCTCCGTAACTGGAGCCATCAAGGATGAATAAATCAGCATGGTCAGTGTTTCAGAACCGCCGCCTCCCGATTCCATACTAGATAGATCTAGATTGAAGAGTTGCATGATAGCCTGCATGACCTGATTGACAACAGCTGTAAACATTTGGGCGAATAAAAGGAAGCAAATCATATAAAAGAAAACTTTAGGAGTCATCTTCCGCCCCTTGCGACGAAGGTCGTATTTGAAGAGCTGCTTACCTCGAGACACTGTAAAAGTAAGAACACCGAGACAGGAAGCTAAAATATAAGCCCCGCCGTCCTTTTCCATGAATTTGGTAACAATGTCTTGCGTCTTTTGAATGTCCATACCTTGCCCTGGCATGATGACAAAAAAGGCAACAAATACGTAAATGAAGACAGCAGCAAGCATAACCCATAAATAAGTGAAGCAAGTCGCCGAAAATCGTCCTAGATCTTTTTTAGGATTTAAAGGTTCGGGTATATAATACATAAAATCTCCTATATTAAATTTTCTCCTTACCCTTTCGGCTTAGGAAATACAAGGTCAAAAAGATTCCCTCATAAAGCAAAGCAAAAAGAATAAAGGCGTGCATGAAAAATTCTTCTGGCAGAATCCAAATAACTGGATCCTTGGCCGGGTCAAACATCCAGGTATTGTCTCCTGCAAAGAGCACTTGATGAAAGAGTGTAAAAAAACTGTTAAAGCCAATCATAAAAGCCAGTCCAGCAAAGACAAGTGGCAAGATACTAATCACTAGAAAAGCCCGTCTGTAGAGGCCTAAAAATCCCTTTTTGACTACTTTTTTGACAAAGAAGATCAAAGCCAGTAGAGTAACTAGAAAAATAGCTTGCGCCAAGTGAAAAAGATACTTAACCACTTGAAAATGATGCAGACCAGCTGCTGACGAGCGAAAATCCGGCATTGCCAGCTTCTGACTAAAAGGATTGGTCAGGTAATTCATCAAAATATTAAAATTATACTGAATGGTCTCTGCTTTCAAATACACCTTATCTGGCAAGTTGAAATAAGAAATCTCCATCGGATATAAGAGCCAAGCCAGATAAATGGTTAGCAAGATTGCTGCTGCCAGCAAGCACAAGACGCTTGCTGAAAATCTCAATTTATCACGCATCGAAGTCCCACTCCGCTAGGCTAGACAAGACATGTGTCGGCTGAATTGGCAGATTAGGCACTTCTTCTGGCAGAGTAAAACCTGTTGTAACCAAGAGGGTCGGAATGCCGTTGTCGATTCCCGCTCGAATATCCGTCAGGTAGTTATCGCCCACCATGACCACTTCTTCACGCGCCAGTCCTAAATGCTCTATGGCTTTTTCCATGATGATGGCATTGGGCTTACCGATAAAGGTTGGCTCAACTCGAGTGGCTGCTTCCAAGAGGGCGTTGATAGCACCCGCTCCTGGCTGCAAACCTCGCTCAGTCGGAATATTGAGATCTGGATTGGTCCCGATAAAGTGAGCCCCTTTTTGAATGGCTAGAGTCGCTATTGTCAGCTTCTCATAGTCCACTTCCCAGTCCAGACCAACTACCACATAGTCAGGATTTTCTGTATCCTCTACATATCCAGCTTCTTCAATGGCATGTTTAAGTCCGATATCTCCGATAACGTAGACTTTCTTGCCCAGATTTTTCTCCTGCATATAGTCAATAGTTGCTAAAGTAGCTGTGTAAATAGTCTCAAGTGGCGTCTCAATATTGAAATTTTCAGCCAGCATGGTCTGCACTGCTTCTGGCGTGCGAGTAGTATTATTGGTCACGAAAAGATAGGGAATCTTGCGCTTCTGCAACTCATGCACAAAAACTTCACCAGCCGGAATCCGGCTCTTGCCCTTATAAATTGTCCCGTCTAAATCAATCAAATATCCTTTATAAGTCATTTCTACTCTTCCTAATTCTCTTGTTTAAACTCTTGCCAGGTCACCAAAGCCTGGGCATTGACTTCGCCGTCACTGGAAATCTGGTGATTGCTCTGCAGACCTTCTAGGTCGTAGCTAGAAGCAATCATGCCGCCCGGTCGAACTTCCTTGACATACTTGAGATGGACTTTCTTGGGAATGTGCTGGGTGAGGAAATCTGCTCCCATAACCTCAAAGATCCAGTCCAGATACTTGCTATTGTTGACATGGCCGTTCATATCCAAGTCGTAAAAGCGTACATGGTAGTCCTTGCTGACAGGATTTTCCAAGCCTGGATACTTAGGCCCGCGCAGTAATTTCTTGGAAAACTCAGATTGATATGGCGCTACAATCTCCGGATCAACGGCACGAACCTTGCGGCTGTCTCGATCCATAAGAACAAAGGTTGCCATCATCTGTATAATGGCTTCACCCGCCTCATCAAAAATCGTGAAGCGACGGTAGCAAAAGAGTCGATTGTAGGTCAAAGCTTCTGTTTCAATGGTAATTTCCTCTGCAAATCGCGGCAGACGTGTCACATCAATATCATAGTCCGTGATAATCCAGACAAGATTATACTGCTCCAGCATATCCTTGTCACTGACGCCAAGCTCAATCGACTGCATCCCCGATACCTGCAAAGACAGCAGGATAACATCCGGTAACTTGATATGGCCATTCATATCTGCCATATCAAAAGGAATTTTCATTTTCATTTGATAAGTTAAGCCCATGATTCACTCCAATATAAATTTCTCAGCAACCGTATCGCCCAAAAAGAGGCCTTGTTTGGTCATACGCACGATATCTCTGTCTGGCACTAGCAAACCCTGCTCAGTCAGTTCAGCCACGACAGCTCCGTACTGGTCTTCAAAGGAAATACCGAATTTTTCCTCAAAACGTTTTTTTGACACTCCTGATTTCTTGCGCAGTCCTAGAAACATTTCTTCTTCCATCTTTTCTTTCAACGCCAGCACTTCTTCCTGCACACGGGCATTACCCTCTTCAACCGCCTGCAGATAATGGCGAATCGGCCCGTGGTTTTTATAGCGAACACCATTGACATAGCCAGACGCTCCCGCTCCAATACCATAATACTCCGCATTGTCCCAGTACATGAGATTGTGGCGGCTCTCAAAGCCTGGCTTGGAAAAGTTTGAAATCTCATAATGCTCGAAGCCGGCCTTTTCCAGCTCAGCTATAATGTAGTCAAACATCTCCGCTTCCAAATCTTCCTTGGGCAGAGGCAGTTTCCCTCGCCGCATCCGATTCATAAAGACCGTATGATTTTCCAAAATCAAGCTGTACAAACTCATGTGGGGAATGTCCAGGGCAATAGCCTTGGCTACATTGATTTTCACATCTTCCATAGTTTGCTTGGGCAGGGCATAAATAAGGTCAATCGAGATATTATCAAAACCCGCTTTTTTGAGATTGGCAATATTCTCGTAGATGTCCTTTTCCGAGTGACTGCGGCCAATTTGCTTAAGCATGCGGTTATTGAAAGTCTGTACACCCAGCGAAACCCGATTGATCGGCGAGTCTTTAAGTACAGCAATCTTCTCCTGATCCAAATCCCCAGGATTGGCTTCAATGGTCAGCTCTTCAAGATAAGACAAATCCAGCTTGTCCGTTAGCTTTTCCAGCAAAAAGGCTAATTGAGGCGCAGATAAAGCCGTCGGAGTCCCACCACCGATATAGAGGGTACGGAGCTTTTTGATATCGTAAGAATCATACTCCTCAATCAAATGCTCCAGATAAGAATCTACTGGCTGATTTTTGATAAAAACCTTGGAAAAATCGCAGTAATAACAAATCTGAGTACAAAAAGGAATATGAACATAAGCAGAGGTCGGTTTGGTTTGCATAGTAAGATTATAACATAAATCACAAAGACAAGCGGGAGAAATGTTGAATTAATACGGTTAAAATCATAATCGCTAAATCCTCTATTTCCTTCTTTAAATACTTTCAATAAGGAAGTATTATTCAGTAATTTTCGATATGAGAAAATTAATCATTGCTTCTTCCTTGTTGAATTTTTCTTTTTGATACTTGATTAAGCCAGCTTCTTTTAGATTTTCATTCAGATAATACAAATGAATATCTAAAAATCGCTGCAAGGCATAACAAAAACAAACAGTTCTATCGATGGGTCTGGAATAATATTTAAAAAACTGATTTAACATTTCTTCATATTTTGACCTTTCAACTTTCTGCAGGATTCCCCAAAATAAGGTTCCAATATCCTCTTCAGGCAATGAATATCTGCAATCTCCAAAATCCAATATGGCTACTTCCTTTTCGCAAAGTAGCAAATTTTCATTATGTAAGTCGTTATGAATAAAAATATTCCTCTTCTCAGACTTCATTGACTTCAATGCTTCTGTGTTCTCTTGAAATATTTTCCACAATGCCTGATAGCCTGGAACGATTCTTTCAAGCTGAGGATTGTAAGAAAAAGTCCTGAAATGTAAAGAAGAAATTAAGTCATCATAAAAGGGGACTCTTTCAAATGTCATCATATATCTCTGAGAAAAATCATGTATATTTGCTAAATTTCGAGCAAGTTCAGACAGATTAGAGGAAGAGAATGTCATTCGGTCACCTCTTAAATAAGGATATTTCAGAAAAAAGAGACTCCCATCCTTCACATCCAGCCGATGAATGAACTTCCCATCTGGAAAAGACAGATACCGAAGCGGATTTAACTTGTTCTCGTATAAAGTATTGACAAAATACACTTCTCTTTCTAGATACGGAAAGGCTTGCGAAAAAATTGGCGAACTTTCGGCTAAATAAAGCACACGAACCACCAACTGGCCATCAATCAAATAATTTAGATTTTCACTACCTTTTGAGAGCTGAGAAATCTGACAATCATGACCATACCATTTATGAAAAATATTCAAGATAAAATTTTCATCTGTAAATTGTTGAAAGAACATAGTTTCCCCTCTGATTTGACTACCAATCTATACAAAATCTACCAGCTTAAAACTGGTAGATTTCTTTATTTCCCCAACTCTTGCGTCCTCTTGTAGGCAGCTTGAACGGCATCCATGACTGTTCCTCGAAAGGCATTTTCTTCCAGACTGGCTACCCCGGCGATGGTCGAACCGGCCGGACTGCAGACCTGGTCTTTGAGTTGGGCAGGATGTTGCCCACTGACCTGACTTAGCTTGGCAGCGCCTAAGAGAGTTTGATTGGCCAGTTCAAGCGATATGTCACGACTGAGTCCTGCTCGGACACCAGCGTCCGCTAAAGCCTCTATAAAGAGATAGACGAAAGCTGGTCCACAGCCAGCAAGAGCTGTCGCCGCATCCAACTGCTTTTCCTCTAGTTTGACTAAAAGGCCAGCCGAAGACAGAAGTTCCCACAACAAGTCTTCATCCACTTGATTCGCCTGCTGGGATAAGGCAAAGCTAATAACGCCCTCACCTACGACTACTGGAGTATTAGGCATGATCCTAATCCAACGATGGTGGCTAGATGTCATTTTTTCTAATAGCTCTAAGGTTAGACCAGCAGCCATTGAAACCAACAAAATAGACTCCCGTTTGTCTAGAATTTCCTGATACTCAGCCAGCAAGTCAGCAAATTGAGCTGGTTTGATACCTAGAAAAATCACTTCTGCCTGAGTAAAAACCTCTTCATTACTGACCGGCTGCCCACCAAGTTCTGCAGCAATCTTTTCAGCCTTTTCACGACTGCGATTAGCTAGTAGTAATTCGCTTCTATATCTTTCATCTTGGGCAACTAGGCGAGCGAGACTGCCACCCATATTTCCCAGACCGATAAATCCAATTTTCATCATTATTTCCTCACTTGACCAGTCCCTTGGATGACGTACTTATAACTGGTCAACTCTTTCAGTCCCATAGGACCTCTGGCATGCAGTTTTTGAGTAGAAATCCCCATTTCGCAGCCAAGGCCAAATTGACCGCCATCTGTAAAGCGGGTTGAGGCATTGATATAAACTGCTGCGCTATCCACCTGCTCTGTGAAATAAGCTGCCGCTGCTTCATTCTCCGTCACAATGGCATCCGAGTGATGGGTGCTGTGGGCTTCGATATGCTCCACCGCTTCTTCCAGAGAAGAAACCAGCTTGACCGCTAAGATATAGTCCAAAAATTCGGTATCAAAATCTTCCGATTTAGCTTGCGAGCCCGAGATATACTGAGCTGCTTTCTCATCCAAACGCAATTCAACAGGGTTTTCTTGCGCAGCATCACGATCTGTTACCAAAATCTTTTGTAAACGTGGTAAAAATGCAGCTGCAATCTCTTCGTGAACCAGTAGTACTTCCATGGCATTGCAGACAGAGGGGCGACTGGTCTTGGCATTCTCAATAATCGCCAAAGCCTTATCTTGATCAGCATCCTTATCTACATAGACATGAACAATTCCAGTACCCGTCTCAATAACCGGCACAGTTGCATTTTCCACGACCGCCTGAATCAGTCCTGCACCTCCACGAGGAATGAGCAAATCCAGATAGCCCTTGGCCTTCATCATAGCCTGGGCTGAGGCTCGACTGGTATCAGAAACCAACTGGATACAATCCGGCGAAATCGCCGTCTGAGCCAAGCCGTTTTTCAGAGCTGTGACAATGGCTAGCGCTGTCTGATAGGCATCCTTGCCACTTCTGAGAACGACCGCACTGCCACTCTTTAGGGCAAGAGCAGCAGCGTCAGAGGTGACATTAGGCCGACTTTCGTAGATAATCCCAATCACACCCATAGCCGCCCGCTGTTTACTGATGACAAGGCCGTTCTCAAGCTCGGTCCTTTCCAAGACTTGCCCTACAGAATCCTCTAAGTCAATCAACTGACGAATACCCTCTGCCATGGCAGCAATGCGATCCTCATCTAGATAGAGGCGATCCAGCATTACATCTGAAATCTTACCTTTTGCTGCGGTCATATCCAATTCATTGGCTGCTAAAATATCCGCACGAGAAAGCCAGAGCTGCTTTGCCATTTCTTCCAAAGCATGGTTTTTCTCAGCCGTTGTGGCCGTATTGATCGTCTTCTTAACTTTCTGAACCTTTTCAAAAATCGCTTGTGTTGAGGTCATCGCTTCTCCTTTCCTCGTCTTCTATAATTCTGCAAATAAATCATTCAACTCCGGTGTCAGAGAAATCCAGTCATCCCGATGAATGACAACACCTTTAGGTTTATTGGACTTGAGCATATCTTTAAGAGCTGACTTGCCAAAACGGACGCGCCCTTTACCAAGAATAGCTCCGCTGCCTTCTTCATAAACGGTCACCGTATCCTGATAGGTAAAGCTACCCGATACAGATACAAGACCGGACACCAACAAGCTTTTTCCCTTATTTCTGAGAGCGTCGGCTGCTCCTTGGTCCACATAGATTTCCCCTTGACTTTTAGCATAGAAAGCCAGCCATTGCTTCTGCGTTTTTAGACCTCTTTCCTGGGCTAAAAAGAGGCTGCCATCCTTGGTTTCCTCCGCAGCTTCCAGCAGAGCATCAGCCTTGAGTGAGGAGCAGATATAGACCGGAACACCAGACATGGTCGCAAGCGTTGCTGCTTTAATCTTTGTCAGCATCCCACCAGTTCCATTACTCGTTCCTGCACCTCCTGCTATATCAATCAGCTCAGAGCTAATCTTCTCAATCTTTTCAAGTCGATGGGCATCTGGATTAGTAAAGGGATTGGCAGTGTACAGTCCATCTACATCTGTCAAGAGAACTAGGAGGTCCGCCTGAACCATAGCCGCTACCTGCGCACTCAGTGTATCATTATCCCCGACCTTGAGCTCCTCGATAGCCACTGTATCATTTTCATTGATGATAGGAATAGCTCCGCGATTCAGCAAGACAGACAAGGCCTGATGGGCATTCTTATAACGCCGCTTATCTGCAAAATCATCCTGGGTCAAAAGAATCTGAGCAGAAATGATTTGCTTCAAAAGAAGATTGGTAGTATATTCCTCCAAAAGCAACCCCTGTCCAACAGCAGCTGATGCCTGTTTATCCGCCACCTTGGTCGGTCGCTTTTTAAAGCCTAGAGAAGAAAAACCTGCCGCAATAGCTCCTGATGAGACCAAGATCAACTCATGTCCCGCCTCGTGCAAGAGAGTCAACTGCCGAGTAATCTCCTTTACCTTGACGCGTGACAGACTGCCATCTGCGTTGGTTAATGACGAAGTCCCCACCTTAAATACGATTCGCTTTGCTTTCATTTCCTTTTCCTTCACTGCTAGATTGTCTTATTATACCACGATTTACGGAAAATAAAAACGACCGCGATTGAAGCGGTCAGAGGAAAATTTGTATTTTAACAATGAACAAACCTACCTATTCTTGTCGCAGTTTTGCCAAGGTTTCTTGGAAAATGGCTGGCACTTCAGCTGTAAATTCCAGCACTTCACCAGTTCGAGGATGGGTGAAGCCCAGCGTTCGCGCGTGCAGAAATTGGCCATGCCCTTTTAAGGTCTTACGCGGTCCATAGACCTCGTCGCCAGCTACAGGATGTCCGATGTAGGCCATGTGAACGCGGATCTGATGAGTCCGACCTGTTTCCAGTTGAAGCTCAACTAAGCTATAGTCACCAAAACGTTCCAAGACTTGGAAACGCGTCAGAGCCGGCTTTCCTTTGGCTGTTACCGCCTGCTTCTTGCGGTCTTTTTCACTGCGGCCAATCGGTGCTTCAATCATTCCACGGTCGTTAGGCAGATTTCCATGAACAATAGCCCAATACTTGCGTAGGGATTTCTTATCCTTGAGCTCATCAGCCAGAGTCGCATGAGCTTGGTCATTTTTAGCAATCATGAGAAGCCCAGAAGTGTCCTTATCAATCCGATGGACAATCCCCGGTCGGAGGACTCCGTTGATGCCAGAGAGGTCCTTGATGTGGTACATAAGGGCATTGACTAGCGTACCGCTGGTATGGCCCGCAGAAGGATGGACCACCATTCCCTGCGGTTTGTTGACGACTGCCACGTCCTCGTCTTGATAGACGATTTCTAGCGGAATATTCTCAGGCACATATTCGACTACTTCTGGTTCAGGCAGCTCATAGGTGATGACATCGCCTTCTTTAACAGCGTATTTAGCCTTTTTGGCTTGTTCATTAACCAAAATCTGGCCGTCCTTAATCTGCTCATTGGCCAAACTACGGGATAGGTCTGTCAGCTCAGCAACTGCCTTGTCCAATCGCTGACCAGCTACCGAAGCCTCAATTCTTACTTCCATCTTTTTCTTCCTTCAAAATCATCAACAGTAAAATAGCTACACCAAAGGTCAGATACATATCTGCCACATTGAAAATAGCAAAATTGATAAAATCTAACTGAAACATGTCCACGACAAAACCTTGCCGAATCCGGTCAATAAAGTTCCCCAAACCGCCAGCAATCACCAAGGTCAGTCCAGCCAACATCCACTTTGAGGCGTGGAGGTGCTTGATGAGATAGTAAACAGCTCCTCCGATAACCAGAAATGTTACCAAGCTAAAGAGCCATTGCTGGTTTTCTAGCATGGAGAAGGCTGCGCCGGTATTCTGGAGATAGGTCAGACTCACCAGATGCGGAATAAAACTCTTGACCTGCCCTAGCTTAAAATCGCTGACAATATACAACTTAACCAGCTGGTCCACAACAATAAGAACCAAGACTGCAAAAGGAATAATAATTTTTCTTTTCATACTTTATTTTTTCTGTGCAAAATACTCTTTCATAACCGATACGAAGTCTTCTCCGACCTGAGTCAACTCCACATCTTCTCGCTTGACATAGACCATGTGGTTGTCCAAGTTGTCACGAAGCTTGATGACAGTAATACCATTCACACTGTTACTATCTAAAAAGCCAGATCCAGTCGCATAAGCATCGGTTCGCTCCAAAATCCCATTCAAAGTCGCTCGGTCAGTCACATTAAACATCTGTGAGCTGGCACTGGTATCGACAAAATTCTCTGAATAATAGAGATACTCGTCCTTTTCCTGGGTGAAGCGAACAGTCGGCAAGGCCGCTAAATCTTCCATGACCAACTCATTCTTCTGAGTCAGAGGATGATCTTCCCGCAGGTAAATGTGAGTCTGAAAAGGAATGAGCTCAATTACTTCCAAGCCTAGCTTTTCCACCCGCTGCATAATACCCTTGGTATTCTGATTATTAAGGTAGATAATGCCGATTTCACTGTGGCCTTGCGCTACTTCATCCAGAATCTGCACAGTTGTTGACTCAAAAATCCGGAAGTTCTTATACTCAGGGTAGGTCTGAGAAAATTGAGTAATCAAAGGCGGCAGAAAGTCATAGTGCTGGCTGGCAATAGAAAACTCATCCCGCTCCTCTTCAGGATTAGCATATTGATTTTGAAAAACATCAAAACCCTTGACCAAATCTTGAGCTTTCTCGTAAAACTCCATTCCTCGGCGAGTCAGAAAAGTGCCGCTGCTGGTCCGACGAAAAATCTTGAAACCCAGCTCTTTTTCCAGATCACGGACAGAGATAGACAGACTAGGCTGGCTGACATACATTTTTTCCGCTGCTTCTCGAAAGGTCCCACTGTTAGCAATGGCGACCACATAACGCAATTGTTGAATATTCATAACATTTTCCTTCTTTACATATCGTCTCATTATACCATAAACCAAGGCAGAACAAAAGAAACCAGCTGTAAGAAGCAGGTTTCTCCTTTTAAGTTGGTTTCTCCTTTTAAGTTAATGAGTATTCTGAGACAAATTTGCTATTTTTCTTTTAGATAGACAACCTCTGTCATCTCTTTGAAGCCTAGCTTTTTATAAAGTTTCAAAGCTCGGCTATTCTGCTTTTCTACGACAATCTGGAACTCCTGTCCATTTAGCTCATTCAAATCCTGCATACTTGCAAGCAAGAGATAGCTTCCTAGCCCCTGCCCCTGAAAATCTTGATCAACCGCCAATCCAAAGAAATAATTGGTGCCAAAATCCGTATCAACCGACACAGAAGCCACAACTCTACCATCTTTCTTCAAGATGTAAAGCAGACTGGAGCCACTGCTAACGGCTTCTCTGGCGTATTTCAAGGCAACATCAAGCGGTGTCTCAAAGACTTGGGACTGAAAAGCAGCAATTTCCTCTGCCAAGTCCAAACTTCCTTGCAATACCTCTATCCCTTCTCTCTTTTCCAGAGGAAAAGTTTGAGCAGACTGCACCAGCCAGATTTCCGCTTCATCCTCTTGGTAATCAAATCTACGAGCAAAATCGGGATGAACGTTCAAAAAGGCCTGCTCTGCTACATACTCAATCTCGGTCAAATCATACTTATAAGCTACTTTGGAAAAAGCAGCCAAAAGCTTATTAGACACACCCTGACGCCGATACGATGGTAGAACATAGAGAGACACCTCAGCTTGGTCAGGTTCATCCGCGTAGACTGATAAAAAGCCGATGGTTCGGCCATCCATCTCAGCCAAGAAGAAGGCTGGCATTTCAGGATCTGCATTATAATTATTATCCAGATAGGGCAGTCGATAGCCTCCGTCTGCCTTATTACACTCTTGAACTAATTCAAATAACACCTGTTTTTCTCTCTCAGGCAATGCACTATAAATTCTTATTTGCATCCGTCTCACTTCCTTGCTGTTTTTCTTTCTATTTTACTACAAAAACCTTAGTCAAGTCATTCAAAAAGGGACTGGAAAAATCCAGCCCCAATGTCGCTAAGTAAATCGTTTTTTATTTTTCAACGTGGTCTGCAAGTTCTTCCTGGGCTTTTTTATTTGCCGCAGTAGCTTCTTCTTTCCATTTTTTCTTAGCCGCTTCGTATTCTTTGGTCGTTACTACATCCTTCTGAAGCTGGGTTAGCTTGAAGTTGTAGCTTGAACCTTTGACACCAACTGGTGAGTAGGCCTTTGTAAATGGCACTGATTTAGTAACTGACGGCGTTGCTCCTTGTGAAACAGTCGGGATAATCAAGCCACTATCTAGCAACCAAGCTTCCGCTTCTGCATACTTTTCGTAACGAAGCTGCACATCGTTGGTTTCAGCATTAGCTTCTTCCAGCATCTTGGTATAAGTATCCAAGCCTAGCTCTTTAATCTTATCATTGTCTTGACCTGGCTCAAAACCAAAGTTTTGCAAGCTTCCGCCGTTCTTGATATTGAGAGTATCAAGATAGGTAGATGGGTCTTGGTAGTCACCAGTCCAGCCACCAGTAGACATATCATAGTCTTTCTGAGCAGCAGAATTAGCAAAATAAGTGATATTATTAAGATCGTCTGTGCTCATCTTTTGCAGGTCAATGACGACATTTTCTGCCCCAAGAGCCGATTCGATAGACTGCTTGGTTGAGCTAGCCCATTGAACGCCAATGGTGCTAGACTGATCCACTGGCATATCTAAGTGGATCGGGAATTCAACTCCCTTAGCCTGCAAGGCTTGCTTCGCTTCTGCAAATTTCGCCTTAGCTTTTTCAGGATTATAGTATGGATCTTGCGCGTCAGAGAGGTCAATTCCTTGCCATTGGCTACCATAGTTGACTAATTTTTCCCCAACAACGGTTCCAAAATCCTTGTCGCCAATTTGAACAAAGCTAGGTGGTACCAAGGTATTTCTCAAGACCTTAGTCGCTCCGTCTTCACCATTCCCTTGCGCACCGTAAGATGTACGATCAAAGGCAAAGTTAATGGCCTGACGGAAGTCTTTGTTCATGATCGCTTCATTGGTCGCAGACTTTTGAGCATCTGTTGTTTTAGAAGTATGATTGTAGGACTGACGGTTGTAGTTGAAATTATAGTAATAAGAAGTAGAATCCTGCGGACTGTATACGATATTGTCCGCATATTTCTTCTTGACTGAGGCAAAGCCTGAGCTATTCGGATAGAGACGAGCTGTGCTGTAAACGCCATCGCTAAAGTTACGAATCAGTGCTTCCTGATCATTTCCATCGTAATAGGTCAGCTTGATACTATCCAGAGTGACATTGTCTTTGTCGTAGTAATTTGGGTTTTTGACAAATTCCATCACAGACTTGGAAGTCAGAGACTTGAGCAAGTAAGGACCATTATAGAGGATGCTAGATGGCTTGACAGAGCCAAAATTGCTTCCTTCTGCTTTCAGAAACTCTTCATTGACTGGGAAGAGAATCGTGCTGGTTGTTTTAGAGTTCCAGTATGGCTCAGGGCGGGCCAGAGTGTATTGGAGTGTATGGTCGTCAATAGCCTTGACACCAACATTGTCAAAATTCTTATCTTCACCCTTGATATAAGCATCCAAGCCCTTCACAGAGTCCTGAACAAGATAAATAGCTTCAGAATTTTCATCTGCTGCATACTTCAAGCCAGTCACAAAGTCCTGGGCCTTTACTTCTGCATATTCTTCACCATCGGATGTGTACCATTTAGCATCATCACGCAGCTTATAAGTATAGGTCAGACCATCCTTGGAAACTGTCCATGACTTGGCGATTGAGGGAACCAGATTCCCGTACTTGTCATTTTCAAAAAGTCCATCGACCAGGTTGGAAATGACATCACCTGTCGTTGCACGGTTTGTAGCAAGATAGTTCAAGCTGTCAGGGTCTGAACTATAAACGTAAGTATAATTATTTGTGCTAGATGAAGACTGGCTACAAGCCGTCAGCAATAGCCCGGCACTCAGTACAACTCCAGTCGCAATCAGCCATTTAGATGCTTTCATGGATAGAACCTCCTTTGATGTTACATTTTATAACATGAACTATTATACCAAAAAACGTATAAAAAGTAAATAGTAAACCGATGACAGTTGAGTAAAATATTTAAGGACAGGTGTTTTTAGCAAGCTCACAAAGTTTTCTGTTACTGCATTTCTGCAAATTTCTAAATAAAAAAGGAAGAATCCGCTTTTACTGCAAAGTTGCTGTGGAATCTTCCTTTTTGTTATTTTATCAAGAATAAGTAAAGCTACGAAAGTATTACTGCTGTATTCTCATTTTTTATTTCTTATAGTCTTCGGTATGATAAGCCATACAGATAGACAATTCCAAACAAGAACAAGGCACCCATCCAAACAAGAACAAGGCACCCAGCAAGGTTAAGAACAAGCTGCTGCTGTATCCTGTTTTAGGAAGCTGACTAAACTGTGTAGCCTGCTTACTTAGTTGCCGACGAGGACTTACAGGTTCAACAGAACGCAAACTCAACTGCGGAGGATTTTGTTGACCTGGAATCTTGCTCTGCGTAGCTGCAGTAATCTGAACAAGCTCCCTGTAATAACCTTCTCCCATGCTGAATTCTCTGTCTTGACTGTCAATCAAGGTTAGGGAAAGCACTGGACTGAACTGACCTTCTACTAAGCCTTTCAAGCCAATCTGAACTGGATTGGTATCATTGGCTTTTTTAGAAATCAAAACAGTATCACCAGAGATGGTATAGTCTGGACTAGGGAGAATGCTGAAGTGCTGAGTATCCATCTTAAGGGCGAGACGGTAGTCATTTTTCTCTAGACCGTTTAGTCCACTCAGGCTAACTGTAGCTGTAAAAGGCTGATCTAGCTTAGCTGATGCAGGGACATTGAATTTGATATCCTTAACTGGATCGGTATAAAAGAGACCATGCCCGATAGGATAGGCTACCTCTTTCTCAGACATGATGCCATCCTTGATACGCGGCACATTTACTGGTAGCGTTCCAACATGTTTTTGACCATTGAAAATCACTTCCACTCCAGCTGGGATATTAGGACCAAAAGCATTGTCCGGCTTCAGGGACTCGGTCGGATCCATGCCCTTGTTTCCATAAACTGCTACAATAGCCTTGGCATTAGGATAATTCGCTACATCATAAGGTTTGGAAATGCTCATGACAGCTGCTTGCTTTCCACTTGCATTTGCATAGTCCACGACTTCTGTCGGTACTCTTGTCAGCCAGAAATCGCTGGCCAGTTGAGATTGACGACCAATTTCAGAGATTAAGATAAGGTGTGTCGCTTGGTCAATCTTTCCTTTCAAATCTTCTAACTTGGTTGTTTTGCTGTAGTTCAGCGCTTCGTATGTGACACCTGTTGGAATCACTCCGTCAGCTATCAGACGCTTGACACCCAGCTTTAGTCCAGGTACTTCATCGTCATAGGCTGCTAACAGCAAAATTCTGTCGCCAGATTTGACCTTAAAGGGCAGAACAGTATCATCATTTTTAACTACGGTCACTGCACTAGCAGCGATTTTTCGTTCAGTATCTCTGTTTAGCTCTGAACCAACAGTTGCTTCAGCCTTAGCTTGGGTACGCTCAGATGGGTCAAAGTCTAAAATACCTCGTTTTTCTTTTAGGTTCAAGATGCGGGTCACAGACTCATTCAATCTGCTGACTGGAATATCGCCTCTCTGAACCGCTAGCTCAATATCATTGATAATCTTATCGATTTTAGCCAAATCACTCTTACTGCGTAAGACGGTTGGCATCAGCACCACATCTACACCTGATTTGATTGCCATGATAGCCGCTTCAGATTCTCCGAAGTTTTTGGCAATCGCATCCATGCCCATAGCATCAGATACTACCACTCCCTTGTAGCCAAACTTTTTGCGAACAATGCCGGTAATAATATCATCTGACAAGGTGGCAGGGATATAAATGGTTTCCCCAGTTTGCTTAGATATAACCGTGTCTTTTTCAATCTGAGGATACTGAATATGGGCTGTCATCAGCATATCAGCGTTTTTGTCAATGGCAGCCTTGAAGGGCAGCAACTCCAGAGCTTCAAGCTCAGCATATGACTTATCTACCAGAGGCAGACCAGTGTGAGAATCCACCGCCGTATCACCATGCCCAGGAAAATGCTTAGCCGCTACTGCAACATTGTATTTCTGAATCCCCTCCATCATAGCCGTTCCCAAACGAGCAACCACCTTAGGGTCAGAAGAGAAGGACCGTAAACCAATAACGGGATTCTGCGGATTGTTATTTGTATCAAAAACAGGAGCAAAGTTGACATTCAAACCTAGAGCCGATAGCTCCCGTCCGATGATTTGACCTGCTTGATTAGCCAATTCTGGATCACGCGTCGCGCCAACTGCCATGTTGCCAGGAAGAGCTGTCCCGCTACCTAAACGATAGACGATACCACCTTCTTGGTCAATCGCGAGCAAAAGCGGCAACTTTCCATTATTAGCTTGGTTATTGATAGCTGCTTGCTGCAGGGCTTGCGTCAAGGCTAAGGTTTGAGCAGTTCCTTTCACATTCTCAGCAAAGAGAATGACACCGCCAAAATCGTATTTATCAACCGCTTCTGCCACTTCTTTATTAAGCTCCGTCATATCTGACTGGGAGGCTTGGCCCTCTTGCTGCCATTTTCTGAAGTCCGGCATCAGCATCTGGGTAATCTTCTGACGAAGCGTCATATCCGCCACAAGCTCCTGTACTCTCTTAGAAGCCGAAGGGGCATCACTTGCTGCCTGACCCTGCGCCTGATTGGTAGCAGAGGAAACTTCTGCAGACTGAGCTGTCGCTGGTTTGGCAGAATCTTCTAACAAATTCCCCGTGTTAGCAGCTTGACTTGAAGCATCTGCTTCAGTAGCTGCAACTGCCGAAGCATCAGAGACCGGCAGAGCTTTTGCAGCAATCTGACCATCCTGACTTGGCATGCCCCTAACCCCTGCACTACTATCAGAAGAGTCCGTTGCAACTGCAGCACTTGCTTGTTCTGACTGGTTGACTGGTTCCAGCAGCTGATTAGCCGTATCTGCTTTTATGGCTCCCAATGGCCAAAAAACTAGCAATGACAAGGCAAGTACCAATAGCAATTTATACCTTTTCATCATAGGCATTCTCCTTTCATCACTATAATAATAGCACAAAAAATTATGTTTGTAAACGTTTACATATTATCTATTCCTTGTTTGTTTTTATCACCAATTAGTAATATAATCTCTATAAAAATGAAATAGTATTACAATATTATAGAAATGTTACAGAGGTATAATTTTATAGAAATAACATAACCTAACTGTTAAAAATGAGATTCTTTAATCTTATACTAACAGTTGCATAGAAAGGATTTGCTATGAGACAAGAAAAGAACACCAAAACAATGTTCAACCGCCGCTACTGGTTGGGCCTTTCACTCGCTTCTGCTACGACTTTGGCAGCTGCTTTGATTTCCACCGGAACAGTCCAAGCGGAGAACAAGTCAATCCCAGACTGGGCTTCTAGACGTGAAGTTGGTATTTACGATCCTAGTGTACCCGACATTGAGGACGACCCTTCTATCTTTGATGATTCTGAACCTATCAAGGTTCCGGAAGCCCCTAAGAGTGAGTTCCCTGGCGCTTTTTATGATGAGTCTGGTGAAAGAATTGAAAATAGAATCGTTCTTCACGAGGGTAAATACTATCTCGCAAACCAATATGGAACTACATACAAAGTTCAAGATGACCCAGCTGAACAAATTCCGACGAATCTAAAAAAATCTTTCTATACCAGCCCAACTGGGAAGACGTATTATTTCGACGAAAAAGGACGAAGGGTCATCAATACTTACACTATTGATGGCAAACTATACTTCTTTGATTCTAACGGAGAAATGGTTAAAAACAGATTTATTAGTTACTCTGAATATACTTATTACTTTGGTGAAGATGGAACAGCTTATGAAAACGGTCTTTTTAAGATTGGCAAGTATTACTATTACTTTGGTGAGTATGGTGAACTTTATAGGGAAACTATTGTCAACTACAAAGGAAAGACCTATTACGCAAATTGGTATGGCGTTGTCAATATAAAAGACGAAGAAGTTACACCATAATGAAAAACACCAGAAATGAGAACGTGTGTCTTCATTTCTGGTGTTTGTTTTATTCAAAACCCCTCTAATGGGAAATTCATTTTTTAGCAGATGGTTATTGTTCTTCTGATTTTCTTACACTAATACCTAGCCCCAATCCAGTCAGAAGCAAACCAAGCCCCACAACACTATAGACTGCCTTTTCGCCACTTCCTGTTTTAGGAAGAGACTGTTCAGATTTGGCCAAAAGTGTTGGTGCTTGAACATGATAGACGGTAGATGTAGGCATTGTAGTACGACGTTCAAGATAGAATTGATAACTATCTTTTATGATTTTATAGTAACGAGCTTCATTGACACTTTCAACAATCCATGAAGTGGTTCCTTTTGTTAGAGCATCAGCTAGGTTATTTTCGATATCAAGCACTCTGCCTTCTGTTGCAAAATTTTTGTAAATTCCCTCAATCGCTTTTACCGTTGCTACGGTTCTTTCTATACCAGCAGCTTTCAAAGCCGCAAGTGTATCAGCAACCGTTGGAATTGAAGGGTCTTCTTTCATTTCAGCATCTGTTAATAAAACGACGAATTTCTTATTTTTAGATGACTTAGACCAATCATAGGTCGAAATAATCTGGTTCAGGGCAGGAGTTGGTGTTTCCGGAGTATCTCCTCCACTCGCTATACGAATCGCAGCTAACGCTTTTTCGAGCTCAGCCGGATCAGTTGTAAAATAAGATGACCCAAACCGTGTTAGAACCGTATCTTCATCTTTGCTGCCAGAATTACGGCCGTAGACTTCATCACTAAATGTTGCCAAGCCAAAACGTGCTGTAATCCCCTCTTTAGTAATATTTCGCACAAATTCATTAATATTTGCACGAACAATATCAATTGTGCCACCCATCGATCCTGAACGGTCGACAACAAATACAATATCAGCTGAACCAGCTTTTGTCACAGTTGGTGGCGTTGAGGTGTAGGTAATAGTTGTAGTCTTATCTACTCGCTCATACTGCGTATAGGGATTCCCATTTTCATCTGTGCCAGATAAAGTATTTTCAGTACGTCTAGTTATTGGCTCTGGCGCCTTATCAACCTTTGCCGGAGCCACTTCTGTCTTTGTAACATCAACAGTCGACGTTTCTACACGGACTGTTTGATTGCCTTCTTGACTTTCTTTGACATCAACAGGTGATACATTTTTTGAGACATCGATCAAATCTCCTGGTTTCGCTGTAGATTCTTCAACAACAGGTTTCGTCGTATCAGCAGCAATTTCAGTACCAGCAGCTTCAATCGGAGACCTTACTGCTTCAGTTTTTGCTATACTGCTTGAAGGTGGTGTGCCAACCTGGTCTGCAAAAACATGCGAAGCTTGTGAAAAGGCAAATAGAAGAGTTGCTGATGCTAATCCAACTTTCAATTTATACAATGAAAAGCCTGGAAGTTTAAATGATTCTTTTTCCATAATTTCTCCTTATCTTTTTAGATTTAGAAACATGATTGCATCTATTTTATATAGAATAACATAAAAAAATAGGAAATGCAAGCGATTTCAAATATTTATTAGTCTAAAAATTAAAATTTTAGAATATTATCAGAGTTTATATGCTAAAATTGATGAGCATCATCATGAATTAATAAATGCTTTATCGTGCCGTCTCTAATAAGAAATCCCCATGCTCAATATCCGAGCATGGGGATTTCTTATTAATCATTTAGCGATTGGGTAAACAGAAACTTGTTTCTTATCGCGTCCTTTGCGTTCAAAGCGTACTACGCCTTCAACTTTTGCGAACAAAGTATCATCTCCGCCGCGTCCAACGTTGACACCTGCATGGATGTGAGTGCCGCGTTGACGGTAAAGGATAGAGCCGCCTGTTACGGTTTGACCGTCAGCTGCTTTAGCTCCCAGACGTTTCGCTTGTGAATCACGTCCGTTAGATGTAGAACCTCCACCTTTTTTGTGGGCGAATAGTTGCAAGTTAGCAAGATTCATTTTTAACATAATGTTTTTCCTCCGTGTTAGTTTTCTGTGATAACTCTGGTTTGGACGAACTCAGACGAGTCCTCCGATAAATTTGCCATTCCTAGGAAAAATGATTCAAAGAAAAGCTGAGTCATTTCTCTTTGGTGCGACGGTATATCCTGAGGAATTTCAACCTTCAGATAACCGCCTTCTATTTCGTTTAATTCTAAGTTTGGTTCGTAGCCTGCGAATTTCTCAACTGAATTGACAAAATTAATGGCGAGCGTCGAAACAGACGCACACACGACATCATAGCCGTATTCACCACTCGCGGCGTGACCTGTGATTTCTGCACGCCTCAGTTCGCCATCCTCGGCTCTTTCAAAGACTGCGTGTATCATTTAATCTCCTTAAAATTAAGCGTTGATAGCGTTGATGACAACTTTTGTATATGGTTGACGGTGACCTTGTTTACGATGGCTGCCTTTTTTAGGTTTGTACTTGTAAGTAACAACCTTCTTTTGCTTGCCTTGTTTTTCAACAGTTCCGACAACAGAAGCTCCAGCAACAAGCGGAGTTCCGACAACAGTGTTTTCACCACCAACGAGAACAACTTCGTCAAAAGTAACGTCTTGACCAGCTTCAGCGTTCAACTTTTCAACGTAGATTGCTTGACCAACTTCAACTTTAACTTGTTTTCCGCCAGTTTTAATGATTGCGTATGTGCTCATTATGCACCTCCTATGATTTTTAGGGTTTCCCCAAATTTTGTGAAGACTCGCCTAGCATCGTGGGACGAACCACTTAAGAGAAGAGCTCTAAGTATAACAAAGAATAAACTAGGAATTGAGCCGAAGGCATAACTTGTGTTAGGCAAGGCGATAATGACGAAGTTTAAATTTGTTATACGACGAGCAACGATGTTCGTGCGGTTGCACAGGAATGTGCATAGTCAACTCTATAAGTATAGCACTTCTGCAGCTCTTTAGCAAGCTTTTTTATCTCATGAAAACGGATTTTCAAGGATTATCTTTAGATTTTGTTCACTAATGCACAAAGACTATTTCACCCTTACTATTTACATGAACGGAAATATTTGTTGGCGTTTCAAGATTTTCTTTTAAAAATTCTGCCTCATACTGTGTGGCATCGGAAATGTTCACTTTACGAGTGCCTTCTTTTGTTTCAACTATGAAGATAAGATTACTAAATATCTTTCTTCCATACTTACCAGTCGTAGTATGTATATCTATATCGATTAAGCGAACAATATCAGGGTGCACATTTTGTTCTTTGAAATATTCATAAACATGTAGAGCTTCTATAGGTCTATGAACTTCATAAAAAACAAGAACAAGAATCATAATTGGTAAACCAAAACCAAGAACTAATACAGATTTAACTGGGTTCTTTTGATATTCTTTGCTAATAAGAGCTTTCCAAGAACCTGCTTTTAATTTAGCAATATTTAAACCATAAAAAACAAGAAAAGTAATCAATACAGCTAACAAAGAACGTGAGAAGACACCTAACAAATATGATTCCCCTGGCACCTCTCTTAACAAAGCATTGTCATAGCTGTCTTTCCAAGAAAATGATTGAAGCAAGCCTCTCGAAAAATAATCCCAATATCCCATCTCAAACTCCATCTAGTATTAATTCTGTTACAAATCAGATAAATAGTATTTTCTATTGTTATCCGCTAACTGCTTTATTAAATAATTATTAGTTCAGAAAATTTCTAAATATAACGCCGTACCCTATCTTGATAGGCTTGATAAGCCTTTCCGAATTTTTTAAGACACCAGCGCTCCTCAGAGTGGATAATCCAGTGGGCTGCAGTCTGAAAAATGACTAAAATTAGAAAGAAAATCATTGACTTAGTCAAAAAAGCTATTCCCAAAAAACAAACAAAGTAAGCTACATACATGGGATTACGGGAATAGCGATAAAGGCCCTTTGTATTCATGCCGTTTGCATCTGGTCTAGCGAAATCCCTCATACTAATAGCACACAAAGCCAAACCAAGCAGGTAAATAGCTATACCAGCATAAAAGAAAACAGAAAAATCAAACTTAATTTCAAGCAAAAAAGGAGTTATGAACAAGGCTAGATTACTCAATTGATAAATCATATAAGCTATCTTTTCCTTTCCTTGGACTGGTGCAAAATAAGCTGCGCGTGACAAAGCGTTTTTGCCGAAATGACTCAATAAAGGAAAACGAATCAGCAGAAAAGGAATTAAGAGAAAAACAGCAAGCATAAACGTCACCTTCTCTCGCTTTTACAAGAGTCCCTCAATCAGCTCATCAACTTCATCAGCCTCTGCTTGCGGTCTGATTTCTGTAATCATGATGCCTGCAACAGCGCGCTCAACCAAGCCTTCAACATCTAGGTAAGTTTCGTACTTCTCAGCATTCTTGATTTTCGGATTAGTTTTAGGCCGGTCTGGAGCAAAAATGGTACAGCAGTCTTCAAAGGGCTGGATAGAGATTTGGAAAGTATCAATTTTCTCTGCAAGCTCAATGATTTCCAGCTTGTCCATGGTCACGACAGGACGGATAACCGGTGTATTGGTCACAGCGTTGATAACCTGCATACTCTCAATCGTTTGACTTGCCACCTGACCTAGACTTTCTCCATTGATAATGACTTGAGCGCCCCGCTCCTCTCGAATCCGGTCCGTAATACGCATCATAAAGCGACGAGTCAGTGTCATCAGGTAGGCTTCTGGAGCCTTGGCCTTGATTTCCTCCTGAATCTCTGTAAAAGGGACTTCGATAAACTGGATATTGCCGCCAAACTTGGTCAATTTTCGCGTCAAATCTTGAGCTTTTTTCAACGCACCTGGACTGGTGTAAGGTGGACTTGCAAAGTGAACCGCCTCGATATCCACACCTCGCTTGAGAGCCAGATAGCCAGCCACCGGTGAGTCAATCCCACCTGAGAGCATGAGCATGCCTTTGCCTGAAGTGCCGACTGGCAAACCTCCAGCACCACGAATGGTCTCATAGGAGATATAAGCTGCTTCTTCACGAATTTCGACACGTAGCTCAATATCCGGTGCTTTCATCTTGACCTGAACATTAGGAATGGCCATAAAAACAGCGTCTCCCAGAGTCTGGTTAAGCTCGCGGCTATCCAATTCAAAGCTGTGGTCACTGCGCTTGCTGGTAATCTTAAAGGTCATCCCTTCCTGATAGACTTGCTTCATGATGGTTTGAACAGCTTCAATCAAGGCTGGTACAGACTTTTTAACCCTATAAGATGGTGAGAAATTCTGAATCCCAAAAATCTGCTTGAGTGATTCAGCGACTGGCTGATAGTCGGTCCCTTGCAGATAGATATGAGTGCGGTCACGGTCAGCCTTGACATGGACCTGCGGATAGACTGACAAAACAGCCTGAATATTGCGTTTGAGTTTGTTGATAAAGCGCATGCGGTTCTTGCCCTTGGTTGAGAGTTCACCGTAGCGTACCATAATTTCTGAATAATGCATTTTTTACCTTACTTTTCTTGTTTTTTCGTAAATGATTTTAAAAGTTGTCAAAAACTGCTCCATCTGGCTCATATCGTTGTCAAGATCCAAACTGATACGAACAGCAGTCTGAGCGAGAGATTTCTCAACGCCCATAGCGATTAGGGTTCCTGCTGGCTTTCCAGCCTTAGAAGAGCAAGCGCTGGTAGTCGAGATATAAATCTCGTAGTCTTCAAATGCATGAACGACAACTTCACCTCGCACTCCCTTGATACCAAAGGTTAGTATATGGGGCGCAAAATCTTCCATGTCTGAGAAAATCATCACATCTGGATACTTCTGCAGCTCTTCAAGGAGAATCTTCTTCATCTGAGCCGTCCGCTGGGCAAATACTTCTTGCTTTTCCATGGACAGCCGCAGAGCTTTAGCTGTCGCTGCAACACCTGCTAAATTCTCCGTCGTTGAGCGCTTGTCCGACTCCTGACCGCCACCAGTCAAGAGGGGACTGATTTTCTTGCCAGACTTGATATAGACAAATCCTACGCCCCGCAGACCGTGAAATTTATGACTGGAAAATGTCGCAAAATCCACACGGTCCGTCAGATAAGCAGCAGTCGGAATCTTCGTAACAGCCTGTACAGCATCCACATGAAAGGAAATAGTCGGCTTGTCTGCTAGCAGTTCGGATATCTTCTGAATGGGCTGAATACTGCCGATTTCATTATTGACAGCCATGATGGAGATTAGAGTGGTGTCTGGTCGAATCAGCTCCGCTAGCTTATCTACCTCAACAAAACCAGACTTATCGACCGGGGCAAAATCAACTTCAAACCCTTGACTCTGCAACCAGAGAGCTGATTCTTTAACTGCGGGATGCTCAATGTTGGATACGATGAAGTGTTTGCCAAAAGGAACCTTTTCAAAAGCAACACCCTTAAGTACCCAGTTATCCCCTTCTGTTCCTCCAGACGTAAAAAAAATCTCCGAAGAAGACTTGACTAAAAGCTCTGCTATTTGCCGGCGAGAAGCTTCTAAGAGACGGGTGGCCTGACTACCTAAACTGTGCAGACTGGATGGATTGCCCCAGATTTTAGAAGCTACTTCTGTGTAAGCGGCCAAAGCCTCAGGATAAGGCTTGGTTGTCGCTGAATTATCTAAATAAATCATGTTCTTTCCTCTAAATTTCAATACTCCTATTGTAACACGAAAGAGAAACAGGAACAAGAAAGAAAAAGCCCTAAATTCTGTTAGAACTTAGGGCTAAACTTCACCGGTCATAAAACTCATGCAATAAGCCAAAGAGTTCCTGTTGTTGAGCTAACAAACTCTGACCAATGGTAGTTGATTTAATGAGGGTTCGTTCCTCTACATTTTCAATCACCTTTTTCAGGGAGGTCTGAGCAAAAGGCGATTCTACAACTTTTTGAGCGTTTTGGAAAGGCTGATGGGTCACCAGCTGGAAGCCATAGGAATTATTGAGCAGTGAATAGCCGGCCGTTCCAGTTTTCTTCTGATAGGCCTTGCAGAGGCCACCATCAATGACAAAGAGCAAACCGCCACCACGGATAGGCGACTCTCCCTTACCCGTCTTAACCGGAGTATGGCCATTGACCATCCTAGACTCTTGAGAAAAGAGGCCAAATTCTTCCAAAATCAGCTGGCAGACTTTCTCAGAATTACGATAAGAAAAATAAGAATTTTCCACTTCCTTGTGGGTGTCCTTATCTTCAATGAAATAGCGCTCCAAGGTGGTCATCTTTTCTTTTCCAAACAGGGGCGATAGCTTACCTTTCCAGCAATACCAAATCAAGTCAGTCGACAAATCATCTCCTACTTCCTTGTCCTTGGCCGCCTGTCGAATATGATACTCGAAGAAATCCAGCAATTCCTTGCCTGCATAATGGGCTTGATTGAGAATGAAAGGCTGGAATTCTCCTGACGGCTCCAGAGGAATGCAACCGTGAAAAAGCAAGTGCTGGTTGTAAATCTTATACATAGAGCCCTTGTTCATCAGAAGACTCATATGCTCTGCCATCTTAAGAGAACTTTGGAATGAGGCTAGCATACTGTCTACAGCTTGATTTTCTTCTGATGTCAAAGCTGATGGATTTTCCGGATTGATGGTTTGGAAACAGGTGTTAACCAGGGCATACTTGATATCGTCAATCGTAACACTTTCTTCCCAATAATCAATCTTGTCCAGCATAACATGGTCCTGCATCTGGAATTCAGGACGTCGTCTGATGAGTTGATTCTCCAGCTTGAACTGGATAATCGCTAAGGCTTGGTGAACCTTTTCCAGCTGCAGAATTTCCTCATCTGAAAACTCCTGCTCTCTGCCGCCTAGAATGGGTCTAAACTTAGGATTAGACTGGTAAGTCTTGTCCGCAAAAAGAGTCAAGGAACGCAGGTTTAAACCATAATCTTTCTCGATATCCCAGAGATAGCCATAGCGAGCTGCAATGCGCAGCACATTGAGCAAGCAAGCCTTGGAACCAAAAAAGGCTCCCATCCAGATAATGTCGTGATTACCCCACTGAATATCAAGCGAGTGAAAATGCTGCAGTTCATCCATGACCTGAGCACTGCCAGCTCCTCGGTCAAAAATATCTCCAACCACATGCAGATGGTCGATCAACAACTGCCGAATACTTCGGGACAAGCCTAGGATAAAAGGCACAGCTTCCCGCAATTCAATCACATAAGTCAGGATATTCTCAAAATAGGATTTTTTATCAGCTAGAGCCCTGTCACTATAGAGCAACTCCTCGATAATATAGGCATATTGTGGCGGCAAGGCCTTTCTGACCTTGGATCGACTGTATTTTGCACCTGCAAAAGCCAGCAAGTTCAAGAGCTGGGGAATGGTTTCCTGATACCAGTCTTGGCCTTTAGTTTCTTCTCCCAACACAAGCTCAGGATAGGAAACCAGCGCTGACAAGCGGTCTTTGTGAGCTTCTGACAAGCTGTCCCCAAAACAGTCCTTGATTTTCTCATTGAGGATACCTGCACAGCTTCTCAAAATATAGTCAAAAGCAGCAAACTCCCCGTGAATGTCACTGATATACAGCTCCGTACCTTTGGGCAAGTTTAAAATTGCCTCCAGGTTGGTCAGCTCTGTAATGACCTTCTGCCGACTATCAAATTCTTTCAGTAAAATACGCTTATATTGCTCCATCTTCAGCCCTCACTCTATAACCGCTTTTTGCAATCTTCTCTCTTATCTCAATTTCTTTAAATGGTCTTCAATCAAGAAAGCTGTCTCCTCAATTGATTTATCCGTGATATTGATGACATGAGCTCGATATTTTTTAAAGACTTCTTTTGAATAGTCTAGTTCTTCGTATATCTTTTCCAGATCTGTGTAGCTGGTCGACTGGGTCAATCCCAGAGAATTCAAGCGATTACTGCGTATCTTAGACAGTTTTTCTGGTTCGCATAAGAGGCCGATAATCCTCTCTGGATCAACCTTATCCAAGACCTGAGGAAGAGGAACTTCTGGAATCAAAGGCAGGTTGGAAACCTTGTAGCCTTTATTAGCCAGATAAATACTGAGTGGCGTTTTGGATGTACGGGAGACGCCCAAGAGCACCAAATCTGAATCTAAAAAACCTTGTGGCGCCTTGCCATCGTCGTATTTGACCGCAAACTCAATAGCAGAGATTTTATTAAAATACTCAGTGTCCAGCCGGTGCAAGGTACCCGGCACCTCTATAGGACTGGTGCCTGTCTTTTCTCTGATAATCTCAAAAAATGGATGCATCAAATCCAGATAAGCAAGGCCATTGCCCTGACTGAACTCTCTAGCTACAGCTGCTAGCTTGCCATCAACCAGAGTACTAATAACAAGGGCATCGTCCTTGATGGCATCGCGCAGAATATCCAACAATTCTTCTTCTTTGTTGATAAATGGGAAACGATAGCTGTTATTAAAAATAATATCTGGGTACTGGGCTGTCACCGCAGACAACAGCTTCTGCGAAGTCCCCCCCAAAGAATCTGAAATGCTGTAAACAATAATTTCTTTCTTCATGTTCATTCCTCTTATCTATTAACCTCAGCGCTTCTGGCCTCTTGAATAATATAATCCAGCATGGCTGACTTGGTCACAGTTCCTAAAATTTTACGCTCATTATTCTCATCGACTACCGGCAGTGAATCAATGGCAAAATCCTGCAAAACTGCTGCCGCTTCCAAAATGTTCATATCCTTGTAGCAAGTTTTAATATGGGGCATTCGGGTCATGCAGACCGCTACGGGTGTGCTGTCAATGTTAGTATTGAGCGAAGCCCGCAGCAAGTCTTTACGCGACAAAATCCCCAAGAGCAGCTTATGCTCATCAATGACATAGAGAACATCCGCATCATACATAAATAAGGTAATAATGGCATCTTGAATAAAAGAATCATGAGATACCAAAACAGGCGAAGTCATAATCTCTGCCACTTCCTTTCGAAAGGTATCGAAAAAGAAAAGCGTCTCTAAATCTGAGCCCGAGTACGTGTAACCAACTTTAGGCGTAGCCTTCAAAATCCCAACCAAGGTCAGAAAAGACAGGTCCGAGCGCAAGGTCGCCCGAGAAATATCTAGTAATTCAGAGATTTTCTCACCGCTGAGTGGCTGGTGTTCTTTTACAATTTCTACAATTTTCTTTTGCCGTTCGCTTAATTTCAAATAGGTCTGACTCCTTCGTTCTTTATAATAGATGATTAGCCGAATTTCGCTTAAAATTTAGGGATTATTGCTCATATTTCATTTTCAAACGTTTAAATAATCATCATTTTGTAACACATTATAACAAAAAAAGAAAAATTGTCAATAAAACAGGATGATTTTTTCGGTTGACAAATATATGTGATGTATATTACAATGTAGTTGTCCTACAATATGACACATATTTCATAATTTTGGAGGTAAATATGGCGAAATGGATTTACTCCTTCGAGGAAGGATGTGCAGATGACAAAGCCCTGCTTGGCGGAAAAGGAGCCAACCTAGCTGAAATGACCAATTTGGGACTGCCTGTCCCTCCAGGTTTTACTATTACCACAGAAAGCTGTATCGAATATTTAGAAAGCCCTTATTTCTTTGAATCTTCTTTAAAAGAAGATATTTTGAAAGCGGTTACCGATTTAGAAGAGAAAACCGGTAAATATTTCAGTGGTAACGACTCAGCCTTGCTCTTAGTGTCTGTTCGAAGTGGAGCCAAGTTTTCCATGCCCGGCATGATGGACACTATTCTCAATCTAGGTCTGAACGATTTAAGAACCCAGACTTTGGCTGAGCAGACCAATGCTGACTTTGCCTACAACTGCTACCGCCGTCTGCTGCAAATGTTTGCTGATGTGGTTTATGGCATTTCTAAAGACGAGTTTGATGACCTCTTGGGCTATTTTGAAAGGAATGCTGGGAAACAGGCCAAGGATTTCACACTGGAAGAGCACCAAGCATTAGTTGAGCAGTATAAGCAGCTTTACCGTGAGCATCATCAAACCTTCCCGCAAAGCTCTAAAGAACAACTCTATGCGGCTATCAAGGCTGTATTCAAGTCTTGGAATAATCCTAGAGCTGAGGTTTACCGCAACTTGAATGATATTCCTCATGATTTGGGAACAGCGGTGAATGTCCAAGCCATGGTTTTCGGAAATAGCGACCGAGCCAGTGGTACAGGAGTCGTCTTTACGAGAAATCCTGCCAGCGGTGAGCATCAGCTATTTGGCGAATTTTTGCTCAATGCACAAGGTGAGGATGTCGTAGCCGGCATTCGAACCCCTGAGCCTATTGCTGCACTTGAGACAGCTCTCCCTCAGGCCTATGCAGCCTTCCAAGACTATGCTAAGATTCTCGAAAATCACTACAAGGACATGCAAGATATCGAATTTACCATAGAAAAAGGTAAACTCTATATTCTCCAAACTAGAAACGGTAAACGGACTGCTAAGGCATCTTTGAAAATCGCCTTAGATTTTGTAGACGAGGGCATTATCAGCAAAAAAGAAGCTCTCCAGCGCATATCTCCTTCTACGATTAGCCAGCTCATCCATCCTGTATTTGAAGAAAAAGCCCTACAAGATGCTCCTTTCTTGGCTCAAGGACTACCAGCCAGCCCTGGTGCTGCAACTGGCGAGATTGTCTTTACAGCTGAGCGCGCCAAAGACTACCACTCCTTGGGTAAAAAGGTCATTTTAGTACGGCAAGAAACTTCCCCTGAAGACATTGAGGGTATGGTCGTCAGCCAAGCCATCGTAACCAGTCAGGGCGGTATGACCTCTCACGCAGCTGTCGTAGCTCGGGGAATGGGAACCTGCTGTGTGGCTGGTTGTGGAGAGCTGACCATCAGCGAGGAAAGCAAGACAGTTTCCTGCGGAAGCCTTGTCTTGACTGAGGGTGATGTCATTTCAGTTGATGGCAGCTCGGGGCGCATTTATAGCGGAGAGATTCCGACCGTCCTAGTCGAAAATGACAAAGAACTCCAACGACTGCTTTCATTGGCAGATGAGTTCGCACAACTCAAAGTCCGTGCCAACGCAGAGACCGTTCAGGATCTAAAAACAGCTATTAAGTTTGGGGCAAAGGGCATTGGTCTAGCTCGTACCGAACACATGTTCTTTGGTCAAGAGAGGATTCTGGAAATGCGGCGCCTGATTCTGGCTGACAATGAATTGGAAACTAGATCCGCCCTCAAAAAACTGCTGGAGTTCCAAGAAAAAGACTTTTATCAAATGTTCCAAGCCGTTCAGGACAAACCTATGATTATCCGTCTTTTGGATCCGCCCATGCATGAATTTCTACCTAAAGATTCACAGGAAATCAAAGCTTTGGCTGATAAGCTGCACAAATCGCCAGAAAAACTGACTCGCCGCATTGAACAGCTGCAAGAAAGCAATCCAATGCTAGGCCACCGCGGCTGCCGTCTGGGGATTACGCAACCAGAGATTTACAAGATGCAGGTCGAAGCCGTCTTCAATAGTGCTATCAAGCTGAGTCAGGAAGGATTGACCGTCAAGCCAGAAATCATGATTCCGCTGATTGCAGACAAGGCTGAGCTGGACTCTGTCAAAGCCTTTCTCACCCAACATATCAACAATCTCTTTAGGCATCAAGGTCATGAACCCTTCCCTTATGAAGTTGGCACCATGATTGAACTTCCGCGTGCCTGTCTGGTTGCAGACCAGCTGGCTCAGGAAGCAGACTTCTTCAGCTTTGGTACTAACGACCTGACCCAGATGACCTATGGCTTCTCACGGGACGATATTGGAAAATTCATCGGCCATTACAAAGAGAAAGAAATACTTCCTTTTGATCCTTTCCAAAGTGTCGACCAAGCCGGAGTTGGTGAATTGATGCGGATAGCTATCAAGAAGGGCCGTCAAGTCAAACCTGACCTTTCAATCGGTATCTGCGGCGAGGTCGGTGGTGATCCGGCTTCTATTCCTTTCTTCCAAGAAATTGGTGTCACCTACGTCTCCTGCTCTCCTTATCGGGTTCCAGCAGCAAGACTGGCTGTCGCTCAAGCGGCACTCCAAGATGAGAAGGCGTAATTACTTTGCTATTCTAGCTCAAGAAGCTGCTCAATCCAAATTTGAGCAGCTTCTTTTCTTGACAGCAATCTTCTGTGTGCGTTTTCATAGATAAAAATTTGATTTTTTTAAGACATTTTCAAATAAAAAACGTATAATGAGAGATAAGAAATCATTGAAATTTTAAAAGGAGATTCTTTCGAGCATGGAAAACTATTCTCGTAGTAATAAAAACAAGACAAAATCATCTAAAAAACCTACTAAACAGCATATTAAAACCGGCCTTTCAGCCTTCCAAAAGACTATTGCAACGATTGCCAGTATCTTATCCATCATCATTGCCAGCATCACGATCATGAATCTGACCAGTCATAAGGATGAAAAATCAAAATCTGATACCAGCAGCTCTACTGCAACGACTACCATTATCAAGGAAATTGAAAAAGAAACAAGTAGCCCTGCTTCAACAACTGCAACTGATACAGCCGCTTTCAGCAGCGATACAGCAGCGGTTGAGACTAGTGCGTCTAGCTCTGCAGCAGATACAGCAGCAGGCGACACTACTGCTTCTAGCTCTGCGGCAGACACTGCAACCAATACACAGACAGAAGCTTCAAACTAAACAAGCAGAAAACGCCCAGCTCTAAGAGCCAGGCGTTTTTCTTGTATTCATCAAGCAACCTTGCTTGATGATCATTTCCGATACATCTTGACTTGAAGATAGAGGTCGTTGTATGTCCCCAGCCATTTAGGGCCCAACTGCTCATAAACTTCCAGATGTTTCATCGTTTCCTCAGTCGGATAAAAAGCCTCATCTTCCTGAATTTCCTTAGGCAGCATGGCCTTGGCAGGAAGATTTGGTGTTGAATAACCAACATAAAGGGCATTCTTATAAGCATTTTCCGGTCTCAGCATAAAGTTAATAAACTGATAGGCTGCTTTTTTATTTTTGACTGTTTTGGGAATGACAATATTGTCAAACCAAAGATTGCTGGCTTCCGTTGGCACGACATAGCGCAGGTCTTCATTGGCCTCCAGCATCTGACGAGCCTCACCGGAAAAGGTCACACCGATAGCTGCATTGTTCTGAATCATATAACCTTTCATCTCATCAGCCACAATGGCCTTGATATTTGGCGTCAGAGTGTAGAGCTTGTCAACAGCCTCCTGCAGCTGATCTGCATCTTTGGAGTTAAGACTATGACCGTCTGAGTTCAGACCAAGTCCCATGACTTCGCGGGCTCCATCAATCATCATGATGGAGTTTTTGTATTCAGGTCGCCAGAGATCATTCCAATGCTCTGGAGCTTTATCAACCATTTTTTCATTGTAGACAATGCCCAGCGTTCCCCAAAAATAAGGAATCGAGTATTGATTTCCTGGATCGAAAGGCTGGTCTAAAAAGTCAGATCCGATATTTTCCAAACCTTTAATCTGGCTATGATCCAGCTTCTCCACCAAGCCTTCCTTCATCATCTTGGCAATCATATATTCACTGGGAATAGCAATGTCGTAGGTTGTGCCGCCCTGCTTCACTTTCGTATACATGGCTTCATTGGAGTCAAAGGTATCGTACTGGATTTGGACACCAGTTTCCTTAGTAAACTCAGTCAGCAGCTCAGGATCAATATAGTCACCCCAGTTGTAAATAACTAACTTATCGCTTTCCTTACTCTGCGTCCGACTTTCAATCTGGTAACTGACACCCCACAAAACAAAGATAATCAGCAGAATTCCCGCTAAAAATGAATAGAGCTTTCTCATACAGTCTCCTCCTTCTCACGGGTGATAAAGTAATACCCAATTACCAAAGCAATGCTGAAGAGAAAGACCAAGGCTGACAGGGCATTGATTTCCAGAGAAATTCCCTGACGAGCGCGGGAGTATATCTCAACAGACAGAGTAGAGAAGCCATTGCCTGTAACGAAGAAGGTCACAGCAAAGTCATCTAGTGAGTAGGTAAAGGCCATGAAGTAGCCTGCGATGATGGCTGGAGTCAGATAAGGCAACATGATTTCCCTCAGCATTTGCAATTGGCTGGCACCTAAGTCATAGGCAGCCTTAATCATATCATCATTCATTTCTTTCAGACGCGGAAGAATCATCAACACCACAATCGGAATAGAAAAGGCTACATGGCTAGCCAGCACAGACAGAAAGCCCAGCTGGAATTTAGCAGTGGTAAAGAGAATCAGAAAACTGGCCCCAATCATGACATCCGGTGCCACCATGAGGATATTGTTGATAGACAGAAAGGCATCCTGATATTTCTTGCGAGCTTGATAGATATAGATGGCTCCAAAAGTCCCAATCAGCGTCGCAATCAATGAAGACAGG
Organism: uncultured Streptococcus sp.; assembly: GCA_963533195.1. Lineage (GTDB taxonomy): Bacteria > Bacillota > Bacilli > Lactobacillales > Streptococcaceae > Streptococcus. The sequence continues at coordinate 22,498 of CAUSOG010000006.1, read as the reverse complement.
AAAGCCAGAAAGAAAGTCTGAACCAAAATCAGAATCAGCCGTGAATCCTCAAAGAGATTCTGAAAGTGGCTGAGACTGAATCCTGTAAAACGATTCATGTCTTCCCCAGCATTAAAGGCATAAGCAATCAGGTAAAAGATGGGAATGTAGAGGGCCAAAAAGACAAAGGCCAGATAGAGATTTGCAATTTTTTTCATCGCCCTCTCCTTTCCTTGGTTGCCCACATGGTAAAGAGCATAGCAACAATCAGTACCACACCGATAGTAGAGCCCATGCCCCAGTTTTGAGTAGTCAGGAAGTGCTGCTCAATAGCAGTTCCCAGAGTAATCACTCGATTCCCCCCGATTAAGCGAGTCAGCATGAAGAGACTGAGACTAGGGATAAAGACTGACTGCACTCCACTTCTGACACCATTCAATGACAAAGGGAAAACAACCCGACGGAAAGTCTCCCAGCGATTAGCTCCCAAGTCATAGCTGGCATTGATAAGATTAGGATCCAAATCATCCAGAACATTGAAAATGGGCAGAATCATAAAAGGCAGCTCGATATAGCTGGCTACAAAGATAAATGAAAAGTCCGTAAAGAGAATCTGCTGCGGTCCTACTCCGATAAAAGTCAGAAATTGATTGATTGAGCCATTCTGACCAAAGATACCGATGAAGGCATAAGCTTTGAGCAGGAGATTGATCCAGGTCGGCAGGACAATAAGCATCAGCCAGAGCTGCTTGTGCTTGAGCTGAGTCAAAAAGAAGGCGGTCGGATAGGAAATCAGCAGGGTAACAACAGTAATAATCCCTGCATAAAGGACCGAATTCAGACTCATCTTGAGATAGGTCCAGTTCTGCGATGTAAAGTAGGTCTGGTAATTTTCCAGAGTAAACTGTCCTTCAATGTTAAAGAAGGATTTCCAGATAATCATGACAACAGGTGCCAAGACAAAAAGGAAAATCCAGAGCAGGTAAGGCAAGAGAAAGAGATTAGAGGTTGTTTTCTTCATCGCGTTCCTCCTCAATAGCATTGATCAGACCCGCTTCTTGCTCTTCTACTTCAACATATTCTTCGATACGGGCATCGAATTCTTCTTCTGTTTCATTGAGACGCATGATATGGATGTCCTCTGGCTCGAAATCTAGACCAATTTCTTCTCCAACAATCGCCTTGCGAGTCGAGTGAATCATCCATTCATTACCCAGTTCATCATAAGCAATAATCTCATAGTGGACACCACGGAAAAGCTGGGTATCAACTTTAACCTGCAGCTTGCCTTCTTCTGGCAGCGTAATCCGCAAATCCTCCGGCCGAATCACCACTTCAACAGCTTCATTTGGACGCATCCCACCATCCACTGCTTCAAAGCGCTTGCCGTTAAACTCAACCAGATAGTCCTCAATCATTTTTCCAGGCAGAATATTGGACTCGCCAATGAAGGTTGCAACAAAGTGGTTGATGGGCTCGTCATAAATATCGACAGGCGTCCCCGACTGAACAATCTCGCCATCATTCATAACGAAAATCCAGTCGCTCATAGCCAGGGCTTCCTCTTGGTCGTGCGTGACAAAGACAAAGGTAATACCCAGACGCTGCTGCAATTCCCGCAGCTCATACTGCATGTCCGTGCGCAGCTTCAAATCCAGAGCAGACAGAGGCTCATCTAGCAATACGACCCGCGGCTGATTAATGATTGCCCGCGCGATGGCTACACGCTGGCGCTGACCGCCCGACAATTTGCGAATAGAACGGCGCTCAAAGCCTTCCAGCTGAACCATTTTCAGCACTTCAGCAACCCGCTCTTGAATTTCTTTTTTATCAACCTTGCGCAAACGCAGTGGAAAGGCTACATTTTCAAAAACATTCATATGCGGAAACAGTGCATAGGACTGAAAAACCGTGTGGACGTCTCGTTTATTAGTAGGAATATCATTGATGCGGACACCATCAAGAAAAATATCCCCGTCTGTCGCGTCCAAAAGACCGGCAATAATGTTCAGAATCGTTGATTTTCCAGAACCAGAAGACCCCAGCAAAGTATAGAACTTCCCTTCTTCCAGCTCGAAATTAATATCTTTCAGAACGACAGTATTATTATCTTCAAAAACTTTTGAAACGTTTTTAAACTCGATGATTGGTTTTTTCAATTGTCATAAATTCCTTCTTTCTCGTATTGACAGATTAAGGGTTCTGTCAGACCGCTGCTACCTCGTGAGGGCTGTAAAGGCCCTTTATAAATTCCGTGTCGATAGGCTTTCACCCCCTTACTAAGTTGCAGCTAGCTGCAGTTCCTAATCCAGCATACTTCTACCGGAAACCAATCTGTCTTACAGAGATTCACCAATGATGCGGACTTCGCGCTCCAGAGTAATACCTGAATTTTCTCGCACCCTTTCAATCACATGAGCAATAAGATTTTCATAATCTTGGGCCGTTCCTTTATCGACGTTAATCATAAAGCCGGCATGTTTCTCAGATACCTCTACGCCACCAATCCGATGCCCCTTGAGGCCTGCTTCACTAATCAGCTGACCGGCAAAGTGACCCAAAGGACGCTTGAAAACAGATCCACAAGATGGGTATTCCAAAGGTTGCTTGAGCTCCCGCAGATGGGTTAAGCGCTTCATTTCCTGACGAATAGTTCTGTGAACGCCAGGCGAAAGCGCAAACTTAGCAGAAATAACAATGTCTCCTGTTTCCTGAACTAGTGAGTGACGATAACCAAACTTCATATCACGAACGTCCAGCGTTTTGACTTGACCCTGAGGAGTCAGTACCTTACAAGATACTAAAACATGAGCAATCTCGCCGCCATAAGCCCCAGCGTTCATAAAGACAGCTCCGCCAACGCTGCCAGGAATGCCACAGGCAAACTCAAAGCCAGTCAGACTATTCTGCAGGGCGATATGGGTTGTCTGAATCAGATTAGCTCCAGCCTCTGCCTCAATCATATAGCCATCTACCGCTACATTGTTGAGCTTGTCAAACATAATGACAAAACCTCGGATACCACCGTCTCTCACAATGATATTACTGGAATTTCCCAGCACCATCCAAGGAATGTCTTCTTGATTGGCAAAATTAACAATGCGAGCCAGCTCATAACGATTGCGGGGGAAAACTAAGAAATCGGCTGCGCCCCCGACCTTTGTATAGGTGTATTGACTCAAAGGCTCATTGAAGCGAATGTCGATTCCTTCTAATTCGGTTTTTAATTTCTCTAGTTTTTGCATGCTTTTCTCTCTTTTATGTAAACAAAATACACTCTATTATATCAAAAATCTATGGCATTTACGATAGATTACAAAGAAAAAGCTGAGAAAGGTCAGCTTTTTAATGCTTATAATTGTCTAGTAGCAAAACTCTGTGTTTGAGTAGAAAGAGCATTCCTGATGGCGCCAAAAGCTCCAGCTCCAGTGAAAACATAGAGCAAGATCAAGTTGAACCAATAGTTATCTGGGATGATTCCATTGAAAATTGATTCATTGACAGCTGAAAATGCATCAAATACATTCGCGTCTGGATATTCTCGAACAAGTAACAAAGCATAGTCAAACTGATTGACTAAGAAAGTCACCAAGACCATAAACACGATACTAATAGCAATACCTGCTTTAGATAGCTTTTTACCCAGCAACTCATACCCTTTGATAGTACAGTAACCCATGGCCAACCCTCCAGCAACAGCCACATAGTTCATCTGTGCAATCAACAAGATCACCGCTCCTCCGATGAGACTGCCAACAAAAGCACCAACAATACCACCAACGATACTTTCTTTTTGATTGTCATAGATCTGATTTTCCAGCGAAAGACCTGAACTCAGAGTCTCAAAGCTTTGTCGCGACAAAATCAGGATATTTCCTCCCAATTGATAGACATCAATCTGCCCAGGCTCACCACTCTGCTCACAAACATTTACAAATCCTCTTTCCTTGAAAAAGACAAGTGCTTCTTGAACAGCTTGTGCAAGAGCTTGATTGGTCTTGGCTTTAGCATAAAGTACCAGCTTGTAGTGATTCATTTGGCTGCCGGTGAGAACCTCTGAGTTTTTAATCAAATCATCAAAGGCATTTGGCGCAGTAAAAGCATCGCCAGCCTTAACAGAAAAACAAATCCTATATTGCTTTCTTTGCTCAGTTGGCTCAATATAGAGCGTGTAACCGTCTATCTGTCCGAAGACAATAGACGAAAATTCATCAAAGTGCAAGCCCAACTCATTCGCTAGATCCTGTAATTCTAAATGTTCCATAAATTGAATTATCCTCCTTTAAGCTAGCCCTATTATAGCATAATTAGGTATAAAAAGATAGGGATGTCAACTCCTTCTATTTTGTACGTTCCTAGAAAAGAAAAAGAGGTTCATAGAAAACCTCTTGATGATTCATTTTTCTACTCGGACGCCCTCTGTGTCTACCTGGAGCCGGAAGATTTGCCCCTTGAAATTCTGTTTTTGCAGAAGTTGATAAATCTTCTCCGTCTTGTGCTTAGGCGATAAGACCATAACAGTTGGTCCCGCTCCTGAGATATAGGTCGCATAAGAGCCATTTTTTCTGGCCAAGAACTTAATATCTGAAAATTCCTTGATCAAAGGCTGACGGTATTTTTCGTGGAACAAATCTGACTCAATAGCCCGACCAGCGATTTTCATATCACCTTTTAAAAGAGCAGCAATCGCAACATTGGCAATGGAGCTGGCCGCCACAGCTTCTTTGTAGGAAAGGCGGTTCGGCAAGACCCTACGACTATCGACCGTCCGAAGCTCATAGTCTGGAATATAGGCAATGAAGTCGGCTTCTGGAAAGTCCGCCACCACAGCAGACACCTGATTTCTAGACGAGCTAGATACGACCAAATTACCATAAATAGCCGGCGCAACATTGTCAGGATGGCCTTCAATTTTTGTAGCGATTTTTAGCTTCTGATAATCCGACAAATTAAGGTGAGCCAGCTGGTTGGCCAATTCAATCCCAGCCACAATGACCGAGCTAGAAGACCCCAGTCCGCGAGCCAATGGAATATCACTGGTCATTTTCAAACGATGTGGCTGGATATCTGGAGCTAACTGTAGGGCAATTTTAACCAATAGATTGCGCCGGTCCTTAGGAATTCGAGGATTGAGGTCATGCTCAATCACCCAATCCTGACTTTGTTCCAAGACTTCAATTTCCAGATATTTTGACAGGGCTACTCCAACAGAGTCAAAGCCAGGACCGATATTGGCACTGGTCGCCGGTACAATAATTTTCATCTTAATCTCCTAATACTTTGAAGGTATTGAGCAAGTCGAACTCAGCAACTTCTTTTAGCTTAGCAGTGACATTTTCCAGCTGCGTCTTGCTGACAGCATGGGTAATAATCACAACGCGAGCCTTCTCACCATCTGTACCTTCCTGCAGAATCTGCTTAAAGGAAACATCCTCAGCATTGAAGATCTCAGCCAAATGTAGAACTTGACCTTTAGAGTCAGGTGCTAAGATAGAGAAGTAATAGCTGCTCTTCACATCTTCTGGCTTAGCCAGCACTAACTCACGGCTGAATTCATTAAAGGCCTTGCCAACCGTTCCTTCATTCAAACGTCGGCTGATACGAACAATATCTGCCACAACACTAGTTGCAGTTGGTTTTTGCCCAGCTCCCGGTCCGTAGTACATGGATTCTCCAATACCGATGGACTCGACAAAGATAGCATTCATCACCCCATTGACACTAGCCAGCGGATGAGCTTTTGGCAGAAAAGTTGGAGCTACTTCTGCTGCAATACCTGATGCTGTTTCTTCGATAGAACCTACCAGCTTGACTACATATCCCAAATCTTGAGCAACAGCCACGTCTTCTGGTGTGATATGACGAATTCCCTGATGACCCACATCTTCAAACTTAACATTCATACCAAAAGCGAACTGGCTAAGAATGACCATCTTGTAAGCCGCATCAATGCCATCTACGTCATTGGTTGGGTCGCTTTCTGCAAAGCCAAGCCGTTGTGCCTCAGCAAGAGCGTCTTCATAAGACCACCCTTCTTCTACCATCTTGGTCATCATAAAGTTAGAGGTTCCATTGACCACGCCCAAGATACGGGTGATTTTGTCAGAAGCTAGTGAATTAACCAAGGTACGCAGGATTGGAATCCCACCGGCAACAGCTGCTTCATAATAGAGAGCTACATTATGCTTTTGAGCAATTTCCAGCAACTCTGCTCCGTGAACAGCCAGCAAGTCCTTATTGGCCGTTACCACATGCTTGCCAGCTTCAAGAGCACGAGTGATGAACGTTTTCGCTGGCTCAATCCGTCCCATCAATTCTACAACGATGGTAATCTCAGAATCGTTCAGAATTTCTTCAACATTTGTGACAAAATTAAAGTCATTTCCAGCTGCTAAAAGACGCTCTTTTTCAGCATCATCTTTGACCAATACTTTAGCAACCTCAATCTCTGAATGAGCTGCTTGAACGATTTTTTCTCCATTTTCCTTCAGCAAAAAAGGCACACCGCTGGCCACTGTTCCAAAACCAAGTAAAGCTATTTTAATAGACATGAAGCACTCCTTGAAAATTTCTTGTATAAAAAATATTATAACAAAATTATAAAAAAATGCCTACAAAACTACTTCTTTATTTGTTATAATAGATGTAAATTTCCGCAAGGAATTGTAATTTTTTAAAAAAAAGGAGATACTATGACAGGAAAACACAGAGGAAATCGCATGCAGCAACGCAAAGCTAGAAAAAGAGCTATTTTGCTTTCTTTAACGAGTTTATTACTTTTTCTTGTCCTGATTGTAGGTGGCTTTTCTTTACTAGCCAAGCTGCAAAACTCGCACAACCAAAAAGAAGCTAATAACGTGTCAACGAACCAGGTCAATACTTCATCTAAAACTTCGTCAGCACCAACTCGGGAAAAAAAGACGACTTCGGATGACAGCAGTAAAGACAAGGTCAAATGGGTCAAGCAAGACAAGCCCGTTCAAGTTCCTATCTTGATGTATCATGCCATTCACGTCATGGATCCATCAGAAGCAGCTAACGCCGGTTTGATTGTGGATCCAGCCACATTTGAAAGTCATCTAAAAGCTTTAAAAGACGCAGGCTACTACCCACTGACACCAGCTGAAGCGTACAAGGTCCTAACGGAGAACGTCCTGCCAGAAAACAAAAAAGTCGTCTGGCTGACCTTCGATGATAGTTTAAAGGACTTCTATACTAATGCCTTTCCACTTCTTCAGAAATATGACATGAAAGCAACCAATAATGTCATTACTGGATTTGTTCAAGCAGGACGCGAAGATATGCTGACGCTAGACGAGATAAAGGAAATGAAGGACAAAGGCATGTCTTTTGAAGACCACACCGTCAACCATCCTGACCTCTCAGCAACGACAGAAGACCAACAAAAAATTGAGTTAAAAGACTCCAAGTCTTACTTAGACAAAGAACTGTCTCAAACAACAACAACCGTTGCCTATCCATCTGGACGATACAGTGATGCAACCTTGCAGATTGCTGAAAGCCTTGGCTATAAAATGGGACTGACAACCAATAACGGACTAGCCACACTATCTAATGGCTTGCTCTCACTCAATCGCGTTCGCGTTAACCCAACCACCACTGCAGAAGACCTGCTAAATGAAATCGCAACAAACTAATCTTAAAAAGCCCGCTTCAGACGAAGCAGGCTTTTTCAAGCCCTATGATTATAACTTCTTTCAATCACCAAAAAACACCAGTTCAAAAGGACTGGTGTAAAGATTTATTTAGATTTGATATAGTTGATACCATCCGCTTTCGGAGCAACAGCTTTACCGAAGAATGCCGCAAGGACTACAATCGTCAATACGTAAGGCGCAATCTGCAGATAAACCGTTGGAACACTTGAAAGCAATGGCAACTGGTTCCCGATAACCGCCAAACTTTGGGAAGCTCCAAAGAAGAGACTAGCCAGCATGGCACCAATAGGGCTCCATTTACCAAAAATCATAGCTGCCAAAGCGATAAATCCTGGACCTACGATAGTTGTCACAGCAAAGTTAACAGAGATTGACTGAGCATAAATAGCTCCACCAATACCACCGAGTAAACCAGAAATCATGACACCGCAATAACGCATGAGGTAAACATTGATTCCCAAGGTATCTGCCGCCTGCGGATGCTCTCCGACTGAGCGAAGACGCAATCCAAATTTAGTCTTAAACATGACAAACCAAGCGAGGAAAGAGAAAGCAATGGCAAGATAACCAACCAAGCTTGTATGCTTGAAGAAAATATCTCCCAAGACTGGAATATCAGACAGAACAGGGAAATTAAACTTCCCGAATGAACGCTGAATATTATCCGTTTGTCCCTTGTTATAAATAGCTTTAACAAGGAAAATTGCCAAGGCTGGCGCCAGCAAGTTCAGCACTGTACCACTCACAACGTGGTCCGCACGGAAAGTAATGGTCGCAACAGCATGGATAAGAGAGAAGACAACTCCGACCAAACCAGCAGCAAGCAATGAAAGCCACGGAGTCGCGCTACCCAAGCTCTTCTCGAAAGTCAGGTTAAAGAGAACGCCTGTGAAAGCTCCCATAACCATGATTCCTTCCAAGCCGACATTAACAACACCAGCGTGTTCAGAGTAAGCTCCGCCAATACTTGTGAAAATCAAGGGAGCCGCATAAATCAGCATAGATGATACTAATAAACTCAATACCGTTACAATATTCATCCTAGTTTCCCTCCTTCACTTTTTTAGCTTCTTGGCGACGATTTTTAAAGAAATCAAAGATTGTCATACCTGTCATACGCTCAATCAGATAGTGGGCGCTGACAAAGAAGATGATAGAAGCTGTTACGATGTTTACAAGTTCTGTTGGAATCTGAGCCACGTTCATACCTGGAGCACCAACACTCAGAACTGCAAAGAGGAAGGCTGCAAAGAGGATTCCAATTGGAGAGTTGGCAGCCAAAAGACTTACCGCCATACCATTGAAACCAACACTCAAGGAACTTCCTTGAACAAAGACATTCTGATAAGTTCCAAGTCCTTCAACTACTCCTCCAAGGCCTGCAAGAGCACCTGAAATAATCATAGATACGATAATAGTACGCTTAGATGACATCCCTGCATACTCAGATGCATTTGGATTAAGCCCTACAGCACGAATTTCAAAACCAAGTGTTGTTTTCTTAAGCAAATACCAAATAACCACTACTGCAATCAAGGCAAAGAAGATACCGATATTCATCCGAGAGTTAGATGTAAGACTTCTCAACCACTCTGTTTGATAAATCGCATTGGCAGAAACACGCTTACTAGAGTCAATACTCTGCATCACAGATTTAGGGAAACTATGAATAACAGCATTTCCAACAAAGAGAACAATATAGTTCATCATAATGGTTACGATGACTTCACTTGTTCCCAGATAAGCACGCAGAATTCCTGGAATAGCGCCGATAACACCACCAGCTGCTGCCGCAATGACTACAGTAGCCAATAACATCAGCGGACGAGGTAAATCAGGGAAGGAAAGCGCAAACCAACCAGCCATAATCCAGCCAGCCAAGGCCTGCCCTGGAAGTCCGACATTAAAGAATCCAGCCCGGCTAGCTACAGCAAAGCCCAAACCGATGAGAATCAGAGGTCCCATTGCACGAGAAATTTCACCCAAACTTCTCAAAGAACCAAAAGCTGTTTTAAAGAGGGATTCATATCCCCAGAGGGCATCATAGCCAAAGATGAGCATGACAACCGCTCCCAATAAAATCCCTAGAACAACTGAGATTAAGGGAACTGCAATCTTTTGTGATTTCTTAGACATTTGATTCTCCCTTCTGGATCTTACCGCCAGCCATGAGGATACCAAGCTCTTGCTTATTGGTTCCCTCAGGATTTACAATCCCCTGAATCTTACCATCGTGGATAACTGCGATTCTATCAGAAACATTGAGGATTTCATCTAGCTCAAAGCTGACAACGAGGACAGCCTTACCTTGGGTCCGCGCTTCAATCAAGCGTTTATGGATGTATTCAATCGCCCCAACATCAAGTCCGCGAGTTGGCTGACTGACAATCAGAAGGTCTGGATCACGATCCATTTCTCTAGCAATAATCGCTTTCTGCTGGTTTCCTCCTGAAAGTGCTGAAGCAGGTACATATTCGCTGGCCGCCCGAACATCAAACTCATCCATCAACTTACGAGCGTAAGAATAAATTTTACCATAGTTCAAGATTCCGTTTTTACTGAGCGGTTCTTTATAATAAGTCTGCAGAGCAATATTTTCAGAAATAGACATAGCCAAAACCAAACCGTCACGGTGGCGGTCTTCAGGAACGTGGCTGACTTTCATTTCAGTAATCTGCCGCGGCTGCTTGCCAATAATAGACTGGTTCTTAATTGTAATCTCACCAGAGCTTGTTTTTCTAAGTCCAGTAATAGCCTGAATCAGCTCGGTCTGGCCATTGCCGTCAATACCAGCAATACCTACAATCTCACCAGCACGAACATCAAGAGAAAGTCCCTTAACAGCTGGAACACCACGGTTTTCTTCAACAACAAGATCCTTGATTGACAAAACAGTTTCTTGAGGATTAGCAGGCTCTTTCGCAGTCTTGAAGGAGACAGCCCGTCCCACCATCATTTCAGCCAAATCTTGGTTAGTAGCACCAGCGATTTCAACTGTTTCAATAGATTTTCCGCGACGAATAACCGTTACACGATCAGAAACTGCCCGAATCTCATCCAGCTTGTGAGTGATGAGAATGATAGATTTTCCTTCTTTGACGAGGTTCTTCATGATTTTCATCAATTCATCAATCTCAGCTGGCGTCAGAACGGCTGTTGGCTCGTCAAAGATGAGAATGTCCGCCCCACGATAAAGAGTCTTGAGGATTTCAACCCGCTGCTGGGCACCGACAGAAATATCTTCAATCTTAGCAGATGGATCAACTGCTAAGCCGTATTTCTCAGAAAGTTCCTTGATTTCTTTAGTCGCACCTTTCAAGTCCAACACACCATTTTTTGTGATTTCACTTCCAAGGATGATATTTTCAGCAACAGTAAATGCTTCAACAAGCATAAAGTGCTGGTGCACCATCCCGATACCAAGCGAGGCCGCCTTTGATGGAGAGTCCAGCTTAACTGACTTTCCATTCACTACAATCTCACCGCTGGTCGGTTCAAGCAGGCCAGCCAGCATATTCATCAAGGTTGACTTTCCGGCACCATTTTCTCCCAAAAGAGCGTGAATTTCACCTTTTCTGAGTTCCAAATTGATTTTATCATTGGCTACAAATTCACCAAAAGTTTTGGTAATTTCTCGCATTTCAATGACATTTTCATGTGTCATGGATCTTTCCTTTCCAGAATTTCATTTTATTTCAATAAAACTTACTGGCACAGCCCGTGCTAATAAATTCTATTGATACAAAAGGCGTCTCAAATTTTAAAAAGGAGCGACCCTCCACGGTCGGATCGCTCTTAAATTTTTTATTTATCAGGAACAGTGATGCTGCCGTCAAGGATTTTTGCTTTCGCTTCTTCAACAGCCTTTTTCGCATCTTCTGACAAGTTTGTAGTCGTCAAGTCAACTCCACCGTCTTTCAGACCGAAGGTTGTAGTTTTACCGCCTGGGAATTTACCTTTTGCAGTTTGGTTAGAGATGTCTTGGACAGTCTTACCAACTTGTTTCAAGCTTGATGCCAAAACAAAGTTAGATTCTTTACCGTCTTTAGATTTGTACTTACCTTCTTCAGTTTGGTCACGGTCAACACCGAGTACCCAAACTTTTTCATCTTCATTTCTTGTTTCGTTGATTGATTTAGCTTCGTTAAATACTCCGGCACCAGTTCCACCAGCAACTTGGTAAACCACATCTGCACCTGCAGCATATTGGGCAGCAGCAATTGTCTTACCTTTAGCAGCATCGCCGAATGAGCCAGCATAGTCTACTTGAATCTTGATAGATGGATCAACTGATTTCACACCAGCTTCGAAACCTTTTTCAAAACGTGTGATAACTGCGCCTTCTATACCACCTACGAAACCAACTTGTTTTGTCTTAGTAGTTTTTGCAGCAGCAACACCAGCAAGGTAAGCAGCTTCATTATCAGCAAAGACAGCTGAAGCAACATTCTTTTGTCCTTCGATAACATCATCGATAATAACATAATTGATTTCTGTGTTATCTTTGGCAGCAGATTCAACCGCATCACGAAGGGCAAATCCGATACCAAATACTAGCTTGTAACCATCTGTAGCAGCTTGATTCAGGTTGTTTGCGTACTGAGACTCATCGTTAGATTGGTAGTAAGTGTAACCATTGTCTTTTGAAAGACCGTTTTCTTTACCCCAAGCTTGCAAACCTTCCCAAGCTGACTGGTTAAATGACTTATCATCAACACCGCCAGTATCAGTTACGATAGCGGCCTTCAAATCAGTTTTCGCATCTGAAGAATCTGAGCGAGAAGCACGGTTTCCACATGCAGCAAGTCCGAATGCTGCGACAGTTGCTAGACCAAGACCTAGCCATTGTTTTTTGTTCATTTCTGAACCTCCTAAATAAGATGTGCAACACAGTTGCAAGTTTGAATTTGGTCAGATGACCGATAACAGACTTATGTTAAATCTGTAAAAGAATATGGAAGTAATTCCTTGACCGTCATCACGACCGTCGATTTATCTTTAGCGACCAAGGTCACTTTTAGATCCTCAGCAAAAAATTCTGCCATTACTTGGCGGCAGGCACCACAGGGTGATATGGGTTTTTCCGTCTCACCATAGACAATCAGCTCCTCGAAGTCTAAAACTCCTTCTGAAACTGCCTTAAATATAGCTGTCCGCTCTCCACAGTTGGTCAAGCCAAAACTGGCATTTTCAACATTAACGCCGGTAAATACTCGTCCGTCTTTAGCGACTAAAACCGCTCCGATGGGAAAATGAGAATAGGGAACATAAGCATTTTTGCTGGCTTGGACAGCCAAGTCAATCAACTCAGTAGTCGCCACTAGCTTCTTCTCCCTTCATAATTGCCACACCAGCTGAAGTTCCGATACGAGTCGCACCTGCTTCAATAAAGGCCAGCGCATCTTCATAAGAACGAGCACCGCCAGAAGCCTTGACGCCCATGTCAGGACCAACTGTTTTTCTCATAAGGGCAACATCTGCGACTGTCGCACCGCCAGTTGAAAATCCCGTAGAAGTCTTAACAAAATCAGCTCCAGCTTTCTGTGCCAGTTGGCAGGCTTTAACCTTTTCCTCATCTGTCAGTAAGCAAGTTTCCAGAATTACCTTGACCAAGGTACCGTTAGCAGCTTCTACAACCGCACGGATGTCTTGCTCTACCAAATCATAATTTTTAGACTTCAGAGCGCCGACATTGATGACCATATCCACTTCGCCCGCACCCTTTTGAATTGCGTCCTTCGTTTCAAAAGCTTTCACATCAGAAGTGTTGGCTCCTAAAGGAAAACCAATTGGCACACAAACCTTGACATCTGAGCCTTTTAGCTGCTCCGCAGCAAACTCTATCCAGGTTGGATTGACACAGATACTGGCAAAATCATAAACTTTTGCTTCTTCAATTAACTTCAGAATCTGCTCTTCTGACGCTTCAGGTTTTAAAAGCGTATGGTCTATATATTTGTTTAATTTCATGTTGGTTTCTCCTAGAATTAAGCAATAACCTCGATAATCTCGCTTACTGCAACGCTTTCATCACCTATTTTAACATTTTTTTGAAATTCTGTAACTAGTTCTTGAGAAATTTTTTCATTTGAATAAATTTTTGCGAAAACTTCTCCAATTTCGACCTTGTCTCCGACTTTCTTTTCGAAAACAATTCCTGTTTCATAATCTAAGTCGTCAGATTTAACTGCCCGTCCTGCTCCAAGTCTCATGGCAAAGAGGCCGAATTCCATAGCAGGCAGTTCAGTGATATAACCTGCCTGTTCTGCTTTCACATCTACAATATGAGCTGCACTTGATGGACGATAGAGATCTTCCAAGTCACCACCTTGAGCTACGACCATAGCTTCAAATTTCTTCAAAGCAGCACCGTTGGTCAGCTGTTCTCTTACTTCTTCCACCATTTTCTCAACATCTACCAGTCCGAGCATAATCTGAGCCAACTCACAAATAAAAGTTGTGATGTCTTCACGACCCCTGCCCTGCAAGATATCCAAAGCTTCTAAGATTTCCAGACGATTGCCGATGCTGGTTCCCAAAGGCTGACTCATATCTGTCAGAACAGCTACTGTTTTTCTGCCGACAGCCTTGCCCAAATCCACCATAGTGCGTGCTAGTACACGAGCGTCATCAATATTTTTCATAAAGGCGCCTTCACCGACCGTCACATCCAGAAGGATGCTATCAGCACCAGCAGCAATTTTCTTACTCATAACAGAGCTAGCTATCAGCGGAATTGTATCAACAGTTGCTGTTACATCTCGCAAGGCATAGAGCAACTTATCCGCTAGCACCAACTGATCAGACTGACCGATAACGGACAGGCCGATTTCCTGCACCTGCTTGATAAAGTCTTGCTGACTGCGCTCTACCTGAAATCCTTTAATGGATTCCAATTTATCAATGGTTCCTCCAGTATGGCCCAACCCGCGGCCGCTCATTTTAGCAACAGGCACACCGAAACTAGCTACCAATGGTACCAAGACCAGAGTTACTTTATCACCAACACCACCGGTGGAATGTTTGTCTACTTTTATTCCCGCGATTTCTGACAAGTCAAACTGCTCTCCAGTTCCAACCATGGTCATGGTTAAATCCGAAATTTCCCGAGTCGTCATGCCCTTAAAATAGACAGCCATCGCAAAGGCTGCCATTTGATAATCAGGCACCGTCCCGTCCACATAGCCCTCAATCAGCCACTGGATTTCCTGACTGGTCAGTTCCAGACCGTCTCTCTTCTTTTGGATAATATCTACAGCACGCATCCTATTTTTCACTCCTTAGTATATAGTAGCCTTTGTCCTTCTTAACAATCTCACAATTACCGAAGATAGCTTCCATCTTCGACTTGGCACTGGGTGCTCCCTGCTTTTTCTGAATCACAAGGGTCAAATCTCCGCCTTCTGTCAAATGCTCATAGCTTCCTCTGATGACGTCGTGCACGACTTGCTTACCAGCACGAATAGGCGGATTACTGATAATATGGTCGAAAATTCCAGTAACCTTTTCATAGACATTTGACTGGAAGATATGAGCAGATACCTGATTCCTCTCAGCATTCTTCTGAGCTAAGTCCAAGGCCCGCTGGTTGATATCCACCATGGTCGCAGTTACTCCCTGCGCTTTGGCTAAGGTCAAACCTAGAGGCCCATAGCCACAACCAACATCCAAGACCCGTTCTCCAACTTCAAAGTCCAAGACAGACAAAAGAACCCGACTGCCATAATCAATCATCTTTTTACTGAAGACACCAGCATCTGTCAAAAAAGTCAGCCTCTGTCCTAACAGTTCCACATTTAATTCATGAATATCATGTTTGGCATCAGGATTTTCTGCAAAATACATTTTAGTCATACAACCATTTTATCATAATTTTCCTAGAATTGTAAATCGTTTTCATTTCTCCAAAAAGTATGTTATACTAAAGTCCATCATACAGGAGTAACTTATGACTAACGAATTTCTTCACTTTGAAAAAATCAGCCGCCATACATGGCAAAACCTGCACCGCAAAACAACTCCGCCCCTGACTCAGGCTGAACTTAACTCTATCAAGAGTTTCAATGATAAGATCAGTCTGCAGGACGTAACTGACATTTATTTACCCTTGACTAATCTCATTCAGATCTATAAGCGTTCCAAGGAAGACTTGGCTTTTTCCAAGGGGATTTTTCTACAAAAAGAAAGCCGGAAACAGCCCTTTATCATCGGAGTTTCTGGCAGTGTGGCCGTTGGGAAATCCACCACCAGCCGTTTGCTGCAGATCCTGCTTTCTCGGACTTTTTCAAATGCGACTGTCGAGCTAGTTACCACAGATGGTTTTTTATTTCCGAATAAAACCTTGGAAGATCATGGCATTTTAAACCGCAAGGGTTTTCCAGAAAGCTATAATATGGAGCTGCTTCTTTCCTTTCTGGATAGCATAAAAAACGGTCAGGATTTCCAAATTCCAGTATACTCGCATGAGACTTACGATATCGTCCCTCAGGAAATGCAAGAGGTCAAGGCTGCTGACTTTGTTATTGTCGAAGGCATCAATGTTTTCCAGAATCCTCAGAACGAGCGCCTATATATGACAGACTTTTTTGACTTTTCAATCTATGTTGATGCAGAAGTCGAAAATATTGAAAATTGGTATCTAGATCGCTTTAAAAAAATGCTGACGCTGGCTGAAAACGACCCCAAAAACTACTACCACCGCTTCACCACTCAAGCAGAAGAGGAAGTGGTTGCTTTCGCCCATAATGTCTGGAAAAGCATTAACCTTGTCAACCTGCTAGACTACATTGAGCCAACCCGCAATCGGGCAGAAATTATCCTGCACAAAGCCGAAAATCATGAAATTGATGAAATTTACTTAAAAAAATAAAAAAGCTTGTCAAATCCTAACTTTTCATATATAATTAGATAGTTAGTATTTTCAATGGAGGTGAAACAACTTGGCAAACATTAAATCAGCTATCAAACGTGCTGAATTGAACGTGAAACATAACGAAAAAAACTCAGCTCAAAAGTCAGCTATGCGTACTGCAATCAAAGCATTTGAAGCAAACCCATCTGAAGAACTTTTCCGTGCTGCTAGCTCAGCTATCGATAAAGCAGAAACAAAAGGTTTGATCCACAAAAACAAAGCAAGCCGCGATAAAGCACGCCTTTCAGCTAAACTTGCTAAATAATGCATACAAAGGGAGCTCTCAGGAGCTTTTTTTGTTTCTAATATAAAGGAGATAGGGATGAAAATAGCAATTATTGGTTATTCCGGCTCTGGCAAATCCACTCTAGCAGCACAACTGTCCCACCACTACTCCATTCCCAAACTTCACATGGATAGATTGCAGTTCCAACCTGGATGGAAGGATAGTGACCGTGATTGGATGAGTGAACAGATGGATAATTTTTTATCAAAAAATACCGACTGGATTATTGATGGCAACTATTCTTGGTGTTTTTATGAACGCCGGATGGCAGAAGCCGACCAAATCATCTTTCTGAACTTCTCTCGCTGGAACTGCCTCTATCGAGCTTTCAAACGCTATCTAAAATACCGTAACCGGACCAGAGAAAGCATGGCTCCCGGCTGCTCCGAAAAGTTTGACTGGGAGTTTATCTGCTGGGTTCTTTGGAAAGGACGGCGTCAAACAGCACTGGCAAGATATAAGAGAATCCGTCAAACCTTTCCTCAGAAATTCTACGAATTAAGGAACCAAAAAGAACTGACTAGCTTCTTACAGAAGCTAAAAACAAGTGAGCCATTGTGACTCACTTGTTTTATTTAATTTTCTTTTTCTGTGGGAAAAGAGGCAGGCCTAGAGAAGCTATTTTTTCAGCTGGAACCTTCATTCCGTCCTTAATCCACTTGGAAAGAACGGAAACAACTGCCGAACTCCAGAAGGAATTCATGTAAGAATTAGTCGTTTTCTTAGCATTGCGATTGCGCTTTTCCAAAAAGTCAAATACGGCCTGAGTCAGCAGCTTTTCAAAATTATAGTCAATGGCTAGACTGATAACTCGAGCTTCTTTCTTGGCTTCCTTAAAAAGAAAAAGCCAAATCTGATACATCTCAGTTTTAAAGTTAAACTCTTCCAATTTATCCGTAATACCTTGAACAGTGTTTTTGAAAATTTCTTCAAGAATCTGCTCCTTAGAGCTGTAGTTGCGGTAAAAGGCAGCGCGGGAAACTCCAGCTCGCTCAACCAGCTCTGAAATCGTGATTTTTTTGAGTTCTTTCTTCTCCAACAGCTGCATGAGAGAAATTTCCAGAGACTCTCTCGTGATTTGATTGGATTCCTGATTGTATTTCTTTAAATTCGCGAGTGATTTTTCCGATATTTTCTTTTCCGACATAACAATTTCTTCCCTCTTGTCTCAGCTGACAGTTTCCGCTTTCTAGTAAGCATCCTTCATGTTATAATTTTAAAAAAAGACAGGTTTTTTGTCAATTTTTTTATTGTACATACTTGACAAAAAAGGAGAAAAATATGACTTGGAAAATTATAGCTGACTCTGGCTGTGACTTTCGTGAAATGGCACACTTGGCCAAAGACACCCAGTTTGAAAGTGTTCCCTTGACCATTCAAGTGGAAAATGAGATTTTTGTAGATGATAAGCAGCTTGATATTGACCTGATGATGGAGAAGATGTATGCTTCTTCTGTTGCTTCAAAGTCTGCCTGCCCTAGTCCAGATGACTATCTCAAAAGCTTTGAGGGAGCCGACAAGATCTTTGTCGTGACCATAACTGGAACTTTATCCGGAAGTAATAATAGTGCACAGGTTGCTAAGAAAATCTTTTTAGAAGAACATCCTGATGCCCAGATTCATGTCATTGATAGTCTTTCTGCTGGCGGCGAGGTGGACTTACTTGTGACTAAACTCAATGAACTCATTCAGCAAGATCTCAGCTTTGATGAAGTTGTTGAAGTCATTAGTCGCTATCAAGAGAAAACCAAGCTTCTCTTCGTTCTGGCAAATGTAGATAACTTGGTCAAAAACGGCCGGCTTAGCAAACTTCTGGGAACCGTTGTCGGCTTGCTCAATATCCGAATGGTCGGTGAAGCTAGCCAGACTGGTACGCTAGAGCTTCTGCAAAAGGCACGCGGCTCGAAAAAGGCTCTTGCTTCTGCAATCGAAGAGCTACTCAAAGCTGGTTACAAGGGGGGCCGACTCATCATCGCTCACCGCAATAACGAGAAGTTCTGCCAGCAATTTAGCCAACTGGTACAAGAAAAGTATCCACAAGCTCAAATCGAAATGGTGCCGACTTCAGGACTCTGCAGCTTCTATGCTGAGGAAGGTGGAATCTTAATGGGCTACGAAATTTAATACAATATCTAAAAAGTAAAGGATTAGGCTGAGATAATTGACCTAATCCTTTACTTTTTCGATTTAATTCGCTATAATTGAAACAAGTAAAGGAGTTGATATTATGGCCAGAGGAAGAGGCGCCGCAAGCCCCCAAGATAAGGAAGCAAGTCTTCTTATTTCTAAAAAGCTCAAAGAACTTCTCAAGGAAACAGGTAAAAAACAAGTCGAACTATCTCGTGAAACAGGCATTCCTGCTAGTACACTGACTGGCTATATCAAAGGGACATCTCTGCCTATCGCAGCCAATTTAGAAAAGATTGCAAGATTTTTTGAGGTAGAGGTTGAAGAAATCGACCCTCGTTACCGACTAATCGCTGACATCCCTCAACAGTTCCCCGAATTAAATCGTATTTATCAACAACTTGACCAAGACAGACAGGAACAAGGATTAAAGCTGCTGGAAACCAGCCTGGCTGAACAAGAAACACAAGCTAGCTTAAAGGATGGCTACTTCCCCTACTTGGTCTATGAAAACTACTACCTCTCTCAGCATAAACCAGATCAGGCTGATTTGGTCTGGCTGGACAGAGAAATTGACTACGATATTGCTCTTTGGGTACGAACAGACTCTCTGGAGCCCAAGTACCCGAGAGACTCTGTAGCGCTAATCAAGCAGACTCATTTCGAGCTTGCCGGTGCTATCTATGCCATTGACTATGACGGCCAAACCATTATTAAAAGGGTTTTCAATGATCCAACAGGAATTCGCTTAATTTCTCTTAATAAAAAATACAGCGATAAGTTTATCCCGCATGAGGAAGAGCCTAAGCTCATCGGCCGAGTTATGGCGACTTTCATGCCACTGGATGTAGAAAAAATAAAGAAAAACAAATAACAGATCTGCAAATATACAGAGCTGTTATTTTTATGATTATCAGTCAAAAAATCAGAAAGTCTTTCGACTTCCTGATGCTTGTTTAATAAAATACTGCTAACTCTTCATTCAGCTTTTTCATGTAGTGTTTGTGGACTATGTAAGACAACACAGCTAAGCCTGCTAAAACTAGAGCGACTATCGTATAAATTACCAGGGGCGCAAGAACATTGGATATAAAGAAGAGAAGAGTAATGACAATCAACATTCCTAAAATCAGAGCGATAGCTAGAAGAGTTTTCACCATATTGTTATCTCGGCTCATCAATTCTGTGACATTGGACCAATTGGTCACCAGATGCTTATAGTCTCGGTAGTAACCCCAAGAACTCCACATTAGACTAATCAAGGCCCAAACAATCACCATGCCCAAGAAAGTCATTGGATGCATACCGGAAACAAGGCTGGTTATCAAGAGCAAGGTCAAAGGCAGGATAGACTGGACGGCAAAGAGCTGCCAAAACTTCAGATGAATATACTGCTTCAAATCAAAGGGGAGAACCTTGAGATAATCAAAATTTTCCCTTTCCAGAGAAATCCCAATAGCCGTAAGGTTGCTGCCACCTGAGTTTAGTGTTGCAATCAAAACAGCCAGGGCCATCATTGGTAAGAGGAAACGTGGTCCCAGATAAGGAGTCAAAGACAGGCCGCCTTGTATCATGCCCAGTCCCATACTGAAAATGACAATGTAAGGGAGAAAGGCCGACATAAAGATGGCCTGCATAATGACAGAACCCTCGCTCAAGAGCCTGATATTGTAGCGCCAGACAAACTTTTTGAGATTTTTTGCTTCCGCAATATTGATGTCATGCACGCGCTCCCGCTTTCCTACTGAGGAACCCGTCATGAGAGCTGCCTCATAAAACTCTGGAATCACCTTGGTCTTTACGATGAAAAATAGAAGAGCTGCAACTGCCACCCATCCCAAAAATCCCAGCAAGGAAGCTGTATGAAAAGGATGAAGAATAAAATCATAAAAAGCTTGAACTGGCGGGAAGAAAGCTTTGACCTCTGTACGATTTATGACGCTTCTGCTGTTCATTTGATTAATCATAAAATAGAGGAAAAAGGATCCGACGGAAACAAGAGCCAGAATGACATTGGACAGGATGGTCTTGTACTTCCTGAAAAATGCTGTCTTGGTAATAAAATGGACGGCAATCAAAATCAGAAAGGTGATAACTGAACTTAAAATCAGAATAGCAAGCAGAGCCAAGGGCAGCCCCAAGAAAGGATTACCACCTTGAAAAGCCAAAACCAAGAAATAACTAAACATAGGAAGAATGGCAATCAGCAAGGTCAGAATAACTGAAATGCTTTTGCCGACGATGATTTCTGCTTCGCTAAAAGCATAGGGACGGTAAGATTGCAAGTCCTTGCTTTCATAAAATACATTGTAAAAGACCAGAAAGCCCTGAGACATAGAAAAAAGAGCAAAAGCAGAAACCAAATTGGCAAAGAGACCAGGATTACCAACCAGTTGGTTCAGGGAGCCCATCAAACCGAAAAGAAAGAGATAGACCAGTCCTAAGATCAGATACATGCGGATAGCCTTCAGCGATACATTGACCTTGCGCTCAGGATTCTTAGCTTGCATCTTGCGGTACTGCTGCAGCTGAGACGGCTGAATGGCGTAGAGGATGTTGATATCAACGAGTTTTTTTATAGCTTTAATGCGCATCAGGACTCACCTCTTCTCTACGGCCTGCCAGACCAAGATAAATGGTTTCAAGAGACTGTTCTGGATGTTGGCCTTTTAGTTCTTCAATCGTTCCGTAGAAAATCAATTTCCCTTTTTTGAGAATGGCCACCTTATCACAGAGCTGCTCTGCAACTTCCAAGAC
Organism: uncultured Streptococcus sp.; assembly: GCA_963533195.1. Lineage (GTDB taxonomy): Bacteria > Bacillota > Bacilli > Lactobacillales > Streptococcaceae > Streptococcus. Next base: position 759 of record CAUSOG010000006.1, on the reverse strand, counting down.
ATGGGTTGAAAAGAGAACTGTATTTCCTTTATCCGCATGCTCCCGCATCATCTGCTTGAGGTCAAAAGCTGCCTGCGGATCAAGACCCGTCAGCGGCTCATCCAGCACCCAAATATCTGGATCAGACAAAAGAGCTGCAATAACGAAGACTTTTTGCCTCATTCCATGAGAGAATGAATCAATAACCTCATATCGATGAGAACCAAAGTCAAAAATATGTAGCAGATTTCCCAACCGCTCTTCGACTTCTGCATTTGTCATATCGTAAGAAGTCGCCACCAGTTCCCAAAACTCATTGGCAGTTAGGCGCAAAAATAGATCTGGTGAGTCAGCTACATAGCCGATTTTTTTCTTGATTTCCAAGCGATTAGCGGACAATTCTTTCCCATCCACAAAAATCTGTCCACTACTAGGATTGATAACGCTGACCAATGACTTAATGGTAGTAGATTTCCCGGCGCCATTGTGACCAATCAGACCGACGATTTCTCCGCTTTGCAAGGTCAGATTCAGCTGATTGAGAGCTACCGTTCCTTCATAAACTTTAGTGACATCTTTAAATTCAATCATAAGAGAGCTCCTTTACCGATTTCTATAAAGATTAGTATACTCTTTTTGCGGCTTTTTGTCTCAGATAAAAATGTTTCATTTTCAATTTTAAAAAGATTTTTCAAAATATAAAAGAGTTAAGTGTTTATGATAGTGAAAGACGCAAACGATTGCGCCTTTCTGCTTCTTTTGGTACAATATAGCCAATCA